>NZ_JBGXBV010000007.1:0-181550 GCF_046078285.1 Aeromonas bivalvium
GTGAGTGCCCACACAGATTGCTTGATTCAAATTGTTAAAGAGCGTCACGCTTATCGCGTTGAGGAGGCGCATCTTACGCTCCTCACTTCGAAAGTCAAGCGGTTGTTTTCGCTTTTCTTTCGGCGCCAGCTTCGCAAGGAAGCTGACTCATCAGTCCGGCGTGTTCCACCGTGCTGGTAGGGGCGCATTATAGGGAGCCAGATCACGATGACAAGGGATTTTTAGCCAAAACGGTGCGACCGCTCATTTTTCACCCTCAAACCATCAAAAACAACCTCATCAGTGCCTGTTACGCCGACTTTTTGTTCGATTCCTGCTGGCGCGCATCTATATAGCTGAGCCAGCGGTCTGCGCGCTCCTGCCAGGCGCTTCCCCCTTCCGCTTTCAGCTCACGGGCCAGCACCATGGCTTTCTGATATTGCTGCTGGTTGAGCAGGGCTTGCACCAGCTGGCCCTTGACCCTGCGCCCCTGCTCACTGCGGTGTTGTCCCATCGCCGCCAATTGCGTCATGGCCGCCTCGGTTTCCCCTCGCAGCAGCAGCAGTTCGGCCGCCCGCAATCCGGCATCGGTCTGGGCAGTCTGCCTGGCCAGGGTCTGCCAGCTGGCGATGGCCTTGGGCCACTCCCTCGCCCCTTCCCACAGTTGAGCCAGCAGACGCTGGTTTTCCACACTCTGCTTCAGTTGTCCGTTCGCCATGGCATTTTCCAACAGGCGGGCTCCGCGATATGGCAAGCCTTGCCAGCCATAGAGGCGAATGAGCTGTGTACGGGTCGACGCTTCGTCCATCAGGCCGCGATCGAGGGCACTCTGCAGCAGAGCCAGGGCCTGATCGCCCCGCTTGGCCGAGATGTTCAATGCGACGGCCTGCTGCCACCAGCGACTCTCGTTCGGTTCACGGCGGATCAGCTCGCCCGCCTGATCGGCGGCCTGGGCATAGCGCCGCAGGGAGGTCAGGGCCGAGAGGCGGATCAGCGCCACCGGCTTCTGCCAACCCTGCTTGAGCAGCTGATCGCTCTGGCGAATGGCTTCGTCGTACTGCTTGTCATGGTAGTAGAGGCCCGCCAGACGCAGTCTGAGCTCGTTGCCAGGCTGCTTGGCCAACACGGCGCGATAGCTGTTGATGGCGCCACGCCAGTCCGACTGCTGGGCCTGGATATCTCCCTTCAGGCGCAGCAGCTGAAGCAGTTGCGCCTCTGGCCACGCTTTATAAGAGAGTGCCTGGTCCACATATCGGCTCGCCTGGGCCGTCTGTTGCAAGTTGGCGGCCAGGGAGGCATTGAGCTGCGCCAGCCAGGCACGTTCTGGCTCGGAACCCGGTTTGAGTTCGCGGGCCCGGCTCTGGGCCTGCTGGAACTGGCCGGACTGATAGAGTTTGAGCACGGGGGCCAGCTGACGAGAGAAGAGCGGGCTCACCTCCATGGCCCAGCTGCTCGCGCTCATCAGGGCCAGCAGGCAGATCCAGATCCGCAACATAATCATGACTCCAACTTGAACTTGAGGGTGATCACCTGGGGCAGCTTGTCGCTCGCCCCCGGCCTGGGTTGGTAGCGCCACTTGCTCACCGCCTGAATGGCAGCGCGCTCGAACTGGCGTCTTGGCTTGGCGTCAACCACGGTCACATCCCGCACCCGTCCTTCGGCATCCACGCTGAAGCTCAGGGTGACGAATCCTTCGATGCCCGCCTGCTGCGCCCGATAGGGGTAACTGGGCTCTATCCGTTGCAGCGGGGTCAGGATGTCGCTGCTGCCGACCCCACCTAGCTGACCATGGGGGTTGCCCGCGGCGACGGGGGCCGGGGCTGGCGCGGCCATCACCCCGGGAGCCGCCACCTGCACCGGACTCAGATCAGCGACCAGGTCCAGGCTGGGCTGCACCGTGGGCAGCACAGGGGTCGGCGGCGTCGGCATGGGGCTCAGGGAGAGGGCAGCCGGAGGCTCGGGCAGAGGCTCAGGCTTGGGCGGGATGGGGCGCTCGCGCTGCGCCACCTCGCTCTGCTCGGCCTGCACCCGGATGACGATGGGGTCCTGCTCGCTGCTTCGGGCCCGCTCCTTGGGCGGCTCGACCAGCGCGGCCATGAACAGCAGTATGCCCAGGCTCAACAGCAGGCCCAGGGCCAGGCTCATCAGCTTCCACTTCATGGCGCGGATACCGCCACCGCTATGTTGGCGATGCCGGCAGCCTTGGCCTCGTCCATCACCCGCACCACCTTGCCATGGGGAACCCGCTCGTCGGCCTGGATCACCAGACTGGATTCGGGTTGTTCCGCCAGCATGCGTGCCAGGCTGGCCTGCACCCGCTCGATGTCGATCTGCTTGCGATCGAGGAAGATCTGCCCCTGCTCGCCGATGGCCAGCATGATGCTGGAGGACTTCTGCGCCTTGGCCTGGCTCGCCTGGGGTCTGTTGACCTCGAGCCCGGCCTCGCGCACGAAGGAGGTGGTCACAATAAAGAAGATCAACATGATGAAGACGATGTCGAGCATGGGGGTCATGTCGATCTGCACTTCATCACGCACGCGCTTGGGTTGGCGTCTCATGGTAATACCTTCTCTTCGCGCAGCCCGTCCCGGGTACCAGCCAGGGCGCGTTTGGCCTGGCTGTCGAGACGACTGAGTAACAATACGCCGAGCAGGGCGACCACCATGCCCGCCATGGTGGGAATGGTGGCGCGGGAGATCCCCCCCGCCATGCTCTCGGGATTAAAGCGATTGGCCGCAGCCAGGGTGTCGAACACCCCTATCATGCCGGTCACCGTGCCCAGCAGCCCCAGCATGGGGCAGAGCACCACCAGGGTGCGGATCAGGATCAGGTGACGGCCCAGTTCCAGCTCGGCCTGGGCCAGCCAGCGACCGCGAATGGCGCGGGCATGCCAGCTACCGTGCTCTTCCCTGGCCTGCCAGTCCGCCTGCAGCCGGCGACGCAGGGCGCCATAACCCAGGTTGAGATAGAGCAAACGCTCAATGATCAGGATCCACATCAGCGCCAGCATGGCCAGGATGACCCAGAGCACGGGGCCGCCTCGCCCCATGAAGCTCTGCACCTGGTGCCAGACATCCAGCATCATGCCGCCCGCTCCGTGCGCACCTTGCCTTCCGCACGCTCCGCCAGAATGCCAGCCACCTGCTGCTCCAGCACGTTGGAGAGCTCGACGAAGCGCGACTGCAACAGGCTATGGGAGAGGATGAGCGGGATCGCCGCCACCAGCCCCATCACGGTGGTGATCAGCGCCATCGAGATGCCGCCGGCCATGATCTTGGGATCGCCCGTACCGAACAGGGTGATGGACTGGAAGGTGCCTATCATGCCGGTCACTGTGCCGAGCAGCCCCAGCATGGGCGCCAGGGCAGCGATCACCTTGACCATGCCAAGGCCTCGCTCGAGCCGTGGCGTCTCTTGCAGGATGGCCTCGTCCAGCCTCAGCTCCAGGGTTTCCATGGGGATCTCCGGGTGCTTGTCCGCCACCAGCAGCACTCGCCCGAGGGCGTTGTCGGCATGATAGTCACCGCTGGCAAGCTGGCGACGCACCCTGCCCAGCTCGCGAGAGAGGCTCCAGAGTCGCACCGCAGCGATGCCAAGGCCAATCACGGCCAGCAGCACTATGATGGCGCCCACCTTGCCACCCTGCTGGATCTGCTGCCAGAGACTGGGGGCCTGGGTCTGCATGGCGAGCAGGACCCCATGGGAGGGATCGATCACGGCGGCCTCTCCCTCTGCGCCGCCATAAGAGAGGGCGGCACCGTTCAGGCTGGCCGGCAGGCCGAGCACAGGGGCCAGGCCATCGGCCCCGGCTTGCAGTAAACCATCCTGCCCCACCAGCATGAAACTGCCGATGCGGGTCACCTGCTGGGTGGCACTCGCCCCCTGACCATCGAGCACCTCCGCCTCGAAGCGGGTTACCTGGGCAGATCCCGCTATCTCCTGCATCAGCAGGGCGGGCAATTGAGCCAGGGCGGCGCGATCCGGCACATCCTGCTCTCTGCTCATCTGCTGCAGCGGCAGCAGGCGATCGGCAAACTGCCCCTGCATGGCCGAGCTACCGAGCAACTTGACCGCATCGCCGGCCCCCTGACGCGCGACGGCAAACACCTGATCCATGTCGCTGGCCGCCTGCTGCCACTGGGCTTTCAGTTCACCCAGCCGTTTCTCGTTGTCGGCAAATTCGCTCGCCAGCTGCTTGCTCTGCTGCTGGGCGGCATTGAGCCTGGCGCGGGCACTGGCCAGGCTCTTGCTGACCTCGCCAAGCTCCTGGCTGGCTTCTTGTTCCCTGAGTTGTTCCTGGGCCTGCCAGTTCTCGTTGGCCAGGGCGGGTTGTGCCAGCATCAGGGCGATGATGAGGGGAAGCTGTTTCATGACTGGGTCTCCTGCAGGGCCACGGAGAGCGGCAGTTGCAACAACTGGGGAACCCCCTTGTCTTTTGCCATGGCAAAGGCGTCGGAGAGCGGGCTGAGCCATTGGCTATCCAGCGGCTGCCAGGTTTTTTCCTGTGCCGACCAGCGCCAGGCCAGGCTGTGATCCGCCGTCATGGCCAGCAGGGCCACCCGGCCCACGGCCAGCACCTCTACCCGGCGCGGCGCGCCATCCAGGGTCAGCTCGGCCGAGTAGGCATCGAGCCGATTGCCGTATTCGGCCTCTATCTGATAGGCCTGCAGCAACTGACGAAACTTCTCCGCCTCGCTCACGTCCGCTCGGGAAAGGGTCGCTTTCAACCCTTCGACCCGGGCCAGCCGCTCCTCTTTGCGCAGTGGCACGTCTTGCTGCACCAGTTCGGCCAGTTCGCTCTGCATCTGCAACATCAGGGGGATAAGGCCCTGACGGGTCTCCTCCACCGCCCCGAGCTGACTCTCGAGGCGAGCCAGTTCGCCGCGCTGATCCTCGACCAGGGAGTGCATGTAGCTGTTGTAGGCCTCGAGGTCACGCAGCTGCAGCTCGGCATTTTGCAGCTCCTGCCGAGCAGCCATGGCGGCATCTGCCGCCTTCTCAACCCGTTGCTGAGACGCCTGACCGGCGGCAATGCTCGCCTTGAGGCTGGGCTTGACCAGATCGTCGGCACAAACCGAGAGGGAGATCGATAATGGCAACAGGGCCAGACACCATAACTTGCTCATAGTATGAATCTTAACAATGATAACTATTCTCATTATTTCAAATGATGGCGCTAGTATCAATCGACATCCCCCCTTGGCCTGAGAGGAAAAAAGCAGGATAATTTTTAGACAAACACGGGATTTACTGGCGTTGATATAAGCAACACCAAATTTATAACTAAAAAATATCTTTTCGATCAGCGAGATAGCGGTCGAAACGGGAGAATAGAATGTTTAACGACGCCATATGGGAACACATAGACAGGTTTGCCAGGGCCAAGAAAACCAGCGACATTCAGCAGCTTCTGGAGCGTTTCAGCCACCAGATGGGGTTCGATTACTTTCGTTTGCTGATTATTTTTCCCATCAGCATGCAGAAATCCCACGTTGCCCTGTTCAACAACTGCCCCACCAGCTGGTTCAACGCCTATTCGGAGAAGCAGTTCCTTACTCAGGATCCCGTGGTGCATCTGGGCCTGAAACAGACCCAGCCCATCTTCTGGAACCAGCTCGACTGCACCTCCCCCTGGCTGCCCAGCGCCAGCCAGGAGGTAATGAACCTGGCCGCCGATTTCGGCGTGCGCAATGGCGTCTCCTTCCCGCTGCACACCCCGCAGGGGGAACACGGCATCCTCTCCTTCATCACCAAGGAGCGTTCCGACTCCGAACTGATGTTTGAAAACGTTCCCCTGCTGTCGTTCTGCGCCAGCTACATCTTCAATTCGGCCCTGACCCTGATCAAGGCCAGACCCGACCTGATGAAGTACCTGACCGAGCTGTCGGACAGGGAGAAGGAGTGTCTGTTCTGGGCCAGCGAGGGCAAGACCTCCTGGGAGATAGCCACCATTCTCGGCATCAGCGAGCGCACCGTGAACTTCCACCTCAACCAGGTGACCAACAAGACGGATTCCAAGAATCGCAGCCAGGCCATCGCCAAGGGGATCTCCAGCGGCATCATAGTGCCCTCCCTGACCGACGTGACCATCACCAACCTGCGGCTGTCATAGCCCGATTAGCCAAAACAAAAAGAGCCGCAACAGCGGCTCTTTTTCATGTCTGACGACGGCTTATTCCACGGTCACGGATTTCGCCAGGTTGCGCGGCTGATCCACGTCGGTGCCCTTGATGAGGGCGACATGGTAGGAGAGCAGCTGCAACGGCACCGTATAGACGATGGGGGCTATCATCTCTTCCACGTGATTCAGGCTCATCACCCGCATGGTCTCGTCGCTCTTGAAGCCGGCGTCCGCATCGGCGAACACATACAGGATGCCGCCGCGGGCACGCACCTCTTCCACGTTGGACTTGAGCTTCTCCAGCAGATCGTTGTTCGGCGCCACGACGATGATGGGCATCTCGGCATCAATCAGCGCCAACGGGCCGTGCTTGAGCTCACCGGCGGCATAGGCTTCGGCGTGGATATAGGAGATCTCTTTCAGCTTGAGCGCCCCTTCCATGGCGATGGGGTACTGGCTGCCACGGCCGAGGAACAGGCTGTGGTGCTTGTCGGCAAACTCTTCGGCCAGGGTCTCGATCTGCTTGGCCAGGGCCAGGCTCTCCTTGATGCGCACAGGCAAGGCCTGCAGCGCCTTGACCAGTTCCGCCTCGGCCTCGGCGCTCAGGTTGCCACGGCAGTGACCGACGGAAGCCACCAGCATCAGCAGGCCGGCCAGCTGGGTGGTGAAGGCCTTGGTGGAGGCCACCCCGATTTCTGCCCCCGCCCGGGTCATGAAGGCCAGGTCGGATTCGCGCACCAGGGAGGAGCCCGGTACGTTGCAGATGGCCAGGGAACTCATGTAGCCGGACTCCTTGGCCAGACGCAGGGCGGCCAGGGTATCGGCGGTCTCGCCACTCTGGGACAGGGTCACCAGCAGGCTGTTGGGGCGCACCACGGACTTGCGATAGCGGAACTCGGAGGCGATCTCCACGTCGCAGGAGACGCCGGCTATCTCTTCGAACCAGTAGCGGGCCACCATGCCGGAGTTGTAGGAGGTGCCGCAGGCCACGATCTGGACATGCTCCACCTTGTCGAAGATGGCACGGGCGCCGTTGCCGAACGACTCGACCACCACGTGATCGCTGCCGAGGCGCCCTTCCAGGGTGTTGGTGATGGCCTTGGGCTGCTCGTAGATCTCTTTGAGCATGTAGTGACGGTATTCACCCTTGTCACCGGCATCGTGGGAGAGCTCGGACTCCAGCTCTTCGCGCACCACGGCGTTGCCGTCGGTATCGAAGATGTGCACGTCGCGACGGGTCACTTCGGCCACGTCACCCTCTTCCAGGAAGATGAAGCGGCGGGTGACCGGCAGCAGGGCCATCTGATCGGAGGCAATGAAGTTCTCGCCGATACCGCGGCCGATCACCAGGGGGGAGCCGGAGCGGGCCACCACCACGCGGCTGTCGTCACGGCTGTCCATCACTACGGTACCGTAGGCACCACGCAGCTGCTTCACAGCCACCTGCATGGCCGCCAGCAGGCTGGGGGCGGATTTCAGCTCGTGGTGCACCAGGTGGGCGATCACCTCGGTGTCGGTGTCAGAGCTGAACTCGTAGCCCATGCCCTGCAGCTGGCTGCGCAGCTCTTCGTGGTTCTCTATGATGCCGTTGTGCACCACCACGATATGCTCGGAGACATGGGGGTGGGCATTGCGTTCGGACGGCTCGCCATGGGTCGCCCAGCGGGTGTGGGCTATGCCGGTACCGCCATGGACGGACTGCTCTTCCAGTGCCTTGGCCAGCTCGGCTACCTTGCCGAGGCGACGCACCCGCTGCAGGGGCTGGCTGGCGCTGAACACGGCCACACCGGCGGAGTCATAGCCACGGTATTCCAGACGGCGCAGGCCCTCTACCAGGATTTCAGCCACATCACGTTGGGCCACAGCCCCGACGATGCCACACATAGACTTCTCCTTGAAATGTAAGACGCTAATTCGATTGGATAATGGATGTTTGGGTCACACGGCAACGGGGGCGCAAATCAGCTGGATCCCCCTGGCCTGGATCTGTGCTCTGGCCTCGCTATCCAGCCCCTCGTCGGTCACCAGGGTATGGATGCCGGACCAGGGCAGCTCGAGATTGGGGATCTTGCGGCCTATCTTCTCCGACTCCACCATGACGATGACCTCGCGAGACACCTCGGCCATGACCCGGGAGAGGCCCACCAGCTCGTTGAAGGTGGTGGTGCCCCGCTCCGGGTCTATGCCATCGGCACCGATGAACAGCTGGTCGAAGTCATAGGAGCGCAGCACCTGCTCCGCCACCTGACCCTGGAAGGATTCGGAGTGGGGATCCCAGGTGCCGCCGGTCATCAGCAGGGTGGGTTCGTTTTCCAGCTCGCGCAGGGCGCCGGCCACGTTGAGGGAGTTGGTCATGACGATGAGGCCGCGCTTGTTGCCGAGCAACGGGATCATGGCGCTGGTGGTGCTGCCGCTATCGATGATGACGCGGTTGTGATCGCGGATCCGTTCGGCGGCGGCGCGGGCAATGGCCAGCTTTCGTTTCGAAACTTGATCCGGGTTGCTGTCCACCACCATCTCGCTCGGCAGGGGGACGGCACCGCCGTAACGGCGCAGCAGCAGACCGCCGGTCTCCAGCACCGCCAGATCTTTGCGGATGGTCACTTCCGAGGTGGAGAAGTGCTTGGCCAGGGCATCGACGCTGACTTCACCCTGTTCCTGCACCAGGCTCACTATGGTGTGACGGCGCTGCTGTGTGTTGCGTTTGGTCATCTTTAAGTTTCGATTCGAAAGAATGGCGAAATATTAATGCCTTTTTGGGAAAAATCAAACGGCAAATAGGATCCGATTTGGTTCGATGCCAGAATGAGGAGCCGATTTGCGACGAGGACGCCATGCAAAAACGACTCATCTGGCTGGTGGAGGATGAAGCCAGCATTGCCGATACCCTGATCTATGCCCTGCAGACCGACGGCTTCGAGGTGGAATGGTTTCCCCTCGGTCAGCCGTTGCTGGCGCGACTGGAACAGACGCGACCGGATTTTCTGATCCTGGATGTGGGGCTGCCGGACATAGGCGGTTTCGAACTGTGCAAGCAGGTGCGGGCACTGTGCGACACTCCCCTGATGTTTCTCACCGCCCGCAGCGAGGAGATAGACAGGCTGATCGGGCTGGAGATAGGGGCCGACGACTATGTGGCCAAACCCTTCTCGCCCCGGGAGGTGTGCGCCCGGGTGCGGGTGATACTGCGCCGCAGCCAACCAACCTCCCCTCAGCCGAGCCAGGTCCTCACCCTGGACGAGGAGCGGGCCCGCATCTGCTTCCACGGTCAGCCCCTGACCCTCACCCGCTACGAGTACCTGCTGCTCAAGACGCTCATGCTGGCGCCGGGCCGGGTCTACTCCCGCCAGCAACTGATGGAACTGGTGTGGCAGGATGCGGAAGAGAGCCTGGATCGCACCGTCGACACTCACATCAAGACCCTGAGGGCCAAGCTGCGGGAGCGTGACCCTGACGCCAACCTGATCCTGACCCACCGCGGGCTGGGCTACAGCCTGGAGCTGGCATGAACAGAGGGTTGCCGGGCACCGGCCGGGAGATGAGATGAGGATCGGATTGCAACTGCTGTGCGGCCTGGTGCTGATCTTTGCGCTGGCCGCCTGGTTCGTGCTGGAGATCTTCGTCGAGGAGATCAAACCCGGGGTACGCAGCGCCACCGAAGATACCCTGGTGGACATGGCCCAGATGCTGGCCCCCCTCGCCCTGGACGATCTGCAGGAAGGGAGGATGGCGGATGGCCGGCTGGCCAGCGCCTTCGCCCGCCTCAACCAGAGCCCCATCAACGCCCTCATCGACGGTCATCTCAAGCAGCAGGCGGAGTACCGCATCTATGTGGTCGACGCTAAAGGCAAGGTGGTCTACGACTCGGACGGGGTTGATCTGGGCAAGGACTACTCCCGCTGGAACGACGTCTACCTCACCCTGCGCGGGGAGTATGGCGCCCGCAGCACCCGCAGCGACCCGGACGATCCCGCCAGCTCAGTGATGCACGTGGCCGCCCCGCTGCGGGAAGGGAAGGAGATCCTGGGCTCCCTCACCGTCGCCAAGCCCAACCGCACCCTGCTGCCCATGATAGAACGCAGCGAACACCAGTTGCTGAAAGGGGCGGCCCTGCTGCTGTTCATCTCGCTGCTCATCGGCGCCCTGCTGGTGTGGTGGCTCAACCGCGCCATCGGCAAGCTGGTGCACTACGCCGATGCAATCAGCCAGGGTCAGCCCGCCAGCCTGCCGAGGCTCCACAGCCCGGAGCTGGACCGGCTCGGCCGCTCTCTGGAAACCATGCGCCGCCAACTGGACGGCAAGGCCTATATCGAAGCCTATGTCCACAGCCTGACCCACGAGCTCAAAAGCCCGCTGGCCGCCATTCGTGGGGCGGGGGAGCTCCTGGCCGAGGCGCCGCCGCCGGAGGTGGCCGCACGCTTTATCGGCAACATCAATCTGGAGACGGCCCGCATGCAGCAACTGATCGAGCGGATGCTGCAACTGGCGCGCCTCGAATCGGGGCAGGGGCTGGACAGGCAATCCGTCGAGCCGGCCCGGCTGGGCAGGCGGGTGCTCGATGCCCGCCAGATAGTCGCTGCCCGTCGTCAGGTGACCCTGGTGGCTGAGCTGGCCGACGCCTCAAAACATAAGTGGGATCCCCTGCTGGTGGAGCAGGCGCTGGGCAACCTGCTGGACAACGCCCTCGACTTCTCACCCATCGGCAGTACCCTGGCGCTGAGCGGCGCCATGGAAGGCGGGGGGTACTGCTTCCGGGTGCGGGATCGGGGACCGGGCATTCCCGACTTTGCGTTGCCCAGGATTTTCGAGCGCTTCTACTCCCTGCCCAGACCCGACAAGGGCAAGAGCAGCGGCCTCGGGCTCAGTTTTGCCATGGAGGTGGCGCGCCAGCACGGCGGCCGGCTGACCCTGGCCAACCAGCCGGAAGGCGGGGTGCTGGCCGAACTCTGGCTGCCTGCCGGCTAGGGAACTTCACACTGAACACACAGAGCCGGGCTAAGCTGCGCCTCCTCGGATAGGGTCCCGCCCGGACCCGTCTACCCGCGTTCTGATGAATCAAGGAGATGTTCATGCCCCGCATTCTGTTGTCCGGCCTGCTTGCCACCGGCCTCTTCTGTGCCCTGCCTGCCAGCGCTACCTCCGGCTGCATGCTGTTTGCCGATGGCAGCGGCAAACCCGTCAGCGCCCAGGGTGACTGCGCCAGCCAGCTGACACCCGCCTCCACCTTCAAGATCCCGCTGGCGCTGATGGGCTATGACAGCGGCTTCCTGGTGGATGAACAACTGCCGGCCCTGCCGTTCAAGGCCGGTGACCCTGACTTCCTGCCGCAGTGGAAACAGACCACCACCCCGAGCAGCTGGATGAAATTCTCGGTGATCTGGTACTCCCAACGCCTGACCGAGTGGCTGGGAGAGGCGCGCCTCCAGCACTATGTGGACCGCTTCGACTACGGCAACCGGGATCTCTCGGGCAACCCGGGCAAGCACGACGGTCTGACCCAGGCCTGGCTCAGCTCAAGCCTCGCCATCAGCCCCCAGGAGCAGGCCCGCTTCCTCGGCAAGTTGGTGGGCGGCAAGCTGCCGGTCTCCGCCCAGACCCTGCGCCACACCGCCAGCCTGATGCGTCAGCCCGACATCGATGGCTGGCAGATCCACGGCAAGACCGGCATGGGCTACCCCAAGCTGCTGGATGGCAGCCTCAACCGGGATCAGCAAATCGGCTGGTTCGTCGGCTGGGCCAGCAAGCAGGACAAGACGCTCATCTTCGTGCACACCGTCATCCAGAAGCCGGGCAAGCAGTTTGCCTCCCTCAAGGCCAGAGACCAGGTGTTCGCCGCCCTGCCGGCCGAGCTCAACAAGCTGTAATACCAGCAAGAACCGGTGCCCAGCGCCGGTTTTTTTTATCTCCCTTCACCCTGACTTCACAGGGCCTCATCTTCCCTTCACCCGCCCCCGGCACACTCCCCCTCAACAACAAGGAGAGGCGTCATGGTCAAACAGATATTCAGCCACAAGATAGTTCTGCTGCTGTTGCTCAGCCTGCTGCTGATGATCCCGGTTCACGCCATCATGGAGCTGAATCGGGAGCGCCAGGCCTATCGCAGCCAGGCCATTAACAGCATCATGGCAAGCAGCAGCGGTCCGCAGCGGCTACTGGGGCCCGTGCTGGTGCAACCCTATACCCGGGCCGTCACCGTCGAGCAGGATGGCAAGCGCTTCGAGCGCAAGCTGCAGCTCTATCGCTACCTGCTGCCGGAACAGCTGGATGTGCGGGCCAGCATGGAGGTGACCCCTCGCAAGCTCGGCATCTATCAGGCCCAGGTCTATCACACCCGGCTCTCCCTCTCCGGCCGGTTGCCGGCCGACCTCGACGGCAAGACGCTGGTAAGCGGCGAACCTGATCTGACCGTCGATGGGGCCGATCCCGCCCTGGTCCCGGGCAGACCCTATCTCAGCCTGGTGCTGTCCGATGCCCGCGGCATCAGCAGCGTGCCCGAACTGCAGCTGGGGGAGCAGCGCATTCCGTTCGCCCCCGGCGCCCTGCTGGGTGACGGTCTGGCCGGCATCCATGCTCCGCTCGCCACCCTGCCAAATGAAGATGGCCGCTTTCACATCGAGCTGGATCTGCTGGGGATGGATCAGCTGGAAGTGGTGCCCCTCGGCCAGGACAGCAAGCTCAATCTCGCCGGCAACTGGCCCCATCCCAACTTCCTCGGCGACTTTCTGCCCGGCAGCCGCACCCTCACCGCCAGCGGTTTCGACGCCAGCTGGCAGAGCAGCTGGTTCGCCACCGACATGGAGAGCCGCTTCAACCGCATGATGCGGGGCGGGGGCGAGCCGCTGCCCAGTTTCAGCGTCAGCCTGGTGCAGCCGGTGGATCACTATCAACAAAACGAGCGGGCCGCCAAGTACGCCCTGCTGTTCATCGGCCTCACCTTCCTCAGCTTCTTCATGTTCGAGCTGCTCAAGGGGCTGCGGGTACACCCTATCCAGTACGCCCTGGTGGGCATGGGACTGGCCATCTTCTATCTGGTGCTGCTGGCGCTGACCGAGCATCTCGGCTTTGCCTGGGCCTATCTGGTCGCCAGCCTCGCCAGCGTGCTGCTCAACGGCTTCTACCTGAGCCATGTGCTGGGGGGCCCGAAACAGGGCATGGGCTTCGCGGCCCTGCTCGGGCTGGTCTACGCCATCCTGTTCGGGCTGCTGCAAGCCGAGGAGACAGCCCTGCTGCTCGGTGCCCTGCTGCTGTTCGCCATACTGGCGCTGGTCATGGGGCTGACCCGCAAGCTGGACTGGTATGGGGTGATGGGCAACCCGCCCCCTTCCCCAGCCCCGGACCAGGAGAGCTGAAAACAAAACCGGCGCCCTGAGGGCGCCGGTTTGCATTTCATTGATCGGGCATCACTTCTTCTTGACCGGGCGGGCCCAGTGCTTGATGTGGCGCTGGGGCACCCGGGTGATCACCAGCTCGTGTTCGGCCACATCCTTGGTGATGGTGGAACCCGCCCCCAGGGTCGCCCCCTTGCCGATGCGCACCGGCGCCACCAGCTGGGTATCGGAGCCGACGAAGACGTCATCCTCTATGATGGTCTGGAACTTGTTCACCCCATCATAATTACAAGTAATGGTGCCGGCACCGATGTTGACCTTGGCGCCGATGTCCGCATCCCCCAGGTAGGTCAGGTGACCGCACTTGGAGCCCACACCGAGCCGGGATTTCTTCATCTCGACGAAGTTGCCGACATGGGCATCCTGCTCCAGCACGGCGCCGGGGCGCAGACGGGCGAAGGGGCCGACCGAGCATTGATCGGCCACCTGGGCACCCTCGATGACGGAGTAGGGTTTCACCTCGCTGTGATCGCCAATCTCGCAATCCTTCAACACGGCACCAACACCTATGCGCACATGGTTGCCGAGCTTGACCCTGCCCTCGATGATGACATTGACGTCGATCACCACCTCCTCCCCGATCTCCAGGGTGCCGCGCAGATCGAAGCGGGCCGGATCGATCAGGGTGGCGCCGGCGATCATCAGCTTCTCGGCCTGCATCTGCTGATAGCTACGCTCGAGGGCCGCCAGCTGGACCCGGTTGTTGGCCCCTTCCACCTCCATGGCGCTGTCCGGGTGGACGGCGGCGATGGGGCAACCATCCCCATGGGCCATGGCGATCACATCGGTGAGATAGAACTCCCCCTGGGCGTTCTTGTTGTCCAGGCGAGACAGCCAGCCACGCAAATCGGCGCCCCTGGCCACCAGCACACCGGTATTCACCTCGCGGATGGCGAGCTGCTCGGCGTTGGCATCCTTCTGCTCGACGATGCCGACCACCTGGCCGTTTTCCCGCACTATGCGGCCGTAGCCGGTGGGGTTGTCCAGCACCACGGTCAGCAGCGCCATGCCGTCATCGGCCTTGGCGGCCAGCAGCCGTTGCAGGGTCTCGGGCTGGATCAGCGGGGTGTCGCCGTAGAGCACCAGTACATCGTCGTCATCCTGCCAGAAAGGGATCGCCTGGGCGACGGCATGGCCGGTACCCAGTTGCTGGGCCTGCAGCACCCAGTTGAGATCCGGCGCGGCGATCCGCTCCTTGAGCAGCTCGGCACCGTGGCCGTACACCAGGTGCAATTGCTCGGCACCTATCTGGCGGGCGGTGTCGATCACATGGGACACCATGGGTTTGTTGGCGACAGGGTGCAGCACCTTGGGCAGTACGGAGCGCATGCGAGTACCTTTACCCGCAGCCAGGATCACGACGTTGAGAGACATAGCCAGCCTTTGAAACATGAGGAAATGCTCGGCGGAGTCTATCGAACGGGCAAAAAAAAAGCGACCCGAAGGTCGCTTTTGATAGTACCGCTATTAACGGTAATTCTTTTTGACGATATCGATAACCCGCAGTTGGGCCATCGCCTTGGCCAGCTCGGTGGCGGCCTGGGCGTAATCGATGTCACCATGGGAGCTGTGGATCCGCTCCTCGGCACGACGCTTGGCTTCCTGGGCTTTCGCCTCATCCAGGTCATCGGCACGAATCGCGGTATCGGCCAGCACAGTCACGGCTTCGGGTTGTACTTCCAGCATGCCGCCGGAGATGTACATCACCTCTTCATCACCGTTCTGCTTCACCAAGCGGACCAGGCCCGGCTTGATGGAAGTCAGCAGCGGCGCATGACCGTGGCGGAGACCCAGCTCACCCTCGGAGCCTGATACCTGAGCAGATTGTACGCGACCGGAAAACAGCTTTCCTTCGGCGCTCACCACGTCCAGGTGAAAGGATATCTCAGCCATGGGCCCTCCTATCGAGGCTTACAGTTTCTTGGCTTTCTCGACGACTTCGTCGATACCGCCAACCATGTAGAACGCCTGCTCGGGCAGATCGTCATACTCGCCTTTCAGGATGCCCTGGAAACCACGGATGGTCTCTTTCAGCGGCACGTATTTGCCCGGAGAACCGGTAAATACTTCGGCCACGAAGAACGGCTGGGACAGGAAACGCTCGATCTTACGGGCACGGGCGACGGTCAGTTTGTCTTCTTCTGACAGTTCATCCATACCCAGGATGGCGATGATGTCCTTCAGCTCCTTGTAGCGCTGCAGTACGGTCTGAACGCCACGAGCTGTCTCGTAGTGCTCCTTGCCAACCACCAGCGGATCCAGCTGACGGGAGGTGGAGTCCAGCGGGTCAACGGCCGGGTAGATACCCAGCGCCGCGATCTGACGGGACAGTACCACGGTCGCATCCAGGTGGGCGAAGGTGGTCGCCGGCGACGGGTCGGTCAAGTCATCCGCAGGCACGTAAACGGCCTGGACTGAAGTGATGGAACCTGTCTTGGTGGAGGTGATGCGCTCTTGCAGAACACCCATCTCCTCGGCCAGGGTCGGCTGGTAACCTACTGCGGAAGGCATACGGCCCAGCAGTGCGGATACCTCGGTACCGGCCAGGGTGTAACGGTAGATGTTGTCCACGAAGAACAGCACGTCACGACCCTCGTCACGGAACTTCTCGGCCATGGTCAGGCCGGTCAGCGCCACGCGCAGACGGTTTCCGGGCGGCTCGTTCATCTGACCGTAAACCAGAGATACCTTGTCCAGTACGTTGGACTCCATCATCTCGTGGTAGAAGTCGTTACCCTCACGGGTACGCTCGCCCACACCGGCGAACACGGAGTAACCGCTGTGTTCGATGGCGATGTTACGGATCAGCTCCATCATGTTGACGGTCTTGCCGACACCGGCGCCGCCGAACAGACCAACCTTACCACCCTTGGCGAACGGGCATACCAGGTCGATAACCTTGATGCCGGTCTCCAGCAGGTCGTTGCTGTTGGACTGATCTTCGTAGCTGGGGGCTTCGCGGTGGATGGACCAACGCTCTTCTTCGCCGATCGGACCCTTCTCGTCGATGGGGTCGCCCAGTACGTTCATGATGCGGCCCAGGGTCGAGGTACCGACCGGTACCTGGATTGCCTTGCCGGTATTAACTACTTCCAACCCACGACGCAGACCGTCGGAGGAACCCATGGTGATGCAGCGTACGACACCGCCACCGATCTGCTGCTGCACTTCCAGCACCAGACCCTGGCCTTGACCTTCGCTGACGACGCTCAGAGCATCGTACACCTTGGGCACGGCATTCTGCGGGAACTCGATGTCCACCACAGCGCCGATGATTTGGACGATGAAACCATTACTCATGTCAAATCCTCTAAACCTTTGATAACCCTTGCCTTACACCGCAGCAGCACCGGAAACGATCTCTGTCAGCTCCTGGGTGATACTGGCCTGACGGGCCTTGTTGTATACCAGTTGCAGATCGTTAATCAGGTTGCCGGCGTTGTCAGTCGCGGCTTGCATGGCAACCATTCTGGCTGCCTGTTCGCTGGCCAAGTTTTCCACCACACCCTGGTACACCTGGGACTCGACATAGCGAATCAGCAGGGTATCCAGCAGCTTCTTGGGATCCGGCTCATAGAGGTAATCCCAGTGGTGCTTCTTGGCGAGCTTGCTGTCTTCTGTTACGGGCAAAGGCAGCAATTGATCGACTCGGGGTTGCTGGACCATGGTGTTCACGAACTTGTTGTACACCAGATACAGCTTGTCTATCTCACCGTTGTCGTACGCCTTCAGCATGACCTTCACTGAACCGATCAGGTCATTGATGCTCGGGTTGTCACCCAGTCCGGAGACATGGGCTTGCACCTTGGCACCGTGCCGCTGAAAGAAGCCGGAGGCTTTGTTGCCGATCAGAGCCAGGTCAACCTTGGCTCCTTTCGCGCTCCATTGCTTCATATCGTTGAGGGCTGCCTTGAACAGGTTGATGTTCAGGCCGCCACACAGGCCACGGTCGGTGGAGACGACGATGTAACCCACTCGCTTGACCTCACGTTCCATGAGGTAGGGGTGCTTGTATTCCAAGTTCCCCTGGGCGATATGGCCGATCACCTTGCGCATGGTTTCAGCGTACGGACGGCTGGCAGACATGCGTTCCTGCGCACGGCGCATCTTGCTTGCTGCCACCATTTCCATAGCGCCGGTGATCTTCTGAGTGTTCTTCACACTCCCGATCTTGTTACGTATCTCTTTTGCGCCGGCCATCTCTTCTCTCCATCAGGTGGCAGCTTGCGCTGCCACACACGCTTACCAGGTCTGGGTTGCCTTGAAGGTATCGAGCAACGCAGTCAGCTTGCCAACGATGTCATCGTTGTAGTCGGCCTTGGCATTGATCTCAGCCATCAGCTCACCATGCTGGGTATTGGCGTAAGAGAGCAGAGCGGCTTCGAAGTCGACGATCTTGGCGATTTCGACATCGGAGAGGTAACCCTTCTCGGCGGCGAACAGCACCAGCGACTGCTGGGCCACGCTCATCGGAGAGTACTGTTTCTGCTTCATCAGCTCGGTCACTTTCTGACCGTGGTCCAGCTGCTTGCGGGTCGCCTCGTCCAGATCGGAAGAGAACTGGGCAAAGGCCGCCAGCTCGCGGTACTGGGCCAGTGCGGTACGGATACCACCGGACAGCTTCTTGACGATCTTGGTCTGGGCCGCGCCACCTACCCGGGATACGGAGATACCCGGGTCAACCGCCGGACGAATACCGGAGTTGAACAGCTGAGTGGTCAGGAAGATCTGACCATCGGTGATGGAGATCACGTTGGTCGGAACGAACGCAGACACGTCACCGGCCTGGGTTTCGATGATCGGCAGCGCGGTCAGAGACCCCGTCTTGCCAGTCACGGCACCCTTGGTGAACTTCTCGACGTACTCGACGTTGACGCGGGAGGCGCGCTCGAGCAGACGGGAGTGCAGATAGAAGACGTCACCCGGGTAGGCTTCGCGTCCAGGCGGACGGCGCAGCAGCAGGGAGATCTGGCGGTAGGCCACGGCTTGCTTGGACAGGTCATCATAGATGATGAGCGCGTCTTCGCCGCGGTCACGGAAGTACTCACCCATGGAGCAACCGGCATAGGGCGCCAGGTACTGCAGGGCAGCGGCTTCGGACGCGGAGGCAACCACGACTATGGTGTTGGCCAGGGCGCCGTGCTCTTCCAGCTTGCGCACCACGTTGGCGATGGTGGAAGCCTTCTGGCCGATCGCGACGTACACACACTTAATACCAGAGTCTTTCTGGTTGATGATGGTGTCGATGGCGATGGCGGTCTTGCCCACCTGACGGTCACCGATGATCAGCTCACGCTGGCCACGACCGATGGGGATCATGGCATCGATGGCTTTCAGGCCGGTCTGGACAGGCTGGTCAACAGACTTACGCTCGATAACGCCCGGTGCGATGACTTCGATCGGCGAGAAGCCGTCGTTGTCGATGGGGCCCTTACCGTCGATAGGCTGACCCAGGGTGTTGACCACCCGGCCCAACAGACCACGACCGACCGGCACTTCCAGAATGCGGCCAGTCCCTTTTACTTTCATCCCTTCGGCCAGATCGGCGTAGGGACCCATGACCACGGCACCGACGGAGTCACGCTCCAGGTTCAATGCCAGAGCGAAGCGGTTGCCCGGCAGCTCGATCATTTCACCCTGCATGGCATCGGCCAGACCGTGGATACGAATGATACCGTCGCTTACGGAGACGATGGTACCTTCGTTGCGCGCTTCGCTCTTGACATCAAACTGCGCGATGCGCTGCTTGATAAGCTCGGCGATTTCAGTGGAATTCAGTTGCATGCTCTAATACCCCAATCAAGATTGCAGCGCGTCGGCCATGCGATCCAGCTTACCGCGGACTGTGCCGTCGATAACCAGATCTCCGGCCTTGATGAGCACTCCGGCCATCAAGGACGCATCCATGCTGCAATTCAGCTTCACTTTGCGTGCGAGACGTTGCTCCAGAGAAGCCTGAATAGCGGCCTTCTGCTGGTCGGTCAGTTCGTGTGCCGAAATCACGTCAGCCTGAACTTCTTTGTCGAGTTCAGCCTTGAGCAATACATATTCGGTCACGACCGCCGGCAGCACACCCAAGCGACCATTCTCAGCCATCACCCGGATCAGGTTCTGGCCATGCGCGTCGAGTTGTTCACCGCAGACACTCACAAACAGGTTTGCGAGGGACTCGGCAGCCACAGAGCCGTGCACCATGGAGTGGATGGTCTCGTTCTCCACGACTTGCGCCGCGAAATCGAGCATCTCCAGCCATTGGTCCACCGCCTTGTGCTCAACGGCAAACTCGAAAGCAGCCTTGGCGTAGGGGCGAGCGATAGTAGTCAGTTCAGACATGGCCCCGTTCCCGTTACAGTTCTGCTACCAGTTTGTCGACGATGTCGCTGTTGGCAGCCTGGTCGATGTGGCGCGCCAGGATCTTCTCTGCGCCCGCAATGGCAAGAGCAGCAACCTGCTTGCGCAGTTCTTCTTTGGCACGATGACGTTCAGCGTCGATCTCGGCACGGCCTTGAGCCAGGATTTTCTCCCGCTCAGCCTGGGCACCGGTTGCCGCCTCATCGATGATCTGGGCCTTGCGTTTGTTGGCCTGTTCAATGATTTCGGCAGCCTGACGCTTGGCTTCTTTCAGCTGATCGCTGGCGTTGGCCTTGGCCAAGTCCAGATCTTTTTTGGCACGCTCTGCTGAAGAGAGTCCGTCAGAGATAGCTTTCTGACGGGCTTCGATGGCAGCCATCAGCGGCGGCCATACGAACTTCATGCAGCACCAGACAAAAATGATGAAAGCAAGTGTCTGACCGAGGAGGGTGGCATTGATACTCACAACCAAGACCTCTCTATATGAAATTTAAAAAGAAAGTGATAACAACCGCATCACTTATCAGGCTGCAACCCCGAAGATCAGGTACAGAGCCATACCGACCACGATCATCGGGATAGCGTCGACCAGACCCATTACGATGAAGAAGTTGGTACGCAGGATAGGCATCAGGTCAGGTTGACGAGCGGCGCCTTCCAGGAACTTGCCACCCAGCAGAGAGATACCGATAGCGGCACCAACAGCGGCCATACCCAGCATGATTGCAGCGGCGAAGTAAATCATTTCCATCTTTATATTCTCCAAACAGAGCTAGTAAACGTAACAGGATTAATGGTCTTCACTGGCCATCGACAAATAGACAATGGTCAATACCATGAAGATAAAGGCTTGCAGAGTAATTACCAGAATGTGGAACAGCGCCCAGGGCACACTAAGGAGCCATTGGGACCACCACGGTAGCAGACCAGCGATCAGGATAAACACCAGTTCACCGGCATACATGTTACCAAACAGACGCAGACCCAGAGAGATGGGCTTGGACAGCAGGGTAACCAACTCCAACGCGAGGTTAACAGGGATCATTGCCCAGTGATTGAAAGGGTTGAGGGTCAACTCTTTCACAAAACCCGAGACGCCCTTCATCTTGATGCTGTAGATGATGATCAAGGCGAAGACACCCAGGGCCATGGACATGGTGATGTTAACATCGGCGGAAGGAACTACTCGCAAGTAGGGGATGCCCAGCACTTGTGCTGTGTAGGGCAGGTAGTCAACCGGGATGAGATCCATCAAGTTCATCAGGAAAACCCAGATGAACACGGTCAGTGCCAGCGGAGCGATCAGCTTGCTCTTACCGTGGAAGATACCCTTGACGGTGTCATCCACAAACTCGACAACCATTTCTACAAAACACTGAAGCTTGCCCGGTACACCGCTGGTCGCCGTAGCAGCCACCTTGCGGAATATCCAGATAAACAGAGCGCCGAGGATAACGGAAAATATCATGGAGTCGATATTTACCGTCCAGAACCCCGAACCCACTTGCAGATGGTGCAGGTGGTGGGAGATGTATCCCTGAGTAGTCAGGGCTTCTCCGGTTGCAGCCATGAGTTTTCCTAGTAGCGGTTATTGAGAACGATCGTGATGACCCATTGGAAAAACAGGGAGAGCGAATAGGTGACATAGAGGGGAAGGTGATCCACCTCGACGTACGAGAGCACTGCCACGAAGAGTGCGACGGTACTTACCAGCTTGATCCCTGCTCCAACATAAAAATCCCACAACACCCAGCCCGCACTCCCGGGGCCGAGGTTCCGGTTCAACGTAAACAGACTGAACAGGAGTTGTGGAATCAGGTATATGCCTCCCCCATAGAGGGACGCATATCCAGCCGAAATGCCCTTCAGGTGAACCCAAGCGGCACTTACAGCCAGGATCAGGGTGAGTTGGCAAGCAATCATCGCCAGGGCCAGTGTCAAACCTTTCCAGGCCAATTTCTGCTTCACCTACGCCCCCTGAACATTACAGAACTGTAAAAAACGACATGTTGGCATGCACGAATTTACAGCCCCAAAAGCCGGTCAAATTATACCCTTGAAGACAGCTATTGCAACATGGCAAAAACCCTTAAATTTTGCGGCTTTCCGCACAAAATTAAGGTTATGTTCATATCGAAAGGAATGGATGTTTTATTACTACACAAAGCGTAAAAATCACGATTCTGACAGGCCAAAATAGCCCAAAACCCGATCCAAATCGGCCAAGTTCTCGTAACTTATTACTAACTTGCCACTATCCTGTTTGCCTTGCTGCAATTGCACCTGATTACCAATTTTTTCGGAAATCTGACGCTCGAGGTAAGCAAATTGCGGATCCCGAACCGGTTCAACCCTGGTTTTTGCCGGTTCCAATGTTTTTTGCACCAAGCGCTCGGTATCTCGCACGGTCAACCCCTTCTGGGCCACCAGTTTGGCCAGCTCGGACTGGGCCGGGCCGCTCAGGGCCAGCAGGGCACGGGCATGACCCATGTCGAGGTCGCCATGCTCCACGAACCGCTTCACGTCGTCGTTGAGCTGGTTGAGGCGCAGCAGGTTGGTCACCGTGGTGCGGGACTTGCCCACCGCCTCGGCCACCTGCTGGTGGGTCAGCTCGAACTCGGTCAGCAGCCGCTGCAGGGCGACGGCTTCCTCGATGGCGTTGAGGTCTTCGCGCTGGATGTTCTCAATCAGGGCGATGGCCACGGCGGCCTCGTCGGGCACGTCCTTGACGATGCAGGGCACCACCTCGAGCCGGGCGAGCTGGGAGGCGCGCCAGCGCCGCTCGCCGGCGATGATCTCGAACGACTGCTCGCCGAGGGGGCGCACCACTATGGGCTGGATCACCCCCTGGGCGCGAATGGAGTTGGCGAGATCGTCCAGCGCGTCCTGGGACATGTCCTTGCGCGGCTGATACTTGCCCGAACGCAGCCACTCCACCGGCAGCTTGCGCAGCTCGCCCTGGGGGGCGGGGGCCATGGCCTCTTCGGTGCGCTGATCGCTCATCACCTGTTTCTGGCGCGCGGCCGTGCTGGTGCTGAGCAGGGCATCCAGCCCCTTGCCCAGCCCACGTTTTTTCGGGGTCATATGCTCTCTCGATCTGCGATGGCCGCCTGTGGCGCCTGCTCCTGGCGGCGCAGTATCTCGCCAGCCAGAGCCAGATAGGCCTTGGCACCCACCGATGATTTGTCATAGTGCATGGCCGGGGCTCCGAAGCTCGGCGCCTCCGCCAGCCGCACGTTGCGGGGGATGATGGTGCGATAGACCTTGTCCCCGAAGTGCTGTTTAAGCTGATCGGACACATCATTGGCCAGCCGGTTGCGGTGATCGAACATGGTGCGCAGCACCCCCTCGATCTTGAGATCCGGATTGACCACGGCGGCCAGCTTGCTGATGGTGTCGACCAGGGCGGTCAGCCCCTCCAGGGCATAGTATTCGCACTGCATGGGCACCAGCACGGAGTCGGCGGCGGCCATGGCGTTGACGGTCAACATGTTGAGGGAGGGGGGACAGTCGATGAAGATGTAATCATACTTGTCGCGCACCGAGGCGATGGCGTTGCGCAGCCGAATCTCCCGGGCGAAGAACTCCATGAGGCGAATTTCGGCCGCGGTCACGTCGGCGTTGGCGGCGATCAGGTGATAGCCGCCGGAGGTGTCGGTGACGATCACCTCCCGCACCGGGGTATCTTCGATCAGCAGCTCGTAGGCGGTACGTTCGACGTCATACTTGTCGACGCCGCTGCCCATGGTGGCATTGCCCTGGGGATCCAGATCGATCACCAGCACCTTGCGGCGAGTAGCCGCCATGGAGGCCGCCAGGTTCACGCAGGTGGTGGTTTTTCCGACCCCACCCTTCTGGTTGGCTATGGCGATGACTTTTCCCACACTATCCCCTCAATGAAACGGCAGCCCAAGCGGGCTAGATGGTTTTAAACTCCAGCAGGTGACGCTCGCCTTCCAGCTCGGGCACCACCAGGGGATGGGAGGCCACCAGGCGGATATTGGCCGGCAACTGGGCCAGCTCCTGCGCCGGGTATTGTCCCTTGAGCGCCAGGAAGCTGCCCTCCTCGGACGGCAGGTGGTGACACCAGGTCAGCATGTCCTCCAGGGAGGCAAAGGCCCGGCTCAGCACGCCATCGAAGCCCTGTTCGGGCTGATAGGCTTCCACACGGCTCAGCACAGGGGTCACGTTGGTGAGTCCCAGCTCCTGAGTCACCTGGCGGATGAAGCTGATCCGCTTGCCCAGGCTGTCGAGCAGCACAAACTGCTTGTCCGGGTTGATGATGGCGAGCGGCAGACCCGGCAGACCCGGGCCGGTTCCCACGTCGATGAAGCGTTCACCGCGAAGGTGAGGGCTCACCACCAGACTGTCGAGGATATGCTTGACCAGCATGGCGTCAGGCTCGCGCACCGAGGTGAGATTGTAAGCCTTGTTCCACTTGTGCAGCAACTCGACCAGCTTGATAAGTTGGGTCTTTTGAGTCTCAGCTATAACGATATCGGCCTGCGCGAGCAGGCCGTTCAATCTTTCCAGCATGTTTTCCAAGGGCAAGGATCCTCAGGCGGTTTTACGCAGCAAACCGTGTTTTTTCAGGTGTACCAGCAGGATGGAGATGGCCGCCGGTGTGATGCCGGAGATGCGGGACGCCTGACCTATGGTCTGGGGCTTGGCATCGTTCAGCTTGGCGATCACCTCGTTGGAGAGACCGTTGACGTCGCGGTAATCCATGTCCAGCGGCAACAGGGTGTTTTCGTTGCGCAGTTGCTTCTCCACCTCGTCCTGCTGACGATCGATGTAACCGGCGTACTTGATCTGGATCTCCACCTGATCGGCGGCGGCCGGATCCGCGAGGGCCGGGCCTACCCCCTCGATCGCCATCAGGGCGTCATAGGTCACTTCCGGGCGACGCATCAGCTCTTCCAGGCTGTGTTCCCGGCTGATGGGGGTGTTGACCAGGGCATTGATGCCGGGCACGGCCACATGCTGGGGATGGATCCAGGTGCTGCGCAGACGCTGACGCTCCTGCTCCACCGACTCCAGCTTGCTGTTGAACCTGGCCCAGCGCTCATCGTCCACCAGGCCCAGCTCGCGGCCGGCCGGGGTCAGACGCAAGTCAGCGTTGTCTTCCCGCAGCAGCAGCCGGTATTCGGCGCGGCTGGTGAACATACGATAGGGCTCGCGGGTCCCCAGGGTGGAGAGGTCGTCCATCATCACGCCCATGTAGGCCTGATCCCTACGGGGATGCCAGGGATCCTTGTCCTGGGCGCGCAGGGCGGCGTTCAGCCCCGCCAGCAGGCCCTGGGCTCCAGCCTCTTCGTAACCCGTGGTGCCGTTGATCTGGCCGGCGAAGAACAGATTGGGGATGCACTTGCTCTCCATGTTCGCCTTGAGATCCCGCGGATCGAAGAAGTCATATTCGATGGCATAGCCGGGACGGGTGATGTGGGCATTTTCGAAGCCGCGGATCGAACGGACGATCTGTACCTGCACGTCGAACGGCAGGCTGGTGGAGATCCCGTTCGGGTAAAGCTCGTGCGTGGTCAGCCCTTCCGGTTCCACGAAGATCTGGTGCGCCGTCTTGTCGGCGAAACGGGTGATCTTGTCCTCGATCGACGGGCAGTAGCGCGGGCCAATCCCCTCGATCACCCCGGCGTACATGGGGCTGCGATCCAGGTTGTTGCGGATCACCTCGTGAGTCTGCTCGTTGGTGTGGGTCACGAAGCAGGAGATCTGGCGCGGATGCTGGCTGGCATCACCGATGAAGGAGAATACCGGGGTCGGCGTGTCGCCCGCCTGGGCCTGCATCACGGAGAAATCGACACTGCGGGCATCGATCCGTGGCGGAGTGCCCGTCTTGAGGCGGTCGATGCGCAGCGGCAGTTCCCGCAGGCGCTGGGCGAGGGCGATCGAGGGAGGATCCCCTGCGCGGCCGCCCTTGTAGTTGTCCATGCCGATGTGGATCAAGCCGTTGAGGAAGGTGCCAACGGTCAGTACCACCGTCTTGCCGTGAAAGCGGATCCCGCTCTGGGTCACGACACCTGCGACGCGATCCCCGTCCATGATGAGATCGTCACAGGCCTGCTGGAAGATCTTCAGGTTAGGCTGATTCTCCAGCATCTCCCGTACTGCCGCCTTGTAGAGCAGACGATCCGCCTGGGCACGAGTGGCACGCACTGCCGGGCCCTTGGAGGAGTTGAGGGTGCGAAACTGGATCCCGCCAAGATCGATGGCACGGGCCATGATCCCGCCGAGGGCGTCGATTTCCTTGACCAGGTGTCCCTTACCGATCCCACCGATCGCCGGGTTGCACGACATGTGGCCCAGGGTATCGATGTTGTGAGTCAGCAGCAGGGTATTCATGCCCATGCGGGCAGAAGCCGCCGCCGCCTCGGTTCCTGCATGACCGCCACCGACGACGATCACATCAAATTGTTCATGGTATTGCATTGGGATCACCTTGATCTGCACGCCTGAGATCGTTTTGTTTGCCGTCTAAAACCCCGTATCAAGGGGGCAAACATTCTATCTGTTTCACGTGCTCAGTGAAACGTCTAGTTGATCGCCTTTGGGGGATCAGGATCCGTTAGTAGATCTTAAGGATCTTTAGATCGATCTTTTACTGGATCTTTTATTAGGATCCGGGGTTTCTGTTGATAAGCACTTTTTGATCATAAAGATCATTATCTTAAAGACGATCCCAGCCTGTGGAAAAGCTTGGATCCTGGCCCGGGGAACCGGGGGACAACCAGGGTATTTATACACAGCACCGGATCTGTAGATAACTAGCACATAGGATAACTATAGGTTTTACAGAGGTTTGAGCCATACTTATCCACATCCACCCCGATTGCTGTGGGTAAGCATGTAGAACAAGTCTGCCGGATCGGAATGTGAATAACCTGGTGGATAGTCAATCCGGGGGGAGGAGGGGAGATCGTCTCCTGGCCGGGGATCTCCCTCCTTGATCAGGGGATCGAGGCGAGCCAGGGGTGGATCCAGGCCTGGGCGGCATCTTCCGGGATCTCGTAGCGGGTGACATCTATCTCCAGCCGCTCGCCGATCCGGCTGGCTCCGCACTCGTGCAACAGGCGATCCAGGGTCTTGCCGCCGGCGCAGAAGGTGTCGTAGCTGCTGTCTCCCAGGGCGACCACCCCGTAACGAAACGCGGCAAGATCCGGTTTTTGCTCGGAAAGATCTTTTGCGAAGGGCTGGAGATTGTCCGGCACGTCCCCGGCACCATGGGTCGAGGTGACGATCAGCATTATGGCGTCAGGCTCGGCCATGATGGTCGCCAGGCGGGCAGGGTTATGGATCTCTGTCTGGTGGCCCTCCTGTTCGATCTGCTGGGCAAGGTGGTCGGCGACATACTCGGCGGCGCCCAGCATGGAGCCGACGATGAGGTTGAATTTGGCCATGACGATATGATTCCTGATGCGATGAGGATCCGGATTCTACCGCCAAAGCATGTGGATAAATATGGATAAGCCTTGGGGATATTCGGCCTCTTTGCGATGGCCGAGATCCCGCCGCGGATCCTCACTCTTTTTTCTCTTCTGCTCTTCCTTATATATGGCACCCCGCCAAAAAGACTCTTTCGTATCCACTTTTGCCGGCTGAGTGGGATCTCCTTGCTCTTCATCAATACGGATGCGAATGATTGGCAATTATTCAATCGATTGAGATTACCTCCTGTAGTAGCATGACGCTGCTTTATTCGCCGCATCGTTCGGCGGGGCGGGCCTGGCCCGTCTCATAAAAACATGAAACCAACTCATTGAAGAATTGAGACTTAAAACATGACAGTTCAAACAGAAGATTCATTCGCCCCGGCCCTCTCCCTGCTGGGGCGTCTGGTGCCTCTGGCGTGCCTGCTGGGTACCTTGCCTGCCCTGGCCGAGGAGAATGTCCTGCCCAAGGCCAGCGAAACCATGGTGGTCACCGGCACCGCCATGAAGGTGGAAGTGCCCATGGCCGAGACCCCGCGCGCCGTCTCCGTGGTCAACCGCGAGGAGCTGGATCAGCATGCCGTGCAGCAGCTCGATGAAGCCGTGCGCTACCGCTCCGGCGTACTCACCGGCCTCTATGGCTCCGACAACAACACCGACTGGTTCAAGGTGCGCGGCTTCGATGCGGCTTCCTACCTGGATGGCAACCGCCTGTTCGGCACCGGCTACTATGTTTGGACCCCGGAACCCTTCGGCCTGGAGAGCGTGGAAGTGCTGAAAGGGCCGGCCTCCATCCTCTACGGCGAGGCGCCTCCCGGCGGCGTGATCAACGCCATCAGCAAGAAGCCGACCGTCACCCCCCAGGGTCTGCTGGATCTGCAACTCGGCAGCCGGGATCATCGCCAGATCGGGGTGGATGTTTCCGATGCCCTGACCGACGATAGCCGCTACCGCATGGTGGCCCTCTATAAAGAGCGGGATGGGGTGCTGGATGGCACCTACAACGAGCGTGCCTACCTGGCGCCGAGCGTCACCTTCGATCTTTCGGATCGCACCAGCCTGACCCTGCTGGCCAGCTTCCTGCACGATGAAGGAGTGCCGACCAACGGCTTCTTCCCGGTTTACGGCACCCTCAATACAGAGGGTGGCCAGATTGATCCCGCCACCAACCTGAGCCAGCCGGATTACGATCGCAACCGCAACACCCAGATCTCCGCCGGCTACGAGCTGGCTCACCAGATCAACGAGACCTGGGAGTTCAAGCAGAACGTCCGCTTCAACTACAACGATCTGCTGCTGCGTCAGACCTATATCTTCCCGACCTATGAAGGCACCACCGCCTACCGGGGGCTGGTCTACCGGGATGGCGACACCAAGAGCGGCACCATGGACAACCAGCTGGTGGGCTACTGGAACACGGATCGTACCGAACAGACCCTGTTGCTGGGGATCGATCTGCAGCGTCACGTGAACGAAGGCCAGGAAGCCGACAACTACGGCATGGGATCCATCGACACCCTGCACCCGGATCACGGCGGCTTCCCCGGTTTCGACGAGTCCACCACCACCCATCAGAAGAGCACCAAGGGCCAGAGCGGCTTCTATGCCCAGCACCAGATCCGCTGGGACGATCGCTGGCTGCTGACCGCGGGTGGTCGCTTCGACTATGTGGAGACCCACAACATCAGCGAAGCCACCAGCAAGAACGAGAAGCAGTATGACGACAACCTCTCGCTCTCCGGCAGCCTGATGTACCTGGCCGACAACGGCCTCTCCCCTTACTTCGCCTATGCGGAGTCGTTCGAAGTGCTGCCTGGCATAGACCCGAACACCAAGAACTCCTACAAGCCGCTGGAAGGCAAGCTGTACGAGACCGGCATCAAGTACGCCCCCAGCTTCCTCGATGGCTACATCAACCTGGCGCTGTTCGATCTGGAACAGACCAACTCGCTCGTCTCTACCGGTTCCGGCCAGCAGACCCAGGCCGGTGAAGTGACCTCCCGGGGCGTGGAACTGGAAGGGAGCGTGCAGGCCACAGAGGCGCTGCGCCTGACAGCGGCCTACACCTATACCGATGCCAAGACCAACGACACCGGCGATGGCGATCGTCGTGCCAGCCTGATCCCCCGTCATCAGGCCTCCTTCTGGGGCAACTACCAGGTGCTGCAGGGCCCGGTCTCCGGGCTGGAACTGGGCACCGGGGTGCGCTACATCGGCTCCAGCGTCGGCATAGGTGCCGTGAATGCGGACTACAGCCCCATCTACGGTTCGGCCCAGGTGCCGGCCCAGACGGTGTGGGATGCGATGATCGGGTATGATTTTGCCAAGAACTGGCGTGCCCAGGTCAACGTCAACAACCTGCTGAACGACACCTATGTGGCGAGCTGTGACTACTACTGCTACTACGGCGAGCCGCGCAGCATAGTCGGCTCCGTCAACTACCGCTGGTAAGATACAGGCCGGGCGGGAGCCTCAAGCTCCCGCCCTCCTTCTTTTTGTATACAGGCCTGTCATGGAACTCTTGTCACTGGTTTACCGCCAATATCGTTGGCCCTTCATCGCCATTACCCTGCTCAGCCTGCTCAGCGCAGTGAGCGGGATAGGTGTTATTGCCTTTATCAATCAATCCCTTATCGAATCAGTTGGTGAGCCATTACCCGTGCTTGGCCAGCTGATCGCCCTTATCTTGCTGCTGCTGGTGATCACGCTGGGATCCCAGCTGGCATTGACCACCCTGGGTCACCATTTCGTCTATCACCTGCGAGGCCGCCTGCTCAAGCAACTGCTGGACACCGACGTCGCCCGCATTCGCCAGATAGGGCAGGGGCCGCTGCTGGCCTCCCTCTCCAGCGACATTGGCCAGATCACCATTGCCTTCGTGCGCCTGCCGGAGCTGGTGCAGGGGCTGGTGCTCACCCTGGGTTCCATCATCTACCTCGGCTTGCTCTCTCCCGCCCTGCTCGGTGTCACCGCCCTCTGGGTCACCGTGACCATGGTGGTGGGCTGGCTGCTGGTGAACCGGGTCTATCGCCACCTGGCCCGGATGCGTCAGGCCGAAGACAGGCTCTACCAAAACTACCAGTCCATCATCGCGGGCAGCAAGGAGCTGGCCCTCAATCGCGAGCGGGCCCACTTCGTCTACCACCAGCTCTATGAGCAGAACGCCCGGGACTACCGCCGGGAGATCATCCGTGCCGATACCTATCACCTGAGCGCGGTGAACTGGTCGAACATCATGATGCTGGGGGCCATAGGTCTGGTCTTCTTCCTGGCCAATGGCCTCGGCTGGGCCAACACCAATGTGGCCGCCACCTTCGCCCTGACCCTGCTGTTCCTGCGCACCCCGCTGCTGCAGGGCATAGGCGCCCTGCCGACCCTGATCTCGGCCCAGGTGGCGTTCGACAAGATAGCGACCCTGAATCTGGCCGAGCCGGAGCCCAGGTTCCCGCTGCCGCCGGCGCCTCGTCCCTGGCAGCGCATCGAGCTGGAGCAGGTGAGCTTTCACTATCAGGGGGAGGGCGGTTTCGCCGTGGGGCCCATCAATCTGACCATTGAGCGGGGGGAGCAGCTCTTCATCATTGGCGGCAACGGCTCCGGCAAGTCGACCCTGGCCATGCTGCTGACCGGGCTCTATCAGCCGGTCTCTGGCCGGATCCTGCTGGATGGTGAGCCCATTGCCGATCGCAACGCCTACCTGGCGCTCTTCTCCGCCATCTTCACCGACTACCACCTGTTCCAGCACCTGCTGGGGCCTGAGCCGAAAGAGGCCCTGGTGGCCGAGTGGCTGGAGCGGCTGCAGATGGGCAGCAAGCTTGCCATCGAGGAGGGCTTCATCGCCAACATCGATCTCTCCCAGGGGCAGCGCAAGCGGGTCGCCCTGCTGCTGGCACTGGCGGAGCAGCGCGAGGTGATGCTGTTTGACGAGTGGGCGGCGGATCAGGATCCCCAGTTCCGCCGCATCTTCTATCAGGTGCTGTTGCCACGCCTCAAGGAGATGGGCAAGACGGTGATCGCCATCAGCCACGACGATCTCTATTTCTCCCTGGCGGATCGCCTGCTGGAGATGCGTCAGGGCCAGCTCACCGAGCTGACCGGCGAGCGGCGCGAGCAGGTGAGCCGGGATGCGGTCGCCCATCTCGATAGCGAGGTGCCGGTCTGATGCCGGCCGCAAGGGGGAGGCGAGCGCCAACCCCTTTCAGCACAGGAATGAATCATGTTTGAGAGGAAATCTGCCGGTTTTATGGTGAACGCTCGCCGAGCCATGGCGCTCACCGACCCGAGCGTCGAGCACAGCGCCGGCACGGGAGCAGATCATGTTTGAGATGAAAGCCGCCAGCTTCGCGGTCAACGACCGCACCCTGCTGCAACCCACCAGCCTGCGTTTCGAGCAGGGTCAGGTCTACGGCCTCATCGGCCACAACGGCTCGGGCAAATCCACCCTGCTCAAGCTGCTGGCACGCCAGCAGCCCCTGAGCGATGGGGAGATACTGTTCGATGACAAGCCGCTGCAGGAGTGGGGCAACCGGGACTTCGCCCGTCAGGTGGCCTATCTGCCCCAGCATCTGCCGAGCGCCGAGAACCTGCTCGGCCGGGATCTGGTGGAGATGGGGCGCTATCCCTGGCGCGGCCTGCTGGGCCGCATGGGGGCGGAAGATCACCGCCAGGTCGACAAGGCCATTGCGCTGACCCATACCGAGGGGTTTGCCGACAGGCTGGTGGATACCCTCTCCGGCGGCGAGCGGGGCCGGGTCTGGCTGGCCATGCTGCTGGCCCAGGAGAGCCGCTTCATCCTGCTGGACGAGCCGCTGGCCGCCCTGGACGTGGCTCATCAGGTGGAGGTGCTCACCCTCGTCAAACAGTTGAGTCGCCAGCTCAACCTCGGGGTCATCATCGTCATTCACGACATCAACATGGCTTCCCGCTTCTGCGATCGGCTGGTGGCGCTGCACACCGGCCGTCTGCTGACCCACGGCGAGCCCGAACAGATCATGACAGGGGAGACCCTGAACTCCATCTATGGCATCCCCATGGAGGTCATTCGCCACCCGGCTCATGACCACGCCATCGCCATCGTCTGACCGGGGGAGCTCTTGAACCTTTTATTGAAGATGGCCCCCTGCCTCGTCAGCCTGCTGCTGCCGCTGGCGACGCAGGCCGAGACACCGCCCTCATCCCCTGCTGCCGACGGCACTGTTCCGCGCATCGCCACCGTGGACTGGACCATAGCCGAAACCCTGCTGGCCCTCGGCGTGACCCCGCTGGCCATGGGGGATGTGAACTCCTATCGCGCCTGGGTCGGCGAACCCAGGCTCCCCGCCGGGGTGATCGACATCGGCCTGCGGGCCCAGCCCAACCGGGAACTGCTGGCTGAGCTCAAGCCCGATCTCATCCTCATCTCCCCGCTGGCGGCCCCCCTGGCGCCGACCCTGTCCCGCATCGCGCCGGTGCAGTCCATCGCCCTCTATGAACCCGATGCCGAGCTGTGGCCGCGGCTGCGCGAGGCGACCCTGACCATAGCCGCGTTGGTGAACAGAACCGCCGAGGCCGAGCGCCAGCTCGCCGCGCTGGAGCGGGATCTGGCGCAGATGAAGGAGACGCTGCCCGCCTCTCTGCCCCCCTTGCTGGTGGTGCAGTTTATCGACGAGCGCCATGTACGGGTGTTTGGCCGCCACAGCCTGTTCGAGGCGGTGATGGCGCGGCTCGGCCTGCGCAATGCCTGGCAGGGGGAGACCAACGCCTGGGGCTTCTCGGTGGCCAGTCTCGAGCAGTTCTTGGCTATTCCCGAGGCCAGGCTGGTGGTGGTGGATCCCATTCCCGTGGGGGTGAGTGAAAAACTGCAGGAGCCCGGGCTCTGGCAGCACCTGCCGCTGGTACAGAACACGCCCGTGCTGCATCTGCCCGCGACCTGGAGTTTCGGCGGCATGCTGGCCGCCCGTCGTTTCGCCACCCTGCTCGGCGAGGCACTTCAGCCTCAGGGCGGCGTGGCCTTCAAGGGGGAAACCCGATGAATCGTTTCGTCTCCTCTCCCTTGCTGCGCCCGGGCCTCTGCCTGCTGGCGCTGACCCTGGTGCTGGCCTGTGGTGAGCTGGCGCGCCAGCTGCCGGGCGCACTCTGGTGGCAGGCGCTCTTCTCCCCCGAGCTGGACGACGCCCGCCAGGCGGTCATTCACTTCAGCTGGCTGCCGCGGCTGGTGGTCTGCCTGCTGGCCGGTGCCGCCCTCGGGCTGGCCGGCACCCTGATGCAGCAGGTGCTGCGCAATCCCCTCGCGTCCCCCACCACGCTGGGGGTGGCCTCCGGCGCCCAGCTGGCGCTGATGATGGTGACCCTGTTCGCCCCCTCCTGGCTGCTGATCGGGTGCGAGTGGATCGCCATGGCGGGGGGCAGCCTTGCGATGGCGCTGGTGTTTGCCCTGGCCTGGCGTCGCCAGCTCAACCCTGTGGTCATCGTATTTGCGGGGCTGGTGATCAACCTCTATCTGGCGGCCATCAGCATGGGGCTGCTGCTCTTCTTCCAGGAGGAGCTTAAGGGCCTGCTGGTGTGGGGCAGCGGCTCCCTGGCCCAGAACAGCTGGAGTGGCGTGAGCTACTTGCTACCCCGCCTGCTGCTGGCCGGCGTCCTGGCCGCTGTGCTGGTGCGCCCGCTGGGCGTGCTGGAGCTGGACGATGCCAGCGCCCGCAGCCTGGGGGTCTCCCTCAAGCAGCTGCGCTTCGCCGGCCTCGGGCTCGCGGTCTTCGTCACCGCCTGCGTGGTGAGCGTGGTGGGGCTCATCGGTTTCATCGGGCTGGCGGCACCGGCCATGGTGCGACTGCTGGGGGTGAGGCAGCTCGGCCAGCGCCTGCTGTGGGCCCCCATACTGGGTGCCTTGCTGCTGGCGGCCACGGATCTGCTGCTGCAATCCCTGAGCCGCTTCTGGCCTGTGCTGATCCCGACCGGGGCCATGACGGCGCTGCTGGGGGCCCCTCTGCTGCTCTGGCTGATCCCTCGGCTTGCCTTCAAGTCAGGCGCTCCCAAGGCCGCCAGCGGCCTGACGGTGGCACGCCATGGGGCGCCCGCTCGCCTTATCGGCCTGCTGTTGATAGGGCTGCTATTGGCGGTGGTTGCGTCCCTGCTGGTCGGGCAGGGGATGCACGGCTGGAGCTGGCCGAGCTGGCTCAGGTGGCAGGCCCAGCTGGAGTGGCGCCTGCCGCGTACCCTGGCTGCCGGTGCTGCCGGTGTGCTGCTGGCCCTGGCGGGCACCCTGTTACAGCGGGTCAGCAGCAACCCCATGGCGAGCCCGGAGCTGCTGGGGGTGAGCGGCGGCACCTTTATGGGGGTGATAGCGACGGCCTTGCTGCTGCCCGCTTTGCCGCTGCCCATGATGCTGCTGGGGGGCCTGCTCGGTGCCTTCGGCTGCCTGTTGCTGCTGGTGCTGGTCAACCGCAAGCACGGTTTCCAGCCTGAGCGGATCCTGCTCTCCGGCATCGCCATCACGGCACTGTTCGAGCCGCTGCAGGCCATCGCCCTGGCCAACGGCGATCTGCGGGTGCAGCAGCTGCTCTCCTGGATGTCTGGCTCCACCTATTACGTCACCCTGCCGGTGGCCTATGGCCTGACGGGGTTGGCGCTGCTGATGCTGGCGGCCTGCTTGCTGGTGAGCCGCTGGCTCGATCTGATGCCCATGGGGCCGGCGGTGGCGACGGCCCTGGGGATCCACCTCAGTCGTGCCCAGCTCATCATACTGCTGCTGGTGGCCGTGCTCACCGCCAGTGCGACCATGGTCATAGGCCCGCTCTCCTTCGCCGGCTTGCTGGCCCCCCACATGGCCAAGCTGATGGGGCTGGTGCGGGCCCGCTGGCACCTGCTCGGTGCGGCGGGATGCGGGGCCCTGCTGATGGTGTTGGCGGACTGGGTCGGCCAGCAGATCCTGTTCCCGCAGGAGGTGCCGGTCGGTCTGGTCTCCACCCTGTTAGGGGGCGCTTACTTCATGTGGTGCCTGCGCCGCCTCTAGGTTTGCGGATAAAAAATGCACAAAAAAAGCCCGGGATCATCCCGGGCTTTTCATTGTCTGCCGTGCAGGTTTATTTGCCGATGCAGAATGTAAATAATTTATTATCTTCAATATGTTAGTGACTTTTCGGGGGCCACTTGGGGTAAAAGTAACTAAAACAGCATATTGAGAGGCCGCTCACGGGTTTCTGCCATCGTGCAGCGTTCCCATATAGTCCATTCTCGATCGTGCAGCCTTCCCATATGAATCAACGCGATGCCACCACACGCAGTCAAAGCCGCCTTTTAGGTGAGTTTTGAACATATTTTGAACCGACTATAGCATCGTCCGGTGCCTAGAAAGCCGCTTTACTCTTCGAACCGTGCAAGTTTCCCCATAGGTAGTTTGGCTAACCGTGCAGTCATCCCACATACCGCCAATTTAATCCCAACCCTTTATCAGCCTGGCTGAGCGGGCTTTTAGGCCCTCTAGAATGGTGCTGCTGATGGTATCGGGGAAGTCTGCTGGCAATTGCTGGGTAACGCGCTCAATAACATCATCAACGGAGTTGGCCAGTTCTGTCAGGATCTCTTCCATAGCAGAACGCTCAAATCCCACAGTTTTTGCCGTTTGGAAGAAATGACGCGGGAATATCTGCTCAATGGAGTACTTCTTTCCCTTGCTGCTTGCTAGGCCCATAGCGAGCTTGGCGTCCCTTCGGTTGAGGCCTCGGCCACCAAACACTGGATAGACAGATAGGATGTCGTAAAAAGGGGTCAGGCGAAAACGCCCTTCCGGTTCAATAAAGACCGAGAAGTTCTTTGCATGGCCATCGGTGGCTGCCAGCAGCCAGAACAGGACCTGAGATTTCATGAACAGGTAGCGATCCTGTTCTGGTGTCGCAGAGCCCAGCAAGGTTTTCATGATGTCTGTGATCCCTGGTCCTCCATGGCTCTCGTATTTCCGTGCTGACGGAACATTCAATACCTGACAGAAATCTTCTTGGGGAAGGCGCATTATCCAACTGCGATCGGCAGCGTAACGTCTGTCGAAGCGTTCCACAGCCAGTGCTTTGACCTGGCCAACCTGCATCATGAAGCAGTGAGGTACGGGTAGACCAAACTCCTTGGCAATCAGAGTGCAGAGATATTCGTTTTCTACGCTCTGGGAGAGGTCTATCGAGTAGGAGTGGCTTTCAATCTTGCCGATAGGGAGTTTGATAATGTGGGTTGTCGGCGTTGCTTTGAGTGGCAAGTACCAACGGCCATCGATATAGAGCAGCGCAGTCTTTTCTTGCGCCCCGGCGATAGAGATCCGGAACTCCTCTTGCTCCCTGACCATCCCCAAAGGGATTCCTGATTTGTAGCTGGTCAGGATCTGCTCGAGCTCGTCATCGGAAAGTGCCTTGTAGTCGATTCGCCTGACATCTGGAACATCGTGCCCTTCGGTAACCAGCTGTAATGCCCCTACGCTATCCTGGCCAATGCAACTGAGCAGATCGAAGGGCTGGGTTGATGCCGCTTGATAGCGTGCTACAACCCTGTTTCTCACCTCCGTATTATCTGGCAGCAGGTTGTCGAAGAAGTTATAGGCTTCATCGCCCCGGTAGGCCTGATGGCGCAATGGCATGGAGAGTGAGATCGGACGGCTGCCCGGTTGTGCTAGCCATGACTCATGGTACTGAAACTGATGGGCGCCGCTGGTAGTTTTGGTGAATGTGCCTACCCGATAGCCGTTCATGTAGACAGCCAGATTGGCCATTACCACTCCTCCTTCCAGCCCGATGCCGGACTCTCGGATGACTCATTGCGGGGTTTGATATCCACTGACAATTCGAGTGCTGCGAGGATCTTGAACAGGGTTTCCAGCTTGGTGGACTCAGGATTGAGCTCGAAGCTGGAGACTGTGTCTTGCCTAATCCCCACTTTCTCGGCCACTTTGCCTTGAGAGAGCTTTTGAGAAAGCCTGGCATCCTTGATACAGGCGCTCAGCTGCTTGGCGCTGGTTACTTTCATGATTCGACAACCTGGTAGCGTGCCTTCTTCCAATTTACACGCTATGGCAGGTATATCAATATTTACCTGTTACAGGTGGTAAATGTAACTTACACGCTGTAGGCGGTATCTAACATTTATCCCCTATAGCGGGTAAGAGAACAGCAGACGGGGAGATTACCAAGCCATGGGGTAAAGAACTGCCGCGCTACGCTTGGCTGCTGGCTTGTTCGGTGAGTCGAAAAGATGACTCACCTCAAAGCCCAGCTTCTGTAGATTTCCTCCTTTGGCATCCCATTCAGCAGATCAGGAATGGTGAGCAACGTCGCTTAAATACTCAAATACAACTCAAAAGCGACTTTGTGATGACGGATCACACTTAAAGTTTGTGCTGTCAGATCAAAAGGCTATCGAAAGGTTGTGTTTCGATCGTCATGTGGTGGTTCTAAAAAGGTATACCTAATGGGAACTACATCTCGGGTGGCAAAAAACTATTTTGGAACCATTTAAAATGCTGTCGTTTTCAGAAGGCGACTGCACGAAATATCAGGAGTCGGCTGCACTGCCAGAACTGGCCGCCTGCAAGGCAGCGTAGAGAGCGGTTTTTCCTACCTTGAGGCGTGCGGCGGCCTCGCGGACATTCAAGCCGTTGGCGACAAGCTCCCGCGCTCGTTGCAACTTGTCGGCAGTGACAACCGGCTTGCGTCCGCCTTTGCGCCCGCGTGCGGCGGCAGCGGTCAACCCGGCCTTGGTGCGCTCGCGGATCAGGTCGCGCTCGAACTGGCCCAGCGCACCGAACACATGGAAGATGAGCCGTCCGCCCGGCGTGGTGGTGTCGATGTTTTCAGTCAACGAGCGGAAGCCGACGCCCCGTGCTTCCAGCTTGCCGACCGTCTCAATCAGGTGCGGCAGGGAGCGGCCAAGCCGATCCAGCCGCCAGACGACCAGCACATCGCCATCGCGCAGATAAGCCAGCGCATCGGCCAAGCCGGGCCGGTCTGCCTTGGCCCCGGATGCCGTGTCCTCGAAAACCCGTTCGCAGCCTGCATTGCGCAGCGCATCCGTCTGCAAGGCGGTGTCCTGTTCCGCCGTCGATACCCGCGCATAGCCGATGAGTGCCATTTCCGCCCATTTGTCCGTTATACCGTCCGCCTATCTTATTGTCCGTCATCCCGTTGCGCAAGATGTTTTCGGACAGGCGTCCGGTTTGGCCGCCTAATGATCGTTTGGCGGACAAGGCGACTGGCATCAGCCGAACAGCTCGCTATGGGAGCCAAGCCGCGCCAGTCGCAGGGTGTCGGCGTCGGACTTGCGGTAGATCAGCAGCAGGTCGGGCTTGATGTGGCATTCGCGGTAGCCCGCCCAATCGCCGGAAAGATCGTGGTCGCGGTATCGCACATCCAGGGGCAGATCGGTCGCCAGCGCGACCAGAACCGGCTTGAGGTCATCATTCGTGCAGCGGACTCCTGATACTGTTCGTTCAATAGACGACTGCACAACAGCCTTCAAACCGCGTTGTCTGGTGCAGTCGTCTTCTGAAAATGACACAAAAACTGTCGTTTTCAGAAGACGGCTGCACTGAACGTCAGAAGCCGACTGCACTATAGCAGCGGAGGGGTTGGATCCATCAGGCAACGACGGGCTGCTGCCGGCCATCAGCGGACGCAGGGAGGACTTTCCGCAACCGGCCGTTCGATGCGGCACCGATGGCCTTCGCGCAGGGGTAGTGAATCCGCCAGGATTGACTTGCGCTGCCCTACCTCTCACTAGTGAGGGGCGGCAGCGCATCAAGCGGTGAGCGCACTCCGGCACCGCCAACTTTCAGCACATGCGTGTAAATCATCGTCGTAGAGACGTCGGAATGGCCGAGCAGATCCTGCACGGTTCGAATGTCGTAACCGCTGCGGAGCAAGGCCGTCGCGAACGAGTGGCGGAGGGTGTGCGGTGTGGCGGGCTTCGTGATGCCTGCTTGTTCTACGGCACGTTTGAAGGCGCGCTGAAAGGTCTGGTCATACATGTGATGGCGACGCACGACACCGCTCCGTGGATCGGTCGAATGCGTGTGCTGCGCAAAAACCCAGAACCACGGCCAGGAATGCCCGGCGCGCGGATACTTCCGCTCAAGGGCGTCGGGAAGCGCAACGCCGCTGCGGCCCTCGGCCTGGTCCTTCAGCCACCATGCCCGTGCACGCGACAGCTGCTCGCGCAGGCTGGGTGCCAAGCTCTCGGGTAACATCAAGGCCCGATCCTTGGAGCCCTTGCCCTCCCGCACGATGATCGTGCCGTGATCGAAATCCAGATCCTTGACCCGCAGTTGCAAACCCTCACTGATCCGCATGCCCGTTCCATACAGAAGCTGGGCGAACAAACGATGCTCGCCTTCCAGAAAACCGAGGATGCGAACCACTTCATCCGGGGTCAGCACCACCGGCAAGCGCCGCGACGGCCGAGGTCTTCCGATCTCCTGAAGCCAGGGCAGATCCGTGCACAGCACCTTGCCGTAGAAGAACAGCAAGGCCGCCAATGCCTGACGATGCGTGGAGACCGAAACCTTGCGCTCGTTCGCCAGCCAGGACAGAAATGCCTCGACTTCGCTGCTGCCCAAGGTTGCCGGGTGACGCACACCGTGGAAACGGATGAAGGCACGAACCCAGTGGACATAAGCCTGTTCGGTTCGTAAGCTGTAATGCAAGTAGCGTATGCGCTCACGCAACTGGTCCAGAACCTTGACCGAACGCAGCGGTGGTAACGGCGCAGTGGCGGTTTTCATGGCTTGTTATGACTGTTTTTTTGTACAGTCTATGCCTCGGGCATCCAAGCAGCAAGCGCGTTACGCCGTGGGTCGATGTTTGATGTTATGGAGCAGCAACGATGTTACGCAGCAGGGCAGTCGCCCTAAAACAAAGTTATGTGTTTTTCTTGCAAGCGCCATGATTAATCAAAACTTTTTTCTAGCCATGCGGCATGGGTGAATTAAAAAACAGTGCCTTAGAGCGTCAATTTGGTACCTTATTTTTGCGATTTTAAGTGGTTGTAAGTTGCTGTTTTTAAGGTGTTTATTTTTCTTGAGAACTGGTTGGTAAATGTTAGTCTTCGACTCAAATAGAAAGAGGGCCAGAAAATGGATAAAACAGACCAGTTATATGTACAAGCAGACTTTTCACATCAAGACATGAGTGGTCAGTATTTTAAAAATTGCAAATTTTTCTGCTGTTCCTTTAAACGAGCGAACCTCCGCGATACACAATTTGTAGATTGTTCTTTCATTGAACGAGGTGAATTAGAGGGGTGTGATTTTTCTTACTCGGATCTTAGAGATGCATCTTTTAAAAACTGCAGTCTTTCAATGTCGTATTTCAAAGGTGCAAATTGTTTTGGTATCGAGTTCAGAGAATGCGATTTAAAGGGTGCCAATTTTGCTCAAGCTAGCTTCATGAATCAGGTATCGAACAGAATGTATTTTTGTTCAGCTTATATAACAGGTTGTAATCTTTCATACGCCAACTTTGAAAGGCAGTGTATCGAAAAGTGTGATTTGTTTGAGAATAGATGGATTGGCGCAAATCTGAGTGGTGCATCATTTAAAGAGTCTGATTTAAGTCGGGGAGTATTTTCTGAAGGGTGTTGGAGCCAGTGTAGGTTGCAAGGTTGTGATTTGAGCCACTCGGAGTTGTATGGTTTAGACCCTCGGAAAGTTGACCTTACAGGTGTAAAAATCTGTTCGTGGCAGCAAGAACAACTTTTAGAGCAATTAGGTTTAATAGTAGTTCCTGACTAAATTTGATGGTTTGAACACACACATAACAAACGCCTCAAGAGGGACTGTCAACGCGTGGCGTTTCCAGTCCCAATGAGCTGTGGTGGTTACGGCTGTTGTGTTTGGGTTTAGTGTCATGCGTTGCCAGCCCCTTAGGCGGGCGTTAGGCATCACAAAGTACAGCATCGTGACCAACAGCAACGATTCCGTCACACTGCGCCTCATGACTGAGCATGACCTTGCGATGCTCTATGAGTGGCTAAATCGATCTCATATCGTCGAGTGGTGGGGCGGAGAAGAAGCACGCCCGACACTTGCTGACGTACAGGAACAGTACTTGCCAAGCGTTTTAGCGCAAGAGTCCGTCACTCCATACATTGCAATGCTGAATGGAGAGCCGATTGGGTATGCCCAGTCGTACGTTGCTCTTGGAAGCGGGGACGGATGGTGGGAAGAAGAAACCGATCCAGGAGTACGCGGAATAGACCAGTCACTGGCGAATGCATCACAACTGGGCAAAGGCTTGGGAACCAAGCTGGTTCGAGCTCTGGTTGAGTTGCTGTTCAATGATCCCGAGGTCACCAAGATCCAAACGGACCCGTCGCCGAGCAACTTGCGAGCGATCCGATGCTACGAGAAAGCGGGGTTTGAGAAGCAAGGTACCGTAACCACCCCAGATGGTCCAGCCGTGTACATGGTTCAAACACGCCAGGCATTCGAGCGAACACGCAGTGATGCCTAAGTCAAACGTTGGGCGCACAATAAGGCTCCTCGCAGAGTTGCTTGAAAGTTGTTACGATTCAAATTCAATCATGAGATAGTCAGCAGATGAGCACTTCCAAGAACGCAGACAAGTAAGCCGCAGCAACCTTCATTTTTCGGTTGTTGCGGCGTTCTCATGAATCCTTTTGCTCTACGGGAGCGCCGCCAAATCCTTTGTTCAAGGAGATGGTTTCGTGCGCTCAAAAAACTTTAGTTGGCGGTACTCCCTTGCCGCCACGGTGTTGTTGTTATCACCGTTCGATTTATTGGCATCACTCGGCATGGACATGTACTTGCCAGCAGTGCCGTTTATGCCAAACGCGCTTGGTACGACAGCGAGCACAATTCAGCTTACGCTGACAACGTACTTGGTCATGATTGGTGCCGGTCAGCTCTTGTTTGGACCGCTATCGGACCGACTGGGGCGCCGCCCCGTTCTACTGGGAGGTGGCCTCGCCTACGTTGTGGCGTCAATGGGCCTCGCTCTTACGTCATCGGCTGAAGTCTTTCTGGGGCTTCGGATTCTTCAGGCTTGTGGTGCCTCGGCGTGCCTTGTTTCCACATTTGCAACAGTACGTGACATTTACGCAGGTCGCGAGGAAAGTAATGTCATTTACGGCATACTCGGATCCATGCTGGCCATGGTCCCGGCGGTAGGCCCATTGCTCGGAGCGCTCGTCGACATGTGGCTTGGGTGGCGGGCTATCTTTGCGTTTCTAGGTTTGGGCATGATCGCTGCATCTGCAGCAGCGTGGCGATTCTGGCCTGAAACCCGGGTGCAACGAGTTGCGGGCTTGCAATGGTCGCAGCTGCTACTCCCCGTTAAGTGCCTGAACTTCTGGTTGTACACGTTGTGTTACGCCGCTGGAATGGGTAGCTTCTTCGTCTTTTTCTCCATTGCGCCCGGACTAATGATGGGCAGGCAAGGTGTGTCTCAGCTTGGCTTCAGCCTGCTGTTCGCCACAGTGGCAATTGCCATGGTGTTTACGGCTCGTTTTATGGGGCGTGTGATACCCAAGTGGGGCAGCCCAAGTGTCTTGCGAATGGGAATGGGATGCCTGATAGCTGGAGCAGTATTGCTTGCCATCACCGAAATATGGGCTTCGCAGTCCGTGTTAGGCTTTATTGCTCCAATGTGGCTAGTGGGTATTGGTGTCGCCACAGCGGTATCTGTGTCGCCCAATGGCGCTCTTCGAGGATTCGACCATGTTGCTGGAACGGTCACGGCAGTCTACTTCTGCTTGGGCGGTGTACTGCTAGGAAGCATCGGAACGTTGATCATTTCGCTGTTGCCGCGCAACACGGCTTGGCCGGTTGTCGTGTACTGTTTGACCCTTGCAACAGTCGTGCTCGGTCTGTCTTGTGTTTCCCGAGTGAAGGGCTCTCGCGGCCAGGGGGAGCATGATGTGGTCGCGCTACAAAGTGCGGAAAGTACATCAAATCCCAATCGTTGAGAGAATGTGGCAAGCTATCGCCCAACAAATCGCTGCAGCCGACCCAAAACCGCTACGCGGTTTCGGTCGGCTGAGCTCAGGCGTTAGCGGTAATTTAACCAGATAGGAGTACAGACATATGAAAATCGTAAAAAGGATATTATTAGTATTGTTAAGTTTATTTTTTACAATTGTGTATTCAAATGCTCAAACTGACAACTTAACTTTGAAAATTGAGAATGTTTTAAAGGCAAAAAATGCCAGAATAGGAGTAGCAATATTCAACAGCAATGAGAAGGATACTTTGAAGATTAATAACGACTTCCATTTCCCGATGCAAAGCGTTATGAAATTTCCGATTGCTTTAGCCGTTTTGTCTGAGATAGATAAAGGGAATCTTTCTTTTGAACAAAAAATAGAGATTACCCCTCAAGACCTTTTGCCTAAAACGTGGAGTCCGATTAAAGAGGAATTCCCTAATGGAACAACTTTGACGATTGAACAAATACTAAATTATACAGTATCAGAGAGCGACAATATTGGTTGTGATATTTTGCTAAAATTAATCGGAGGAACTGATTCTGTTCAAAAATTCTTGAATGCTAATCATTTCACTGATATTTCAATCAAAGCAAACGAAGAACAAATGCACAAGGATTGGAATACCCAATATCAAAATTGGGCAACCCCAACAGCGATGAACAAACTGTTAATAGATACTTATAATAATAAGAACCAATTACTTTCTAAAAAAAGTTATGATTTTATTTGGAAAATTATGAGAGAAACAACAACAGGAAGTAACCGATTAAAAGGACAATTACCAAAGAATACAATTGTTGCTCATAAAACAGGGACTTCCGGAATAAATAATGGAATTGCAGCAGCCACTAATGATGTTGGGGTAATTACTTTACCGAATGGACAATTAATTTTTATAAGCGTATTTGTTGCAGAGTCCAAAGAAACTTCGGAAATTAATGAAAAGATTATTTCAGACATTGCAAAAATAACGTGGAATTACTATTTGAATAAATAAAAAACTACCGCTAACACTGGCTCATAGGCAATGGCGGGTTGAAGTGCAATTTGCAAAGTCGGTAGCCCGCCCGAGCGTTTTCTCGGTTTGACAGGAAAGGCTCACGCAAACCGCCACTGCCCATAGCCCAAACCGTTAGGCCGCATGGACACAACGCAGGTCACATTGATACACAAAATTCTAGCTGCGGCAGATGAGCGAAATCTGCCGCTCTGGATCGGTGGGGGCTGGGCGATCGATGCACGGCTAGGGCGTGTAACACGCAAGCACGATGATATTGATCTGACGTTTCCCGGCGAGAGGCGCGGCGAGCTCGAGGCAATAGTTGAAATGCTCGGCGGGCGCGTCATGGAGGAGTTGGACTATGGATTCTTAGCGGAGATCGGGGATGAGTTACTTGACTGCGAACCTGCTTGGTGGGCAGACGAAGCGTATGAAATCGCGGAGGCTCCGCAGGGCTCGTGCCCAGAGGCGGCTGAGGGCGTCATCGCCGGGCGGCCAGTCCGTTGTAACAGCTGGGAGGCGATCATCTGGGATTACTTTTACTATGCCGATGAAGTACCACCAGTGGACTGGCCTACAAAGCACATAGAGTCCTACAGGCTCGCATGCACCTCACTCGGGGCGGAAAAGGTTGAGGTCTTGCGTGCCGCTTTCAGGTCGCGATATGCGGCCTAACAATTCGTCCAAGCCGACGCCGCTTCGCGGCGCGGCTTAACTCAGGTGTTAACCCAGGATGAGAACCTTGAAAGTATCATTGATGGCTGCGAAAGCGAAAAACGGCGTGATTGGTTGCGGTCCAGACATACCCTGGTCCGCGAAAGGGGAGCAGCTACTTTTTAAAGCATTGACCTACAATCAGTGGCTTCTGGTGGGTCGCAAGACGTTTGAATCTATGGGCGCACTCCCCAATAGGAAATACGCGGTCGTTACCCGCTCAGGTTGGACATCAAATGATGACAATGTAGTTGTATTTCAGTCAATCGAAGAGGCCATGGACAGGCTAGCTGAATTCACCGGTCACGTTATAGTGTCTGGTGGCGGAGAAATTTACCGAGAAACATTACCCATGGCCTCTACGCTCCACTTATCGACGATCGACATCGAGCCAGAGGGGGATGTTTTCTTCCCGAGTATTCCAAATACCTTCGAAGTTGTTTTTGAGCAACACTTTACTTCAAACATTAACTATTGCTATCAAATTTGGAAAAAGGGTTAACAAAGCTATGCAATCGACGGCAAAAAGCTTCGTTCGCTTCGCGCACTACGCCTTTTCCGCGATTGATAGCGACGTTATGTGAATATTGAAATGAGCATTCCAAAGAAAGGAAGTAGAAAAATTATCGTGGGCGAAAATGAGTTTTTGTGGCTCATTAGGTCAAAACTCACATATTCGCAGGACTGTTTAGGTACAGAAATGACTGCGGTCGTTGAACCGGATGCCGGTCCTCACTGATGAAGAAGTGAACACCGTACGGGAATCGTGCCGGCAGCTTGGAGCTATCGGCCGGAACCTCAACCAGGTGGCCAGGGCCTTGAACATCGAGTTCAGGGAAAGTGACAAGCTCAAGCAAGAGGCCATCGAAAAACTGGCCGAACGGATCGACCAGCATTTGGACCATGTGTCTGAGCTGTTCGATAAGACCTGGAGCCGGTGGCACGATTGTCATTTTCAGAAGACGACTGCACCAGTTGATTGGGCGTAATGGCTGTTGTGCAGCCAGCTCCTGACAGTTCAATATCAGAAGTGATCTGCACCAATCTCGACTATGCTCAATACTCGTGTGGGCTCTGTTGCAAAAATCGTGAAGCTTGAGCATGCTTGGCGGAGATTGGACGGACGGAACGATGACGGATTTCAAGTGGCGCCATTTCCAGGGTGATGTGATCCTGTGGGCGGTGCGCTGGTATTGTCGCTATCCGATCAGCTATCGCGACCTTGAGGAAATGCTGGCGGAACGCGGCATTTCGGTCGACCATACGACGATCTATCGCTGGGTCCAGTGCTACGCCCCGGAGATGGAGAAGCGGCTGCGCTGGTTCTGGCGGCGTGGCTTTGATCCGAGCTGGCGCCTGGATGAAACCTACGTCAAGGTGCGGGGCAAGTGGACCTACCTGTACCGGGCAGTCGACAAGCGGGGCGACACGATCGATTTCTACCTGTCGCCGACCCGCAGCGCCAAGGCAGCGAAGCGGTTCCTGGGCAAGGCCCTGCGAGGCCTGAAGCACTGGGAAAAGCCTGCCACGCTCAATACCGACAAAGCGCCGAGCTATGGTGCAGCGATCACCGAATTGAAGCGCGAAGGAAAGCTGGACCGGGAGACGGCCCACCGGCAGGTGAAGTATCTCAATAACGTGATCGAGGCCGATCACGGAAAGCTCAAGATACTGATCAAGCCGGTGCGCGGTTTCAAATCGATCCCCACGGCCTATGCCACGATCAAGGGATTCGAAGTCATGCGAGCCCTGCGCAAAGGACAGGCTCGCCCCTGGTGCCTGCAGCCCGGCATCAGGGGCGAGGTGCGCCTTGTGGAGAGAGCTTTTGGCATTGGGCCCTCGGCGCTGACGGAGGCCATGGGCATGCTCAACCACCATTTCGCAGCAGCCGCCTGATCGGCGCAGAGCGACAGCCTACCTCTGACTGCCGCCAATCTTTGCAACAGAGCCCGCCGTGCTAGTCTGCTCGGTGATGGTGGAGTGAAGCCAACCCGCAATCGGGTTATGAATCTGCATCGCGATTCGCAATCAGCTGTCTCTTGAGCATGTCGAACTCCTGCGATGTTATCTCGCCGTGCTCGTGCTGCTACACCAACTTGTCCAACTCATCCGCCACACCGCTCCCCACCACCTGCGATGGCCAGGTTGTTTGCTGGGCGCATTGGCGGAGTATCGTCTCGACCCGGGACACCCACACCGGCACAACCTTACGGGAGTGATTCACTGTCAAAGAATCGGCCCGGTGCTCTGACGCAAGTATCGGGATGGTCACCATTTGTAAGCCGTAGACCTGAGTGGTGATCAAGACTTCGATACCACCGACCGTACCGGTACTAATCGACGACGGTCGTGTTCGTCGCCTGCCGCAGGGACTCTGCACACCTCCGTTTACGCATGTGCCTGGAGGAGTTGGAAATCGTCGTGTTCGGGAAACATTAAACACAGGATGGCAGCGATCTGAGCCAGCACATGATCAGCTAGCTCACCATCCGGATCGACGGCCCACTGCATCGTCGCGCCAGCGATGACCGAGTGCAGGAGCAACTCAGCTGCCGCAGGAGCACCTGGGGGCAGTCGCTTGCGGATCCCCTCCACCACCGCGCGGTTCCGCTGGATCGCAAGCGTGCGTAGCTCCGGCACCTGGAGCTCGTACCAGGAGATGAGATAGTTCACCGAGAAGTCGTTGCGAGTGTTCATGCTCCGAACGAGCACCTGCAAAAATTCCCAGAGCCCTTGCGGCCCTGCGCCTATCGGTATCGCATTCAGGTAATGCCGCACCTGCTCGACGCCGCGCTCCATCATCCTCACCAGCAGCGTATCGCGGTTGGTGAAGCGCTGGATTAACGCTGCGCGGGAGAGCCCCACCTCCTTTGCTACTCCGCTGAGCGTGAACTCTATGGGACCGCAACGCTTCAGCACTACGGTGGCGGCCTCGAGTACCTCGTCATCGGACTTGAGCTTGGGGCGGGGCATCAGTGTTCACCTTCTGTATGGGTTGGGGCGGAGGCTGTGGCTGCCGCCGCCATTGTAGCAAATTGAAGACGGAGCGAGAGTAGAGCCACGAGCCCCGCAAACACGGCCGATACAACGAGGCCAGGGAGCGGACCAGCAAGGTCGACAAACGCGCCGGCCGCAAGCATAACCATGGGCGAGGCTGACAGCATCACCGCCGAGACCGTGCCGAGTACCCGGCCGAGAAGTTCTGGCGGCGTGCGGTTGTAGATGGCAGCGTTGAGAATGGGAGAGACTGAGCCGGTCAGCAGTCCCACGAGCGCGCCCAACAACATCAGCACCGGCACGCCTGGCAACTGTGAAAGCAGAAGCGAGCCCACCGCAGAGCCACAAAATGCCACCGCCAGCCAGTTCTGCGCTGATATCCGGGCGCCGACCGACGCATGAATGGCAATGCCAAGGAGACCACCAGCCCCCATCATTGAGGAGAACAGCCCGAGCTCTGCTACTTGGCGTCCTGCATCTACAAACAGCGCAGGCATGATGACGCTGCCGTTGGCGCCAACGATGCCCACGAAGATCATCACTATACCAAAGAGAGGGCGCAGCAGGGGTTCGCTCCAGAGAAAAGCGACGCCGGCGCGCATGGAGAGAGTCGCCGTCGTGGTCATCGTCCGAGCGGCACGCGCGGGAAGCACCCACGCGCCGAGCAGACCTGCAAGGACGGAGCAGAACGCCGTCAGCCCGAGCGTTGGCGCAGCGCCAAGCAGGCCGATTGCGGCCCCCCCAAGGGCCGGGCCACCTAGAATCGCGACGTTCCCGATCACCGCTTTCAGTGACGAGACGCGCTCAACGGAGAGCCCGGCGACGTGGCCGAGTTTGGGCAGCTCACTGTCCTGCGCGGCCATACCGGGTGCGTCGAACGCGGCACCGAGCACCACGCAAGCGATCAGCCCAGTGTTCGAGAGGGCGCCAACGGCATCGAGCAGTGGGATGCTCGCCATGGCCACGCCGCCCACCACACCCGAGATCAATGCGACGGGCGCGCGCCCGAACCGATCGACGAGGCCACCACCAACCCACGCGCCGATGATGGTCGCGATGACGCTGCTAGCGGCCGTGGCGCCCGCCCAGGCCGCGCTCTTTGTATGAGACAGGACGAACCATGGAAGCGCGAGGGCCGCCACCGCGTTGCCGATCCGGAAGAGAAAGGTCGCCGCGAACAGCGTCGCGAGCGGGCTATATCGACGTTCGCTCATTCCGCTGCGGCGAGCTGCGCCTTCGCCGCAGCGAGGTACTCTTCGTTACCCGAGTCGAGGGCGAAGAGTGCGTAGGTGACCGCCCCGAACGCAAGGCGCTCCGCGATGTGGTGGGCGAGCCGCGGCCACACCCGGCCACCGGCCGCTTCATACGTGAGGAGGAGCTTCGCGAGCCCCTCTTCACCAAAGACCATAAGGTGCGCGGCCATGTCGATGGCAGGGTCATCAACGCGGGCCTCGCTCCAGTCGATCATCCCGCTGACGCGCTCCGTGTTGTCGATGAGCACATGGCCCACGTAGAGATCGCCATGCACCACCACGGAGAAATCTGGCCACGACGAATCGTCGTCGAGCCAGCGCTGCCACCGGTGGAGGCGCTTGTCGTTCACCACGAACTCGCGTCGGACGCGGTCAACGTCGTCGGCCACCTTCTGACGGGCCTGCGTCGGTGTACGGATGAGCATCCCCGCATCCACGGCGGCGGAAATGGGGACGGCATGCAGGGCGGCGAGCGCGGTCGCGAAGCTCTCCGCGAAGACCTCCGAGTCCTGCGGCACGACCCAGTCGGGCGTGGACGAACCAGGCTGGATGACCATCGCAGTCGAGTCTTCGAGCATGGGATAGGCAACGAGCTCGGCGTTGGCCACGCGCCAGTCCGGCACCGCGAACGGCAGGCGATTCTTGAGCATTGCCAGCACCCGCGCCTCTGGTTCGACCTTCGCGCTTACCTCGGCTCGGCGCGGGATGCGCAGCACCCACCGACGTCCATCGTCGACGGTGGCGATCACGATCCTATAGTCGAGCCCAAGCTCATTGACAGTCAGCGGGCCATGGAGCTTGAGCCCATGTCGGGCTGCAAGTGCGTACAGTTGGGAGGTATCGGCGGTCGTGACTACGGTCATGATTCACTCCTGAGGGCTTGACGGGTTTAGCCACCTAAATGTAACAGTCACGTCGGTTATATTCAATCCGGCACTGTTGCAAAGTTAGCGATGAGGCAGCCTTTTGTCTTATTCAAAGGCCTTACATTTCAAAAACTCTGCTTACCAGGCGCATTTCGCCCAGGGGATCACCATAATAAAATGCTGAGGCCTGGCCTTTGCGTAGTGCACGCATCACCTCAATACCTTTGATGGTGGCGTAAGCCGTCTTCATGGATTTAAATCCCAGCGTGGCGCCGATTATCCGTTTCAGTTTGCCATGATCGCATTCAATCACGTTGTTCCGGTACTTAATCTGTCGGTGTTCAACGTCAGACGGGCACCGGCCTTCGCGTTTGAGCAGAGCAAGCGCGCGACCATAGGCGGGCGCTTTATCCGTGTTGATGAATCGCGGGATCTGCCACTTCTTCACGTTGTTGAGGATTTTACCCAGAAACCGGTATGCAGCTTTGCTGTTACGACGGGAGGAGATATAAAAATCGACAGTGCGGCCCCGGCTGTCGACGGCCCGGTACAGATACGCCCAGCGGCCATTGACCTTCACGTAGGTTTCATCCATGTGCCACGGGCAAAGATCGGAAGGGTTACGCCAGTACCAGCGCAGCCGTTTTTCCATTTCAGGCGCATAACGCTGAACCCAGCGGTAAATCGTGGAGTGATCGACATTCACTCCGCGTTCAGCCAGCATCTCCTGCAGCTCACGGTAACTGATGCCGTATTTGCAGTACCAGCGTACGGCCCACAGAATGATGTCACGCTGAAAATGCCGGCCTTTGAATGGGTTCATGTGCAGCTCCATCAGCAAAAGGGGATGATAAGTTTATCACCACCGACTATTTGCAACAGTGCCCATCGGCGTAGTAGTGGATGTGGTCGATGACAAAGCCGGTGCGGGTCAGCGTGCGCCGGAGGATCGGCAGAAAATCGACCAGGAACGAAGTAGCGCGTGTGACGACGGCCGGTACGCCGACACGCGCCACGGCCTCGGCCCAGCGCGCGGCCGGCGGTTGGAGCAGGCCGTTGTGCACCGAACCGTGGTAGGTGCCGACCGCCAATGTGAGCCAGCGCTCTAGCTCGCGCAGCGTCAGGGCGGCCTTGTTTTCGGAATCGTAGTCGCCGCGCTGGTCAGGGTTGGAGAAGGTCGTTCCCGGCAGTTCGTCGTGAATCATCTGCATCGCCGTGCCGATGATCCGTTCCACGATGCCGCCATAGTGCGGCTGTCCCAGCGGGCGATAGTCCAGCCGGATGCCATGCTGCTCGCAACCCCGGCGCAGGGCCTCGCTCTTGAACTCGGCCGCGTTGTCTAGGTAGAGCAGCAAGGGCTTGCCGCTCATCTGCCAATCCATTTCCACGTTCAGTCCTTCCAGCCAAGGGCGCTTGTCGCAGGCGACATGCACGAGGCACAGGCCAACCGAAACGGCAGACGGCGCTTCCAGCGTGACGACCATGCCGAGCACGCAGCGGGTGAACACGTCGATGGCGAGGGTCAGGTACGGGCGGCCAATAGGTTGCCGGTCGCGGTCATCGACCACGATCAGGTCGATGACCGTATGGTCTATCTGCACCTGCTCCAGCGGCGCGGTCACGGCAGGAGGCTCGCCGCCCACACCTTGTAGGTCACGAGCGGCATCCTGGCCTTCCCGCCGGCGGATGACCTTGCGCGGGTCAAGGCTAGCGATCCGTAAGGCCACGGTATTGCGCGCCGGCACTCGCAGTTTTTGAGCCTTGCACACCTGAGTGACTTCGCGGTGAAAGGCCGCTAGGCTGCGCTTCTGCTTGGTCAGGAACCGCTTTTGCAGTAGCTCGTGGATGACGCGCTCGACCGGTTCCGGCAAGCGCCCCTTACCTTTACCTCCACCGGACTGGCCGGGCACCAGATCCGTCACGAGGCCGCTGCCTTGCCGGGCACGCCGGATCAGAACGTATACCTGGCGCCGAGACAAGCCCAGCGCCTGAGCCGCCATATCGGCCGCTTCGTGCCCGACCGTCTCCGACTGCGCCAACGGACTGATGATCTCCGCACGACGGCGCGCACGCTCCCAAGCCTCATCAGGCAGAGTGGCCACGCCTTGTTCTGGAATCCGTGGGGTGTCCGTCGCCATGCTCAGGGGTTCTAGGGATTTTCCGTCCAAAAACGACAAAGTGCTCTGGAGGCCACGCCGTCCGCGGCCTCCAGAGGGGTATTACTTTTTTGGCGCTTCACATAGCCAGTCACAATAAATCAATCACTTAGCAGTCTGAATGTCGCATTTGGACGGAAAATCCCTAGAACCCCCGAGTGGCGGCAGCGGCTCCTCGATGCAGGCCTTCAGTTGGATTGAAGGGAGGTGGTGCCGATGTGGTTGAGCGATAGATTTCCGGGGTTGATGTTGTGGCACACAGTGGCGGCGCTGGCCGCCGTGTTCGCGGCGAAAGCCCTGCTGTACTGGGCGGCTGACTGGCTGGCGCTGGGGCCACTTTACAGCGCCTTGGCGGGGCCTTCCTGGAACGTGGCGGCATGGATTGCGGCGCTGGCTCTGTTGCTGCGCTGGATGAAGGTCTAGCCCGCTCTGCCGCGCTGCGCTTGGCGGCCCCCGAGCCAGTGGCGATAGACTGCGCTAGTCGCCCCAGTTCGGGGGCGACATTGCAGTACTGCAATCGGGTTGTGACGGCGCTTAGATTGCGTGGTAAATTTAGGTATCGCTAGGTAATACCTTTGGCTAACAGTGAGGTCTTATGTCCGCAGCTACCAAACCCATGTCTATCAAACTTGATAGCGATACCCAAAGCCGGATCAAGCAGCTAGCTGCTGCCCGCGACCGTTCAGCGCACTGGATGATGCGCGAAGCTATCACCCAGTATGTTGAGCGCGAAGAGCGCAAGGAGGCGTTCCGCCGCGATACCCTCGATGCTTGGCAGGAGTTTCAGGAGACTGGTTTGCATGTCTCTCTTGAGGAGACCGATCAGTGGTTGGCTGGTTGGGGCACCGAGATTGAAGGTGGTGCACCTGCATGCCACAAGTGATCCTCTCTCCGGCTGCTCTGCGTGACCTTAAACGGCTGCGCGAGTTCTTGCACAGTAAGAGCCCAGTTGTTGCACAGCGAGCAGCCCAAACCATCCGTTCGGCGCTGGCCCAGCTCGGGCAACAACCCGCGATGGGGCGTCCTATTGAAGGGCTCCCGGAGGTGTTCCGCGAGTGGGTCATCCCCTTTGGGGACAGTGGTTATCTGGCGCGTTACCGCCTAGAGGGCGAAACCGTAGTGATCTTGGCTCTGCGTCACCAGCGCGAAGCCGGGTTTATTTAGGGAGGCGTAATGGGCTCCGGAAGCCTCTTTGCCGCCCACCCAATAGGTGTAGCCCGCGTCCCAGTAACCGGAAAGGTGCCCCGTGCCGCTGTCGAACCAGCGCGCTTCCCAGGGCTTTGACGCACCGATGCGCAACGTGGCGCCGCCCTGGCCCGTGGCGCCCACCGCGGCAGACAATTCTGCACCAACGGCGGGCGTGGCAAGCAAGGCCGCAGCCAGTGCGCCGGCCGGCAAGGATCTCAACAACATGATTTGTTTCCTCATGAAAAACAGATGACAACACTTCATGCTTCGGGATCGGCGCTGGCGGCAGCTGGCGCCACTGACGCCGTGTGCCAGCCGCCGCCCAATGCCCGGTACAGATCGATCTCGCTATTGAGCTGCGCCAGCTGATTCAATACCAGCTGCTGCTGCGAGCTGAACAGCAGGCGTTGCGCGTCCAGTACGGCCAGATAGCTGTCGACGCCTTCCCGGGGTTCTAGGGATTTTCCGTCCAAAAACGACAAAGTGCTCTGGAGGCCACGCCGTCCGCGGCCTCCAGAGGGGTATTACTTTTTTGGCGCTTCACATAGCCAGTCACAATAAATCAATCACTTAGCAGTCTGAATGTCGCATTTGGACGGAAAATCCCTAGAACCCCATAGACGGCCGCCAGCCCAGCGGCGAGGGCAACCAGCCCGGTGAGCGTCGGAAAGGCGCTGGAAGCCCCGTAGCGACGCGGAGAGGGGCGAGACAAGCCAAGGGCGCAGGCTCGATGCGCAGCACGACATAGCCGGTTCTCGCAAGGACGAGAATTTCCCTGCGGTGCCCCTCAAGTGTCAATGAAAGTTTCCAACGCGAGCCATTCGCGAGAGCCTTGAGTCCACGCTAGATCTATCTCATCTGCGCAAGGCAGAACGTGAAGACGGCCGCCCTGGACCTCGCCCGCGAGCGCCAGGCGCACGAGGCCGGCGCGCGGACCCGCGCCACGGCCCACGAGCGGACGCCGCAGCAGGAGCGCCAGAAGGCCGCCAGAGAGGCCGAGCGCGGCCGTGAGGCTTGGACGCTAGGGCAGGGCATGAAAAAGCCCGTAGCGGGCTGCTACGGGCGTCTGACGCGGTGGAAAGGGGGAGGGGATGTTGTCTACATGGCTCTGCTGTAGTGAGTGGGTTGCGCTCCGGCAGCGGTCCTGATCAATCGTCACCCTTTCTCGGTCCTTCAACGTTCCTGACAACGAGCCTCCTTTTCGCCAATCCATCGACAATCACCGCGAGTCCCTGCTCGAACGCTGCGTCCGGACCGGCTTCGTCGAAGGCGTCTATCGCGGCCCGCAACAGCGGCGAGAGCGGAGCCTGTTCAACGGTGCCGCCGCGCTCGCCGGCATCGCTGTCGCCGGCCTGCTCCTCAAGCACGGCCCCAACAGTGAAGTAGCTGATTGTCATCAGCGCATTGACGGCGTCCCCGGCCGAAAAACCCGCCTCGCAGAGGAAGCGAAGCTGCGCGTCGGCCGTTTCCATCTGCGGTGCGCCCGGTCGCGTGCCGGCATGGATGCGCGCGCCATCGCGGTAGGCGAGCAGCGCCTGCCTGAAGCTGCGGGCATTCCCGATCAGAAATGAGCGCCAGTCGTCGTCGGCTCTCGGCACCGAATGCGTATGATTCTCCGCCAGCATGGCTTCGGCCAGTGCGTCGAGCAGCGCCCGCTTGTTCCTGAAGTGCCAGTAAAGCGCCGGCTGCTGAACCCCCAACCGTTCCGCCAGTTTGCGTGTCGTCAGACCGTCTACGCCGACCTCGTTCAACAGGTCCAGGGCGGCACGGATCACTGTATTCGGCTGCAACTTTGTCATGCTTGACACTTTATCACTGATAAACATAATATGTCCACCAACTTATCAGTGATAAAGAATCCGCGCGTTCAATCGGACCAGCGGAGGCTGGTCCGGAGGCCAGACGTGAAACCCAACAGACCCCTGATCGTAATTCTGAGCACTGTCGCGCTCGACGCTGTCGGCATCGGCCTGATTATGCCGGTGCTGCCGGGCCTCCTGCGCGATCTGGTTCACTCGAACGACGTCACCGCCCACTATGGCATTCTGCTGGCGCTGTATGCGTTGGTGCAATTTGCCTGCGCACCTGTGCTGGGCGCGCTGTCGGATCGTTTCGGGCGGCGGCCAATCTTGCTCGTCTCGCTGGCCGGCGCCACTGTCGACTACGCCATCATGGCGACAGCGCCTTTCCTTTGGGTTCTCTATATCGGGCGGATCGTGGCCGGCATCACCGGGGCGACTGGGGCGGTAGCCGGCGCTTATATTGCCGATATCACTGATGGCGATGAGCGCGCGCGGCACTTCGGCTTCATGAGCGCCTGTTTCGGGTTCGGGATGGTCGCGGGACCTGTGCTCGGTGGGCTGATGGGCGGTTTCTCCCCCCACGCTCCGTTCTTCGCCGCGGCAGCCTTGAACGGCCTCAATTTCCTGACGGGCTGTTTCCTTTTGCCGGAGTCGCACAAAGGCGAACGCCGGCCGTTACGCCGGGAGGCTCTCAACCCGCTCGCTTCGTTCCGGTGGGCCCGGGGCATGACCGTCGTCGCCGCCCTGATGGCGGTCTTCTTCATCATGCAACTTGTCGGACAGGTGCCGGCCGCGCTTTGGGTCATTTTCGGCGAGGATCGCTTTCACTGGGACGCGACCACGATCGGCATTTCGCTTGCCGCATTTGGCATTCTGCATTCACTCGCCCAGGCAATGATCACCGGCCCTGTAGCCGCCCGGCTCGGCGAAAGGCGGGCACTCATGCTCGGAATGATTGCCGACGGCACAGGCTACATCCTGCTTGCCTTCGCGACACGGGGATGGATGGCGTTCCCGATCATGGTCCTGCTTGCTTCGGGTGGCATCGGAATGCCGGCGCTGCAAACAATGTTGTCCAGGCAGGTGGATGAGGAACGTCAGGGGCAGCTGCAAGGCTCACTGGCGGCGCTCACCAGCCTGACCTCGATCGTCGGACCCCTCCTCTTCACGGCGATCTATGCGGCTTCTATAACAACGTGGAACGGGTGGGCATGGATTGCAGGCGCTGCCCTCTACTTGCTCTGCCTGCCGGCGCTGCGTCGCGGGCTTTGGAGCGGCGCAGGGCAACGAGCCGATCGCTGATCGTGGAAACGATAGGCCTATGCCATGCGGGTCAAGGCGACTTCCGGCAAGCTATACGCGCCCTAGGAGTGCGGTTGGAACGTTGGCCCAGCCAGATACTCCCGATCACGAGCAGGACGCCGATGATTTGAAGCGCACTCAGCGTCTGATCCAAGAACAACCATCCTAGCAACACGGCGGTCCCCGGGCTGAGAAAGCCCAGTAAGGAAACAACTGTAGGTTCGAGTCGCGAGATCCCCCGGAACCAAAGGAAGTAGGTTAAACCCGCTCCGATCAGGCCGAGCCACGCCAGGCCGAGAACATTGGGGTTCTAGGGATTTTCCGTCCAAAAACGACAAAGTGCTCTGGAGGCCACGCCGTCCGCGGCCTCCAGAGGGGTATTACTTTTTTGGCGCTTCACATAGCCAGTCACAATAAATCAATCACTTAGCAGTCTGAATGTCGCATTTGGACGGAAAATCCCTAGAACCCCGCTCACCTCGCTTTGGTGCACACGAGTATTGAGCATAGTCGAGATTGGTGCAGATCACTTCTGATATTGAACTGTCAGGAGCTGGCTGCACAACAGCCATTACGCCCAATCAACTGGTGCAGTCGTCTTCTGAAAATGACAAATGCACTAAAGTTGAGGAACTATTTAAAACAGACTTAAGGGTGACGTCGATGTTCATTCGCGCTTATCTGCGAGCCTCCACTGCCGATCAAGACGCTGAGCGCGCCAAGGAGCAGTTGGTGACCTTTGCCCGGGAGCATGGCCACCAGATCGCCTCTTTTTATGTTGAGAACGAATCCGGGGCTACGCTGGCCCGGCCCGAGCTGATGCGGCTTATCCGCGATGCTGGGCCCCGAGACATTGTTCTGGTGGAACAGATTGACCGCCTTGCCCGTTTAACCCAGGGCGACTGGCAGACGTTGAAGGCGCGCTTGGCGCAGAAGCAACTGGCCATCGTTTCCCCCGAGCTGCCAACCTCCTGGGTGGCATTACAGGGTGACAGCGGCTCCGATTTCACCAGCGCCATCTTGCAGGCCGTCAACGGAATGCTGTTGGATATGCTGGCCGCCGTGGCCCGCAAGGACTACGACGACAGGCGGCGCCGGCAGCGGCAAGGCATTGCCAAAGCCAAAGAGGAGGGCAAATACCGTGGTAGGCAGAAGGATGAGAAGAAGCGTCAACACATCGCCAGGCTGTTGGTGACAGGACACAGCTATTCAGCAATTCAGGAGATGCTTGGCTGCTCTCGGCACCTTATCGCCAGTGTGGCCAAGGAAGCGCGCAGTCAGTTCCAGAAGTAGTACTTTTTGATGACCGGCCCACCCTTGCGCTGTGGGCGAGGGCTTGCCTTGAGGGTTTTCACCGACCAGATAAGCGAGATGCTCAGCGCTGTGAACAGCCCGGCGGGCCAATGCCAGCAGGTGAGGGCGGCAAGGGCCAGTAGCAGCAGCCTGGCCGTGATGGGCCGCCTGGTAGCCCATGCCAGTATTGGCCAGCACCAATACACCAGAGGCAGGCAGATCAGCAGCCAAGCGAATAGCGTGTTACCCAGTGCCATCAAGCCCAGTACCACAACCGCCATCAGGCCGATATCAGCGATCGGTTTCATGGTGCCGCTCTTGTGCGTGGGCCTTGTAGCTATACAGGCTCCACACAAATACCAGGGTGAAGAAGGCCAGCAAGCCCACCATCCCCCAACTGAACGCATCCATCAAAACGCTCCACCAATGAACATAATTTCAGCATGGCACCGAAGGCGTTGGTGTTCAAACAACTTATTGAAAATGTTGAGTTTGTTCGTTCGTGACAAAGTTGGAACTATGGAATCCAGTGGCTTATTGACCAGTGGAATCAGCGCCCTCATCCCCGGCCAATCCCTGTCCAGTTCCCCTCCACATAACTATCTATCTGGAATCTTGGTGCGGATATTCCAGATAGTGGAAAGTCGGTTCAGAACGTGCCCCTGGAATCTTGATAAGGGCTTTCCTATCTATCTGGAATGTTAGGGGCGGGCTTCCCTATTGAAACCCGCTACCTTGGCCACTCCAAGCTGCGGGGTGGAAAGCAGGCGCGATGATTCCTATCTATCTGGAATAATGGTTTGCTCTTTCACACGGTGAGCAGCTGATGTGCCATCCCATCCAGCCTGGCTTTCGTCTTCTCCCACCCCGGCATCACTTGTCCCATCAGCCGGTAGAAGCGATCGCTATGGTTGTGCTCGGCGATGTGGCAAAGCTCATGGAGAATGACGTAATCAATGCACTCCCTCGGCGCCTTAACCAGGTGGGGGTTCAGGGTGATACGGCCATTGGGGGAACAACTTCCCCATTGGGTTTGCATGGTCAGTATGCGCAGTAGCGGACGTTCATCTACCCATAGTGCCTGCTCCAGCATGGCATCGAGGCGCTTGGCGAATAGTTCTCTGGCGCGGGCTTTGTACCAGTCAGCCAGCAGGGCTTTAACCTTGTGGGCGGACTTTGTTCGCACAGAAACCTCCAGCTTACCGCGCAGCAGCTTTACGCTTTGAAGCTGTTCGGGGGCCTCTATCACTTTCAGCAGGTATTGTTTACCCAAGTAGTAGTGGCTCTCGCCACTGATGTACTGGCGCGCAGTGGTGAACTCCAGCTGCTTGCGAAAGTCACGCAGCTGCTCATATATCCACCGGCCCCGTTTTTTTACAGCGGATAGAACGGCTTCGTTGTCGGCATCTTCGGGAGCAGATGCGATCACCCGGCAATCCGGATGCACCTTGATCAGTACCCTGCCCGTGGCTTGCAGGCGCTTTACTCGCTCAACGGTGATCTGCTCGTCGCCGTAGCGAAAGTGCATGGTCTGGTTATGAGGTTTTATCGGCACATTCATCTAACTTACAGTCCGCTCAAACCCACACGGGTGATCTGCACAATCATCTCAACAATGTTCTTGGCCTGGTCCATGCCGCCGCCAATGGCTTTGCATTCTTGGAACATTCGCGGCAGTAACTTCTTACGGATGTCGGCTTCGATGTTTTGCGGGTTGATGGAGTGCTCGGCAACGGACGTTTCTACCGCCTGGTCGATTTCAAAGGCGACCTTGACCCATTTGTCCTGCACTTGTTGGTCCATCACCGCCAAGGCGGCTGGCAGCACTTTCTTGAATACACCGAAGTAGGCCTGGGCGTGGCGATTGCCGGCAAACACATCGGGAATATCCCCCAGGCGCCTGTCTTGTACTTGCTCTTCAAACTCACGGAACAGCATGTACTGTTTCAGTGGGTGGTCGAACAGCTTTTCGGCTTCCTCAATGGCTTGACGCAACAAGGCTGAGAAGGCTTCCTGAGCGTAAGGGTCATCCCGTAGCTCCTGCTCAATCATGCGGGTTACGCGGGTCTTGATGATGTCGGTTTCGTTGCGGGTTTTATCTTCGCTCCAGTCTTGTGGCTGCGTCGATTGGCCCATCTTGCCCACTTCATACACGCCGTCGGGCTCTTTGACCTGTACACCCACCACATGCTTATCCAGCAGCTTTTTCACCTGATCGGCGTATTCGTCGTAGTCGATTCTTTCGCCAGCATCTTGCTGCACCAGTTGGCGTAGGCTGGAGAACTGCTTCACCGTTTCTTTGTAGTGGCGGCGGTCGGCATCGCTAAAGCTTTTATCTTCAAAGAAGGTGGCCGATTGCAGGGCGACTTTCAGACAACTGGCGAAGGCCGTTAGGGCTTCGTAGAAGTCTTCACGCACCTTTAGATGCACGTCAACCAGCTCTCCGCTCTCTCCCGGCGCTAAAGGCTTTTGCTCTTCAATCTTTGGAACCAGCACCTGGCGCAACTGTTCGATATCGTTCTTGTTTTTGACGCCATCGAATATGGCCCAGAGCTGCTTATAGAGCTGCGGCAGGCGCTTGTACTCGGTACTCATCTGGTTGTAGAGGCCAGCAATATCATTGATGTCGTAACCGCCCTGGGTACGGGAGGCCAGATCCTGATACTTGGCGATGGTGGTATCCAATTCCGCCAGAATGCCGCGATAGTCGATGAGCAGGCCAAACTGCTTCTTCGGATGCAGGCGATTTACCCGCGCAATCGCCTGGATCAGGTTGTGCTCTTTCAGCGGTTTGTCGATGTACAGCACAGCGTTTTTCGGCTCATCGAAGCCGGTGAGCAGCTTATCGACCACGATAAGGATCTTCAGAGAGTCATCTTTGTCGAAGCGCTCAATCAGATGTTTGGTGTAAGCCTGTTCGTCCTGGCTGCCAACGTTGTCTTTCCACCACTGGGTCACTTCCGGCGTGGCGGCTTCATCTATGGCGGTATTGCCTTCACGGCTGTCCGGGGGGCTCATTACCACGGCAGATTCAAACAAGCCTGCCTCATCCAGGTACTTTTTGTATTTGATGGCCGACAGCTTGCTGTCGCAGGCCAGTTGGCCTTTTAGACCGTCGTCGATGTTTTTAACGAAGTGGTTGGCGATATCCAGGGCAATCAGGCGGATACGGTCATCGGCGCTATACACTTGGCCTTTTTTGGCAAACTTGCGCTTCAGGTCGGCCTTTTGTTCGTCTGAAAGCCCCTCGGTGATGCGTTCAAACCAGCTGTCGATGGCGCGTTCATTCACGTCCAAGTCGGGAATGCGCTCTTCGTACAGCAGTGGCGTTACGGTCTTATCTTCCACGGCGCGTTGCATGGTATAGGCGTGGACAATGGGGCCAAATTTATTGGTGGTCTTGTCGTCTTTTAGCAGCGGGGTGCCGGTAAAAGCGACGAAAGCAGCATTGGGCAGCGCCTGCTTCATGCGGATGTGGTTTTCACCGCCTTGGCTGCGGTGGCCTTCATCAATCAGCACAATCACATCCGCGCTGTTGTTTACGCACTCCGGCAGTTTGGTGGCGGTATTAAATTTTTGGATCAGCGAGAAGACAATCCGCTCAGTGCCTTTGCCGATCTGTTCGGCCAGGCGTTTGCCAGAGGTGGCCATGGCGGCGGCTTTGTCCTTCTTACCGGCCAGTTCACCACCAGAGGCAAAGGTTTTGCTGAGCTGGTCTTCCAAATCTACCCGGTCGGTCACCACCACAATGCGGCATTGTTTCAGGCTGTCGTGCAGGATCAGCGCCTTACTTAAAAACACCATGGTGAATGACTTGCCCGACCCTGTGGTATGCCAGATCACGCCGCCTTCACGGCCGCCGGTGCTGCTGCGAGTATTGATGCGCTCAATCAGTCGCTTGATGCCGAACACCTGCTGATAACGGGCAACGATTTTGCCGGCCTTTTTATCGAACAAGGTAAAGTAACGGGTCATCTCCAATAGTCGGGCAGGGCTTAACAGGCTGATCAGCAGTTGATCTTGCCCGGTCACCGCCAACTCGCCCCCCGCGACAAGGCTTTGGTACCAGTCCAGGTCTTTTGCCGGGCGATGGCTGAAGAGGTTTGCCAACTGTGCGTCGTTAAGCGCTTTGTTCTTGGTGGTGTGCATCTGGGCATCACTGATGTCCTCTTCACGCCAGGCGGCCCAAAACTTAGCGGGCGTGCCACAGGTGCCATAGCGGCCATCATTGCCGTTAATAGACAGCAGCAGCTGGCTATAGGCGAACAGCAGCGGAATTTCGTCATGGCGCTGGTTACGCAGGCTTTGGGAAATGCCTTCGTCAATGGTGGGGCCTTTTTTGGCATTGCCATCGGGGCGTTTGGCCTCAATCACCACCAGCGGAATACCGTTTACAAAGCACACTATGTCGGGCCTGCGGCTTTCCACGCCGCCAGAGCGGGTAACGGTAAACTCTTCGGTAAACACAAAGCTGTTATTGGCCGGGTTTTGCCAGTCAATCAGCGCAACCGTCGGATTGACCTTTTTACCCTCCACAAACTCGGTCACGCTGATGCCATACAACAGGTGGTTGTACAGGCGCTCATTAGCCGTGAGCAGGCCCTCATTAAGGGCCGGGCTGCACACCTCGGCAATCAGGTTATCAATGGCCTTTTCAGACAGGGGGTAGCTTTTGCCAGCAAAAGTAAAGGTGCGCTTCTGGAGTTCACTGCGTAGCACCTGGCGTAAAACCACCTCATCGGCCTTGCCACCCCGGGCGGCCAACGCCTGTTCAGGAGAGAGGAAGGACCACCCCAGGTTGGTTAACAACGTCAGCGCCGGTAACTTGGCACTGTATTCTTCCTGAAATTTGGGGGCGGGTTGGGTCACTTTGTCTGCTTCCTTTTCTGGTTCAGGCGTTGCTCTAATCTTTCCAATTCCTTGAGTTCTTTTTTGTCTTCCGCCAGAGCCTCCTGCCTGCTGCGCTGCAAATGGAAAGCCTCGTAATGTTTGTGGGCAATTTGTTCCATCTGTTTTCGACTGATGCGCCCGGCGCTGTTGAGCAGTGGCTGCTCATTAAAATCCATAAACTTATCGACATACTCACGCCAATCTTGCAGGCGAAGATGGGCTTTGTTTTTCGCCCTGAACTCGGCGAACTCGAAGAACATGCTGACCAAGCGATTGAGGCTCTCCAATTCGTCTGCGTGCAGGTAATTTTTCGCGACCACCACATCGGCTTTGCGCACCTTATTGCCAGCAAAACTGGTGAGGTTCATGTTGGGCTTGGAGGGGGCTGCACGTTCGACAACCAGCTCCGCGGCGGTGTGGCCGGTCACGGCATAGAACAGCTTGTTTTGAACCTCGGCAAACAATAATCCCGTCTCTTTTTCGTTTGCCCGGTAGTCTTCAGATAACGCCAATAGGTCGCGAACCTTCTGATAGAAACGCTTCTCCGACGAGCGTATGTCGCGGATGCGTTCCAGCAGTTCATCAAAGTAGTCCCATTTAGGGTCTTTAAGGCGGTCGTCATCCATGGCGAACCCCTTGGTCAGGTATTCGCCCAAGGTACGTGTTGCCCACTGGCGAAATTGCGTGCCACGAGTCGAGCGTACCCGATAGCCCACAGCGATGATCATCGGCAGTGCGTAAAGCTGAGTCAGGTACTCTTTGCCATCCGCCGCAGTAGTCAACTTGGAGTTGACAACTGCCCCTTCAGCCAGCTCCCTGTCTGACAAAATGGCCTTCACGTGCTTGCTGATATTCTGCTTGCTGGTTTGGTACAACTCCGCCATTTCCAGTTGGGTTAGCCATACCTGCCCCCCCAGTTCACGCAGCACTAACTGGGATTGGCCATCGTCGGTTGTGTAGAGGATCAGGTCGTTATCCACTGGTTACTCCTCTGCTGCTTTATTCATTGCAGAGCAGAACAACTCAACGACATCATGCTGGAACCAAAAGTATCCGAGAGCACTCAGGGTACAGAGCAACAAAAACCACAACGATAGAGGGACTTTGTCTCTAAAAAGTCCGAACTTCAGTTGCTCATCAATCCAGTCTATCTGGTGTTCCCAAAAGAACTTGTAGTGTGCGTACCAGTTGCTCAAGAGAATTTGTTTGCTCATGCAGGAGGCGTAATATTTACTTTCCAGCTCTGATAGTTTTGCTTCAAAATCAGAAAAATCTGCCTGCTCATCCATAGCTTTCACATTCAAGTACAAAGCCTTCAATTCGTTAAGAATCTTCGTTAAAGAAACGCCGCATTGCGCATACTTTGCCTTTTCGTGGTCACATATGCTGACATAAAGTCCAATCACCCCTAGCACAACAAATCCGGAAGAGATCAATTTGGTCGGTGAGTTTTCTACCGCCAAAGAAATGATGCCAAAGGCCATTGATAGAAAGCTGATCAGTCCCGGCGCTTTTTCAATGATGTCATATGAAGCAAAATGCTTCTTGGCACCAAACCCTACGTCATAGCCTTTCTGGGCAATGCTTCGAAGCAAGTCATACTTTGTCATATAGGCCTCACTGAATAGGAACATCAATGGATGCACGAGCTACCACAACATCATTTTTAATCGCGTAACACTCAACAAAATGCTCGCCTTTAAATGAGGTTTGCTCATTCCTTCTCATGTGCCCTTCATCAGTCACTATTTGCCCTCTGATTTGGTCTTTTTTTTGTGCTTCCAGACCTCTGTTCAACACCTTCCATTTTATAGTGAATGGTGGCGGAACTTCTATATCCTCAACTCTAAATAAAAGCCTTTTATTTGCTAACAAGGGGATGCGTTGAGAAAGCATCTGATACAGGGTGTGTTCTCTAAAGCCATTTTGTGAAACGTCGCAATCCAGACGCATGTTGTAGCGAACATCAATGGGATATTGATCTTCGATGAACTCCTCTGTATCTCTCCAGGTTGCCAAGGCTTTTGCTACAGCTTCCTTGACTGCTTCGGCTTTAGGGAAATTGCTTCCGTAAACTTCACGCCATTTTTCATTTGCCTTGGCCGTACCTTCAGCATTTATTGCTTCAACACACAGGTCATAGGCTTCTTCGGCTTTTTTTCGGAAGTCTTTTTTGACTTTTACGTCCTGATTACTGCCGGGAGCCTGGTAGTGATCTTTTTTATCTTGGTCAGCAAGGAATTTAAAGAAATCTCTGCTTAACCAGTCAAAATACAAGTAGCTTTTGTCATCATAATCAGTCGTGGATTTCATGAAGTTGTAGGCCAGGGTATCGATGAGCAAACCTCCCATGGCGGCTCCGCTCTTGTTCTTCCAGGCTCTGGCCATCTTGCACAGCAGGCGAAGGTTTTTATTTTTCTCGTCGTTTAACTCTTTGACGGCTTTCATTTCCTGACGGGGCTTGGTCTTTTTCCAGCTACCACCATTTCCGGTATGAGGAAATTCAAAGTAACCTGACCCGTCGGAGTTATATCGATCGAATACCGGCTGAACTTCTACGTGAAAACTCTGATATTTCACAGAAACAACCAGCCCATCTACTTTTACGTCAGTAGAGGGATATCGAGACTTAATAGCTTCCTTTACGTCGGTTAGAAGCTTGGACTGCTTATGGTCTTTGTAATCATCCCATTTTGATGATGGCATGATGTAGACCATATCGAGATCCGATATACCTTTGATGCCGGTGTATCTGCCATATGAGCCAACCTGCAAAGAGTTCGCAGTGGTTGAGTCCGTCCCTCTGAATTTCAGATTCAAAGCCTTGGTAATCTGTTCGTAGCGTTGCTTGAACTGGTCAGATTTCTGAACCTTGATATTGTCGAGAAACTCTTTAAACATCTCCGATACGGACATAAACACTCCTTGTCTATTTAGTTAATTTGAACCCGACGCTTACCTGTCAATAGCTGCTGCATCAGGGCTTTTTTCTCCTGCTTTAAGGCATTGAGCTTCTGTTTTAGAGCAGTAATTTCCTCATCTGCGGTGGACAGTACGGCGGCGATTTTTTGTTGCTCGACGAAATTAGGCACCTTAATCTTCAGATTTTTTATGTCATCACTATTTATTGACTCGAAGGTACTTCCCTGGGATAGAGAGCCCCACTTCGGTTCGAACCAAAGGAGGAATTGATAGATAAAGCTTTGGTCAAAATTAGGCTTGGCATGCAATGCGGCTATTCCTCGACCAATACAAGCTTTATGCTCAGATATAGCGACGGTTCCAACAGGGGCTCGAACGCTTAGTAATATGTCACCGATTTCACACTCTTTTGTGATTTCAGAAGTAAAAATCCTTGGGGCCGAAATGCGATTTTTTATATCTGCATTTCCTTGAAGTAAAGGAAGACCAATTCCATTTTCGTTGTATGCTTCAGATTTAGGTGATGAGCCCATCACAATTACAGCCACATGAGACAAATGGTACGACTTCCACTCCCCACTAAATCTCACACCATTTTTGTCAAGCAGGCGCTTTTTGCCGGTGAGCAGTTGTTGCATCAGGGCTTTTTTCTGCTGCTGGCTGTTGGCGAGCAGTTGTTCGGTGGTGGTGATGGCCTTATCCCAGGTGGAGAGGATTTGGGCGATTTTATTTTGTTCGGGGAGCGGAGGAACAGGAACACTAATTTCTTGAGTTAGTTTTGTGTTGAATACACCCTGAGCACCACCTGCCGCCCCTGCATATATCTGTGATTTCCCATAGGGCGAAAGAAGGAAGTATGTGTAGAAGTCAGAGTTGGCATTTTTCGCTGACTTGTTCTTTATAATGATGGCATTAGCCATGTTTGCCATACCGCTAAGGCCGCTTACCTTGCAAACCATTCCAAGATTGGCACCAACTCTTGCAATCACTATGTCATCATTTTCAATTTGTGATTTTTTATTCTTATCATTGAATTCTTTCGTGACATGACGAATTTCATCATGACGAAAGTAACCATCTCGAATATTAAGCGTTCGATAAAATGGAATTCCCCTCGATGCATCACAGTAATGGTCGTTAACATTGCCAACGTATCCCACTACAATTTTTTTGAATAATTCGCCCAGAGGTCTTTTTTGCCAGCTATCTGGAAGTTTCATTGCAAACCACCTTGTGAGCTGTATCCCAACTCCTCAAGATACTTCGCCATCTCGATTTCCAACTCAACCAGTTGGGCTTTGAGTTGATCGCGTTCGGCGCGTACCGCCATCAGGTCAATTTCTTCCTCTTCTTCAAAGGTATCGACGTAGCGCGGGATATTGAGGTTGTAGTCGTTGTCCTGGATCTCTTTCAGGCTGGCCACATAGGCGTATTTATCGACATTGGCGCAGCCGTTGTAGGTGGCGACGATTTTCTTGATGTTGTCGTCGGTGAGCTGGTTTTGGTTTTTACCTGGCTTAAAGTCGCGGCTGGCGTCGATAAACATCACTTTGTCGTCGAACTTGTCTTTACGGAACACCAGGATGGCGGCGGGAATGCCGGTGCCGAAGAACAGCTTTTCCGGCAGGCCAATCACGGCGTCCAGCAGATTTTCGTCAATCAGCTTTTGGCGGATTTTGCCTTCGCTTGAACCCCGGAACAGCACGCCGTGGGGCACCACTACCGCCATGCGGCCGCTTTTGGGTTTGAGGGTTTCAATCATGTGCAGGATGAACGCATAGTCGCCTTTGGTTTTCGGCGGTACACCCCGGCGAAAGCGGCTGAACTTGTCGTGCTCGGCTTCGTCATGGCCCCATTTATCCAAGGAGAACGGCGGGTTGGCGGTAACGATATCAAACAGCATCAGCTCGCCGTTTTTGTCCAGCAGCTTAGGGTTACCGATGGTGTCGCCCCATTCGATTTTGTGGTTGTCTTCGCCGTGCAGGAACATGTTCATCTTGGCCAGTGACCAGGTGGAGCCGATGGCTTCCTGCCCGTAGAGGGCGTATTGCTTACTGCCGTGGTTGGCCACCACCTTGCGGCCACACTTCATCAAGAGGGAGCCAGAACCACAGGCCGGGTCGCAAATGCTCATGCCGGGTTCGGGGGCCAGCAGCTCGGCAATCAGATCAGAGACCTCCGGCGGGGTATAAAACTCACCGGCTTTCTGGCCGCCGCTGGCCGCAAAGTTTTTGATGAGATATTCGTAGGCGTTGCCGATCACATCCAGGGTGCCAACGCGACTGGGCTTGAGGTTGAGCTCCGGCTTGGCGAAGTCTTCCAAGAGGTGGCGCAAAATGGTGTTCTTCTGCTTCTCTTCACCCAGTTTGTCGGTGTTAAAGCTGATGTCCTGGAACACGCTTTTGCCGGCGTCTTTGAGTTTGGTGCCGTTGGCTTCTTCAATGGCGTGCAGGGCTTGGTCAATGCGCTCGCCGTTACCGGGTTCATGGCGGTGCTCCCACAGGGCGTAGAAGCTGGATTGCTTGGGCAGTACAAAGCGCTCGTTTTTCATCATCTCTTCGATGAGCTGTGGCTCGTCGCCGTACTGGGCTTTGTACTCGTCATAGTGGTCTTGCCATACATCAGAGATGTACTTCAAAAACAGCATGGTGAGGATGAAGTCTTTGTAGGTGTCGGCGCTGATGGTGCCGCGAAAGGTGTCACAGGCGGCCCACAGGGCTTTGTTAATGCTGTCTTGGTTGATTTTGTCGGTCACTGCTTAATCCTCTGACGATGTGTCCTGCAGCTTTTTGGCGGCAGATTCTATTTGTTTGATGCTGTTGTCCGGTGTGGGCAGGTTCTCGGGCATGGTGCCTCCCAACTCGGCTATGGTTTGGCGTACCTTTCGGCCAACCTCGAAGTGCGTTTCATTGGCCTGGCGTTTGCCCTGAACCTGATCGCGGCGCAGCTTTTCTTCTGTTTGGGTGGCGCGAAAGAGGTTGGCAGCCAGCTCGGTGGAGCCCATGTGATCCAGGATCTTCTGGCTTTTCTTCAGCCCTTTTTTGGCGTGAATAGCCTTTTGGTCCAGGCCGCCGTACAGGCCCTGATAACCGTGGTTTTGGAAGATGGCGAAATCCAGGCCTGTTGCCACACCCGCCTGCTGTGCCGCTTCGACCAGTTGCTTGTTATGCTCTTTCAGTTCATTGCGCAGGAATAGGCGTTTCTCGTCTTCCCTTAGTTGCTTGAAGGCTTCGTCGTCGGCGAGCTCCTGGCGGCGAGTTTGCACAGCAAAGTAGGTTTGCCCTGCTGCTATGACGGGTTTGGATGGATCGCCATTTTGTACCACCAGGTAGCAGGCGTAACGGGAGAGCTTTACGTCCTGCAGCTCGCGTTGGGCGCCTGAGCCAATAGTGACCAATGCGAGGATATCCTCGAAATGGTCTGAGGCAGGTAGGCCGCTGTTGTCACATGCCTCCTTGGCCTTGGTCAGCACCGGCAGGAAGTGGCGGTATTCGGAGTAGCCCAATAGTTTGGACAGAGCCCTGGCAGACCAATATTCAATGCCTCGCTCATCTAGCTGCTTGAGTTGCTCAAAAGGCTGATGCTGCTCGTTCATTGCTCTACCTCCTTGTTGAATAAGTCTGCGGCTATGGCATTCATCATGCGCTCGCCGTTCTCGATGAGCTTTTCTAGCAACCGCTGTTCTTCGCGCAGGGTATGGGCCATGGCGATGATACCGTGTTGCCTGGTGAGTGGCGGGACTGCGATGGGGGCCTCTTCCAGCACGGTACGGCGAATGCTCTTGGTGAGGGTGCCTTCGGCATGCAGTTCGAAGTAACGCTGGCAGGGCAGCTGATTGAGCTGCCAGGCAAGGAATTCCGGTATCAGTGCATCAGGTTGTGGCCGCACCACATAAAAGTGCGGGGCTGCAACAGCTGGCATTAGGGCATGCCGGGTATCAACCAGCACGGCATAGTTTTGATTGCCTCGCGCCGCGACCAGAATATCCCCGGTTTGCAGCCAGTCCGGCGCTTTCTTGCCCGTTGCTTCACTGCGCAAGCAGCCGGACCAATCGACACCAAACACTGACGAGGTGTCTTTCATCTGCACCACGGTCAGACTCCCCTCGGGGTGCTCAGGGATCTTGCCGCGAAACGGATAACCGGCGCTGATTGTGGCTATTTGATGCAGCTTTAATCTCACAAAATTTCTCGTCATCGTTAATGATGCTTTGGCCAGTGTCTATGATGAGACTCTGTTCCGTCAACACAAAGCTCGATCTTTTTTTGCATCAATGAAGATGAAGTTTTACGTATGGCTTTCACATGTGAAAGTTTCCCTCCGCAAAAAACGCTCTTGGTGCCCAAATCGGACAACTACAGCGACGAGGGTTTCGCCAAGCTCCCGGTACGCTCTTGCATGCTGATGTTTGTAACTAGGAGACCATCTGCATGCGCGAACAAAATCCGTCAGTTTACAGCGATCCTAATGGGACGATTCTGAAAGAGCTTTATGAGCTGAAACAGCTGGTACGCCAGCAAGGGCAGGCGCTGAAGGAGGTGCTTTGTGCCGAAGAGTGTGCCGAGCTGCTAGGGGTGTCAGTTGGTTATGTGTACCGGCTGACTAGCGAAAAACGCCTGCCGCATTACAAGCCCCAGGGTAAGAAGATCTACTTTAAGCGTGATGAACTGCTGGACTGGTTGCTCTCTCACCGTATCTCCCCAGATTCAGAGCTCACTGAGCATGTGGCTAAGCACGTGCGGCAAGCCCGTCATGGCGGGCTGTGAGGCTGTAATGGAGCGGGAGCTTATTGCATCTCACTGGCCTCTTGATCTTCAGGCGGCCTTTACCGAACCTCCCAAGCCAATCGACTTTGTCTTACCGGGGCTGCCGGTGGGCTGTGTCGGAGCCTTGGTGTCACCAGGCGGTGCCGGTAAATCCATGCTGGCACTGCAGTTGGCAATGCAGATAGCCGGCGGGCCGGACTGGCTCGATCTTGGCAAGCTGGAACAGGGAGCTGTGCTCTACCTGCCTGCCGAGGACCCTCTGCCGGTGCTACACCACCGCTTGTTCGCTTTGGGTCAGAACCTTGATGCAGGGCAGCGTGTGGCGCTTGAGCGTGACCTTAAGTTGATACCGCTTCAGGGAGCCAGCCCCAACCTGTTGGACAGCCAATGGCTGGAAGCGATTGCCCTTTGGGCTGAGGGCGTGAGGTTGATCGTTATCGACACCCTCCGGCGTTTTCATAATGCCGACGAGAACGCGGCCTGTGCCATGACGCAGGTGCTGGGTCAGTTGGAACGGCTGGCCATGGGGCAGGGATGCGCCGTGCTGTTTTTGCACCACACCAGCAAGTTGGCCGCCTTCCAGGAGGTTGGCGATCAGCAGCAGGCCAGCCGTGGTTCGTCTGTGCTGGTAGACAATGTCCGCTGGCAGGGCTACCTCGCCACCATGACCAGGAAGGAGGCGCAGCAGCTGAGCGTGTCGGCACAGCAGAGCCATCGCTACGTGCGGTTTGGGGTTAGTAAAAGCAACTATGTGCCGCCACTACCAGAGCGCTGGCTGGTGCGAGAAGAAGATGGCCTGCTGCGCCCTGCCAGGTTGGACGTAACACGCCGAGCGGGAGGCAAACGTGCCTTGCTTTGAATTGACCCATGCCCGGCACGACCATATGCACTGCCTGGCTCCAGGATTGTTCAGAGCCATCTCTCGTGGCCAGCGCCGCCGAGACAAGCTGGATGTGGTGTATCGATTCGGTGGGGGCAATCAGATTGAGTTTTCCGGGCCAGAGCCGCTGGGTGCCGATGACCTTCGCGTGCTTCAGGGGCTGGTTGCCCTGGCTGGTATCGAGGACTACAGCGCCATCATCGAACCCATTGCCGCTACTGGGGAGGGTAACACCTTACGGACCCTGTTAGAGCCTCGCTGGGCCGCCAATCAGCAACGCGTCTTGGTGGTCAAAAGCAGCCTGCGCAAACTGGCCAAGGAGGTTGGCTACGCCAACCCTCGTGACACCAACACGGTGCGCCGCTGTGTCGAGCGGTTGTGGAAGGTGTCAGTAATAGCGCAGGTGGCTGGCCAGCGCAGCGGTTTTCGTCTGCTGGCGAACTATGCCAGCGATGCCCTGACCGACGGGCTCTTTGTGGCGCTCAATCCTTTGCTGACCTCCGCCATTATGGGCACTGGTCGTCATGTTCGTATCGACATGACAGAAGTGCGGCGCCTGAATGGCAGCATCACCAGATTGTTGCATCAGCGGCTATGTGCCTGGGTCGATGGTGGCCAGAGTAGAGTGGTGCAATTAGACACCTTGGTCGCTTATGTCTTTCCTGAGGAGGCAAGCATGGCCACCCACCGCAAGCGGCAATCGCGAGTCCGCAAGGCACTGGATGAACTGGCTGAACTGGGTTGGTCAATAAATGAACATGCCAAGGGGCGGTTCACCATAGGCCGGCCTGCGCTATCACGATAATGGTCACAGACCATCACGAAAGTGGTCACAAAGCTCACGATAATGGTCACAAACCAATTGAGCGAAACCCAGGTGCTACTTGGGCTGCAGGGCGATCCTGAAATCCGATCTAGATTATCTAAGATCATCTACACCAGCGCTGGGTGGCGCCGGCGCTTTTGTTGGCTCTTCCTGGCCAGGTTCTGCCTCTTTTGGTAACTGGCCAAGCAACTGCTCCGCCTGCTGCCTGGCGGCTGCGACCACCTCAGGCTTCTCACAGGCCAGGATCTCGTCAAGGGTGCGTCCCATCTTCTATCACTCCAATACGTTGGGGAAATGGAGCATGGCATCTCGGCGCCGCGATTCAAGGATGTCGGCATAGATCTCGGTAGTTCTCAGCTCACTGTGCCCCAGCAAGCGGGAGAGGGCATAGATATCGACGCCGCGGTTAAGCTGGATGACGGCGAAGGTATGGCGTGCGCTGTGGAAGGTGACCTTCTTGGTGATCCCGGCCTGCAACGCCCACCGGGTGAGCTCCATGTTGTGCCAAGCCGAGTACTTGAGGCCCTTGAAGATCCGCTCTGTTGCCTTGCCTGGGCGCCCCATCAGCTGCATCGCCATGTCATTCAAATCCAGGTATTGCAGGCCGCTAGTCTTCTTCTGGGTGAAGACGATTCGGTAATGGCCGTAGAAGGGCTCAAGCTCTGCCCAGGTTAGCTTGTGAATGTCGGACCAGCGCAAGCCAGTGCAGCAGGAGAACAGAAAGGCGCGCTTAAGAACGTCATAGCGGCATTCGGCCTGGGCCAGGGCTCGTACCTCGTCTTCGGTCAGGTAAACGCGCTTGTTCTTCTCTCCCTGGATGACTTTGACGCGTCGTACCGGATTATCCATCAGCAGCCGCTCCTGCTCTGCTTGGTTCAGGGCTGCCCTCAACTTGTTGAAGTAGGCACTTTGGGTGTTGCGGCTCAGTGGCGTGCCGCTTTTGGTGCGGGCCTTGTGCATCAGGTAGTGCCGAAAACCCTCCAGGAACAGCTGATCGACCTCCTCGAAAGTCAAATCAGGCAGTTTATGGTACTGGCGCAAATGCTTGAGGGTAGACACCCAGATGGAATAGTTGCTCTTGCTGCCTGCCGCCTTTTGGTCGGTCACTTCCTGGAAGTACTCAAAGAAGCTGGCCTTGTGGGCGCTCGATAAATCCAGATGGTGTTTGCCGGTCTCGTATTCGAAGAGCCGCTTGGCGCGAATGGCTTCCGCTGCCCGCTGGGTTTCTTTGTTGTGAAGCCGCTGTGCCGGGGTACGCGGCTTGTCGTACAGGAAGAGATCCAGGGTCTCTCTGCTGCGCTTGTGCTTGCGGATGCCTGTGGCGGGATCAAGGTAGGAGCCGGCGTAGTAGGTTAAGCGCGCAGTGCGCTTGCCTTCGGCGTCCGGTGCGCGGTATTCGATGCTGATCTTCATGAGTGTCCCCCAAAAGTACCCCAAGAGGTTACTTCGGGGTACTCTCGGGGTAAATTCTCACGAAACAAGATCAGGTAAGAACAGCCAGTAAAAAACAAAGTCCAATATTTACAATGTCTTATGTTCTTTATGGCTGCTTTTTATTGCTGATTTTTCACCACATTACTTGCCGATGCAAAAACTCGAGAAGATGCGCCCCAGCAGATCGTCGGAGCTGAACTCGCCGGTGATCTCGGAGAGGGACTCCTGCGCCAGACGCAGCTCCTCGGCCACCAGCTCGCCAGCCACATAGACCTCGAGCTGCTCCCTGGCCACCAGCAGCCGCTCGGCGGCGCGCTCCAGGGCGTCCAGGTGGCGGCGACGGGCCATGAAGCCCCCCTCTGTGTTGCCCTGAAAGCCCATGCAGGCTTTCAGGTGCTCACGCAGGGCGGGCAGCCCCAGCTCCGTCTTGGCGGAGATGCGGTAGACGGCGTGGCCCAGCTCTTCGCTCGGCGCCAGATCTTCGCCGGTCAGGTCGGCCTTGTTGCGCACCACGGTGAGGCCGATGTTTTTTGGCAACCGATCGACGAATTCCGGCCAGATTTCCCGCGGGTCGACCGCGTCCGTGGTGGTGCCATCCACCATGAACAGCACCCGATCGGCCTGTTCTATTTCGGCCCAGGCGCGCTCGATGCCGATCTGCTCCACCTTGTCCTGGGTATCGCGCAGGCCCGCTGTGTCGATGATGTGCAGCGGCATGCCATCGAGATGAATGTGCTCGCGCAGTACGTCCCGGGTGGTGCCGGCAATTTCGGTGACGATGGCAGATTCGCGGCCGGCCAGGGCGTTGAGCAGGCTGGACTTGCCGGCGTTGGGACGGCCGGCGATCACCACCTTCATCCCTTCCCGCAGCAGGGCGCCCTGCTTGGCCTCGCCGCGCACCGCATCCAGCTCGTCCATGATGGCGTACAGATCCCCCGCCACCTTGCCGTCTGAGAGGAAGTCGATCTCCTCGTCCGGGAAGTCGATGGCGGCTTCCACATAGATGCGCAGCCGGGTGAGACTCTCCACCAGCTGCTGGATCTTGCCGGAGAACTGGCCCTGCAGGGAGTGCATGGCGCTGCGGGCGGCCTGCTCGCTGGAGGCTTCGATCAGATCGGCGATGGCCTCGGCCTGGGCCAGATCCAGCTTGTCGTTGAGGAAGGCGCGCTCGCTGAACTCGCCGGGACGGGCGGGGCGGATGCCCTCGATCTGCAGGATACGGCGGATCAGCATGTCCAGGATGACGGGACCGCCGTGGCCTTGCAGCTCCAGTACATCCTCGCCGGTGAAGCTGTTGGGGGCCTTGAACAGCAGGGCTATGCCCTGATCCAGCGGCTGGCCCTGCTCGTCCTTGAACGGCAGATATTCGGCATAGCGTACCCGGGGAAGCTTGCCGAGCACGGTCTCGGCGACCCGCTCGGCGGCGGGGCCTGAGACGCGGACTATGCCGACGCCGCCACGGCCGGGGGCGGTGGCCTGGGCCACTATGGTCTCTGTTGTCATCTTGCTTGACTCGTCTGTTCGGTAATTGCGGACATTGTAATAAAAAAGGCGGCCCGAAGGCCGCCTCTTTTGTCATCAGGGGGAAGATCAGGTGCGAGTGTGCAGCCCTTTCTTCTCCAGCTGACGATAGATGATGGTCTGCTGGGTAATGGAGATGACGTTGCTCACCAGCCAGTACAGGGTCAGGCCTGCCGGGAACCAGAGGAACATGAAGGTGAAGATGATCGGCATGAACTGCATCACCTTCTGCTGCATGGGGTCCGTGATGGTGGTCGGGCTCATCTTCTGCAGATACCACATGGAGGCACCCATGAGGATCGGCAGCACGAAGAAGGGGTCCTTCACCGACAGGTCGGTGATCCACAGGGCAAACGGCGCGTGACGCAGCTCGACAGACTCCATCAGTGCCCAGTACAGGGCGATGAAGATGGGCATCTGCACCAGGATCGGCAGACAGCCACCGAGCGGGTTGACCTTCTCCTTCTTGTACAGCTCCATCATGCCCTGGGACATCTTCTGGCGATCGTCACCGAAGCGTTCCTTGAGCGCAGCCAGCTTGGGCTGGAGCATGCGCATCTTGGCCATGGAGGTGTACTGGGCCTTGGTCAGCGGGAACATGATGCCGCGTACCAGCAGGGTCAGCATGATGATGGCCACACCCCAGTTGCCGACGAAGCCGTGGAACACTGTCAGCAGCCAGTGCAGCGGCTGGGCGATGAACCAGAGCCAGCCGTAGTCGACGGTCAGATCCAGGTGGTTTGCCACCTTGGCCATCTGATCCTGCAGCTTGGGACCGACCCACAGCTTGCTGGTCACTTCGGCCTGCTGGCCGGCTGCCACGTCAACCATGGGGGCCTTGTAGCCGATGATGGCCTGGTCCTTGCCCGGGATCACGCGGCTGTAGAAGCTGTTGGCCTCGTTGGCGTTGGGGGTCCAGGCTGAGACGAAGTAGTGTTGCAGCATGGCGACCCAACCACCCTGGGTGGTCTTGTTCAGGTCGGCATCCTTCATCTCGTCGAAGGTGTACTTCTTGTAGCGGGTGTCTTCGCTGGAGAAGGCGCCACCGCGGTAGGCACTGGCCACCATGGCATGACCTTCCTGATCCTTGGGCGTGGTCATGGTCTGCTTGAGCTGACCGTAGAACTGTACCTGGACCGGATCGGCAGACTTGTTGTCGATCTTGTAATCGACGCCCACGGCGTAATCACCGCGCTTGAGCACGAACTCCTTGGTGAAGACCACGCCCTTGCTGTCGGTCCAGGTCATGGGAACCACGATCTGATCCTGACCGTCGGCCAGCTGGTAGCTGGTCTGGGCGGCTTCATAGGTGGGACGGCCTTCGGTACGGCTGTCCGGGCCATCACGACCCACCAGACCGCTCTGGGCGACATAGATATGCTGGGGCTGGCTGGTCAGCAGCACGAACGGCTGCTCCTTGCCTTCTACCAGCTTGTGGGACAGCAGTTCGGCAGAGACGATGTCACCACCCTGGGTGTCCAGGGTCAGCTTGAGCACGTCGGAGGAGACGGTGACCAGCTTGCGGACGGCATTGGCAGTGGTTGCTTGCTCGGAAACCTGAGGAATATCACCGGTCTGACCGGCTTCAGGCACGAAATGTTCGGTTTGGGCCACAGGGGCCGGCTTCGGAGCCTTGTCGGACTCCCACTGTTGCCAGAGCAGGAAGCTCACGAACAGCAAACCGATCAGGAGTAGATTGCGTTGTGATTGCATAGTCTTCAGTTTCTTCGCTTTGGTTGCGGAACCGGGTCATAACCACCCTCGGATAAGGGATGGCATTTTAATAGACGTTTGCTGGCTAACCAAACGCCTTTTATGAAACCGTGAAGTCGGATTGCTTCTATCGCAAATTGGGAACAAGTCGGGGTGAAACGGCAGCGCGGCCCGAGCAGGGGACTAATGATTAGCTGATACAGGCGTATCAGTTTGATAGCTACCCATTGCAACGGCGTGACAGAGTGCGCCATAGCTTTTCCAGTAACTTGAACAGTTCCTCGTTATCCATCTCCTTCACGCCGGCCTTGGCGATCACGACGATGTCGATAGCGGGCAGGTTGGCTTGATTGAGGCGGAAACTTTCCCGGACCACTCGTTTGACACGATTACGCCAGACGGCACGCTTGAGTGCTTTTTTGGGCACGGCGAGACCAAGACGGGGATGTTCGAGAGTATTGGGACAGGCGAGAAGCGTTATTTGCGGGGAAGCGGCCCGGACAGGCTCGGCGAAAACGCGTTTGAAGTGTTCGGGAGTTAACAGACGTAACTCCCGAGAGAAGGTGTGCTGGGTAGGCATTAGACTACCAGGCGGGCACGACCCTTGGCACGACGAGCGGCCAGAACTTTGCGACCGTTGGCGGTAGCCATGCGGGCGCGGAAACCGTGAGAGCGCTTGCGCTTCAGGTTGGACGGTTGAAAAGTACGTTTCATGATTCGATTCCGTATAACTGTACAGTTTTGATTGTCACACTTAGCCGACGCGCCAGCTATAGCGTGTGACGACTAGCAAAAGAGGCCGAATTCTAAACAGAGTTCGGCTTTTAGTCAATCCGCCGAAGCCGGTATCGGTCATCGACCGTGAAATAAGTCGAAGGCCGGCACAGGATCCAGAGGATCGCGGGCTCCGGATTATACTGGCCCGCCCGGGTTTAACAAGGATCCTCCATGAAAAAAGGCGGCCAGGCCGCCCAGAACTCAGGATTTCAGCACCTTGCGCAGGAACTCCCGGGTGCGAGGATCCACCGGATTGACCAGTATCTGATCCGGCGGGCCCTGCTCCACGATCCTGCCTCCCTCCATGAAGATCACCCGATCCGCGACGTCGCGGGCGAACTCGATCTCATGGGTGACCACCACCATGGTCTGGTGCTGGCGGGCGAGTTGTTTCATCAGCCCCAGCACCTCGTCCACCCACTCTGGGTCGAGGGCCGAGGTGGGCTCGTCGAACAGGATCACCTTGGAGTGGGCCGCCATGGCGCGGCCTATGCCGACCCGCTGCTGCTGACCGCCGGACAGGGAGGCCGGGTAGGCATCCTGCTTCTCGGCGAGACCTATGTCCTTGAGGATGCCGAGCGCCGTGGCACGAGCCTCCGCCTTGGGTTGCTTCCAGACGGTGATCAGCCCCTCGGCTATGTTGTCCAGCGCCGTCTTGTTGGCGAACAGGGCATAGTTCTGGAACACGAAGGAGGCCCGCTTGCGCAGCTCTATGGCTTCCCGTTCGCTGGCATTGGCCAGATCGAGCTGGATATCATCGATGGCCAGCCGACCCGCATCCGGGGTTTCCAGCAGGTTGAGACAGCGCAACAGGGTCGATTTTCCGGTACCGGACGGCCCTATGATGACGACTATCTCCCCCTTCTTTATCTCCAGATCTATGTTGTTGAGCACAACATTGTCATCGAATGCCTTGGTGAGGCCGCTCAGTTTGATCATGAGTTGTCCCTCAGTAGGCTCGATTGAGACGGACTTCCAGCAGGTGCTGCAAGCGGGTGAAGAAGATGACCACCACCCAGTAGACCAGGGCCACCGCCATGAAGCTCTCGAAGAACTTGAAGGAGGAGGAGGCCTCCATCTGCGCCTTGCCCATGATCTCGGCCACCCCCAGGGTAAATGCCAGGGAGGTGCTCTTGATCATGTCGATGAAGTAGTTCATCAGGGACGGCGTCGCGATGCGGGCTGCCTGGGGCAGTATGATGCGCTGCATCGCCTGCAGCTTGCTCATGCCGATGCTGAGGGCCGCTTCCATCTGGCTCTTGTGGATGCCCAGGATGGCGGCGCGGATGGATTCCGCCATGTAGGCGGCGAAGTGCAGGGTCAGACCGACGATGGCGGCGGTAAAGGCATCCATTCCCACGAAGATGGGGAAGAGTTGCGGCAGCCCGTAATAGAGCAGGAACAGCTGGACGAGCAGCGGAGTACCTCGAAAGAACGAGATATAGAGGATCGCCAGCCAGTGAATGACGGGAACGCGAAACACCCGCACTATCGCCAACATCAGCGACAGCACGAGTGCCAGTACGAAACCCCACAGGGCCATTTCCATGGTCGTGCCCAGGTATTTGAGCAGGATCGGAAACAGCCCCAGCGTGTACGCGAGATCGAATTCCATCATTTATTTGCTGGTGATGTCCGCCGCGAACCACTTCTCGGAGATCTGCTTGAGCGAGCCGTCTTTGCGCATGGCGGTCAGCGCCTCGTCAACCTTGGCCAGCAGCGCCTGCTGCTTGGGGGTCTTCAGGAAGGGCAGGGCGTTCTCTATGGTCTCGAACGGCTTGCCTGCCTGTTGCAGCGGCAGCTTGGATTCCTTGATCAGCTGGGCGGTGGAGACGCGGTCCATCACGAAGGCATCGATGCGACCCAGGGCGACATCCTGCTCGAAGGCGGAGTCATAGGTGCGGATGTCCATCTTGTTGTCCGGATCGTTCTTGCGCAGCAGCTCCTCGAAGTTGGAGCCCAGGTTCACCGCGACCTTCTTGCCTTCCAGGTCCTTGATGCCATGGATGGTGCTGTTGCCTTTGCGCACCACTATCTGGGCACCGTCATAGACGTAGGGCTGAGAGAAGTCGTACTTGGCCTTGCGCTCGTCTGTGATGGTGATCTGGTTGGAGATGGTATCGACCCGGCCCGTTTCCAGCATGCCGAACAGGCCGGAGAAGCTGGCGGTGACGAACTCGACCTTGTAACCGGTGCGCTCGCCAATCTGGTTCCACATGTCCACCTCAAAGCCCTGCAGCTTGTCCTGCTTGACGAAGGTGAACGGGAAATATTTGCCAGACATACCGACCTTGATGGTCTCCTGGGCGACGGCCTGGCCACTGAGCATGGCCAGCAGTATGGCGGCGCCGGACACCAGCTTGATGGATGAAGACATGGGTTACCTCTCTCTGTTGTTCTGTGCTTTTAGTTTTAATGACTGATGTTGAGTGAATTTTATTGGAATAAACTCTGAAAAATAAATCTTATTTAGTTATATCAAATAACCCTGAATCACCCCGGATCCAGCCTGGTTCATGCTGTGGGTAAGTTTGGGGATGAAATGGGATCCTGAGCCGTTGGATCCTTGAAAGTCAAGGATCTTATTTGCTGGATCCACGAGCTGGCGGCTAGAGATCCAGCGGTTAAAAACGTAGAATAGCCGGTCTTTAGCTAATCAATAAACGGGAGTCTAGAGTGACTGCTTCGCTATGGCAGCAGTGCCTTAACCGGCTGCAAGATGAATTGCCCTCGGCAGAATTCAGCATGTGGATCCGGCCGCTTCAAGCGGAGTTGAGTGACAATACTCTGACCCTGTATGCACCGAATCGCTTCGTCCTGGACTGGGTACGTGACAAGTACCTGCTCCGGGTCAATGGCATCATCAACGAGATCTGTGGCGTTGATGGCCCCGCCTTGCGTTTTGATATAGGAAATCGTCCCCACCCCGTCGCCGTTGCCAGAGCACCGGTGCGCGGCGCCGCGCCTGTGAATAACTTGCAGAAGAGCTGGGAAAGCAAGGACGAAGCCAAGCCGGAGCCGAACCACAAGAGCAACACCAACGTGAACTATACCTTCGAGAATTTCGTCGAGGGCAAGTCCAACCAGTTGGCTCGTGCGGCGGCCCGTCAGGTGGCCGACAATCCGGGTGGTGCCTACAACCCTCTGTTCCTCTATGGTGGTACCGGTCTGGGCAAGACCCACCTGCTCCATGCGGTTGGCAATGCCATCAAGGATCGCAAGAAGGACGCCAAGGTCATCTACATGCACTCGGAGCGGTTCGTGCAAGACATGGTGAAGGCGCTGCAGAATAACGCCATTGAAGAGTTCAAGCGTTATTACCGTAGCGTCGATGCCCTGCTCATCGATGACATCCAGTTCTTCGCCAACAAGGAGCGCTCCCAGGAGGAGTTCTTCCACACCTTCAATGCCCTGCTTGAAGGCAACCAGCAGATCATCCTGACCTCGGACCGTTACCCGAAGGAGATCAACGGTGTCGAGGATCGCCTCAAGTCCCGCTTCGGCTGGGGCCTGACGGTGGCGATCGAGCCGCCGGAGCTGGAGACCCGGGTCGCGATCCTGATGCGCAAGGCGGACGAGAACCAGATCCACCTGCCGGACGAGGTGGCCTTCTTCATCGCCAAGCGGCTGCGATCCAACGTCCGTGAGCTGGAAGGCGCCCTCAACCGGGTCATCGCCAACGCCAATTTCACCGGCCGTGCCATCAACATCGACTTCGTGCGCGAGGCGTTGCGAGATCTGCTGGCTTTGCAGGAGAAGCTGGTCACCATCGACAACATCCAGAAGACGGTGGCGGAATACTACAAGATCAAGTTGGCGGATCTGCTATCCAAACGGCGCTCACGTTCCGTTGCCCGCCCGCGTCAGCTCGCCATGGCCCTGGCCAAGGAGCTGACCAACCACAGTTTGCCGGAAATAGGGGATGCCTTCGGTGGCCGTGACCACACCACCGTTCTTCATGCCTGCCGCAAGATAGAGCAGCTGAAGGAGGAGAGTCACGACATCAAGGAAGACTATTCCAACCTGATCCGTACCCTTTCGTCCTGATAACGGAACGGAGTGCACAGATGCAGCTCGAATATGCCAACCCTTTCCTCCTACTAGCAACGGAGAGCACAGATGCAGCTCGAAATTAGCCGCGAGGCCCTGTTACGTCCCCTGCAACTGGTGTCGGGCGCCCTGGGTGGCCGACCGACACTGCCCATCCTCGGCAACGTCCTGCTCGATGTGAGCCATGGTCTGCTGTCGCTGACCGGGACCGATCTCGAAGTGGAGATGATAGGCCAGGTCCATCTCGAGGGCGCCAGCCAGGATGGACGCACCACGGTACCGGCGCGCAAGCTGCTGGATATCTGCCGTGGTCTGCCGGAAGGGGCCGACATCCGTCTCAACACCGAAGGCGAGCGGCTGATCATTCGCTCCGGCCGCTCCCGCTTCAACCTGTCGACCCTGCCGGCGACCGAATACCCGAACATCGAAGACTGGGAGTCCGTGCTCGAGTTCGACATCAGCCAGCTGGAGCTTAAAAAACTCATCGAGGCGACCCAGTTCTCCATGGCGAGCCAGGATGTGCGTTATTACCTGAACGGCATGCTGTTCGAGAGCGAAGGTCACGGCCTGCGTACCGTGGCGACCGACGGTCACCGGCTGGCCACCTGCCGCCGGGAGGTGGTGCAGGAATCGCTGCCCGATCATCAGGTCATACTGCCCCGTAAAGGGGTGCTGGAACTGGTGCGCCTGCTGGAGGCGGAGGACAAGCCGGTACGGCTGCAAGTAGGCCGCAGCAACCTGCGCGCCGCCCTCGATGGCTTCATCTTCACCTCCAAGCTGGTGGATGGTCGCTTCCCCGATTGGCGCCGGGTCATCCCCCGTGGCAGCGACAAGGCCCTGATCGCCGGGCGGGAAGACATGCGTCAGGCGTTCTCCCGTGCCGCCATTCTCTCCAACGAGAAATTCCGTGGGGTGCGTCTCAATCTGCAGCAAAATTTACTGCGGATCACCGCCAACAACCCGGAACAGGAAGAAGCCGAGGAGCTGCTTGACGTACAATATGACGCCAGCGAGCTGGAGATAGGGTTCAACGTCTCGTATGTGCTCGACGTGCTGAATACGTTAAAATGTGACCAGATCCGGGTCAGCCTGAGCGATTCCATCAGCAGTGCCATTATTGAGGATTTTGACAGTCAGGACGCTCAATACGTGGTCATGCCGATGCGGATCTAGTCGTGTCCCTGGTCAAACTCCAGCTCAACGACTTTCGCAACATCCAGCACGCCAGCCTGCAGCTGTCGCCCGGCCTCAACATCCTGGTGGGCAGCAATGGCAGCGGCAAGACCAGCGTGCTGGAAGCCATTCACTACCTTGGCCTGGGCCGCTCCTTTCGCACTCATCTTACCGGGAGAGTCGTTCGCCAGGGCGAGAAGGGATTTGTCCTGTTCGCCCAGTGCGAGCTCGAGGGGCGTACGGTTCCCATCGGCCTCGCCAAGGAGAAGAATGGCGACACCCAGCTCAAGATTGCCGGGGCCCAGGCCCAGCGTCTGGCGGATCTCGCCGAGCTGTTGCCGGTGCAGTTGATCCACCCCGATGGCTTCGACCTGCTGACCGGAGGTCCCCAACCGCGTCGCGCCTGGCTCGACTGGGGCGTGTTTCATCAGGAGCCGACCTTCTTCTCCCTGTGGGGGCGGGTGCGGCGGCTGCTGAAACAGCGCAATGCCTTGCTACGCACGGCGACCCAGTATCGTCAGCTGGCGTTCTGGGATCAGGAGCTGGCAAGGCTGGGTGGTGAATTGGCAGACTTTCGCGCCAAGTATTGTCAGGCCATTACGCCACTCATCCAGGAGATGACGGCGGATTTTCTACCGGAATTCGACATCAGTCTCGGTTTCTATCGGGGCTGGGAGAAGGACACCCCTCTCGGCGATTTGCTGGAGGCGGGGTTCGAACGGGATCAGAACCTGGGTTATACCGGTGTCGGCCCCCAGAAGGCCGATGTGCGCCTCAAGGCGAACGGTGTGCCGGCACAGGATATTCTGTCCCGGGGTCAGTTGAAGTTGCTGGTCTGTGCCATGCGACTGGCCCAAGGGCTCTATTTGAATCAACAGAGCAGCCGTGGCTGTATTTTTTTAATTGACGATTTTGCCTCTGAACTGGATATCGACAAGCGTCGCCTGTTGGCCAACCGCCTGAAGCAATGTGCGACCCAGGTGTTTATCACCGCCATCGATACCGGTCAGCTCGCAGACATGATGGATGCGAATGACTGCAAGTTGTTCCACGTGGAACAAGGCAAGATCTCCGAAACGCTAGAGAAGGCAGAGAGTAAGCTATGAGTGAAAATAGTTACGACTCCTCGAATATCAAGGTGCTGAAGGGGCTGGATGCGGTCCGCAAGCGCCCGGGGATGTATATCGGCGATACGGATGATGGCTCGGGTCTGCACCACATGGTGTTCGAGGTCGTCGATAACTCCATTGACGAGGCTCTGGCTGGCTACTGTTCCGATATCCAGGTCAAGATCCATTCCGATGGCTCCGTCTCGGTACGTGACAACGGCCGGGGCATCCCGGTCGACATCCACCCGGAAGAGGGCCGTTCCGCCGCCGAAGTCATCATGACGGTGCTGCACGCCGGCGGCAAGTTCGACGACAACTCCTACAAGGTGTCCGGCGGCCTGCACGGTGTGGGCGTCTCGGTGGTGAACGCCCTGTCCGACAAGCTGCTGCTGACCATTCGTCGCAATGGCCATGTCTACGAGCAGACCTATCACCTGGGCGAACCCCAGGCTCCCCTCAAGCAGATTGGCGACAGCAGCAGCGGCACGGGTACCGAAGTGCGCTTCTGGCCGAGCTCGACCATCTTCAGCGACACCCTGTTTCACTACGATATCCTGGCCAAGCGCCTGCGCGAGCTCTCCTTCCTCAACTCCGGCGTCTCCATTCGTCTCGAAGACGAGCGGGATGGCCGCGAGGTGCATTTCTGCTACGAGGGCGGCATCAAGGCATTCGTCGAATACCTGAACCAGAACAAGACGCCGATCCATCCCAAGGTGTTCCACTTCACCACCGAGCAGGACGGCATCGGTGTCGAAGTCGCCATGCAGTGGAACGACGCCTACCAGGAAGGGGTCTACTGCTTCACCAACAACATCCCCCAGCGGGATGGCGGCACCCACCTGGTGGGCTTCCGTACCGCGCTGACCCGCACCCTCAACACCTACATGGACAAGGAGGACTACAGCAAGAAGGCCAAGTCCGCCGCCAGTGGTGATGATGTCCGTGAAGGTCTGATTGCCGTTATCTCGGTCAAGGTGCCGGATCCCAAGTTCTCCTCCCAGACCAAGGACAAGCTGGTCTCTTCCGAAGTGAAGACGGCCGTGGAACAGGCGATGGGCGAGAAGCTGGCGGATTTCCTGCTGGAGAACCCGGGCGACGCCAAGATAGTGGTCAACAAGATCATCGATGCAGCCCGTGCCCGCGAAGCAGCCCGCAAGGCGCGCGAACTGACCCGTCGCAAGGGGGCGCTGGATATCGCAGGTCTGCCCGGCAAGCTGGCGGACTGTCAGGAGAAAGACCCGGCGCTGTCCGAACTCTACATAGTGGAAGGGGACTCTGCTGGCGGTTCCGCCAAGCAGGGTCGCAACCGCAAGAACCAGGCCATACTGCCGCTCAAGGGCAAGATCCTGAACGTGGAGAAGGCCCGTTTCGACAAGATGATCTCCTCCCAGGAGGTGGGCACCCTGATCACGGCACTGGGTTGTGGCATCGGTCGTGACGAGTACAACCCGGACAAGCTGCGTTATCACAACATCATCATCATGACGGATGCGGACGTGGATGGTGCGCACATCCGTACCCTGCTGCTGACCTTCTTCTACCGTCAGATGCCCGAGATCATCGAGCGTGGCTATGTCTTCATCGCCCAGCCGCCGCTCTACAAGGTCAAGAAAGGCAAGCAGGAGCAGTATCTGAAAGACGAAGATGCGCTGCTGCAATACCAGACCGCCATGGCGCTGGACGGTGCCACCCTGCATGTCAACGAGTCGGCTCCTGCCATCGGTGGCGAGGCGCTGGAGCGTCTGGTCAACCAGCACCGTGCCGTGTCTCACCTGATCACCCGCATGTCTCGCCGTGCCCCGGATGCCGTCTTGACCCAGCTGATCTATCAGCCCGAGTTGAACGAAACCCTGCTGGCCAGCGAGAGCGAACTGCAGGCCTGGTGCCAGGGCATGGAGGCCGTGCTCAACGAGAGCAACCACGGCATCCAGTACCAGATCCAGATCCGTCGCGACGAGGAGCGCAGCCTGTTTGTGCCCCACGCCGTGGTGCGTCAGCACGGTGTCGATCGCGAGTATCCGATCAGCTACGACTTCCTGCAGTCCAACGAGTACCGCCAGCTGGTCTCCCTGGGCAAGGAGATCGCCAACCTGATCGAGGAAGGCGGCTACATCAAGCGCGGCGAGAAGGTGAAGCCGGTGGCCAGCTTCGTCGAGGCGGTCGACTGGCTGATGGGCGAAGGCAAGCGCGGCATCTACATCCAGCGTTATAAAGGGCTGGGGGAGATGAACCCGGATCAGCTGTGGGAAACCACCATGGATCCGGAGGCCCGCCGCATGCTGCGAGTCACCATCGAAGACGCCGTCGGTGCCGACCAGCTCTTCTCCACCCTGATGGGGGATGCCGTAGAGCCACGTCGCGACTTTATCGAGACCAACGCCCTGCGGGTCGCCAACCTCGACGTCTAATCGACGCAGTCAGACAGCAGAAAGCCGCTCCTTGTGAGCGGCTTTTTTATTGTCAGGGGCGGGGAGATGGCATGTTCCACGTGAAACATGAAACCGCCTTGATGTTGATGGTAGCGACTCAGCCCAGTTCCGGTGCCAGGCAGTAGAGACGCAGGCGATGGCCATCGGGATCCAGCGCCATGGCGGTGTAGCCAAACGCCATCCGGGTCGGCTGCTGCACTATGGTCAGGCCGCGAGCCTGCCACTTCGCCAGACCCGTATCGACGCTGGCCTCGTCGGGCAGGGGGAAGGCCAGCTCCATGGCGCCGGCACCCTGGGTCACGGCGGGCTCGACGGTGGCACTGGACCAGATCGCCAGCTTTGCTCCCGACTCGAACACGAACATGGCGAAGGCAGGGGACTCCTCCACCGGCGGGCGACCGAACAGCTCGCGGTAGAAGTGGACGCTGCTGGCCGGGTCGGTGACATAGAGGATGGTGAACGGTGGGACTGACAACATGGTGATGCTCCTTGATTTGGGGAGGGCGCATCGGCGCCGACCCCGTCAGCATGGCGCTACCTGCTGTCAGTTTCTGTCAGCAATGAATCTGGGTTGCGGGATCTGCTGGGTGGTGCGCCACGCTTTCAGCAGGCTCTCCCTGCTTTTGGGATAGCGGCTCTCCTCTGGCTGCATCCGGGTGATGCGATCGACCCGAAAGTGGCGAAAGCCCTGACGCAGCTCGCACCAGGCGACCAGGACTCGTACCTGCTCGAAGTAGCCAAGAGCGAAGGGCCAGACGGTGCGTTCCGAACTATCTTCCTTGAGATCCCGATAGCTGAGGGTCACCTTGCGCTGCCGGCGGATGGCGCTGCGCAGCGGCGCTTCATCTGTGAGGCCGTCGCTGCGGGAGGTGCCGATCAGCAGGGCATTGCTCTGAAGCTGCTGGCGATAGTCGGCGGGCAGCACGGCTTCTATCTTGGCCAGCGCGCTGCTGGCCGATGCACTCAAGGCGCCGTCACCGTGCGCGACGACCCAGCGCGACCCCAGCACCAGCGCATCCAGCTCCTCCTCGCTGAACATCAGTGGCGGCAACGTGAAGCCGGGGCGCAGCACATAACCGATACCCGGTTCTCCCTCGATATGGGCACCTTGCCCTTGCAGGGTGGCGATATCCCGATAGAGGGTGCGCAGGCTGATGCCAAGCTGGCTGGCCAGTTCGGAGCCCGTGATGGCGTAGCGGTGGCCGCGCAGCAGCTGGAGCAGGGCCAGCAGGCGTTCGGAACGGGACATGGTATGACTCCTGAGTCTTTCTGGTTTAGCCTGCCATAGCGGGTTTATCTGGTACAGGGGGCATCAGGCGTGGTCGCCACGAAAAGAGCGGCGCCATTCACTCGGAGATACCCCGAAACGGGCGCGAAAATGCTGGCGCAGTATGGCGGCCGTCTTCAGCCCCACCAGCTCGGCGATGCGATCCATGGAATGGCCGCTCGTCTCCAGCAACTCCTGGCTGCGCCTGAGGCGCTCCGCCAGCAACCACTCCCCGACGGAGAGGCCGGTCGCCTGCTGGAAGCGACGGGTGAAGGTGCGCCGGCTCATCAGGCAGTGCTCTGCCAATGCGTCCAGGCTGTGGGGCTCGGCCAGGTGCATGCGCAGGTGATCGAACAGCTGGTTGATCCTGGCATCCCGGGTGGAGGCGGGCACCGGCTGCTCGATGAACTGGGCCTGGCCCCCGTCTCTATGGGGTGGCACCACCAGCCGCCTGGCCAGCTTGTTGGCGATCCGGCTGCCATGGTGCTCGCGCACCAGGTAGAGGCAGCAGTCCAGCCCGGCGGCGGTGCCGGCCGAGGTGATCAGACCCTCATCGTCCACGTAGAGGGCATTGGTATCGAGCCGCACGGCGGGAAAGCGGCCCATGAAGTCCTGTTCGAACTCCCAGTGGGTCGAGGCCCTGCGTCCCTCCAGCAGACCGGCATAGGCCAGCACATAGGTGCCCAGACAGAGCCCCACTATCTGGGCGCCCCTGCTTCGGGCGGCAACCAGGGCATCGAGCAGGGGCTGGGCCGGTCGCTCGGCCGGATCGCGCCAGAAGGGGATGATGACGATGCCCGCCCCGATCAATCCTTCCAGCCCGTGGCTGGCGTCGATGCGAAAGCCCTGGGCGGAACCGGGTTGGCGGGTGGCGTCGCCGGCGCAGAGCCTGAGTTCGAACAGGGAGGCGCCAGGCATCATGGTGTCGCCGAAGATGAGGCAGGGCACGGCGCAGTGAAAGGGGCTGAAGTGATCGAAGGTGATGACGGCGACGACGATGGGATTGGGCATAGTAGCAGACTCCTTTGCACTCGGCTCCCCATGATAAGGGACGGCAACAGAAAGCCGAAGGGTCATGTGGTCACATGGCCCGCTCGATCAGAGGGTGATGGACTCGCCATCCTCGGGCACCAGTACCCGCGTTGCCATCCCCTGTTTGCCGAGGTAGTCGCGCAGCTCGCGCCTTGTCAGCAGGGCATGATTGACCGCCTCCATGTGACTGGCGATCAGGGTGGCCTGTGGCGCAGCCTGATAGACGGCGGCCACATCCTCCTTGCCCATGATGATGGCGCCCAGACCTGTCACCTGGGCATTGCCGCAGTTGAGGACGACGACCTCGGGTTGGTGCCGGTGCAGCGCTTGTTCAACCTGGGCATTCCAGACGGTGTCGCCGGCCAGATAGAGGGTCTTTTCGGCGGGATGGGAGAAAACCACTCCGCTGACCTCGCCAAGGCGATCCCCCAGCAGGGCCATGATGGTATCGCTGCCGTGCCGGCCTTCCGTCTGTTGCAGGCGGATGCCGGCGAACTCGCCGACCTCGCCCAGCAGGCGCACATCCTCGAAGCCGCATCCCCTCATGGTGTCGGCATCTTCCTGATGCTGCACAAACAGCGGGAGGTGTTTGGGGACCTGCTGCTGAGCGGCCGGGTCCCAGTGGTCGAGGTGATCATGGGTCACTATCACCGCATCCACATCGAGGATCTCCGCCATGGGCAGGGGCAGTTCGACCAGGGGGTTGCGAAGATGGCTGTTGGCCATGCCTTCGAAGCCGGGGTAGCTCCCCTTGGGGGCCAGCATGGGGTCGATGAGGAAGCGGGTGCCGGCGTAGTGGATGAGCAGGGTGGCATTGCGAACCTGGGTTACTTGCATGGTGTGCTCCGGTCTCTGGTTGGGGGACAACCAGTATGGCGCGCAGCGGATCGAGGAATGAGTGGCCCTCGGGCCGAATATCATGCTAATCGGGCCATTTTCGACGCTGACGGGCGACCAAAAATTTCTTTCATTTTTTCCCTTGAAAGGAAAAAGTGAGCCCCTATATAGGTAACAAGGCCGGAACGCTCGACAGAGGTTTCGACCAGGCGCCCGTCCATATGGAGGGCAAACAATCCGTTATCGCTCACAAGAGGGTAATACTATGCGTTCTATCGACTTTTCTCCGCTCTATCGTTCTGCCATTGGTTTCGATCGTCTGGCCAATCTCATCGAATCTGCGGCCAGCAATGGCAATGCCGGTTATCCCCCCTACAACATCGAGCAGCTGGGTGACAACGACTACCGTATCAGCATGGCGGTGGCGGGCTTTACCCAGGAAGAGCTGGAGCTGAGCTTCCAGGAAAATCTGCTGACGGTGAAGGGCAACAAGCAGGCTGACACCGAGCGCCACTATCTCTATCAAGGCATAGCCGAGCGCGGTTTCGAGCGTCGCTTCCAGCTGGCCGATTATGTGCGGGTGAAGGGGGCCGATCTCAAGAATGGTCTGCTGCACATCGATCTGGCCCGTGAAGTGCCCGAGGCGATGAAGCCCCGCAAGATCGAGATCAACGGCTGACAGCCTGAACTCACAGCGATTTTCAAGTTTCCCAGGTGCCGATGACGGGCCTGTGGAGAGTCAAACCTGTTGCTTGTTAGAAGGATAGGATCATGCGTAACCTCGATTTTTCTCACCTCTCTTCCAATGCCGTCGGCTTCGAGCGGATGGCCCGCGAGCTGGAAGGTCTGTTCGATCAGAAGACCACAGCTTACCCCCCGTACAACATCGAAAAGCGCGATCAGGATGGCTATCGCATCACGGTCGCCGTGGCTGGCTTCGAGCGCGACGAGCTGGAGCTGGAGACCGAGAACGGCACCCTCAAGGTGAAGGGGCGCAAGGACGCTGCGGCCGGTGAGCGTCAGTTCCTCCATCAGGGGATCGCCGAGCGCGACTTCGAGCTCGCCTTCAAGCTGAGCCAGCACGTGGAAGTGCAGGGGGCCAGACTGGAGCATGGTCTGCTGACCATAGAGCTGGCCCGGGAACTGCCGGAGGCGCTCAAGCCCCGCGCCATCCCCATCGGCAAGCCCGATCAGCTGGCGCTGCCCGGCTAAGCCAGACGGCAGACAGCCCCATAGTCCATAGAGAGAAGAGAGGCCTGCATCGCAGGCCTCTCTGTTTTTGCATCGCCGGATTGGGTCAGCCAGCGTAGAGGGCGTTGATCTCGTCCGCCAGTATGGCCACACCGCGCCGCACCAGATCTTCGCTCTGGGCGTAGTTGAGGCGGATGCACTCCTGGCTGTGGCGCCACTCGGGGTCGTCGATGCCGGGGAAGAAGTAGTGACCCGGCACTATCAGCAGGTTCTTCGCCTTCAACCGCTCGTAGAGCGCCTGACAGTGGATCGGCAGGCCTTCGAACCAGAGCCAGAGGAAGAGGGCACCCTCCGGCTTGTGGATGTGGAAGCGCGGGTCGGGAATGGCGTCCCGCAGCAGCTGGACGGCGAAGTTGGCCTTCTGCTGGTAGAAGGGTTTCACCACCTGTTCGCTCAGGGTAATGATGTCGCCGCTCTCTATCATGGGGATGGTGATGGCAGGCCCCAGGCTGCCCGGCGCCAGGTTGATGATGCCGCTCAGGTTGGTGATGGCCTGGACTATCTTCTCGTCGGCGATGACGATGCCGCAGCGAGTGCCCGGCAGTCCCAGTTTGGAGAGGCTCATGCAGAGGATGGTGTTGGCGTTCCAGAACGGCTTGGCTTCGCTGAAGATGATGCCGGGGAAGGGCACGCCATAGGCGTTGTCGATGAGCAGCGGTATCCCCTTGTCGCGGGCGATCTGATCCAGATGCTCTATCTCTTCATCGGTGAGTACGTTGCCAGTGGGATTGGTGGGGCGGGAGACGCAGATCACCCCTATGTCGTCACCCACCTCCAGACTCTCGAAATCCACATGGTATTTGAACTGGCCGTCGGCCAGCTTCTCTATGGTGGGCTTGTAGGCGACGAAGTGATCGTCCGAGAGGGCCGAGTCGGCATAGCCGATGTATTCGGGAGCCAGGGGGAAGAGCACCTTCTTCTTGCGGCCGTCGGCGAACTCGCCCGCCAGCAGGTTGAACAGATAGAAGAAGGCATTCTGGCTGCCGTTGGTCAGGGCGATATTGCGAGCCGTGATATCCCAGCCCAGCTCCTTGCTGAGCAGGGCGGCCAGGGCCCTGGTGAACCTGTCCTTGCCCTGGGGGCCATCGTAGTTGGCCATGGCCTTGATCAGTTCCCCGTTGTCGAGCAGTTGCCTGGCCTCGCTGTGAAAACGCTCAAGCATGGCAGGAATGGGGGCCGGGTTGCCGCCGCCCAGCATGATGGCGTCCGGATTGAGCAGCCCCTGATTGAGGTCATCCATGAGTTGGGTAATGCCGGCGTGGCGAGTGAACTTCTCGCCGAACAAGGAAAATTCCATTCGGTAATGCATCCAGAGTATGTAACGGGGATGTAGCACCTTAGCTCAGTTCAAAAGCGGGTGTCGATGAAAAATATCCCTTGTTCCACGTGGAACGAACATCCCATGGATGCCATGGCTAAATTCACCATTTATTGGTGTAAAGCAGCACCCATGATTAGTCTCGCTTGGCTATTTTTATCATGGTTTTAAATAAATGTGTTTTATATCAGTGCTTTGTGATTTTGGCATGACTATTGGAATAGTCAGGGAGTCATAGGGATAACCACCGGAGAATGCAAGATGAAGCACCTGATCGCCACCCTGATATTGAGCACCCTGAGTCTGACCGCCATGGCCGATGAGACCAGCCGACCCGAACTGGATCTGGCCAGCCTGCACCAGGAGATCCGGGAGCAGCAGTTGCAAGCGTCCCGGGATCTGGTGCGCGAGGCCATCAGCAACCTCAGACCATTGGCCCTGGATACCCTGGTGGTGGAGGCCAGTCCCGCGGTGGCCACTCACCCCGAGAGTTGAGGTGGCGCAGGGGCGTCTGCCCCGTATGCTGCTTGAAGAAGGCGATGAAGGCGCTGTCGCTGGAGAACGCCAGGGCAGAAGCGACCCGGCTGATGGGTTCCCCTTCTGCCAGCAGCTCCATGGCCCGTAGCAGGCGCCACTGCTGGCGCCAGGCCTGGTAGCCCATGCCGGTCTCCTTCATGAAGATGCGGCCTATGGTCTTGTCACTGGCACCCACCCGCTCGGCCAGCCGGTTGAGCCGATCGGGCAGGGCCTCGCCCCGTTTCAACTCCTGTAACCAGACCCCCAGGCGCGTGTCCGTCGGCAGCGGCAGTTGCCAGGATTCCTGCGGCGCTTGCGCCAGCTCCTCCTCGAACAGCGCCAGCATGCGGCGCTGCTCCGCTTGTGGCTTGTCCCAGGGCCAGAGCGCCATCCGCTCTATGATCTCCCGCAACAGCGAATTGACCGCGATCACCTGCATTCCCTCCGGCTGTGTGGGGGTTGGCATGAAATAGAGGGAGCGGTAGGCCACCACCCCGCGCATCAAGACTCTGTGAGGGGTGCCCGCCGGCAGCCAGGCCGCCCGGCTGGGCGGCAACAGGCAGACCCGGTTGCCCAGTTCGATCGTCATGCAGCCGGCCTGGGCGAACAGCAGCTGATGGCGCTGGTGCCTGTGCAGGCCGGAGTCGTGCCAGCCCAGGGCTGAGGCGATGCCGATCACGGGACCCGATTGCTGGTCAGGGTCGAAAGGGTGATCGGGAAGGATAAAGGCCATATGTCCGATTTCTGATATTTATAGTCCTGCACATTGTAATCAGACAGTGCCCATCTCTCTAGAATGACGACCTCTTGTGAAGGAGGTTGGTCATGAACAACAAGTTGCCACCCCGTTGGCTGATGGTGGGATTGATGATGTTTCCCCAGCTGGTGGAGACCATCTACAGCCCGGTGCTGACCCAGATCGCCAGCCAGTTTCGGGTGAGCGAGGGGCAGGCATCCCAGACCCTGTCGGTCTATTTCCTGGCGTTTGCGGTGGGTGTGGTCTGCTGGGGCAGGCTCTGCGATCTTGTCGGGCGGCGTCCCGCCATGCTGGCAGGTCTGCTCACCTATGGTGTCGGCACCCTGCTGGCGCTGTTGGCCAATGAGTTCGAGGTGTTGCTACTGGCCAGGGTCATCTCGGCCTTCGGCGCCGCCGTGGGTTCCGTGGTGACCCAGACCATGCTGCGCGACAGCTATCAGGGCGGCGAGCTGGCGCGGGTCTTCTCGGTGATGGGGATCGCGCTCTCCCTCAGCCCCGTGCTGGGGTTGGTGAGCGGCGGCCTGCTGGCCGAGCGGCTTGGCTATCTCGGGGTCTTCAGCGGCCTGCTGGTGCTGGCGGCAGTATTGCTGCTGGTGGCCGGTCGGTGGCTGCCGGAAACCCGTCCAGCCACGACTTTGCGGGTTGCGCTCTGGCCGCTGGCGTGCCGGATGATGAAAGATGGCGGGCTCTGGCGCAGTGCCCTGCTGGTCGCCCTGTTCAACACCATGCTGTTTGGCTACTACAGTCTGGCCCCTTTCCTGTTTGCCGGACTGGGATTGAGCACCGGCGAGTTTGGTTATTCGGGGATCTTGCTGGCGCTGGCGACCCTGCTCGGCAGTCTGCTGAACAGGAGGTTGCTGGGGGCGGGATGGTCGCCAGCATCCCTGGTCCGGTTGGCAGCATCGCTTGCACTGGTTGCCGGGCTGCTGGTCTGGGCGAGCCAGGATTCGCTCTGGTTCCTGCTGCCCATGATGGGGGGGGTCGTGGCGTTTGGCATCGCCATTCCCAATGTGCTGAGCCAGGCCCTGCTGGCCTATCGGGAGGTGGCGGGCAGCGCAGGTGCCCTGTTCGGGCTGGCCTATTATCTGCTGCTCGGCCTGGGGCTGGCCGTGGCGGCCGGCTTGCAGGATCTCGGTCTGCTGATCACGGGCTGCGGCCTGCTGGCACTCTGGTGCAGTCGGCGCCGTTCCACGTGAAACATCAGTTGCCGATGAAGCGATAACCTATGCCGGGCTCCGTCTCTATCAGCAAGGGCTGCTGGGGATTATCCCCCAGTTTCTTGCGCAGGCTGGCGATGACGATGCGCAGGTAGTGGGTATCTTCCTTGTGACTGGGGCCCCAGATCTCGGTGAGCAACTGGGTCTGCAGCACCAGCTTGCCCGGGTGACACACCAGGGCCTGCAACAGGGCGAACTCCTTGCGGGACAGGGAGATATCCTCTCCTGCCAGACTCACCCTGTGGCTGCCAATCTCCAGGGTCAGGCCGCAGTGGGGGAAGTGGCGGCGGTCGCCGCTGCTGACCCCGGCCCGCTGGCGCAAGAGCACCCGGATGCGGGCCATCATTTCCTGAATGCCGAACGGCTTGCTCATGTAGTCGTTGGCCCCGGCGTCCAGCAGGCGCACCTTCTCCTGTTCGGAATCCCGCGCCGACAGGATCAGCACAGGGTGGGGGTGGTGGGCCCGTATGGCCTGCAACACGGCAAGACCATCGCCGTCGGGCAGGCCGAGGTCGAGGATGACCAGATCCGGATTGAGGTGGCGATACTGGCTGAGCCCCTCCTGTACGCTGGCCGCCTCGCTCACCTGATGTCCCTCGGCCACCAGGCTGATGCGCAGGAAGCGCCGGATCGGGATCTCGTCATCAATGACCAATATATGAGCCATCTGGCCTCCTGGGGCTCGGGTCCGAGCCGCTCGTTTCTGTCTCTTCTTCCGGGCCCGGTGCATTGAGGGCCAGCGGCAGGGAGATGCGCATGCAGGTGCCGTTGCCATTGGGGCCGGCGAAGGCCCAGATGCGGCCACCGTGGGCCTCCACCATGGCGCGGGAGATGGCGAGGCCAAGGCCGGTGCCACGGCTGCCGCTATCCCCGACCGGTTGGGTATAGAAGAGGTTGAAGATCTTGTCCCTGTCCGCGGCGGCGATGCCGACCCCTATGTCGATCACATCCATGATGAGGTCCGGCTCGGCCAGCATGACGCGAAATTCGATGGGCGTGCCCGCCGGCGAATAGCGGGAGGCGTTGTCGAGTATGTTGACCAGTACCTGTTCGAGCAGGGCACCGTGGACATAGAGGCGGGGCGGGGCCTGATCCAGGTGGATCAGCAGGCTGTGCTGGCGCCAGGAGGCATCCAGCCGGCGGCGGGCGCTCTCCACCAGCTCGGTCAGATCCACCCACTCCCGCTTCAGCTGGAAGTCGGGGGAGCCGATGCGGGTCATGTCCAGCAGGTTCTGCACATAGCTGTGCAGGCGCTGGGCCTCCTCCTGTACCGAGTGGAGCAGCTCGTCCCTGTCCTCCCGACCAATTCGATCCCCGTATTCGAGCAGTGTGCTGCCCGCGCCCATGATGGCGGCCAGCGGCGTCTTGAGATCATGGGAGACAGACGAGAGCAGGGCGGCCCGCATCCTGTCCGTCTCCGCCTGCCACTGGCTCTGGGCCAGCCGCTCGTTCAGCTCGATGCGGGCCAGGGCGGCGCGGATGTCGGTGAGGAGAGCCTGCAACTGGTGCTCGGCCGAGGCGCTGAGGGGCTGGGCCAGCAGGATGCCGAGGGCCAGCTCGTCGGTCAGGGGGTGATACTGGGCCAGGGCGGCATTGAGGGTGGCGGTATGGGCCCCGGCACTCTGCTGGCGGGAGAGGCTCCAGTCGATGGCCGCCTTGTCGGTCTGACCCGGCGGGGAGGGGGCCGGGCCGGCGCGCCCCTGATAGAGACTGTCGATGGCGAAGGCGGGTTGGGCCAGGGCCAGGGAGATGGCCTGGGCCCCCTGCCTTAGCACCTCCTCCGGGCTGTTGGCGCTGGCCAGCTCCTGGCTCAGGGAGAGCAGGGCCGTGCCGAGCTGCTGGGTCTCGCGCAGCCCAATCAGCTGCTGGCGCTGGCGGGAGGCGAGTCGTCCGGCGGCCATGCCGACGATGAGCAGCACCAGCAGGGTCAAGAGATCGCTGTGGCTGTGTACCGTCAGAGAGAAGTAGGGCACGGTGAACAGCAGATTGTGGGCGAGAAAGCCCAGGATGGCGGCCAGGATCGCCGGCAGCTGGCTGGTGGTGAGGGCCGTGGCCAGCACCCCGAGCACGAACAGCAACGGCAGGGAAGCGGCGGGCAGCCAGTGGGAAAGCCCCCAGGCGATGGCGGAGGTGAGCGCCATGATGGCGACCGCCAGCAGGCTCTGGCTGAGCTGACCCCGGGGCGATGGGCGCAGCAGGGGACCAGGCTGCCGGGGTCCCGTGTCCACCAGGCTTATCTCCAGCCCCCGGGCCCGCGACATCAGGTGCTGCACCAGGGAGCGGCGCCAGGGTGCCTTGTGGGGCTTGCCCAGCAGCAGCTGCGAGGCTTGCTGCTGGGCGGCGGTCTCCAGCAGGGTATCGGCCACCGCCGGGCTGGAGAGGGTCAGCACCTTGGCCCCCAGCTGGGCGGCCAGGGCCAGGGCCTGTTCCAGTTCGGCGGAGCGCTGGCCACGGCTGTCCACATGGACCACCAGCCAGGGCAGCTGGCGGCGCTGGGCGAGGCGGTGGCCGTGGCGCACCAGGGCCGAACCATGCTGCTCGCCGAGGCAGACCATCAGCTTGCCCCGCAGGGGCTGGGTGCTCTTGCCCGCCGCCTGCCACTGCAGTTGCAGATCTCCCTCCACATGGCTGGCGGCGGTCTGCATCGCCAGCTCGCGCAGGGCGGTCAGATTGTTGAGGGAGAAGAAGGAGTGCAGGGCGGCCATGGCCTGCTGCGGCACATAGACCTTGCCCTCGCGCAGGCGATCGAGCAGCTCCTTGGGGGGCAGGTCTATCAGCACCAGGCTGTCGGCCTCCAGCAGTACCCGATCGGGCAGGGTCTCCCTGACCCTGACCCCGGTCAGCTGCCACACCAGGTCGTTGAGGCTCTCCAGGTGCTGCACGTTGAGGGTGGTGTAGACGTCGATACCGGCATCGAGCAGCTCCCGCACATCCTGCCAGCGCTTCTCGTGCCGGCTGCCGGGGGCATTGCTGTGGGCCAGCTCGTCCACCACGGCGATGGCGGGTCTGCGGGCGAGCAGGCCATCCAGATCCATCTCGTCGAGCCGCTGCTGGCGATGCAGGTGGGTCTTGCGCGGCAGTATGGCCAGCTTGTCGAGCAGGGCCAGGGTCTCCTGGCGGCCATGGGTCTCCACTACGCCTATCAGGATGTCGGTCCCTTCCCTGGCCTGCTCCCGCACCGCCTGCAACATGGCGTAGGTCTTGCCTACGCCGGGGGCCGCGCCGAGGAAGACCTTCAGCCTGCCCTTGCTGCCTTCTGCCAGGCTGGCCAACAGGGCGTCGGCCCGCTGCTCATCACGCATCCTTTTCCTTATCGAGTGCCAGGTTCAGCTCGAGAATATTGATCACCTGCGGCCCTAGGATACCAGCTTCCACCCGGGACTTGACCAGAGCCGTCAATCGGGCGGGATCCAGCGCCCTGGCCTGGGCGACCCGGTTCACCTGGCTCAGCACCGCATCCAGCGGCAAGTGGGGGTCCAGTCCGGAGCCGGAGCGGGTCAGCAGGCTGGGGGAGAGCGCCCTGGCCGTCCCGGCCTGCTGCCCGGCAAAGTCGTGACGCTGGGGCGCACTCACCCCCAGGTTGCTGCCGCCACCGCCGACCGTGGTGAAGTCGCTGGCGGAGGGGCGGGAGTGGAAGTAGTCCGTCCGCTCGAACTGCTGGGCCAGCAGGGCGCTGCCCAGGGGCCGGTTGTCCTTGTCGACGAGCTGGCTGCCGTTGGCCTGCCAGGGGAAGATCAGCTGGGCCAGCCCGGTCACCGCCAGGGGGTAGCCGACACCGAGCAGCAGGGTCAGGGTCAGCAGGGTTCTAATCGCAATCATGGTATTTCCTTACGGTTGAAGGGGATGGGATGCAAGGGGGGATCGGCTCTTTTTGGCGCCGAGCCAGCCCCTGCATCGACGCCATGGCGTCACACCAGGCCGAAGCCGGTGATGGCGAGGTCGATGAGCTTGATGCCGACAAAGGGCACCAGCAGGCCACCGACCCCGTAGACCAACAGGTTGCGGCGCAGCAGGCTGGCGGCCGTGCCCTTCACGTCCACCCCGCGCAGGGCCAGGGGTACCAGGGCCACTATGATGAGGGCGTTGAAGATGATGGCCGACAGTATGGCGCTCTGTGGGCTGGCGAGGTCCATCAGGTTGAGGGCATCGAGCTGGGGATAGGCCGCGACGAACAGGGCCGGCAGTATGGCGAAATACTTGGCCAGATCGTTGGCGATGGAGAAGGTGGTCAGGGCTCCCCGGGTCACCAGCAACTGCTTGCCCACCAGCACCACGTCCAGCAGCTTGGTGGGGTTGGAGTCCAGATCCACCAGGTTGCCCGCCTCCTTGGCGGCCTGGGTGCCTTCGTTCATGGCCAGGCCCACGTCCGCCTGGGCCAGGGCCGGGGCGTCGTTGGCGCCGTCACCGCACATGGCGACCAGGCGACCGTCCGCCTGCTCCTGGCGGATGTAGGCCAGCTTCTTCTCCGGGGTCGCCTCGGCGATGAAGTCATCCACCCCGGCCTCGGCGGCGATGGCGGCGGCGGTCAGCGGGTTGTCCCCGGTGATCATCACGGTGCGGATCCCCATGTGGCGCAGCACCTGGAAACGGGCCTTGATGCCGGGCTTGATGATGTCCTTGAGGTAGACAGCCCCCAGCAGCCGATCCTGGGTACAGACCAGCAGCGGGGTGCCGCCCTGGCGGGCTATCCTGTCCACCGCCTGGCGAATGGGTTCGGGCAGCCCCTTGCCGTCGAGGGCGAGATAGGCGAGCACCGCATCCACCGCCCCCTTGCGGTATTGATGACCGTTGCGGTTCAGGCCGCTCAGCCGGGTCTCGGCGCTGAAGGGGATCAGCTCATCGCTCTCCAGCTGGCTCGGCTGGATCAGGCTCTTGCCGGCCAGGGTCAGGATGGACTTGCCCTCTGGGGTATTGTCGCCCAGCGAGGCCAGCATGGCGGCCTGGGCCAGTATGGTCGGATCGACCCCGGGGGCCGGGATCAGCTCGTCCGCCATGCGGTTGCCGAAGGTGATGGTGCCTGTCTTGTCCAGCAGCAGGGTGCGCACGTCGCCGGCGGCCTCCACCGCACGGCCCGACTTGGCGATCACGTTGAGCTTGACCAGCCGGTCCATGCCGGCGATGCCGATGGCGGAGAGCAGGCCGCCTATGGTGGTCGGGATCAGGGTGATGAACAGCGCAATCAGATAGAGCCTGGGAACCTGGCTGCCGTTGTAGGTGAGAAACCAGGGCAGGGTGGCCACCACCAGCAGGAAGATCAGGGTCAGTCCCACCAGCAGGGCGTCCAGCGCCATCTCGTTGGGGGTCTTCTGACGCTTGGCCCCTTCCACCAGCGCTATCATCCTGTCCAGCGTGCTCTCCCCGGGATTGCTGGTCACCCGCACCCAAATCTCGTCGGAGACCACAGTGGTATTGCCGGTCACGCCGCTGCGGTCGGTGCCGGACTCGCGGATGACGGGGGCGGATTCCCCCGTGATGGCGGCTTCGTTGACCGAGGCGATGCCGGCGATCACCTCGCCGTCGGCGGGGATCATCTCGCCGCTGCGTACCAGCACCAGATCCCCCTTGCGCAGAAGGGTGGCTGGCACCCATTCCCCCTGATCGTCTCTGCTGTCGGCAACCCGGCGCGCCTTGAGCTGGCTCATGCCCGCCTTCAGGCTGTCGGCTCGTGCCTTGCCACGGCCTTCGGCCAGGGTCTCGGCGAAGTTGGCAAACCAGAGGGTCAGCCAGAGCCAGGCGGTCAGCTGCCAGGCCAGCGAAGGGGCGACCCCGGACAGGGGTTGGCCAAGAAGGGACTCGATGGTGGCCATCACAGCCGCCAGCCAGAGGGTAAACAGGATGGGGCTGCCGATCAGCGCCCTGGGATTGAAGCGGTAGAGGGCTTCCACCATGGCCTGCACTGTCTGCGAGGCCGGTTTCTTACCCTTCACCTTGTCGGTGTGGGTGGTCATCGAGATGGACTTGCTCATTGAAAAGCTCCCGGTATCAAAAGGTTGGCCATGGGCATCTGCAAGGTGATCGAGAGGGCGATCATCAGAAGCCCCCCTGAGTCAGGCTCAGCTGCTCGGCGATGGGACCCAGTGCCAGCGCAGGTAGGAAGGAGAGGCCCCCTATCAGCAGGACTGTGATGATCAGCAGGGTGATGAAGAGCGGGCCGCGGATCGGAAATGCGCTCTCTCCTGCGTCCAGGCGAGGCGCGCGGGCGAGCTGGCCGGCGATGGCGAGCACGGGGATGATGTAGCCGAAGCGGCCCAGCAGCATGGCCAGGGCGATGGCGATGCACTGCCAGTTGTCACCTGCGCCGAAGCCGGCGAAGGCGGAACCGTTGTTGCCCGCCGCCGAGGCATAGGCGTAGATCAGCCGGGACAGGCCGTGGGGCCCCTCGTGGCCGATCACGGCGTGCGAGCCGGGCAGCAGCAGGGTGAGACCACCGATCACCAATACCCCGACCGGCATGACCAGCATGCTGGCGACCACCCACTTCATCTCCGTGATGCCGAGCCGCTTGCCGAGATAAGTCGGGGTGCGCCCCACCATCAGGCCGCACAGGAACACGGTCAGCAGCACGAACAGCATCATGCCGTAGATGCCGGCGCCGACGCCGCCGAATACCACCTCGCCCAGCAGCATGTTGACCATGGCCACCATGCCCCCCAGCGGGGTGAAGCTGTCGTGCATGGCGTTGACCGAGCCGTTGGAGGCGGCCGTGGTCGCCACCGCCCAGATGCCGGACAGCACGGGGCCGAAGCGGCTCTCCTTGCCCTCCCAGTTGCCAGCCTGGTCGCTGAGCTGGGCCAGATTCGGGTCTGCCTTCAGCTCCTGACCGATGGTGACGGCGAGCCCCAGCACCAGCAGCAGTGTCATGGCCGCCAGGATGGCGCGGCCGTGGCCCGCATCCTTGACGTAACGACCCAGGGTGCAGACCAGGGCGGCGGGCAGCAGCAGCAGGGCCACCATCTCCAGCCAGTTGCTGAAGGCGGTCGGGTTCTCGAACGGATGGGCCGAGTTGACCCCGAAGAAGCCGCCGCCGTTGGAGCCGAGCTGTTTGATGGCGATCTGCGACGCGGCAGGGCCCAGCGGCAGCAGCTGATCCTGGCCTTCCAGGCCCTGGAACGGCAGGTAGGCAGACAGGCTCTGGGGCACCCCTTGCCATACCAGCAGCAAAGCCATCACCAGCGCCATGGGCAACAGCACATAGAGGCAGAATCGCACCAGGTCGCGCCAGAAGTTGCCGATGTGATGGGTCTGCTGGCGGGATAGGCCGCGAAACAGGGCGATGGCCACGGTCGCCCCCGTCCCGGCGGAGACGAAGTTCTGGGTGGTGAGTCCCACCATCTGGCTGAAATAGGAGAGGCTGGCCTCGCCGGAATAGGCCTGCCAGTTGGTGTTGGTCATGAAGCTGACCGCGGTGTTGAGGGCCAGTTGCCAGTTCAGCCCGGGCAGTTGCTGCGGGTTGAGGGGCAGCAGGCCCTGAGCCATCAGGATCAGAAACAGCAGGCCGAAGCCGGCGCCGTTGAAGGCCAGCAGGCTGAGGGCGTAGGACTTCCAGTCCTGCTCCCGACCATCGGTGCCGCAGCCGGCCAGGGTGGCGCGCTCAAGGGGAGCCAGCCAGCGGGTCTGCCCCTCAAACACCCGGTACAGGTAGTTGCCAAGCAGGGGCGCCGGCAGCAGCACCAGCAACACGAAGGCTGCCGGATAGAGGATTTCTTGCCACATGTCAGATCCCTCGCTCGTGGTCGCAGTGCATCAGTGCACGCATTGGATAGCCCGCGAGGCTCGGCTGCTCACAGGCCACCGGATGGATAATTACTTGCCGCATTTTCAGGTCCCTCACTCATGGGTGCGCGTGAGTGCGCGCAGCAGATAGCCCATCAGGGCGAGGACCAGCAGCAGATATAGCCAATTCATAACGACTCCGTTGAGGTAGTTAGCGTCGGGGATCGATGCAAATCCGTGTCGATCCCGAAGGTGTCATTGACGCTGAAAAGGGTATGTAAAACCGGCGTAAAGGCGCCATAAAGCGCCCGGGGACAGGCGTAAAATCGGCGTAAAGAACGACGGATTTGCGAGAGAAATGGCGAGGAGGACGACAGTCCCTAAGGTCTACTGGTCAAAAACAGGGGTGTTAAATTGTTAATTGTTAGAACATTAGCTGTTGCTGTATAACGTAGCTTGCGTTTACTTGACCGTAGGATCCCCTATTTATTATGAAAATAAACAGCCAACATATTGATGAAATTGTAGCCCTGCTAGCCGTTGCTGCTAACGGAAATTTTGCCGCAGCTGGAAAAGCAATTGGACGACATCCCACCATTATTTCTAAACGTATTGCGTCATTGGAGACCCGCCTGGGTGTTCGTCTGGTTGAACGCACGACACGCCAAGTTCACCTAACTGATACAGGCAAACGTCTCGCTGATAAATATAGGGTAGCGACTGACCTTATAGAGGAAGCACAAGAAGAAGCGACTGAAAATGCGAATAATCTGAGCGGGAGACTAAAACTGGCTTTTCCAGCCACTATGGGACGTTTGTGGTTAGCACCGAAAATTCCAGAATTCATGGTGAAGTATCCCAATCTAGAGCTAGATATTAACTATAGTGATAATTATGTTGATCTTATTGAAGGTGGATTTGATGCTGCTATTCGAATTGGGGATCTAACCGACAGTCGTCTCGTTGCACGTAAGCTGACCAGTCATAAACGAATTCTTGTTGCGTCACCTAATTATTTGCAACAGTATGGAACGCCTCTAGAGCCAGACCAACTACTTGAGCACAACTGTATCGGTAACCCGAGTCTTCAATCCTACCCAATATGGCGCCTTTCCGATGGACAGCAACTAGCTATGGTTCGTACCAACGGAACATTAGTCACTAACGATAGTATCGCCATGCTCGAAGCGGCACGGGCTGGCATTGGAATACTTGGTGCTGGAGAGTGGCTTGTTGCTCAAGACATACATACAGGGACCTTAGTGCAACTAATGCCGCAATGGCATTTTGATAGTGATGGAGGAATTTATCTGGTTCGAGCGTCGCGTCACTATGTATCAGCTCGAACGGACGCATTTGGTGAATGGATTTCACAGCTATTTCAGCCAGTACCATGGAAATAGTTAGTGCTACCTTTAAGTATGATTCATGCAAATGATGCATGAGTATTGTGCAAATTTAAGATATTGCCTCCCACAGTGCATGTTGACACAATCATCTCCAGAAGATAATCAAAGGAGATCTCAATATGCCACACCTTTCCCCAGCAATAAAATCAGGCTCATTACTGTTCTTATCCGGCCAGCTTGCGTTCGATAGCAGCGGCAAAATCCATGGTGATGTTGAAGAGCAGACAGCTTTAATTCTTGCTCATCAGTTTAAGGTCCTGGATAAATATAATTTGGGGCCGGAAAACGTCGTAAAAGCCAGTGTATGGATTACCGAACGAAATAATTTTCAAAAATTTGATGCCGCATTTGCCCGCGCATTTGGCGACCATTTGCCAACTCGCTCTACCGTTATCTCACAACTGGCTCTTGAAGATGCTTTGGTTGAAATAGACTTAGTGGCCTCCTTTGAACCGCTTACCCGTTGATATATTGGCATATCTTTGTAATTCCTTACTTTCGGAGAAAAATATTATGAATATTCAGCGCGTTGCTGCATTCTCAAACGGTTCAGAAGGGGGGAATCCCGCTGGCGTTGTTCTATGTGAATTGATGCCTGAGACCAAAACCATGCAAACATTGGCAGCAGAGATTGGTTATTCGGAAACTGTATTTGCAGCTCCTAACGATACAGGTTGGCGAGTTCGGTATTTTTCACCAAAAGTTGAAGTAGACTTTTGCGGTCATGCAACCATTGCGCTCGGCTCCGCTCTTGCGCGAGATTTTGGGCCTGGAACCTTTCACTTAACACTCAATCACGCGCAAATCAGTGTCGAAGGCTACTTCTCTGAGCAGGACTGGGGGGCTTCATTTATCTCTCCACCTACTCATAGCCGCCCAATTGGTAAGGAATTACTCGCTGAAGCCCTCGCTTTATTTGGCCTCAGTGAGACAGACCTTGATCTACGAATTCCACCTGCGATAGCTCATGGCGGTGGAGATCACTTGATCCTTGCCTTAAAAGACAGACAAACATTGCAAGCGATGCAGTATAACCAAGAAGATGGTCGTCATTTATCGCTTCGAGAAAAGCTGGTGACATTCAACCTGATTTACGCTGAGCAGAATCAAGTATTCCACTCACGAAATCCGTTTCCTGTAGGAGGAGTATTTGAAGACCCTGCAACTGGAGCGGCAGCAGCAGCACTTTCTGGATATCTCAGAGATATCACTTGGCCGCATCGGGGATCTATCGTGATTTATCAAGGGGAAGATATGGGTATACCTTCATGCTTAACCGCTGAGATCTCACCTCAAATTGGCTCTGGGATCAAAGTATCAGGCAGCGCACGATTGCTTAGCTGATCAAGTAATATTAACTAATGATTGAGAAGATTGGTATGGCAATATCACCAGAGAAAACACTTGAATTACTTAATTTTGTTTTACCTCCAGCTCCTAAACCGGCAGGTCAATATCAACCTGCTCGTTTAGTTGGAAATATGCTTTATTTATCTGGGCAAGGACCAAGAAGTGAAGGCGGGCAATTTACAACAGGAACTTTGGGTAACTATCTTACCGTTCAGGAAGGTTATTTGGCTGGGCGAAATGTGGGGTTGCAAATACTAGCCGTTGCTAAAGATGTATTAGGTGATTTATCACGTATTGATTCGGTCGTTAAATTATTTGGTATGGTCAATGCCAGCGATAACTTCGTTGATCATGCCAAAGTTGTTAACGGTTGCTCTGACTTACTGGTCGAAGTTTTAGGCGAAAAGGGCTGTCACACTCGCTCAGTTATGGGTGCGAATTCACTGCCTTTCAACATGATTCTCCAGGTAGATGCCATTTTCGCCATCAAATAAACACAACTTTAACAACCCCCTACTTTTAAGGCTAAAGGTATATTTTAGGAATCCAGCATGTCATTCATTGAAATTATTCTGTCTTCAGGTCGGTTCTCTGTTGATATCGCGCTCTATACTCTTCTCCCTGTTATGATAGTTATGCTGTGTATCATGAAAGTGCTGGAAACAAAGGGAATATTGGATATCATTGTTAAGAAACTGACTCCAATTGTTAAGCCATTTGGCTTAACAGGAATGAGCACCTTCGCCTTACTTCAGATGAACTTTATCAGTTTCGCGGCTCCACTTGCTACGCTGTCTATTATGCAAAGTCGAGGTGTATCAGACCGACACTTAGCCGCAACCTTGGCGATGCTATTAGCAATGGCTCAAGGCAATATTCTCTATCCAATGATCCCTTTAGGCCTCAACTGGACGGCGGCAATTGTCATTTCTATCATCGGTGGATTGTGTGCATCTTCATTGACTTGGTATTTCTCAGGACGAAATTTATCAGATAAAGACAGCCATTCTTCAGACCAAGAATTAAATGACAGTTCGCCCCATAGTAGTTTAATAAAGGTGATTAATGATGCCGGCATTGACGCAATTAGATTAGCTGTAGGTGCTATTCCAATGCTAACTTTGTCAATTGCTATTGTCGGTATCCTCAAAGCCGCTGGAGCCGTTACAGCTCTAGAGCAAACATTATTGCCTCTGTTGAACGCCGTCGATATATCTTCCATGTTTGTTATGCCCACTCTGGCAAAATACCTAGGTGGAGGGACTGCTTATTTAGGTGTTGCGACCGATTTGATTCAACAAGGCAATATGTCCGCTACGCAGATAAATACCTCCGCCGGATTTTTGGTTAATACATTCGACTTGCCGGGTGTAGGTATATTCTTGGGTTTAAGCTATCGTTTTGTACGACTATTTAAATATGCAATGCCAGGAATATTATTAGGGGTCTTGGTGAGAGCATTACTTCACTTTTTAATTTTCAACTGATTAAAAAACAATATCCTATAACGTTACGTTGCATCGATCACCTGTTAACAATTCATCTTCATACAACCTTCTTTTTCGGCATCGAACAACGACTCTTGATCTTCTCCACCGCCAGAAATTGCCTACCATTCACCATCTCCTGTTCAGCAAGCAATCAGGAAGACGTGTTCTGGTATTTCAATTTTATATGGGAATACCAGTACCTGAAATGGTGCTCTCGTTGAATTGGAGCCATTATTGTTACGCTTCAACAGATATTACAACCATTAGGAAAAGTCAGACAATTCTCAGCTTAAATTCTTCACGGTTTTGTTGCGCAAACTTGGAATGGGGCATAAACGTGTTAGAAGAGGCAGTGTATCGATGAGTCGATAAATGAAGGCCAGAGAACGAGGCTCTGGCCAATCAGTTTTTCTACAGTACGAACGTGTGTAGGTGGGTTTTCTACATTAACCCCTCATAGTAACGAACTCTTCTGCACTGGTGGGATGAATGGCCACGCAGTTGTCAAAATCTGCCTTGGTGGCGCCCATCTTCATGGCGACGCCGAAGCCCTGCAGGATTTCGTCCATGGCAAAGCCGATGCCGTGCAGGCCGACCACTTTCTCGTCCGGGCCGACGCAGACCAGTTTCATCCGGGTGGGCTGGCGATGCTGGGTCAGGGCCGAGTACATGGCGGTGAACTGGCTGCGGTAGACCTTCACCTGCGCCTCGCCATATTCGGCGATGGCTTCCGGTTCGGTCAGGCCTATGGTGCCGATGGGGGGATGGCTGAACACCACGGTCGGCACCAGATCGTAGTTGAGGTGCTCGCTCGGCTTGTTGTTGAACAGCCGCTCCGAGAGGCGACGGCCTGCCGCGACGGCCACCGGGGTGAGCTGGATGCGGCCGGTGTTGTCACCCACCGCATAGAGGTTGGCGACGGCGGTGTTCTGGAACTTGTCGGTCGGAATATAGCCCTTCTCGTCCAGGGTGATGCCGGTGGCGGCCAGGTTGAGGCCGTCGGTGGCGGGGGCGCGGCCAATGGCCCAGATCAGGCAGTCCACCGTGAGGTGGCGGCCATCTTCCAGTTGCAGGGTCAGGCTGTCGTCGGCGTTCTTGACCACGGCCTTGGGGATGGCGTGGTTGTGCAGCCTGGGCCCTTCGGCGGCCATGATCTCCACCAGTGTCTCCTGGATCATGGGGTCGAAGCTGCGCAGGGGGCCCTGCTTGCGCACCACCAGGTGGGTTTCCGAACCGAGGGCCTGCATCACCCCGGCGATCTCGACCGCGATATAGCCGGCGCCGACCACGGCGACCCGTTTGGGCTGGCTCTCCAGGGCAAAGAAGCCGTCGGAGTCGATGCCGTATTCGGCCCCCGGGATGGCAGGCACCTCGGGGCGGCCGCCGGTGGCGATCAGTATGTGATCGGCACTGTATTGCTCGCCATTCACCTCGACGGTGTGGCTGTCGACAAAGCGGGCGAAGCCCCGGATGACGGTGATGCCGTTCTTGCCCAGCACATTTTCGTAGGACTGGTGGATGCGACCTATATAGGCCTGACGAGACTCCACCAGCCTGGCCCAGCTGAAGTGGTTGAGGGTGGTGTCGAAGCCGTAGTCGGGTCCGTATCTGAGGGCATCGGCGATCTGGCCGGCATACCACATGGCCTTCTTGGGGACACAGCCGACGTTGACGCAGGTTCCCCCCAGATCTTTGGCTTCAATCAGGGCAACTTTTTTGCCGTGCATGGCGGCGCGATTGGCGGAGGCGATGCCGCCACTGCCGCCGCCGATGGCGATATAGTCGAAATGCTGTGCCATTGGGTTGGCTCTCCACTGGTTGAGGGTGCAATACCCGATGATGGGGACAAAAGGGTCGGCTCACAAGCGCCAGTGTCCGGCAGCGGGGTCATGGGCGCGCCCTGAACCGTGCCGGGAGGAGCCGATTCACCCCTCCTGCATGGGCACGCGAATGTGGAACTGGGCGCCATGGCCGGGTTCGCTGCTGCAATGGATGCGTCCGCGCAGCAGCTGCACCACCAGGTTGTAGATGATGTGGGTGCCGAGCCCGCTGCCTCCGTGGCCTCGCTTGGAGGTGACGAAGGGATCGAAGATGCGCGGCAGTATGTGGGGAGGGATGCCCCGGCCATTGTCGGCATAGTCGATGACCAGATCCTCCCCCTGGCGCTCGACCCGGATGCTGATCTTCTTGGGTCTGTCCCACTCGTCGAAGCCGTGATGGATGGAGTTGAGGATCAGGTTGGAATAGATCTGGGTGAAGCTGCCAGGGAAGGAGAAGAGGCTGAGCTTGGGATCGCACTGGATATCCAGTTCGCACTGGGCCTTCTTGAGCTTGTGACCGAGGGAGACCACCACCTGATGCAGGTTTTCGGCGACGTTGAAGCTGTAGCGGGCCTCGGAGGATTGATCGACCGCCACCTGCTTGAAGCTGGCGATGAGCTCGGATGCGCGGCGCAGATTGCCCTGCAGCAGCTGCATGGACTCGTCGAGATTGACCGTGAATTCATTGAGATAGGAGCGGGAGAGCTGCTTGGCCTCCAGGTGCTGCCTGAAGTCGGCGACCTGCTCTTGCAGATAGGAAGAGGCGGTGACGCTGATGCCGATGGGGGTGTTGATCTCGTGGGCGACCCCGGCGACCAGGGAACCCAGCGACGCCATCTTTTCCGACTCCACCAGGGTCTGCTGGGCCTGCTTCAGGTCGTGATAGGCCTTGCCCAGCTGATCGTTGGCCTCGCTCAGGCTGCGGGTGCGCTCCTGCACCTTGCCTTCGAGCTGTTCGCTGAATTCGGTGATCTCCCGCTCTATCCGCTTGAGGCGGGTGATGTCATAGCCAAAGCCAATCAGATACTTGAGGTTCTCCCCCTCGTAGAAGGGGGCGAAGGTCCACTGCAGGGTGAGCTCGCCGCCGTCCTGATCGAACATGGTCAGCTCTTCATCCTCTATCTTCTCCTGGCGCGCGATCCTGGCCTGAATGGGGTCGCGCTGCGCCTCCTCCACGAACAGAGACAGCCAGTTGCGCCCCTGGATCTCCTGCTGGTGATAGCCGGTGAGCAGGACGGCGGCCGGGTTGACGCTGGCGATGGTGAGGTCGGGCTCCAGGCAGCAGATGATCATGTTGGCCGAGTTGATCAGGGTGGCGGAGAAGTCGCGCTCCTGTTGCAGCTGCTCGGCGGAACGATGGCGGGCCATGAACTCGTCCTGCAGCCGGCTGCGCATCTCGTTGAGGGTGGCAACCAGGGCATCCAGTTCATCGGGTCTCTTGCGGGGCAGCGTGCGCCCCTCCAGGGTGAGGGGCACGTCCAGCCGCTCCAGGTTGAAGTGCTGGGCGTAGTGGGCGATGCGGTGCAGGTGGCGCACCACCAGATAGTAGATGATGGTCAGTATGCAGAAGGAGACCACCAGGGTCTTGATGGTCTGGCTGATCAGGATGAGGACGGACTTCTCTATCAGGCGTTGATACACCTGCTCCAGCGACGCGGCCACGAACAGCTTGCCGACCATCTCCCCCTGATAGCTCAGCTTGAACTCGCGGGAGATGTCGTACCTGTCCCGCTCCACCCCCTGGGTCAGCAGGGGCACCTCGGCACTGCCCAGCAGCTCCTTGACCATGACGAACTGCATGTTGGGCAGGTTCATGATGCCCTCTATCTGCACCTTGACCTGTTCCTCGTCCAGGTTCCACAGGCTGGCGGAGATGGGTTGCAGGAAGGAGGCTTCGATCTGGCCGATGCTGCCCTCGATGAGGGCCACATCCTTGCGGTAGTCCCAGACCAGTTGCAGCGCCGTGATGATGAGGGCCAGGGCCGTGCTGCAGATGAGAATGTAGGAGAGCAGACGATAGGAGAGGCCGTTGAAGCCTGTGGCCTTTGCGGTCCTGATGACGAGTCCTGACATGGCGTCCTTGCGGTCTGGATGGGAAGGGCATCAGTTTAACCGCTTCACTCACCGCTGTCGTGGGGGTTTGCCGCAAGCTGTGGCTGAGTCGAGAGTGTTGCAGGCAAAGGCTTGATTAATGCGCCCGGAGCCTACATCTTAGGTGGTCCAAGCAAAATGATAAGGCTTCTGGACAGCAGGGGCTGAGAAATGAGGTACGACAGGATGAATAACCCTTTGCTGACAATGGACTCCTTGCCGCTTTTCAGCCGCATTCAGCCTGAACATGTCCAGCCTGCCGTGGCGCAGGCCATCGCCGACAGCAAGCAGAAGATCCAGGATGTGCTGGCCCAGAGCGGCCCCCATACCTGGGACAGCCTGATCGCCCCGCTGGAAGAGGCCAACGACAGGCTGGCCCGCATCTGGTCACCGGTCAGCCATCTCAACGCCGTGCAGAACAGCGAGGCGCTGCGCGCCGCCCATGATGCCTGCCTGCCGCTGCTGTCGGAATTCCAGACCTATGTCGGCCAGCATGAGGGCTTGTATGAAGCCTATTGCGAGCTGGCCCAGAGCGATGACTTCCCCCGTCTCGGCGCCGCCCAGCGCAAGGAGATAGAAAACACCTTGCGGGATTTCCGCCTGTCCGGCATAGGCCTGGCGGCGGAGCAGAAGCAGCGTTATGGCGAGATCCAGGCTCGTCTCTCCGAGCTGGCGTCCCGCTTCAGCAACAATGTGCTGGATGCGACCATGGGCTGGAGCAAGCTGGTGACCGACGAGGCCGAGCTGGCCGGTCTGCCCGCGAGCGCCCAGGCGGCCGCCCGCCAGATGGCCGAGCAGAAGGGCAAGGAGGGATGGCTGTTCACCCTGGACATCCCCTCCTACCTGCCGGTGATGATGTATGCCGACAACCGGGCGCTGCGCGAGGAGCTTTACGGCGCCTACTGCACCCGCGCCTCGGATCAGGGTCCGAACGCCGGCAAGTGGGACAACTCCGCCATCATGACCGAGCTGCTCACCCTGCGCCGGGAGCTGGCCCAACTGCTGGGCTTCGCCAACTACGCCGAGTTGTCGCTGGCCACCAAGATGGCGGAGAAACCGCAGCAGGTGGTGGGCTTTCTCACCGACCTGGCCGAGCGCTCCCTGCCCCAGGGCAAGGCCGAGCTGGCGGAGATCCGTGCCTTTGCCGCCGAGCAATATGGCCAGAGCGAGCTGGCCGCCTGGGATCTCCCTTACTACGCCGAGAAGCTCAAACAGCACAAGTTCTCCATCTCCGACGAGCAGCTGCGTCCCTACTTCCCGGCGGGCAAGGTGGTCAACGGCCTGTTCGAGGTGGTGCGCCGGGTGTTCGGCATGAAGGTGCGCGAGCGCTACGGCATCGAGACCTGGCACCCGGACGTGCGTTTCTTCGATATCTTCGATGGTGAAGACGAGCTGCGCGGCAGCTTCTATCTCGACCTCTATGCCCGCGAGCACAAGCAGGGCGGGGCCTGGATGGATGTCTGCCTCGGTCGTCGCTACCGCCAGGATGGCTCCCTGCAAAACCCGGTGGCCTATCTCACCTGCAACTTCAACGGCCCTGTGGATGGCAAGCCCGCCCTGTTCACCCACAACGAGGTGGTGACCCTGTTCCACGAGTTCGGCCATGGCATTCATCACATGCTGACCCAGATCGATGTGGCCGGCGTGGCGGGAATCAACGGTGTGGCCTGGGATGCGGTGGAGCTGCCGAGCCAGTTCCTGGAAAATTGGTGCTGGGAGTCCGAGGCGCTGGCCTTCATCTCCAGCCACCATGAGACGGGAGAGCCGCTGCCGGCGGATCTGCTGGAGAAGATGCTGACCGCCCGCAACTTCCAGGCGGCGATGCAGATGCTGCGTCAGCTGGAGTTCGCCCTGTTCGATTTCCGCCTGCACCAGGAGTTCGATCCGGCCAACCCCGGGCAGATCCCGGCACTGCTGGATGAGGTGCGCAGCCAGGTCGCGGTGTTGAGCCCACCTGCGTTCAACCGCTTCCAGCACAGCTTCACCCACATCTTCGCCGGCGGCTACGGGGCGGGCTACTACAGCTACAAGTGGGCCGAGGTGCTCTCCGCCGATGCCTTCTCCCGCTTTGAAGAGGAGGGGATCTTCAACCAGGCCACAGGCCAATCCTTCCTGAAGCACATTCTGGAGAAGGGGGGCTCGAAAGAACCCATGGAGCTGTTTCGCGCCTTCCGGGGCCGGGAACCCAAGGTGGACGCCCTGTTGCGCCACAGCGGGATTGCGGCCTGATGCGGCCGCCCTTCGGGCTCGGGAGTGTCAAGCAGGTACACTTTGGTGCCATAGCGGGATCTCTGCCTGATTTTTGCGAGAAAAAGGGACCATTGGTCCCTTTTTTCACGTAATTTGAAGGCCTTGCCTCGCGCCCATTTGCACTGATCTGCGTGCTTGAGTAGAGTCGCAGTCCATACCCACAGGAGAGAATGCATCTTGCCATGAGGCGAGCACTCACGTCTGTCTATCGGATCATGTCAAACCTGTCCCACGCCAGTGGGCTGGGGTACTTTGACAGCTTCGTCACAGAGCTCGCGGCGGCGGTTGATGCCGATGTGGTGCTGGTGGCAGGGCGGGATCCGGTCACTGCCTCGTTCGAGCTGCATTCCGCCTTCCCGGCGACCCTGGGCATCCAGGGCTCGCGAGTGCCCATCGCCGCCACCCCGGGGGAGATAGTGCTGCAGCAGGGAGAGGCCTGGTTCTGCGATCGCCTGCCCCAGCTGTTCCCCCAGGCGCCCCTGTTCATTGCCCATCGGGTCCGTGGCTATGCCGGCATTGCCCTGCGGGATGCCCAGGGGCAGACCATCGGCATCTGCAGCCTCTGGTTTCGCCAGGGGATGGACAGCATGGACAGGGTGATGAGCGTGCTGCGCCTGCTGGCGCCGCTGGCGGGCCGCGAGCTGGCGCTGAGCCTGAGCCGGACAGACGTTCCTGCCAAGCTGCCTCTGCCCGCCATGGACAGCATGCTGGCCCACGCCCCGGTGGGCATCGGCAAGCTGGATCTGCAGGGGCGCCTGCTGTGGGCCAACCCGGCCATCGAGAAGATGCTGGGTTACCGCGAGGAGGAGCTGCTGCATCGGACGGCCGCCGAGTTGCACCATCCCAAGGACTGGCTGCGCAGCCTGGCCTGCTATGGCGAGCTGGTACGCGGCGAACGCAGCGTGGTGACCCTGGAGAAGCGCTATCGCCACAAGCTGGGCCATGAGCTGTGGGGCAGGGTGACGGTGACCCTGGTGCGCAACGAACGTCACGAGCCCGATCACCTGATGCTGCTGCTGGAGAACATAGACGATGCCCGGCGCCACGCCGAGCAGCTCAAGCTCTCCCACCGGGTCTATGACAACCTGTCCGAAGCCATCCTGGTGTGCGACGCCGACAGCCGCATCATCTCGGTCAACCCGGCCTTCGAGCGCATCACCGGCTACAGCAGCGAGGAGGCGTGCGGCCTGACCCCCAGCATCCTCAAGTCCGGTCTGCACGACAAGGCCTTCTATGCCGACATGTACCATACCCTCTCCCGGGTCGGCATCTGGCGTGGCGAGGTGTGGAACAAGCGCAAGAACGGCAAGCTCTACCCCCAGCAGCTGATGATCAGCGCCCTGCGCGAAGGGGGAAAAATCACCCAATACATCGCCATCTCCAGCGATATCTCCCAGACCAAGCTCGCCGAGCAGAAGATTGCGACCCAGGCGAACTACGACAACCTCACCGGCCTGCCGAACCGCTGGCTGTTTGGTCGCAGCCTGACCCGCTTTTGCGAGCGGGGCGAGCGCTTCGCGCTCATGGTGCTGGACCTCAACAACTTCAAGGCGGTCAACAACAGCATGGATCACCATGTGGGCGATGCCCTGCTGCGGGAGGTGTCGGATCGATTGGTGAGCCGGGTGCGGACCGAGGATCTGGTGGCCCGCATCGGCGGCGACGAGTTCGCCTTCCTGGTGCCCGGCATCGTCAGCCGTCGTCAGGCGGAGGTGTTTGCCAAGCAGGTGCAGGGCAGCTTCGCCCGCCCCTTCATGCTGGCCAATCAGCAGCTCTACATCACGGCCACGGTCGGCGTCACCCTCTGTCCCGCCGATGGCAGCGAGAGCGACGAGCTGCTGCGCAACGCCGAGCAGGCGCTGTTTGCCGCCAAGCGGCTCGGCCGCCCCCTGGAGAGCTACTGCGCCTCCATGCGCGAAGAGGTGCGCCAGCGCCATCAGATGCAGCAGGATTTGGCGGAGGCGATCAAGCAGGAGCAGCTGACCATGGCCTATCAGCCCATCTGGGACAACCGCAGCGGGCGGGTCGCCAAGCTGGAGGCCCTGGTGCGCTGGTATCATCCCCACTGGGGTCAGGTCTCGCCGGCCGATTTCATTCCCCTGGCGGAGGAGGCGGGCCTGATCCAGAGCCTGGGGGCCCTGGTGCTGTGGCAGTCGTGCCGGGATCTCGCCCGCTTGCAGCAAAGCGGCTTTCCCGAGCTGCAGATGTCCATCAACCGCTCCACCCTGGAGTTCCAGACCATAGATCCCCAGGCCTCGGAGTGGCTGAGGGTGATAGAGCATTTCGGTCTGGAGCCGAGCGACATCATCATAGAGATCACCGAATCCCTGCTGATGGAGAGCAGCGACCAGCACCGGATCCGTATCGAGTCCCTGCGTGAGGCAGGCTGCAAGCTGGCCATCGACGACTTCGGCACCGGCTACTCGGCACTCACCTACCTGCGTACCTTCCCGGTGGATCTGGTCAAGATAGACCGCAGCTTCGTGCGTCACATCCCCTTCAACGAGCAGGACAGGCTGCTGCTGGACGGCATCATCAACATAGTGCACAACCTCGGCATGCAGGTGGTGATCGAGGGGGTGGAGACCCGGGAGCAGCTCAGCTTCCTCTGCCAGAAGGGATGCGCCTTCACCCAGGGCTATTTGCTCAGCCGGCCGCTGGCCTTCGAGGATCTGGTGGCCTATCTGGAGGTCAACCGGGCAGGCATGAGCCTGCCCATCGTGAGCTGATCTCCGGCTTCTGTTATCATGGCCGCCCTGTTCGTTGCCGTGAGTCCATCCATGTTTCCTATTCAGGTGTCCTGTGAAGCCCCCGCCCGCGATGGCGAGCTCGATGCCCTGCGCCAGCGCCTCGCCGACGTGGCGTTTCCCTCCCCCTTTGCCCTGGTGCTGACCGAGTCGCGGCTGGAGCTGCGCAAGCTGGATGAGGCCAAGCTGGGGGCCGTCTATGTCGATTTCGTGGAAGGAGCCGTGGCCCACAGACGCAAGTTCGGTGGCGGCCGGGGCCAATCCATCGCCAAGGCAGTCGGCCTCAAGGCCGGGGCCAATCCGACCGTGGTGGATGCCACCGCCGGGCTGGGGCGAGACGCCTTTGTGCTGGCGTCGCTGGGCTGCAAGGTGACCCTGATCGAGCGCAGCCCCGTGGTGGCGGCCCTGCTGGCGGATGGCCTGGCGCGCGCGGCCCAGGATCCCGACATAGGCCCCTGGGTGAGGGAGCGGATGCAGCTGATCCAGGGGCCTGCCACCGAGCAGCTGCTGGCCCTGGCCGAGCGGCCCGAGGTGGTGTACCTGGATCCCATGTTCCCCCACAAGCAGAAGTCGGCGCTGGTGAAAAAAGAGATGAGGGTGTTCCAGTCCCTGGTGGGGCCGGATCTCGACGCGGATACCCTGTTGCCTGCGGCGCTCGAGATGGCGCAACGGCGGGTGGTGGTGAAGCGGCCTGCCTACGCGGGCTGGCTCAACGAGCACAAACCCAGCATGGCCATCGAGACCAAGAACAACCGCTTCGACGTCTATGTGATGGCGGCCCTGGCGGGGAGCTGAGTACGGCGGGTGCCGACGGCATACAAAAAAGGAGGGCCAACATCATGTTGGCCCTCCTTAGTCGTGGGGGTCAGGGGACGGCGGGGAAGCGTATCTGCCTCGCTTCCCCCTGCCAGACGAGATCCAGGGTCGCCAGATCGGCGAGGCTGAGGCGCTCGCCGCTTTCCAGCAGCAGATACTCGACACCGTCTCTGGCCTCTATGGTGCGGATCCTGTCCGCCCACGCCCGCCCATCCCGGTTGGTGAGGGTGACCGTCGGCTGCCAGCGGGCGGCGATCTCGAGCCAGTCGTAGAGGTCACAGTTGATGGGTTGGTAATCCGTCATGGTCTGCTTGCTCGAGGGGGTCGGGTTCAGGCTTCCAGCAGCCGGGTGGGCCAGCCCATCTTCTGCTGGCGCTCCACCTCGAGGCGCAGCTCGCTGGCCCGCAGATAGTGTTCTTCCATCCACCCCCTGGGCAGGGTGAGGGTGAGGGCATCCTCGTCCGCCTGCAGGGTGAAGCCGGGCACTGTGCCCTGGGTGCGGCGCATGCAGAGGATCAGGGAGATGCGCAGGATGCGGGCCAGCCGGATCGCCTGGCGACCGGTGACGGCGCCTTGCCGCTCCAGCGGCTCCAGCTTGAATTCATCCCGCTGGTTGAACAGCAGGGCGGACAACAGCTTCTTCTGCGCCGGGGTGAAACCCGGCATGTCGATGTTGTCTATGATGTAGGCGGCGTGTTGCGGCGCCTTCTTGTACTCGATGCACAGCCCTATCTCGTGCAGCAGGGCCGCATAGCGCAGTATGGGGCGGCCGTAGCGCTTGGAGAGACGCCAGGCCGGTTGCAGCTGGTTGAAGGCCTGGATGGCGGTGTCGCGCACCCGCTCTGCATGCTCTTTATCCAGCTGGTAGCGGTTGATCAGGCTGTCGGCGGTTCTGTCCCGGGCATCGCAGTCGTGATTGTTGCCGAGCAGGCCGTAGATCAGCCCTTCCCGCAGGGCGCCACCCGCCAGGGTCATGCTCTCGACCCCCAGTGTCTCGAAGATGGCGATCAGGATGGCGAGGCCGGAGGGGAACACGGTGAGCCGCTCGGCCGCCAGTCCCTCCAGTTGCAGCCGATCCAGCCTGCCACAGGCGATGGCCTGACCCATCAGCTCCTGCAATTTGGGCAGGGTGACCCGCTCGCTCTTCCCTTGCGCCAGCATGATCTCCTGTAGCGCCTGGACGGTGCCGGAGGCGCCGACACAGGTACGCCAGCCGAGGGCGCGATAATCCTCCGCCACCTTCTCCAGCACCGCCTTGGCGGCGGCAATGGCCTGCTGGAAACGGGTCTCGGAGAGCTCGCCGTCACCGAAGTGGTTGTTGAGCCAGGTGACGCAGCCCATGTGCAGGCTGTTGAGCAGTTTCGCTTCGCTGTGCTCGCCTATCACCAGCTCGGTGCTGGCGCCGCCGATGTCGATCACCAGCCGGTTGCCTTCCCCGGCCGAGGTCCAGGAGACCCCCTCGTAGATGGTCTTGGCCTCTTCCTCGCCCGAGATGATCTCGATGCTGTGATTGAGCACCCGTTCCGCTTCGCTGATGAATTCGTCGACGTTGGTGGCCAGGCGCAGGGTGGCGGTGCCCACCACCCGGATATTGTCGGCGGGGATGTCCTGCAACTGTTCGGCAAACAGCCGCAGGCAGTCCCAACCCCGGGCCATGGCGGTCTGGCTCAGGCGAAATTCCGGATCCAGACCGGCGGCGAGGCGGACCTTGCGCTTGACCTTGGTGACGGTACGCAGAGCACCGGCGACCTCGCGCACCACCAGCATGTGAAAGCTGTTGGAGCCGAGGTCGATGGCGGCGTAGAGCGGCGAGTTGTGCATTTAGTTCTTGCGGGGCGGACGACGACGGCTGTTGCTGTTGCCACCACCCTGGCGATCCCGCATGTTGCGGTTCACCGGCTGACGGTTGCGATGGATGCGCTTGGGCGCAGTCACGTCATCGAGCAGGGCATCTCTGTCATACTTGCTGACCGGGATGGCGTGGTGGATGTACTCCTCGATGGCCGGCAGGTTGAAGGCATAGTCTTCACAGGCCAGGCTGATGGAGTGACCGCTCTTGCCGGCGCGGCCGGTACGACCGATGCGGTGCACATAGTCTTCGGCATCGTCGGGCAGGTCGTAGTTGAAGACGTGGGTCACGTCCGGGATATGCAGACCACGGGCGGCCACGTCGGTGGCGACCAGGATGTCTAGCTTGCCCTTGGTGAAGTCGTCCAGGATCTTCATCCGCTTCTTCTGGGGCACGTCACCGGTCAGCAGACCGGCGCGGTGGCCGTCATTCTCCAGCCAGGCCTGCACGTCTTCGCACACATGCTTGGTGTTGGCGAAGACGATGGCTTTCTCCGGCCACTCCTCTTCCATCAGGGAGAGCAGCAGCAGCATCTTGTCTTCGTTGGAGGGGTAGAACAGCTCCTCCTTGATGCGCACGCCCGTCATCTGCTCCGGCTCCACCTGTACATGTTCCGGGTGGTTCATGTGCTCGTAGGCCAGCTCCTGCACCCGCAGGGAGAGGGTGGCGGAGAACAGCATGTTCAGCCGCTCGGTGGCTTCCGGCATGCGGCGGAACAGGAAACGTATGTCCTTGATGAAGCCGAGATCGAACATGCGATCCGCTTCGTCCAGCACCACCACCTGGATGTTGCCCAGATCGATGACGTTGGACTTGAAATAATCGATGATGCGGCCCGTGGTGCCGATCAGGATGTCGACACCCTGTTCCAGCACGGCCAGCTGCTTGTCATACCCTTCGCCACCATAGGCGAGGCCGAGCTTGAGCCCGGTGGAGGCTGACATGGTGTCGGCGTCGTTGTAGATCTGGACCGCCAGTTCCCGGGTCGGTGCCATGATGATGGCGCGGGGCTGGTTGACCAGGCGCGGCTTGGTCAGGGGGTGGGTCAGCAGATAGTTGAATGTCGCGGCCAGAAAGGCAATGGTCTTGCCGGTACCCGTCTGGGCCTGTCCGGCGAGGTCGTGACCTTCAACCAGCAGGGGCAGAGACAGTGCCTGGATGGGCGTGCAATAGTGAAATCCCTTTGCTTCCAGACCAGCCAGAACTTCGGGTTCGAGGCCCATTTGGGCGAATTTATCGGTCGTTAAGTGTGTTTTGCTCATGGCGGTAGGTTATCAGGTTAGGCTTGCAATAATAAACAGGATCATTTCAAATAGGGCAACTATTGCCTTTGTTGACGTCTCAATTAAGGGCTTATTGACTGACTGGAGTTGGATATGAGTGACAAGATTGTTCAGCTGAGCGATGTCAGCTTCGAGACCGATGTGATTAAAGCAAGTGGCCCCGTTCTGGTCGATTTTTGGGCAGAATGGTGCGGTCCCTGCAAGATGATTGCCCCGATCCTGGATGAAATCTCTCAAGAATATGAAGGTCGCGTAACCGTGGCCAAACTGAACATCGACCACAATGCCGAGACCGCCCCCAAGTACGGCATCCGTGGTATTCCGACCCTGCTGCTGTTCAAGAACGGCGAAGTGGCAGCCACCAAGGTCGGCGCCCTGTCCAAGACTCAGCTCAAAGAGTTTCTGGACGGCAACCTGTAATTATCAAGTAAGGAGCGCATTGCAATAATGCGCTCCTTGTGTTTTATCACCTAGACGCTCATCCCGATTGGTGCTAGTTTATCGCTCGTTTGCTAACCTTTTTGCCTGACTCCTTGCTTCACAACAGCCTGGCAAATTCAATCCTACTCGGCATCAATCCAGCAGACTGTCTCGTCCCCATTCAATCCTTGCTTACAGACTTTCACCACTATGAATCTGACTGAATTAAAGAACACTCCTGTGTCTGAGCTGGTCAAGCTCGGCGAAACCATGGGGTTGGAAAATCTGGCTCGGGCCCACAAGAAAGACATTATTTTCGCGATCCTCAAGGCGCACGCCAAGGGTGGCGAGGATATCTTTGGCGACGGTGTGCTGGAAATCCTGACCGATGGCTTCGGCTTCCTGCGCAGTGCAGACGGTTCCTACCTGGCCGGCCCGGATGACATCTATGTCTCCCCCAGCCAGATCCGCCGTTTCAACCTGCGTACCGGCGATACCATCTCCGGCAAGATCCGGCCGCCAAAAGAGGGTGAACGCTACTTTGCCCTGCTCAAGGTCAACGACGTCAACTACGACCGTCCGGAAAACTCCCGCAACAAGATCCTGTTCGAAAACCTGACCCCTCTGCACGCCAACGAGCGTCTGCGCATGGAGCGCGGCAACGGTTCGACCGAAGACATCACGGCACGTGTGCTGGATCTGGCGTCCCCCATCGGCAAGGGTCAGCGTGGCCTGATCGTGGCACCGCCCAAGGCCGGTAAGACCATGCTGCTGCAGAACATCGCCCAGAGCATCGCCTACAACCATCCGGATTGTGAACTGATCGTCCTGCTGATCGACGAGCGCCCGGAAGAAGTGACCGAGATGCAGCGCATGGTGAGGGGAGAGGTGATCGCCTCCACCTTCGACGAGCCTGCCTCCCGTCACGTCCAGGTCGCCGAGATGGTGATCGAGAAGGCCAAGCGCCTGGTCGAGCACAAGAAGGACGTGGTGATCCTGCTGGACTCCATCACCCGTCTGGCGCGCGCCTACAACACCGTCATCCCTTCATCCGGCAAGGTGCTGACCGGCGGTGTGGATGCCAACGCCCTGCACAGGCCCAAGCGCTTCTTCGGCGCGGCCCGTAACGTCGAGGAAGGCGGCAGCCTGACCATCATTGCGACCGCGCTGGTCGACACCGGCTCCAAGATGGATGAAGTCATCTACGAAGAGTTCAAGGGTACCGGCAACATGGAACTGCACCTCTCGCGCAAGATTGCCGAGAAACGCGTCTATCCGGCCATCGACATCACCCGCTCCGGCACCCGCAAGGAAGAGCTGCTGACCGCACCGGACGAGCTGCAGAAGATGTGGATCCTGCGCAAGATCATTCACCCCATGGGCGAGATCGACAGCATCGAGTTCCTCATCGACAAGCTGGCAGCCACCAAGACCAACGACGAGTTCTTCGACTCCATGCGTCGTCAGCAGAAATAAGCGCTGTTCGAGTCATGTATAAACCGCGGCCCCTGGTCGCGGTTTTTGTTTATCGGCGCCACTGTGCCCAGAATGGGAGCCGGATATGTCCGCCGACTGGCCTGCCTGGTGGCGATCTTGGCCAGAAGATGCCGCAATCTGTACGGGATCGCGGTTTTTGCTTGAGAATTTGCCTTAGTATGAGGCTTCGATGTCACATGGATGGAGACGTCATGAGAGGAGTGATGTGGTTACTGCTGGCCGGCCTGCTGGCAGGGGAGGCCGCCCTGGCCGTTCCCCCTGCCAAGGCGCCGCCCATCAAGAGCGCCCTGGTGGCCGACGAGGGGGTGGGGGAGAGCAGGCATTTTCTGCTCGAGCAGCTCAAGGCGGGTCGGTTCGATGCCGTGGATACCCTGCTCGCTTCCCTGAGCGTGGGGCAGCGGGAGTATCTTATCTATCAGCTGATGGGGGATCTGCGCCACATTCCGGCGACGGCGGCACTGCAATCCTGGGTGCAGGCCCAGTCTGGCAAGGCACCCCAGTGGCTGGTCGAAGGGGAGGTGGATGGCTTCCTGATGCAGTTGCCCGCCTATGACTTTCCGGCCGAGGCGCGAATGTTGCTGACCCACTGGCAACAGCAGAACTGGCAGGCCCAGTATCGCCGTGAGCTGAGCCAGGGCCATTTCGACTGGAAGCAGGTCTATAACAGTCGCAACCCGGACTTGCCCCAGCAGCAGCAGGCCTTGCTGCAGGCATTGACCCAGCTGCCCACCAGCCTGCTGCACCAGCAGGCGCGAGTGCTGGGTCAGCTGAACATCTTCCTGCCGGACAACCGCCTGCTGACCCAGCTGCTGCTGCGCACCGGGGAGCCGGCGCTGTATCGCATGCTGTGGCGTCAACCGGTGGACGATGACAGCCTGAGGGCGCTCAAGGCGCTGCCTTCCCTGCTGAAGGGGGAGGCGGCAAGCGACCTGCTTATCGGTGCGACCAAGAACCCCAAGCTGAAACGGCCGGCCCTCAAGGCCTTGAGCCAGCTCTCCCCCCTGCCCGTCAAGGCCCAGGACTTCCTGCTGGCCGAGCTGGGCAACAGCCAGTACGGCAGCCTGGTCGCCAGCCTGCTGCTCGAGGTGGATGAGCCCAGGCTGCTGGTGCGTCTGGCCGACGAGATGACGCGGATGGAGCGGCGACCGAACATCTCCCTGTTGCTGGCACCCGATTCGGGTACAACCGGTGCCGTACCGGGGTTATAATGCCCCACCTCCTGAACACAGTCGGTACCCGCATGAAATACAAGGACTTGCGTGATTTTATCGCGCAGCTCGAACGGCAAGGACAACTCAAGCGCATCAGCCAGGAGATAGACCCCTATCTGGAGATGACGGAGATCAGCGATCGCACCCTGCGTGCCGGTGGTCCGGCTCTGCTGTTCGAGAATCCCAAGGGTTACGCCATGCCCGTGCTGACCAACCTGTTCGGCACCCCGGATCGGGTCGCCATGGGCATGGGTCAGCAGGATGTAGGCGCCCTGCGCCAGGTCGGCACCTGGCTCTCCTACCTCAAGGAGCCCGAGCCCCCTCGGGGTCTCAAGGAGCTGATGGAGAAGCTGCCCATCTTCAAACAGGTGCTCAACATGCCGACCAAGCGGGTCTCGTCGCCCCCTTGCCAGCAGGTGGTGATGAGCGGGGAGGAGGTGGATCTCGACCAACTGCCGATCCAGCACTGCTGGCCCGGCGACGTGGCCCCCCTGGTGACCTGGGGTCTGACCATCACCCGTGGTCCCTACAAGAAGCGCCAGAACCTCGGCATCTACCGTCAGCAGAAGATCGGCAGGAACAAGCTGATCATGCGCTGGCTGGATCACAGGGGCGGGGCCATCGATTTTCGCGAGTGGCAGGAGGCCCACCCGGGTGAGCGTTTCCCCGTGGCGGTGGCGCTCGGCGCCGATCCGGCGACCATACTCGGCGCCGTGACCCCGGTGCCTGACTCGCTCTCCGAGTATGCCTTCGCCGGCCTGCTGCGGGGCAGCCGCACCGAAGTAGCCAAGGCCCTGAGCTGCGATCTCGAGGTGCCCGCCAGCGCCGAGATCGTGCTGGAAGGGTACCTTGAGCCGGGTGAGATGGCGCCGGAAGGGCCCTATGGCGACCACACCGGCTACTACAACGAGGTGGACGAGTTCCCGGTGTTCACCATCACCCATATCAGCATGCGTCGCGATGCCATCTACCACAGTACCTACACGGGCCGCCCGCCCGATGAGCCGGCCGTGCTGGGCGTGGCGCTCAACGAGGTATTCGTCCCCATACTGCAAAAGCAGTTCCCGGAGATAGTGGACTTCTATCTGCCGCCGGAGGGTTGCTCCTACCGGATGGCGGTGGTGACCATCAAGAAGCGCTATCCTGGGCACGCCAAGCGGGTGATGCTGGGGGTCTGGTCCTTCCTGCGCCAGTTCATGTACACCAAGTTCGTGATCGTCTGCGACGATGACATCGATGCCCGTAACTGGCAGGATGTGATCTGGGCCATCACAACCCGCATGGATCCCGCGCGGGATACCACCCTGATCGAACACACCCCCATCGACTATCTCGACTTCGCCTCGCCTGTGTCGGGGCTGGGCTCCAAGATGGGGATGGATGCCACCAACAAGTGGCCGGGGGAGAGCAACCGTGAGTGGGGCCAACCCATAGTCCAGGACGAGGCGGTCAAGCAGAAGATTGACGCCATCTGGGCTGAATTGAATATTCTCGACGCCGCGACCCCAGGGTCCCGGGTCTGAATCACTGAACGGAGCGGGCCGGTTGGCCCGTCGCAAGGACAAGAATGCAACGTATCAAGTGCCGCGTAGAGGAACTGCGTGAATATGTCGATACCATCTGGCACGTGGCCCTGACGCCGCTGCAAGAGGTGAATTTCAAGCCAGGCCAGTATCTGCTGGTGGTGATGAGCGATTCGGACAAGCGACCCTTCTCCATCGCCAACTCACCGACCCGATCCGGGGTACTGGAGCTGCAGATCGGCGCCACGCCGGAGAATGCCTACGCCGGTCAGGTGCTGGCGCGGATGCGCGAGCAGGGCGAAATCGAGGTGGAGCTGGCGGCGGGCAAGGCCTTTCTGCGTGACAGCTCCCCCCGGCCCCTGATCCTGATGGCGGGTGGCACAGGTTTTTCCTATGCCCGCTCCATCCTGGAATATCTGGTGGCGACTGGCAGCAAGCGTCCCGTCTTCCTCTATTGGGGGGTGCGTCAGGCGCACTGGCTCTACGAGCAGGCCGAGATGGAGCGCTGGGCCGCCAGTTATGAGCCGCTCACCTTCATTCCCGTGGTGCAGGAGCCGGAAGCGGACTGGACCGGCAAGACGGGGCTGGTGCACAAGGCCATCATGGACGACTTCGTCAGCCTGCATGACTACGACATCTATGTGGCGGGCCGCTTCGAGATGGCGGGGGCGGCGCGGGAAGAGTTCAAGCTGCTGGGCGCCGAGCCCGAGCGCATCTTCGGCGACGCCTACGAGTTCATCTGATCGCCCGGGGGCATCAGCCCTCCCCTAGGTCGCAGAAACGACAAACCCCAGCCTGGCTGGGGTTTGTCATCTGCAGCGCTGGGCGCTGTCCCGGATTTACTCCCCCTTGGGGCCGAGCTGCTGCTCGAGTTGCTCCAGCTTGGCTTCCAGTGCGGTCAGCTTCTCCCGGGTGCGCAGCAGCACCTTGGTCTGCACGTCGAACTCCTCGCGACTGACCAGATCCAGCTTGCCGAGCTGGGCCTGCAGCACCTGGCGGATCTTCTTCTCCACCTCTTCACCCATGGTGCGAATGCCGGGGGGCAGGGCGTTGTGCACCTGTTTGGCAATATCTTCCAGTTTCTTCGGGTCGATCATCACGGCTTCTCCTCATCTGATGGCCGCCATTCTACCGACTATTTGCCCTCGTTGCCGATGCCGGGGGGCGATTTTTGCGACCTCTCCCGTGGCTGAGGTCTGGTCGGGTCTGGTTCACCGCCGGCAAATGGTAATCTATCGAGTCTTACCAGAATGCAATTCCTTGACCTTGTACACAAAAAAAGCAGATCAGATGACCGACCAGATGAGTGATAATTGTTGCCTGCCTGTTAATATGCTGGTGGCGACGATGAAGCGTCGACTCATATGGATAACAACTAATAAAGAGACATGGATATGAAAAAGAAGCTAGTTTACGCAGCCGTGCTCAGCGCTCTGCTGTCGGGTTGCGGTGGCAGTGACAGCAAGGATGACGACACCTCCAGCTATCTGGACTATCTGATCTCGGGTTCCAATGCCGTTCGTCCCAGTGCCCTGGCGGCGCGGGCCAGCGATGGCACCCTCAAGTTCTCCACCGAGACCAGCGATCTCTCCAACCCCGTCTCCGCCCTGTCCACCCTGGATGGCTGGTCCACCACCCAGGCCATCCAGATAGTGCCGGTCACCGGCTCGGGCACCCAGGTTCCGGCTCCCGCCGCCGCCGAGTTCGGTGCCTCCGTGGCTCCCCTCTATCTGCTTGAGCTGACATTCGACAGCGAAGCCCTGCGCCCGAGCGGCGTGAAGAAGGTGCTGGCCTACGGCAGCGACTATGTGGTCGCCAATGCGGGGGGCAAGCTCAACCTGGTGCCGCTCAAGCCGCTCAACCCCTCCTCCTACTACATGATCGTCGCCACCGACAGCCTTAAAGACAGCGACGGCAAGGCGTTGCAGGCCGGCAGCGATTACAGCAACTTCAAGGGCAACGCCGGCAGCAACACCCAAGAGCAGACCATCCATGGCCTGATCACCCTGCAGGAGGGCCTGTTCAAGGCCGCGACCGGGGTGAGCAGCGACCGCGTCATCTTCTCCGACTGGTTCGGTACCCAGTCCGGCGCCGACGTGCTGGTGGCGGTGAAGGGGGCGGCCGCTTCCGTGCTCAAGAGCCCGACCCTGGACGCTGCCGCCCTGTGGAAGCAGGATGCCCTGGGCAACACCAGCCTGCCCGGCACATACACCCTGGGGGTGACGGCAAACGCCGCCTTCCTGACCCAGCTGGAAGCCGAGCAGTTCCTGCCTCAGGAGCAGAAGGATGCCATTGCCGCCGCCTTTGGCCCAGGCACCCCGCTCAACGGCCTGGCGCAGGCTGCCAAGGTTTATAGCGGCACCGTCAAGCTGCCCTACTTCCTCTCCTCTCCGGCCACCGCCGGCTCCTGGGACAAGGCCAGGACCCAGTCCTGGCACGGCGCCATCCCCAGCCTCTATGCCATCGCCAATGCGCTGAAGGCACAGGATGCCGAGGTGATCGGCGGCCTGGTGGGCGCCGGTGTGGATCCGGCCCTGCTGGGCGAGCTCATCGCCGACCCGAGCCGTCAGGCCGAGCTGCTGGCGGAGGCGAGCAAGCTGATCGGGGTGACCCTCACCTCCGGCGGTCAGCCACTGGATCCCGAGATGAACATAGGCCGCTTCAACCCGCTGCCGGCGCTGGAAGAGGTGCAGTCCGTGCCGATGCGGATCTTCGCCGCCGCGCCGCTGACAGCCATCACCGACGTGATCATCTATCAGCACGGCGTCACCTCGGTGAAGGAGAACGCCTACGCCATCGCCCTGAGCCAGATTGGCGCTGGCCTGCAGGCCATGAAGAACGTGGCCGTGGTGGTGATCGATCATCCGCTGCACGGTGAGCGCGGCTTCGCCCTGACCGGCAGCATGGACTCGGTGACCACGGATGAGAACCCGACCCCCTACCTGAACCTGAGCTACCTGACGGTGGCCCGCGACAACCTGAAACAGAGCGTGGCGGATCTGCTGGGCCTGCGTCTGGCGGTGGGACTGGCCAATGCCAAGGGGGCCATCGGCACCGCAGGCAGCCTCAAGGTGCACTTCCTGGGTCACTCCCTGGGTGCCATCGCGGGGGCCAACCTGCTGGCGGTGGCTAACCAGTCCGTTGGCAATCCCCAGGCCGATGCCCTGTTCAAGTTCGACACCGGCGGTCTGGCCATGCCGGGTGGCGGCATAGCGCCGCTGCTGCTGAACTCGCCGACCTTCGGCCCGACCATCCAGATGAGCGTGCTGACCGCTGGCAGTGCGGCCCTGAAGGCGGCCTTCACCGCCTATGCGCCTAACTGCAAGACGGCGGTGCCGACCTGCTTCGTCAACGAGTTCCTGCCGAGCCAGGACGCCGCAACCCAGGCCACCGCGGCCGGTACCCTGCAGAGCTACAGCTTCGCAGCCCAGTCGGTGCTGGACTCGGCTGATCCGATCAACCTGGGTCGCGGCATAGCGGCGGACTTCCCGCTGTTTGCCACCGAAATCGTCGGCGACGGCGCCACCAGTCTGCCGGATCAGGTGATCCCGAACAGCATCGCCACCGCGCCGCTGGGTGGCACAGAGCCGCTGTTCAGCCTGATGGGCCTGCAAGCCTTGAGCGCGACCGGCGCGGCCAACCACCACGCTACCCGCTTCGTGGCTGGTGGTCACAGCTCGCTGCTGGCACCGGACGAGAACTTCGATCCGACAGGCAAGGTCACCACCGAAATGCAGACCCAGTTCGCCAGCTTCTTCATGAGTGGCGGCACTGCGGTCAAGGTGAGCGACGCCAGCCTGCTCAAGCAGTAAGCCGGCCGACCAATAAAAAACGCCGCCCCAAGGGGCGGCGTTTTTTTATGGCAAATCGGCTCAGGCTGGCCTGTGGTGCCTGTCCAGCCAGCCTTGCAACAGCACCTCAAACAGGCTTGTGGTGGCGGTCAAGCCAGCCTTGCAGCAGACCGACCAGCAAACCCATCAGGTGGGCCATGTTGGCCACGCTGGTCCCCAGCAGATCGAAGAACCCCAGCGCCAGCCAGAACAGCATGAAGCCCATCAGGGCCGGGGGCAGGGTGAAGCCGGACGCTGGCTGCAATCTGCCTCGCACCCAGCAGTAGCCGAGCAGGGCATAGACCACCCCGGAGAGGCCGCCAAAGCGCGGGCCGCTCACCAGGAACTCGGCGATGTTGGGCAGGGCGGCACCGACCAGCAGCAGGATCAGCAGCTTGCCGCTGCCCAGGCGCTGCTCTATCTGGCCGCCGAGATACCACCACCACAGCAGGTTGAACACCAGGTGCAGCACGGAGAAGTGGATGAAGGCCGGGGTGACGTAGCGCCAGGCCTGCCAGTCGCCGAACTGGGCCAGGGTCGGGTGGAACGCCAGCAGATCGAAGAGGGGCAGCCCTATGGCTTGCAGGGCGTAGATGGCGAGGCAGGCGACGATGACCAGCAGGGTCAGGGGCCCGGCATGGTGCAGGAAGTCGGTGACGGGATCCGCCATCCCCTTGCTGTAGTCGATGCGGGCGTCGGCCCGGCCCGACTGCCAGGAAGCCTCCAGGTAGCGGGGGTGATTGGGTTCGCTCAGGAAGCGTTTCACCTCCAGCTGGGCCTGGGCCAGGCGCTGCTCGTCCGCAAGCCAGACGCTGACGCCGAGCTCGGACTGGGTCAGCTCGCAGGCAATGCCCAGGGTGGTGAGATAGTCCACCAGGGCCTGGGCCATGCGGGCATCCCCCAGCACCAGCAGCTGGATCATGCCGGCGGGAGTGTCGCCATCGGCGCCGCTCATTCCTCCCCCGCCTGGATGGGGAACTCCTTGCGCCAGGCTTCGAAGCCGCCATCCAGGCTGTAAACCTCGTCATAGCCCTGTTGCAGCAGATACTGGGCCGCTCCCTGGCTGCTGTTGCCGTGGTAGCAGATCACGATGACGGGGGTGTCGAAGTCCACCTCGTCCATGAAGCGCACCAGGGTGCCATTGGTGAGGTGGAAGGCGCCGACCGGGTGAGCGGCCTCGAAGGATTGAGGGTCGCGAATATCCACCAGGCGAGCCTCGCCGGCGAGGAGCTTCTGGTGGGCATCATGGGCGCTGATATGGGCAAACTGGTCCATGGGCATGTCCTGTGAATAGGTTGATTGACGGCCAGTTTACCGCAAGCGTGCGGTTGCGCTAAGCCCGCAATGTGTTCATGGCCCGATGGGAAGAGATCGCAATTTTCTTCAATATCGCGGTCAGGCTGGCGGTTAGGGTGGTACCTCGATTGTCGCAACGAGTGTCACCCATGGAACTGAGTCTGTTGTTATCCATGGCCGGCTTTGCCCTGGCCATGTCCATCTCCCCCGGCCCGGTCAATCTGGTCGCCCTCAGCGCCGGGGCGCAGTATGGTTTTCGGGCCAGTCTGCGCCATGTGGTAGGGGCCACCCTGGGCTTCATCCTGTTGCTGCTGTTGATGGGGCTGGGTCTGGGGGGCGCCCTGTCGCAGTGGCCCATGGCACTGGGCGCCATCCACTGGGGCGGCATCCTGTTTCTCTGCTACATGGCCTGGCTGCTGATACGGGACAAGGGGGAAATCGAGGCTGAGAGAGGCGCGCCCCCTGCCTTCTGGTACGGGGCCCTGATGCAGTGGCTCAATCCCAAGGCCTGGCTGGCGGCCAGCATGGGGATGGGAGCATACGGGGTGGCGGGCGGCGCTGGGCAGGTGGTCCTGTTCACCTGTCTCTATCTGGTGATCTGCCTGGGTTCCATCGCCTGCTGGGCCTATGCCGGTAGTTTCCTGCAGCAGGCCCTGCTCTGTGCGCGTCGGCTGCGCTGGTTCAACCGGGTGATGGCGCTTCTGCTGTTGCTCAGTGCCGCCTATCTGGTGCGCTCGTCCTGAGGGAGGCGCAGGGCACGATACTGTCCCGGGGTGGCGGCGACCAGCCGCTTGAACTGGCGCTGGAAGTGGGCCTGATCCGAGAAGCCCGTCGCCAACGCCACCTCTGCCAGGGGCTGGCCGCGCGCCAGCAGGCCACGGGCATGGCCGATGCGTCGGTTGAGCAGGTAGGCGTGGGGGGTCATGCCGTAATGACGGCTGAAGGCGCGCACGAAGTGGGAAGGGGTCAGCCCGGCCACGGCGCTCAGTCGCTCCAGGGTGAGGGGGGAGGCGCATTCATCCTTGATAAGATCGGCGGCGCGTTTCAGGTGTGGGGGAGGGTGCTGGCCCCAGTTGGCGGGGGTTAGCCTGGCCAGTAGCTGGTGGCTGAACTGGTGGCAGGCGACCTCCTTGGCGAGGAGGTCTTGCCCCTCGTCTTGCAGGGTGCGATAGAGGCGCTGCAAGGCGATATACAGCAGGGGATCCCGGCTGGCGGTCATGTCGAAGGGGCGAAATTCGGTGCCAAGGCCGGCCTCTTGCTGCTGGCAACCCAGCCAGTCCAGGTCGAGGTAGAACATCAGATAGGACCAGGGCTGATCCGCGATGGGGTTGCAGGCGTGAACCTCTTCCGGGTTCATCAGCACCAGGCTGCCGCCGCCGACCTCCTGCCTGCTGCGCTGGTTGAGATACTGGCTGTGGCCGCCGGTGATGGCGCCGATGGAGAAGTGGGGGTGACTGTGCTTGTCGTAGCAGACGCGGCGGCCATCCTGCACGGCGCGCGCCTCGATGAAGGGCAGGGCCGGATCACGCCAGAACTGGTGGTGATCCGTCGTGGTCCCGGCCCTGCTCATGGTTTGCTGCTCCGGGTCGATGTGACGCCCCCCGGCGGTGATGGCGCCAGCAGGAGACAGCTCCTGGCCTGGCGCACCTTGTCAGCCACCCAGATAGGCCTGGCGCACGGCGGGGTTGGCCAGCAGGGCCGCCCCCGAGTCTTGCAGCACCACGTGGCCGTTCTCCAGCACATAGCCCCTGTCCGCCAGCTTGAGGGCCTGGTTGGCGTTCTGCTCCACCAGGAAGATGGTCATCCCCTTCTGGCGCAACTGCTCTATGGTGTCGAAGATCTGCTGGATGATGATGGGGGCCAGCCCCAGGGAGGGCTCATCGAGCAGCAGCAGGCGCGGCTTGCTCATCAGGGCGCGACCGATGGCCAGCATCTGCTGCTCGCCGCCGGACATGGTGCCTGCCCGCTGCTCCAGCCGCTCGTGCAGGCGGGGGAACAGGGTGAACACCTGATCCAGCAGACCGTGCTGCTCGGCCTTGTCGACGAAGAAGGCCCCCATCCTCAGGTTCTCCTCTACCGTCAGACGGGCGAAGATGCGGCGCCCCTCCGGCACCACGGCGATGTCCTTGCGCATGATGCGGGCCGTGCTGAGGGAGTCTATCTGCTCTCCCTCGAACCAGATGCTGCCGCTGCTGGGTTTGGGCTCGCCGCACAGGGTCATCAGCAGTGTGGTCTTGCCGGCGCCATTGGCGCCGATCAGGGTGACGATTTCCCCCTCTTTTACCTCGACGCTGACGTCATGCAGCGCCTGGATCTTGCCGTAGTGGGTCGATACGTTGCGAAGTTCTAACATCCTGACTCCTTGGGTCCTACGATTCGCCCAGATAGGCCTTGATCACGGCCGGGTTGTTACGGATCTCATCCGGCTTGCCGTTGGCCAGCGGCGTGCCCTGGTTGACCACGAAGATGCGGTCCGAGATATCCATGACCAGCTTCATATCGTGCTCGATGAGCAGCACCGAGACCCCGAATTCGTCCCGCAACCCGACGATGAGGGCGTTGAGATCGTCGGTCTCGTTGGGGTTGAGACCGGCGGCGGGTTCATCCAGCATCAGCAGCTCCGGCTTGGTGGCCATGCAGCGAGCGATCTCGAGGCGACGCTGCTGACCGTAGGCCAGGTTGCCGGCGGGGCGGTTGGCCAGATCCTTGAGGCCCACCTTCTCCAGCCAGTATGCCGCCTGATCCAGCCCCTCCTGCTCGGCACGGCGGAAGGCCGGTGTCTTGAACAGGCCGGCGAAGAAGCCGGTGTTGAGGTGCCTGTGCTGGGCTACCAGCAGGTTTTCCACCGCCGTCATCTCCTTGAACAGCCGCACGTGCTGGAAGGTGCGCACCACCCCTTTGCGGGCGATGAGGTGGCCGGGCAGCCCCTGGATCTCCTCGCCGCGATAGCGGATGGTGCCGCCACTCGGGCGATAGAAGCCGGTCAGGCAGTTGAAGATGGTGGTCTTGCCCGCCCCATTGGGCCCTATGATGGAGATCACCTCTCCCTTGTTCACATCCAGCTTGACGCCGTTGACCGCGAGCAAGCCGCCGAAACGCATCGACAGATCAGAGACTTCTAACAACGTCTGATTCATTTTTGCAGCTCCAAGTGTGGTCTGGTCATCGGCAGCAGTCCCTGGGGACGCCAGATCATCATGAACACCATCAAGAGGCCGAACATCAGCATGCGGTACTCGTTGAATTCACGGGCCAGCTCAGGCAGCACCGTCATCACGATGGCGGCCAGCACCACCCCGATCTGGGAGCCCATGCCCCCCAGCACCACGATGGCGAGCACGATGGCGGACTCGATGAAGACGAAGGATTCCGGACTGATGAAGCCCTGGCGCGAGGCGAAGAAGCTGCCGGCAAAGCCCGCGAAGCAGGCGCCTATGGTGAAGGCGGTCAGCTTGATGATGGTGGGGTTGAGCCCGAGCGACTTGCAGGCGATTTCGTCTTCCCGCAGCGCTTCCCAGGCGCGGCCGAGCGGCATGCGCAGCAGGCGATTGATGACGAACAGGGTCGCAATCACCAGCACCAGTGCCATCAGATAGAGGAAGATCACCTTGTGGTTGGCGTTGTAGGCGATGCCGAAGAAGTCGTGGAAGGTGCCAAAACCGTCATCCTTGACGGTACGATTGAACTCCAGCCCCCCCAGGGTGGGTTTGGGAATGCCGGAGATGCCGTTCGGGCCGCCGGTGAGAGAGGTGAGATTGTTGAGCAGGATGCGGATGATCTCGCCAAAGCCCAGGGTGACGATGGCCAGATAGTCCCCCCGCAGCCGCAGCACGGGGAAGCCGAGCAGGAAGCCGAACAGGGCAGCCATGCCACCGGCGATGGGCAGACACTCCCAGAAGCTCAGGCCGAAATAGGTGTTGAGCAGGGCATAGCTGTAGGCGCCGACCGCGTAGAAGCCGACATAGCCGAGATCCAGCAGGCCGGCGAGGCCGACCACCACGTTCAGCCCCAGTCCCAGCATGATGTAGATCAGGGTGAGGGTGGCGAGGTCCACCGCGCCCCGGGAGGCGACGAAGGGCCAGCTGACCGCCAGCAGCAGCACGATCAGGGCTGCGCTGTTGTAGAGGCGAGGCGCCTGTTCCGGGCTTGGCAGCACCAGCTTGGCAACGCCGCTGGTGGAGCCCTTGAACAGCCCCAGGATCTGGCTGCGCAGCAGCTGGAAGCAGAACACCAGGGCGGCGCCCCCCAGCAGCCAGGCGAGGGACACATCGAGGCGGCTCACCACCAGCAAGCGGGTGCCTTCGGTCTCGAGCTTGAAGCCCAGCAGCCAGAAGGAGAGCACCATCAGCACCAGGCTGGCGATGCAGGCATGAATAAATTGGCGTTTCATCATACCTTCTCCACTTCCGGACGACCGAGGATGCTGCAAGTGGGCATAAACAGCGGCGCAAGAGCATGCATAGATTGGTTTTTCATACCTTCTCGACCTCCGGGCGACCCAGGATACCGGTCGGCATGAACAGCAGCACGAAGATGAGCAGGGCGAAGGCCATCACATCCTTGTACTCGGTGCTGAGGTAGCCGGCGGTGAGCGCCTCCACCACGCCGAGCAGCAGGCCGCCGAGCACGGCACCCGGAATGCTACCGATGCCGCCCAAGACAGCCGCGGTAAACGCCTTCAGCCCGGCCATGAAGCCCAGATAGGGGTTGATGACGCCGTAATACATGCCGAGCAGCACCCCGGCGACGGCGGCCAGGGTGGCCCCCAGCACGAAGGTGATGGAGATGACCACATGGGTGTCTATCCCCAGCAGGTTTGCCATCTTGATGTCTTCCGAACAGGCGCGGCAGGCGCGCCCCATGCGGGAGCGATTGATGAACTGGGTCAGCGCCAGCATGGTGATGAAGGTGACCACGAAGATGACCAGCTGCATGTAGGAGAGGCTGGCCTGGAAGCCATCCTCGCCACCCAGGGTCCAGCCACCGCTGATCAGGGTCGGCATGGCGATGTCCCGCGAACCCTGCGCCATGCGCATCATGTTCTGCAGGAAGATCGACATGCCGATGGCGGAGATCAGGGGGATGAGACGGTTGCCGCCGCGCAAGGGGCGGTAGGCGACCCGCTCTATGGTCCAGCCATAGGTGCCGGTCACTATGATACTGATGAGGAAGGCGGCGCCCAGCAGGACGGTCGTGGCGTCTATGCCCATCATCATGAGGGCGGCCATGACCATGAAGGCGACATAAGAGCCGATCATGTAGACCTCGCCGTGGGCGAAGTTGATCATGCCGATGATGCCATAGACCATGGTGTAGCCGATGGCGATCAACGCATAGGTGCTACCTATGGTCAATCCGTTCAGCAACTGCTGAACAAAATAGAGAATGTGTTCGGACATACTGCGTTCCCTGTACTTGCCCGCAAAGACGTGAGGGGGTGAGCATGCTCACCCCCTCCGGCAGATTTATTATTTGAGCTGGGTAGAGGTGCCGTCGGCGTGCCACTCGAACACACCGAACTCGAAGCCTTTCAGATCGCCATTCGGCGCCCAGCTGAGGGGGCCCATGACGGTGTCTATGGTGCTGGCCTTGATGGCTTTTTCCACGGCCATCGGATCTTCACCCGCCTGCGCGATACCGGCCGCCAGGGTCTGGACCGCAGCATAGGTGGTCCAGACGAAGGGACCGGAAGAGTCCTGACCCTTGGCCTTGAAGGCGGCCACGATCGGGGCGTTGGCCGGGACCAGATCATACTTGTTCGGCAGGGTCACCAGCAGCCCCTCGGAACCCTGGCCGCCGATGGCGGAGATATCCTTGTTGCCCACCCCTTCCGGACCCATGAACTTAGCCTTGAGGCCCTTCTCGTTCGCCTGACGCAGGATCAGGCCCAGCTCGGGGTGATAGCCGCCGTAGTAGACGAAGTCGACGTTCTCTTTCTGCAACTTGGCGATCAGGGCGGAGAAGTCCTTGTCCCCGGCCGTGATGCCTTCAAATGCCACCACCTTGACGCCGGCCTTGTCCAGCGCGGCCTTCACGCTGGAGGCGATGCCTTCACCGTACTGCTTCTTGTCGTGGATGACGGCCACGCGCTGGGGCTTGATCTGCTCGATGATGTACTTGGCGGCGGTCGGGCCCTGGTCGCTGTCCAGACCTATGGTACGCAGGGTCAGCTGGTAGCCACGCTCGGTGATCTTGGGGTTGGTGGAGGCGGGAGTCACCATCAGCACCCCTTCATCTTCATAGATGTCGGAGGCGGGCAGGGTGTTGTCGGAGCAGAGGTGGCCCACCACGAACTTGACGCCGTCGTTGATCACCTTGTTGGCGATGGCCACCGCCTGTTTGGGATCGCAGGCATCGTCATAGATGACGGCTTCGATCTGCTTGCCCTTGATGCCGCCGGCCTTGTTGATCATCTCGACCGCCATCTTGCCGCCGGTGAACTGCATGTCACCATATTGGGCGACCGGTCCAGTGACGGGTCCGGCGATGCCAATCTTGATGGTGTCGGCGGCATGTGCCATGGAAACAGAACCAAACAGCGCCATAGAAACCGCTGCCCTGACCGCTACCTTGCTCCAGTTATTCATAGATTCGTCCCTTTAATCAGTGGATTGTTTCACTCCGGACAGACTTCCCGCTTATCCGGCAATAGCTAAGGTTCTATCACTCCTGCCCCGGTAATAACAAGCTGTTAAAGATCTGGCAGGGGGGGGACTTGCAGGGGCTTGAATGAAGCTAATCGCTATGTATAGACATTTAGCTGGTGTTTCCTGCTGAATTGCCTCGGCAACATCAAGTTAACATTTGAATCTGTTTGATTTGATAGCGGAAAAAGCTGGGGGGTTTTTACTCTGATGCTGCTCCCATTTCGTTCAAAATCCGTTTGCGCAAATCAGGGGGAGCACCTAGATTAGCCGGCAGCGGTAATTGCTTGACAGTTCCCGTGAATTTCAAGCCTTTATTCGGGAAATCTGCTAAGGTTCCGCTTTTTGATATTCAGGAGACAGAGATGGCCACAATCAAAGATGTCGCCTCACGGGCGGGCGTATCCATCTCCACCGTCTCACATGTACTCAATCACACCCGTCGGGTCAGCGAAGACGCGACCCAGAAAGTGCTTGAGGCGGTGGCAGAGCTCAACTACGCACCCAATTCGGTGGCGCGCAGCCTCAAGATCAATTCGACCAAGACCATAGGCATGCTGGTGACCACCAGTGCCAACCCCTTCTTCGCGGAAGTGGTGCGCGGTGTCGAGGCTTACTGCTTCGAGCAGGGTTACAGCCTGATCCTGTGCAACACCGAGAACCAGCCACCTCGCCAGCAGCACTACCTCAAGATGCTGATGGAGAAGCGGGTCGATGGCCTGCTGGTGCTGGGGACCGACATAGACACGCCGCTGCGTGACATGTTGCGCATTCACAAGAACGTGCCCCAGGTGGTGCTGGATTGGGGCACAGAGTGCGACTTTGCCAACGTCATCAACGACAACGCCCGCATCGGTGCCGGCATGGCGGTCAGCCACCTGCTGGAGCAGGGTCACAGGGAGATCGTCTGCATCACGGGGCATCTCGACAAGCCGACTACCCAGCAGCGCCTGGACGGGGTGCGCGATGCCCTGGCCGAGCAGGGCCTCACCCTGAAAGAGGAGCAGATCTTCGAAGGGGATTACGAGAGCCAGAGCGGGTTCGACCAGATGCAGCGCATCCTGGCCCTGACGCCGCGGCCGACCGCGGTGTTCGCCTTCGACGATCCCATGGCGATCGGTGCCATCTGCGCCGCCTGGGAGGCGGGGGTCAAGGTGCCGGACGACATCTCCGTCATCGGCTATGACGACGTTGAGATGGCGCGTTTCTCCAGCCCGCCGCTCACCACCATTCGCCACCCCAAGGCCGAGCTGGGCCTGTTGGCGGTGCAGCAGCTGGTGAGCCGGATCCGCAACAAGGAGCTCGAAGTCGAGTCCATGACGGTGCAGCCGGAACTGATCGTGCGTCGCTCGGTCAAGCGTCTGGGCTGATCCTGCGAGAGAAGAGACAGACATGAGAGCGGCCACCCCGGGGTGGCCGCTTTTTATTGGCCCGTCGCCGGGCCCTGGATGCGGATAGAAAAGAGGCCCCTCGCGGGGCCTCTTGCGTCAGGGGATCAATGACCCCCCTTTGCCTTGGGAGGGATCGACTCGTCGAACTCCTTGAGCGGCTCATGCTCGGATGCCAGGAAGGTGTAGATGACCGGCAGCACGAACAGGGTGAACAGGGTGCCGATGGCCAGACCCGCCACGATGACGATGCCGATGCTGAAGCGTTGGGCGGCGCCGGCGCCGGTCGCGTACAGCAGCGGGATCAGGCCGGCTATCATGGCCGCCGTGGTCATCAGGATCGGGCGCAGTCGCACCTTGGCCGCCTGCATCACGGCTTCCATCCGGTTCATGCCGTGCAGCAGCTGCTCCTCCTTGGCCACCTCGCAGATCAGGATGCCGTGCTTGGTGATCAAGCCAACGAGGGTGATCAGGCCCACCTGGGAGTAGATGTTCATGGTGGCCATGCCCCAGGCCAGGGCGATCAGGGCACCGCTGATGGCCAGCGGCACCGACACCATGATCACCAGGGGGTCGCGCACGGATTCGAACTGGATGGCCAGCACCAGGAAGATGATGGCCAGGGCCAGGGCGAAGGTGGCGTAGAGGGCACTGCCCTCGGTGACGAACTGGCGTGCCTCGCCCATGAAGTCGTAACGGTAGCCCTGGGGCAGCTTGTCGGCGGCGGCCGTCTCGAACCAGCCGATGGCATCCCCCATGGCGACGCCCGGGGTGGGTACGGCGCCAATGGTGGCCGAGTTGAGCTGGTTGAAGTGGGGCAGGGCGCGGGGCTCGCCGACCACCTCGATGGAGATCAGGCTGCCGAGCGGCACGGCACGGCCATCGGCGGCACGCACATAGTAGCCCTTCATGGACTCGGGGTTGAGGCGGTACTTGCGTTCCACCTGCGGGATCACCTCGTAGGAGCGGCCATCCAGATCGATACGGTTGACGTAGCCATCCGCCATCATGGTGCCCATGGTGACGCCTATGTCCTGCATGGTGATGCCGTAGGCACCGGCCTTGTCCTTGTCGATGCTGATCTTCATGGTGGCCGAGTCATAGTTCAGATCGAGATCCGAATAGACGAACTGGCCACTGGCCTGGGCTGCGGTCAACATCTCGCTGGCCACGATGAAGAGGCTCTCGAAGCTGTTGGGGGTGGTGATGACGAACTGGATCGGCAAGCCACTGGAGGCACCCGGTAGTTCGGGGAACTGGAAGGTGGTGATGGACATGCCGGGGATGTGCTGTACCTGCTGGCCAACCCTGTCGAGCACCTCTTTCTGGCTCGCTTCCCGTTCGCTCCAGGGCTTGAGAGAGGCGATGCCGAAGGCCTGGTTGGCGTTGAACACACCGGAGAAGACTTGTGAATAGGCGATCTCCGGCTGGTCATCCAGGATCTTGTTCACGTCCTTCATGGTGTTTTCTATGTAGTCCAGGTTGGCGTTCGAGGGCGCCGTACCCAGCACCGCCATGACGCCCTTGTCTTCGGACGGCGCCAGTTCGCTCGGGATGAACTTGAACAGCAGCGGCAGGCTGCCGAACACTATGATGGCGAACACTATGACCACGGGGCGCTTGTGCATCACGGCGTGCAGCATGCGATCGTAGCGCTCCGTCATGCGTTCGAGCAGGTGGTGCACCGTGCTCTCGAACTTGCCCGGCTTGGCATTGGCCTTGAGCATCACGGAGCACATCATGGGGGAGAGGGTCAGGGCTATGATGCCCGACACGAACACGGCCCCCGCCAGGGTCAGGGCGAACTCCTTGAACAGGGAGCCCGTGATGCCACCCATCAGGGCGATGGGGGCGTACACGGCCGCCAGGGTCAGGGTCATGGCGATGACGGGCACGGCTATCTCCCGGGTGCCTATGATGGCTGCCCGGAACGGTTCTTCACCCTCCTTGATGTGTCGGTCGACGTTCTCCAGTACCACGATGGCATCATCCACCACCAGACCGATGGCGAGCACCATGGCCAGCAGGGTCATGAGGTTGATGGAGAAACCGAACATGTCCATCACCATCACTACCCCGATCAGACTCAAGGGAATGGTGATGATGGGGATGATGACGGCACGGAAGGAGCCCAGGAACAGGGTGATCACCACCAGTACGATGGCGGCCGCCTCCAGTATGGTCTTGATGACCTCGTTGATGGATTCGTTGATTGCCACGGTCGAGTCATAGAGGATGTTCAGCTCCATGGTGCTCGGCATGTTGCTCTTGAGGCTGGGCAGCATGGCCAGCACGTCGTGGGCTATGTTGATCGGGTTGGCGGTCGGGGAGGCGTTGATGGCCAGGACCACGGCTTCACGACCGTTGGCGGTGGCGCGATAGATATCGTGGCTCTTCTCCAGACTGACCTTGGCGATGTCGGACAGGCGGATCACCTTGCCTTCCCGGGTCGAGACCACCAGGCGTTTGAGCTCCTCGGTATCCGTGACCTGGGTCTTGGCATCGCCGTTGAACAGCATGAAATAGCCGGTGGACTGACCGGTGGCCGACTGATAGTTGTTGCTGTTGAGCACTGTCATCACGTCGCTGGCGGTCAGATCGAACGCCGCCATCTTGGCCGGATCCAGCCAGACTCGCAGGGCGAACTCGGTCCCCCCGTAGAGATCCACCTTGGAGACGCCGCCCACGGTGAACAGCTGGGGCTTGATGACCCGCTCCAGGTAGTCGGTGATCTGGCTCGAGTTGAGCTCGGGGCTGGTGAAGCCGAGGTAGAGCACCGCGGTGGTGGAGCCGGTCGAGGAGGTGACGGACGGGTCCTCAGACTCCTTGGGCAGCTGGGATCGCACCGAGTTGACCTTGGCCAGTATGTCGGACAGGGCGGCGTTGGGATCCGTGTTCAGCTTCATGTAGGCCGTCACGGTCGAGCTGCCAAGCTGACTGGAGGAGGTCATGAAGTCGATGTTGTCTGCCTGGGCGATGGCTTGTTCCAGGGGCTGGGTGATGAACCCCTGGATCAGGTCGGAGCTGGCGCCATAGTAGCTGGTGTTGACCGTGATGACGGTGTTGATGACCTCGGGATACTCCCGCACCTGCATCTTGAAGATGGCCTGGAAGCCGAGCAGGGCGATCAGGAAACTGATCGAGATCGCCAGCACGGGCCGCTTTATGAATATGTCAGTAAATCGCATTACGGATCTCCGCGCTTACAGCATCGGGGTTTGTGCCGGGACGGCCAGGGCGTCGTTCTGTTCGACCTTGACCTTGGTGTCGTTACTCAGTCGCACCTGCCCGGACAGCACCACTTCATCGCCAGCCTTGAGGCCGCTCAGAATATGGGCGTCATTGCCGCGACGCTCGCCAACCTTGACCACCACCTGAGTGGCACGCTTGACGCCGTCCTTCTCCTTGATGACATAGACGTTCTGGCCATACAGGGTGAAGGTGATGGCATTTTGCGGCAGCACTATCTGATCCTTGATGGTCGGCAGAATGATGCTGGCACGGGCGAACATGCCGGAGCGCAGTTTGCCGCCATTGTTCGGGATGTCGGCCTGCACCTGGATCAGGCCGCTCTGGTAGTTGACGGCGGGCTCGATGGCGCTGATCTTGCCGTTGAACTCGGTCTGCGGATAGGCATCCACGCCGATCTTGATGGTCTGGCCCAGGGATATCTTGGAGATATCGGTCTGGGGCACGGTGAAGCGCAGGCGCATCACGCTGATGTCTTCCAGGCGCACTATCTCGGTGCCCGGCTCCATGTACTGGCCGAGGAAGACATTGCGCAGGCCGACGACACCGGCGAACGGTGCACGCACTTCCCGGCGAGCTATGGTCGCCCTCAGGCTCTCGATGTCGGCCTCCAGGGAGCGGTAGCTGGCTTCGGCGTCATCGAGCTGATCCCGGGAGATGGAGTTCTTCTGGTAGAGGTTCTGGTAGCGTTCGAACTTGGCCCGGGCGGCGGGCAATCTGGCGGTGGAGGAGCGCAGATTGGCCTTCTCGACGCTGGAGTCCAGTCCGATCAGCAGCTGGTCAGCCTTGACGGCCATTCCGGATTCGAAGGCGATCTGGTCTATGGTGCCCGCCAGCTCGGTCGACAGCGTGACCCCCTGGTTTGGCTCGATGAAGCCGATCGCTTCTATGGTCGGGGTCCAGTCCTGCGCCTGGGCGACCATGGCGGTCACCGGGAATTCAGGCTCGGGCCGGTTGGCCATGTACTCGGCAATCTTCTTCTGCTTGAACATGTTGAAGCCGATGACGCTGCCAAAGAGGGCGAGCGCGATCAACAACATTATGACCATCCACTTTTTCATGAACAGATTCCTGGTAGAGAGGTTGAGGGTTGTAATATGGCTTGCCAGCTGGCGTGTATGACCGCCTCCCGCTGGGTGTCCGTCAGTTCCAGTTCATGCACCCGGCACTGTTGCATCAGCTGGGCTGCGCTTTCCAGGCTGAGGGTCTGCAACACACGGATCGGCAGATCGATAAACAGTCCCGATGCCCGTCCCCGCTCATAGAAGCGATCCAGGGGTTCCCACAGCGCCAGTATGACGGGGTCCTTCTCCAGCTCACAGGCTAGCGGCGAACTCTCATACTGCAACTTGCAGGTGAGGGCATTGGGGTCGGAGGCAAAGATCTGATGAACATTGAGCCACAGTTGTCGATATTGCGTGAACGTTGTCTCTTCTATATCCACGTCACTCATGATCAGATCATGACATTGTTGGATGGTGTGCCGATAAAGCAGGCGTATCAGGTCTTCCTTATCGCTAAAATAACGATAAATGGTTCCGGTCGCTACCCTTGCTTGCTTGGCGACCATGGCAATAGAGAGGCCATGGAAGCCCTGTTCGGCGAGAATGTCGTGTGCCGCATCGAAGATGCGTTCTTTCTTGTCCATGGCTCTTGTGGTGATCGCATGAATGAACGTTCATTCATTCTAGGATCATGTGGAAGCAAGTCAAGGAAACAGAAGCAGCATAAACGAGCTATCTTGGTGCCGATCCGGGCCTAACACCGGATTAGTGATGGCAATGGATGCCAAGTGACTGAAAAAGAAACAGTTGAATCGATAAAATAAAAAAAGAGTAGACAAGTTGTCCCGGGTAATGAATAATCCGCCCCGTTCGACAGCGTAGCGCCCGTAGCTCAGCTGGATAGAGCGCTGCCCTCCGGAGGCAGAGGTCACAGGTTCGAATCCTGTCGGGCGCACCATCAAACGTGCGCCGAATAGCGGGCGTGTTGTGGAACGAAAAAACAGCTGTGGTGGCTGTAGCTCAGTTGGTAGAGTCCCGGATTGTGATTCCGGTTGTCGTGGGTTCGAGCCCCATCAGCCACCCCATTCAAGCTGAAGAAGTGACAGTTGGTTAGGTACGCGAAGGTGGCGGAATTGGTAGACGCGCTAGCTTCAGGTGTTAGTGCCCCCCGGGTGTGAGGGTTCGAGTCCCTCTCTTCGCACCATACCGACTGAATGCGAGAGATGACCGGCAAGGTCATTTTTTGTTTTTGAATACCAACTATTTCGGTGATTAGCGCAGCCCGGTAGCGCATCTGGTTTGGGACCAGAGGGTCAAAGGTTCGAATCCTTTATCACCGACCATCTTCAGAAAAACCCCGCTTCGGCGGGGTTTTTCGCACTCTGGCTCCCTGACTCGAGTCCGCCGGTATCCCACCCCCATTAGACGGCAAGAGTCTCCGGGGCCGACAGGGGGACCAGGCGACAGACATCCTCATGGCCAGCCCCTTCCATGGCATCGAGCTGGCTGATGAGCAGAGAGTCGATCCCGTTCAGTTGACCGGCCTGGCGCAGGGTCTCGATCAGTCTGTGATGCTGGTTGTCCGTGGCGGTTTGCTCGAAAAAGAGGGGGCTGACGCCGCGCAGTATGGCCATCTGGTTGAGCAGCAGTCTATCGCTGGAGACGGCCCAGAGCGGATTGCCTAGGTGGGAGCGGGAGAGTGCCGTGACGGCATGGCCCTGCCGGGTCAGCACGGCGATGCCGCAGGCACTGTTCTGGCTGAAGACCGCGGTCATGGCGGTCAGGGCCATGCAGCGACCCGGCTGATCACGGTCGATGCAGTGCCGGATGAACGGAGACGACGGTTGTTCCTGCTCGGCCCCCTGGGCGATACGAGCCATGGCCTCCACCGCCTCGACCGGATAGTCGCCAGCGGCAGACTCGGCCGAGAGCATGACGGCATCTGTCCCGTCCAGCACGGCGTTGGCCACATCCAGCACCTCGGCCCGGGTCGGCATGGGGTTGCTGATCATGGATTCCATCATCTGGGTCGCCGTGATCACCGGGCGTCCTAGCTGGCGACAACGCTGGATCAGTCTCTTCTGCACGCCAGGCAGCCTGGCATCCCCAATCTCGACTCCGAGATCCCCCCTGGCCACCATGATGATGTCGGCGGCGCGAATGATCTCGTCCATGGCCTCGATGGAGGCGACCACTTCGGCCCGCTCCACCTTGGCGATGATGGCCGCCTTACTGCCGGTGGCGGAGATCAGCTGACGTGCTTCCAGCAAATCCGCCTTGCAGCGAGGAAAGGAGACGGCGACGAAATCGGCGCCAATCTGCCGGGCAAGCAGAATGTCCTCCCTGTCTTTCTCGGTCAGCGCCGGTGCGCTCAGACCCCCTCCCAGCACATTGATCCCCTTGCGGTTGGAGAGCTCGCCTCCGATCACCACCCGGGTGTGGACCTCTTGCTCCGCTATGTGCTCCACCCTGAGCTGCAGGCGGCCATCATCGAGCAGCAGCATATTGCCGATACTGACTTCGTTCACCAGCTCGGGATAGTCGAGTCCGACCCTCTCCTGGTTGCCTTGGGCGGGGGCCAGGCTGGCATCGAGGATGAATGTCTCTCCCGGCCGCAGTCGGATGCCGCCTGCCGCGAAGCTGGCGATCCGGATCTTGGGGCCCTGCAGGTCGGCCAGTATGCCGATGTGCAGTCCGAGCCGGCTGGCGACCTCGCGGATCCGCCCTGCGACTTGCCTGTGCTGCTCGTGGCTGCCGTGGGAGAAGTTGAGGCGAAAGACATTGGCGCCCGCTCGGATCAGTTTCTCCACCATCTCGCAGGAAGAGCTGGCCGGGCCCAGGGTGGCGATAATCTTGGTTTTGCGCATGGGGTGACTCTCTTGGGTAGTGCAGGAAACAAAAAAGGTGGTCAAGCGACCACCTTCTTCGTGAGCAGGCATCAGTAGTTGACGACTTTTTTGGCATTCCACACCGTCATGGCGAGCAGCATGGAGACCACAGAGGCTCCGAGCCAGAAGTACTGGGCACTGCTGAAGTCATAGTGGGTGACTCCGTCGACCACGCTGGTCTCGATCAGGGCGGCGGAGACCAGCTCCTGGCCGGAGGCGGCGATGTAGGAGCACAGACCGATGAAGCCCTTCACCGCCCCCACTGCCGTCTTGGGCATCAGGTCGCAGGCGGTCAGACCGGCCAGGAACACTACCAGCCCCCCGATGGAGTAGCCGATCAGGGAGAGGGCGACGGCATCCATCATGCGGCTCTGGGGGCCCCAGAACATCAGGCACATGCCGGCGATGTTGGCCAGGCCGTACAGCAGGGTAGGGATATGGCGGTTGGCATTGAACACCTTGTCGGAGATGACCCCGGCCAGGATGGCGCCGATGAAACCGGCGATGGGGTAGGCGGACATGGCGAAGCCGGCATCGATCAGGCTGTAACCCTTCTGCTCTTGCAGATAGAGCACGGCCCAGGAGCTCATGGCATAGCGGGACATGTACATGCAGGCGCAGGCGGCGGCGATGAGCCAGACCACCGGCTGTTTGAGAATGAACAGCTGGGCGCGGCGGATCTCGGCCGGCTCGACCTTCTTGGCGATCTCGGGCTCTTCGCCGAAGGCGACGGCAGGCTCGGGCAGGGCGTAGGTCTGCGGGCGATCTTTCAGGACCAGGTACATCAGGATGGCGGCGATACCGGAGGCGATGCCGGCGCCGATGAAGCCGGCCTGCCAGCCGAAGTAGCTGACGACGGTGGCGGTCAGGATCCAGGAGATGCCTTCACCTATGTTGCGCGAGCCGCCCCAGATGGAATAGACGGAGCCGCGCTGCTTGGGGGAGAACCACTGGAAGATGGAGACGCAGGAGGGGGCCGAGCCGATGGACTGGAACCAGCCGTTCAGTCCCCACATCAGCACCAGGAAGAAGGTGGCGGTGTTCATGCCCATGAAGATGGTGCAGACCGCGGAGGCGCCCAGGGCGACCGACATGAAGCGGCCTATGTTGGCGTAATCCGACAGGAAGCCGTTGGAGAACTTGCCGACCGCATAGGTGAACAGGAAGGCCGAGCCGATGACACCCAGTTCGTCCAGGGTGACGATACCGGCATCCAGCAGAGGCTTCTTGACCACGTTAAGGCTCATTCGAACCACGTAGAACATGGCGTAACCCAGCACCAGGCCCAGGAAGACCTGCCACTGATACTTGCGATAGATGGATCTTATCTTGTCCGGCGAGGCGTCCATGACCGGCAGGTCGGCTCGCGTCTTGAAGAAGTTGAACATGGTGTGTGCTCCGTTCGTGTAGGTAGCGAAAGTGCAGAGGGGCTCTGCCTGTCGGGCACATCTTAGGTAGGGGGAATTGCGGGCGGCAAAATGCGATTTTCGAGTCATTTGTGACTCGGTTGGCGCATTTTACGAGTCAGAAATGGCCTGTTTTGCCTGGTTCCACCAGCGGTGATCAATGACAATAAGAGTCTGGGGGTGGCGGATATGGGTCAGAATTAGCCCATGCCCCCGCTCGAGTATTTCGGCCAGATCCCGAATCTTTGACCGCTCGCACACATTTCGTTGGCATCAGGAGTGACTCAGTACCCATGCAGACCCATCGCCGAATCGCCTTCATCCTGCTTCTGATCTGCGGCGGACTCAGCATGCCGGCTGTGGCATCCTCGCTGACGGTACTGACCTCCTTCTCCGAGAGCCCGATCAAGGCCATGGTGGAAGGGTTTCGCCAGCGCCATCCCGAGGTGAGGCTGGAGGTGATCTACCGGCGCACCCTGTCGGCCCAGCGTCTGCTGACCCAGGCCGACGGGGCCCCGGTGGACGTGGTGCTCTCCTCGTCGCCCACCTTCTTCCATTCGCTGGACAAGGCAGGCCTGCTTGCCCGATTGCCCGTGCGCACCCAGCCTCCCACCTGGTTGAGCCCCCACATTCTGGGCCTGGATGGCAAGGTGGCCGTGGTCGGTTACTCCGGCATCGGCATCCTGTACAACCGCCGCTATCTGGCCAAGCACCGGTTGCCGGTACCGACCGACTGGCAGAGTCTGGCTGATCCCGCCTTCATGGGGCATGTGATGATGAGCTCCCCCTCCCAGTCCGGCACCACCCACATGATGGTGGAGAGCATCCTGCAGCAATATGGCTGGCGACAGGGCTGGGCGATCCTGATGCAGATAGGTGGCAATCTTTCCGCCATCACGGCCCGCAGTTTCGGCGTCAGTGACGGCATCAGTCGCGGGCTGGCTGGGGCCGGGCTGGTGATAGAGAGCTATGCCCGCACCAGCCAGGCCCATTTCGATTACATAAGATTCACCCCCTTGCACCAGGGAGTGATACTGCCCACCTACCTGGCGGTGATGCAAACCAGCCAGCAGTCTGCGCTGGCGGCCCGGTTTATCGATTTCCTGCTCTCTGCCGAGGGGCAAGCCATCGTCGGCACTTCCGAGATGGCGAAAGTCACTCTGACCGAACCTGGGTTGGCCCAGCAGACCGAATTCGTGCTCGACAAGGAGCTGCTCTATCGCCGCGCCAGTTTGCTGAAGGTGCTGTTTGATCAGACCATCACCCAGCAATTGCCCGCCCTGCGGCTGACCTGGCAGGGCATAGACGAGGCTGGAGCGAACGGGGAACCCAGGCGAGCCGCCCTGATCGCGCAGGCAAGGACACTGGCCAGCACGCCCCCCCTCAGCGAACAACAGACACAGGATCCTGCCCTGCTGGCGCTGTTTGATGATGTCTACGAGGGGGGCAAGGCGAGCCCGCAGGCGGAACGGGCGCAGCAGAGGTGGCGACAGATGACCCAGGACAATCTGAAGGCAGCCATGGCATTGGTCGAACAGGCGGCGCAGCCATGAGTGGCCGAGGGGAATGGCTGCGCTGGCCCAGTACTCTGGGGCGGCGTCTGATGTTGTCTTTCATTGCCATCACGGCCCTGGCGCTTGCCATGGGAGGGACCGCCTATGTGATGTGGGACAGACTCGGTCGCCAGGTGGGGGCTATCGTCGAGGAGAGCCTGCCGGCCATTGAGGGGGCCTACCAATTGGAGCGTGCCAGCTCGCGGTTGCTCCTGCAACTGGCGCAGCTCAGGGACAGCCGGGAGCTGGGGCAACACCAGCGCCTATCCCGTCAAGTGTCGATGACCATGCAGGAAATGCGACAGGCCTCGCTCTCCAGCACACCGGACAACAGGGAAACCCCGCATCAGCGGCAGAGCTTCCTCGCCTTGGAAGGGCAGGTCGAACGTCATGGGGACTACCTGCGTCGGCAGCTGGATCATCAGACTGCCCTGGCACAGATCCAGAAACACAGTACCTGGCTGCATCAGGATCTGGTGGATGAGGTGGCGCCTCTGCTGCAGGAGGTGGAATGGCATCTGACCGGCATGGTCGAAGACGGGGGACAGCATGGTTCCCTGGGGGAGGTCATCAAGGAGTTCTCCACCCTGCAGGATCTCACCTTCAAGGAGAACGAGCTCCAGAGCCTGGTGACTGAAGTGATGGCGCTACGTTATCAGCAGGATCTGGAGAGTGCCTTCCTGTTCATCGGTTACAAGATAGAAGAGATAGAGACCCTGGCCGCCCGGCTGGCAGACTACCCCTCGACGGTGAGCTATCGCCAGATCCTCAAGGAGATAGTGACTCTGGTCAAACCCGGCGGCCAGCTGCAACGGCTGCTGTCTGCCGACGTGCGGACCCATCAACAGCTGGAAGCGCTGCGGCCCCAGTTGGATGAGTCTGTCTCCCGCTATCACGCCAGGGTGAGCCGGGTGGTGATCGAGGCCAACCAGGCGCTGCGTACCCTGGGTCATGACAGCCATCGCAGGGTGGTGACGGGCAAGACGGTGATCCTGGTGGCGTTGGGGCTTTCTGTGCTGATCAGCGGCTTCGTGCTGGTGGTGCTGATTGGTCGACGGTTGATCCGGCGGCTCGATATCCTGAGCCAGGATCTGGCCCGGGTTGCGGCCGGCCAGCTGGAGCAACCGATCAAGACGGCGGGGCGAGACGAGATTGGACGACTGGGGGAGAGTCTGCGCGGCTTCTGCGAGCAATGGCAGCAAGTGGAACGAACCAATGCCCTCAATCTCATCAACAACACCCAGGCCTCCCTCATTACCTGCCACCCGGACGGAACCATAGAGTCGGTCAACCCGAGCGCATTGGCCCTGTTCCGGCAAGCGAGCATAGAACCGGAGCAGCCCCTGTGGCAGGTTTTCCCCGGTGAGGGGGGGGGCCGTGCTGGCAGCCCAGTTCCAGCCAGGTCAACCGCTGCAACGGCTCGGCAGCAGCGAATGCACCCTGGCCGCCGAGTTGGCGGGGCAGGCCCGCTACCTTCATTTCAATTTCCGTCGCTTCGAGCAGGCGCGGCGATCCAAGTTCATCATCACCATCACGGACGTGACCCGCCAGGAGCTGACTGCACGAGAGCTGGGGCGGCTGGTGGAGGAGCGCACCCGGGCATTGACCGAGAATAATCGGCGGTTGGCGGAGGAGGTGGCCCGGCGGGAGCAGGCCCAACGCAACCTGTTGCAGACTCAGGACGAGCTGATTCAGGCCGCCAAGATGGCGGTGGTCGGTCAGGCCATGACCAGCCTGGCCCATGAGCTCAATCAGCCCCTGTCGGCCATGATGACCTATCTCTATACCAGCCGGATGGCACTGGCGGCCGGCGAGTCTCGGCAGCTGGGGCTGGAACTGGACAAGATAGAGCGTCTCGGCCAGCGGATGGGGCGCATCATCACGGCGCTGCGCAATTTTGCCCGCAAGTCGCCCCAGGCCTGCCCCCTGATCCGGCTGGATCTGCATGAACTGGCGGAACAAGCCCTGTTGCTGGTGGAGACCCGGGCCAGGCGCGATGGATGCCGGTTGCACAACGAGCTCCCCAGAGATCTCTGGATCCAGGGTGACCCAGGCCTGGTGGAGCAGGTCCTGGTCAACCTGCTGGTCAATGGCCTGGATGCCATCGCGGGTCGGGAACTGCGCCAGATCCGGCTGCTGCTGCTCGAACGGGGTCCGCGGCTGGTCAGGATTGCGCTGTGTGACTCTGGATCCGGCTACGGGGAAGAGATACTGCCCAGGCTGTTTACCCCCTTCACCAGCTCCAAGGAAGTGGGGCTCGGGCTGGGGCTAACCATCTGCCGCTCCCTGCTGGCGCGCTGCGGCGGGGGGATCAGCCTAGGGTCGACCCTGGAGAGAGGGGCCATGGTGGTACTGGAATTTACCGTCGATGAGGCGAGATCGCTGGCGAGCGACGCCGCTCATGACTCATGGGAGTAACTATCATGCGGTTAACGCGAACTCGTGGCACCGACGTGCTGCTGGTGGATGATGATGAGGACGTATTGGAGTCCTATTGTCATCTGTTGAACCTGTCCGGCTATCAGCCAAGGGGGACTGCCAGCCCGGAGCAGGCCTTGGCTTTGCTCGGTGCAGACTGGTCCGGGGTACTGGTGTCCGACATCTATATGCCGGCGATGAATGGGCTGGATCTGCTGGCGCGAGTACGCCAGATAGACCCGGATATCCCGGTGATCCTGATCACCGGTCATGGGGACATCCCCCTGGCGGTCAAGGCCGTCAAGCAGGGGGCCTTCGACTTTCTGGAGAAACCCCTCAATCCGGAAGCGCTGCTGGATCTGTTGGCCCGCGCCCTGGAGCACAGGCGCGCCCTGCTGACCCATCGCAACGAGATCCAGGCTGCGGTCGAGCATCAGTTGATCGGGACCAGCCCGCAACTCGTCGCCATCCGCCATCAGCTCAATCAACTGGCCCAGACCGACAAGGATCTGATGCTGGAAGGGGAGCCTGGCACGGGTCGACATACCCTGGCCCACCTGCTCCATGGCATAGGTGAGCGTCAGGATCAGCCGTTGCATCTCCATGACTGTGCGGCCGCGCCCGGGGTAGAGCAGATGAAGGAGAGTCTGGCCCTGAGCCATCGTGGCACCCTGGTGTTGCAGGGCCCGGCCAGATTGACCCCTGAGTGTCAGCGCTGGCTGGGAGGGTATCTACTGGAGCAAGAGCGCAAAGGTAACAAGGCTCAGCGTACCATAGCCCTGTTTGAAGAGGCGCCGGAGCAACTGGTGGCGCAGCAGGTGCTGATGCCAGAGCTCTACTACTACCTTTCCCAGGTGAGGATAAAGTTGCCCAGGTTGGCGGAGCGTAGCTGCGACATCATTCCCCTGTTTCGCTCTTTCTTGCGCCAGGGCTGCAAACGGATAGGCCGCGCCGTTCCCCAGGTGGATCGCGCCTATCTGGAGACCCTCAAGCGCCATCAATGGCCTGGCAATATCCGTGAGCTGCGCAACGTGGCCGAGCTCTATGCGGTGGGCATCATCAAGCTGGCAGGTGTCGAGCGTGCCATGCCGGCCGCCAATGCCAGGGAGCCGCTCGATGACCTGGTAGAGGAGTACGAGAAGCGGATCATCGAAGACACCCTCTTCCTCTTCTCGGGTCGGGTGACCGAAGCCGCCAACTACCTCGGCATCCCGCGCAAGAAGCTCTATCTGCGGATGAAGAAGCACCAGCTGGACAAGGGGTTGTTCAAGCCCAGCAGTTGAGATGCCTGGTGCCGGTCCTTGATGGGGGCCTCACAGCTTGAATTGATGGACTGTGGCCGCCAGCTGCTGGCTCTGCTCCGCCAGTTGCGCACTGGTGAGGCGCACTTGCGCCAGCCCGGACAGCATGGCACGACCATTGCCCGCAACCTCTTGCAGACGCCGGTTGATCTCGCCACTGACCTCGCTCTGTTCGTGGGCCGCCCCCCGGATCTGGTCATTCATCTCATTGATGATGGTGATGGCCTGGCGCATCTGCTCAAGATTGGCACGGGTCTGATGGGCCTGCTCGACCACTTGCTGGCTGCGTCGGCTGCTGGCTTTCATCTTCTGCACCGCCTGCTGACTGCCCTGTTGCAGCCGCTCTATCATCTGTTGTATCTCCCCCGTGCTGTGCCGGGTCTTGCTGGCCAGGTTGCGTACTTCGTCGGCTACCACGGCGAAGCCGCGTCCCTGCTCACCGGCGCGGGCGGCCTCGATGGCGGCATTGAGGGCCAGTAGATTGGTCTGTTCGGCGATATTGCGGATCACCGCCAGCACTGAGGTAATGTGGTCGACATCCTGTTCCAGTCTGGTGACCCCCTGCTCCGATGCCTGAATATCCAGGGCCAGTTCCTCCATCGCCGTAACCGTCTGATGCAGCGCATCGCTGGCGCTGTGTACCTGCTGGGTGGCGACGGCAGAGGTGCTGGCCGTCTGGCTCGCATGGACCATCATCTGAGCACTGGTGGCACTCTGTTCTTCTACCGCCGCTGCTATCTGGTCACTCTGCTGTTGTTGTGCCTGCCCGTTGCCGACCATCTGCGTCATCAGGTCGCGCAGTCGATCCGAGGCGGTCTGTACTGTGGTCACAGTGAGACTGACATCGCCGATGATCCTGTGTATCTGGGTGATGAAGCGGTTAAAGGTGGTACCGAGTGAACCTATTTCATCCTGGCTGTGGATCGTCAGCCGCTGGCTCAGATCGCCCTCGCCCTCGGCAATATTGGCCAGGGCCAGCTGCATGTTGCGCAATGGCTGCAGCATGAGCCGGGTCAGCAACCAGGTAAGGCCTATGGCAAAGAAGATGGCTGCCAGTGTACCCAGACTCATCAGCCTCTGGGCGTGCTGGCTGGATGACTGGCTCTGCTGGATCAAGGCTTCTCTGCTCAGCCCTATCCCTCCCTTGAGCAGATTGAGTTGTTTGCGGATGGAGGCGAATTGTTGTTCTGCCTCATCGAAATGGCTGGCCAGGTAGGCTTGAGCCTCCTGGGGATGGGCAAAGACGGCGTCATAATGTGGCAACCAGCGATCGAACTCCGCCAGCATCAGGTCCAAGCTGGCTTGATGTTCCGGACCGAGCAGACCCGCCGCGATCAAGCCCTGCACCTTGGCTAGCCGGGCCCTGGCCTTGCTGCTGTTGTCGACAAATTCCCGATGCTGAAAGGCGAGATTGCGTTCGTTGAGGCCACCGACAATCAAGCCCTGACCGGCGGCGACGATTTGGTAGAGATCCCGGTAGGCATCCTCCAGCGCATTCTGGACGGGTAATATCTGCTCGGTCAGGGCCTGGTTCACTCGCTGCTGTTCACTGAAACTGCGGTAGGCCACAGCCATGACGGCGGACATGGTAAGCAGGACAATCAGGAGGGGGACCCTTAACTTGGCGCTAAACGAGAGGTTGTTCAAGACAGACATGTGGCTTCACCGTCGTGGGCTGGGGCTCTTCATTATCGAGAGGAGGGCATGTTTGGGTATCGATCGTGTTCACGGATCGTCGCCTCGATAGCCAGAATTTGGGTTAGTCGGAACTCAAATTCGTCATTTATTCATCGATTGAACCCAGGTGGCGTTTCTGACCAATAATCAGTGAGCTGACTCTGTGAGGAAATGGCGATGAAGTGTCCAAGGTGCTTGCGCGAAGGAGTTGACAAGGTGCTGGATGAGCGGGTGAGTCGAGCCTGCGCTCTGGGGATAGGGGCGGCGGGGGGCTATGCGGGGGCGGCGACCCTCGCCAAGGTTGGTGCCATTTGGGGTTGTACCTTGGGCAGTGCCGGTACGCCGTTCGGGGCTCTGCTGGGAGCCATCTGTGGTGGGTTGCTGGGGGGGCTGGGAGCAGGAGGCATAGGCTGGCTACTTGGCCGGGCACTGGACAGGCGTCTCTCCGATGAGTTTTTCTGCAAGGCCTGCGAGCACAGGTTCAGGCGCTAGCCAGTGTCGGGGATGGCCGACGGCATGCCCCCGACGCGGGGGCATGCCGGTGCGGCTGCGGGTCAGGTCGGCAGCGAGAACAGCTGCTCCAGATAGACGGCCACCCCGTCCTCATCCGAACTCAGGGTGCGCTCGTGGCGGGGCAGGGCCAGCTTGAGCCGATCGTGGGCATTGTCCATCACCACGCCACGACCCACCATGTTGAGCATCTCGAAGTCGTTCATGCCATCGCCGAAGGCCACCGCCTGAGACATCTCCAGCCCATGCTGGGCCAAGACCGCCTGCACCGCATTGCCCTTGTGCACCCCGGCGTGCATCACCTCGAGACAGTCCGGCAGGGAGAAGGTGACATTGAGCCTGTCACCGTATTGGGCGTTGAGTCGGGCTTCGATGGGCAGCAGCTTCTCGTGCTCGCCGATGTAGAACACCTTGCTGATCCCCTCTTTCGGCTGAGTCTGGAGATCGACCAGCCGATAGTTGAAGCCGGATTCGTCATGGAAGCTGAGCAGCCAGGGCAGCTCCTCCTCGACCAGCCACTCATCCCCCTGATAGATGTTGAGGTGGATGTCGGGGGCGCGGGGCAGGGCGATCAGTTCGGCGGCGACCTCCGCCGGCAGGGACTGGTTGAACACCAGCTTGTCCTGCTTGTCATGGACCATGGCACCGTTGGAGGTGATGAGGTAGATGTCCAGCCCGAGGGTATCGCGAATGGTGCGCACATCCACGTGATGGCGTCCGGTGGCTACCACGAACTTGATGCCCTTGGCCACCAGCCGGTGCAGGGTGTCGCGGGTGCGGGGGGAGATCTGGTGCTGCTTGTTGAGCAGGGTACCGTCGAGATCGGATACAACTACCTTGAACATCGTTACCTCGGTTTCGCAGAAATACCGGGGCAGTGTACTCCAGCCATTGGGCTCGCCCCATTTATTTAGGGTTACAAAAAATAACCAGTCTAGGTGCCGTTGACCATGGGTCAACGGCACCTAGTAGCGGCCGAAGAAGTCCAGGACCGCGGTGAGGGCCGGTTGGCGCTTGTCATCGGCCTCGATGAAGAGCTCATGCCAGGCGCCGTCGATGCGCAGGGGCTTGCCGCCCTCGCAGGGGGCGCGCTGGCAGAAGTCGGCCTGGGCCTGGTTGTCGACCACGCTGTCGTCCCCCGCCTGCAGCAGCAGCAGCGGTGTCTTGATGCTGCCCGCCTCTGCCAGGGCCCGCTCAGCCCCCGTCATGCCCTGATGGATCCAGTGCGCCGTGGCGCCTCCCAGCTTGAGCCGGGGGGATTGCTCGTATTGTCGGCGGAAGGCGGCGTAGCGCGCCTCGCTGTGGGTCAGCTCATTGTCGGCGAATCCCTGGTCCTGATAGGCGCCCTGGCCAGGGCCGTAGGGGGGCTCGCCGAACCAGCCACCGACCCTGGCTATGGTGGCGCTGAGCCCCTTGGCAAGCCAGTGGGGCAGGCCGCCGAGATGAATGCCCATCATGGGGGAGGAGAGGGCGGCGGCGCGGATGTCATCGGGCCAGCGCTCCAGATAGCGCGCCGAGATGGCGCCCCCCATGGAGTGGGCCAGCAGGAACAGGCTGGCGGGCTGGTCTGCCAGGATCACCTGGTCGTGAAACTGCTTCAGATCCACCACATAGTCCTCGAAGTCGGCCACATAGCCCTTCTCCCTGTCTGCCAGCAGGCGATCCGACATCCCCTGGCCGCGATGGTCTATCAGGTAGAGGCTGTAGCCCTGGCGCCACAAATCCCACGCCAGCTCCTGGTACTTGAGATAGGTCTCGACCCGGCCGTTGACGATGAGGATGGCGCGATCCACCTTGGGCTGGCGCAGGGCGGCGTAGCGGATGGTGACCCCGTCCTTGCCTTCAAACTCCCCCTCAACGGCATGTTGGCGCCAGAACTCGGGCAGGGTCTGCTGATGGAGGGTGGCGACGTCGGCTTCCGGCGTCAGCTGATAGGGATTGTTCACGGCGAGGGCTCCGGCAGAAAACAGGGTCAGGGCCAGCAGGGGAAGAGAGAGGGATTTCATCGGGCACACTCCTGTTGCCAGATAGGGTCGGATGCCATCGTGTCTGGGTGGCAGGTCAAGATGACAGTCAGAGTAGCGGTTTGTCTTCGCCATGGCGATCTCGGGGTCTTCATGACTCCTCTCTGAATGCCTCTTCCTCGTCCCCCAGGCTGGCCCAGCCCTTGCGGGTCAGCTGCATCCGTTGCCACCAGGCCTCGTCCGCCAGGATCTCGCCGGCCGGGCCCAGCTGGGGGTAGGGCATCTCTTTCTCTTTGCAGAGCTGGGCATAGACGGGGTAGCCTCCCTCGAACAGTATGCTGTTCTGCTCTTCCAGGTCGAGTGGGCAGCCCCGCCGATAGCAGCCAGCCAGCTCCCGCTGGCGCTGAGCTTCATACAGGATGGCGGCGGCGGCCACAGAGACGTTGAGGGACTGCACCATGCCCACCATGGGAATGACGATATGGTGATCGGCCAGGGCCAGCGCCTCGTCGCCGATGCCGTGCTTCTCCTGGCCCACCAGGATGGCGGTCGGCCTGGTGTAGTCGATGGCGCGAAAATCCACTGAATTTTCAGATAGATGAGTCGCAAGTATCTGCATGCCAGAGGCTTTCAGTTCGGCCACGGCGCTGCCTATGTCCGGGTGCAGCTTGACGTCGACCCAGTTCTGGCTGCCGCGGGCCGTGCCCTTGCGCTTGTGGATCCAGGTTTTTGGCCAGACGGCGTGGACCCGATGGATACCGATGGCGTCGGCGGTGCGGACGATGGCGGCCAGGTTGTGAGGCTTGTGGACCTCTTCCATGCAGACGGTCAAATCGAGCTGGCGCTGGGCCAGCATGTCGGAGATCCGTTTAAAGCGTTCAGGTGTCATATCGGTATCTATGTGATGAGGCTGGTGCGCGGCTCGGACGTTGCGTGCCGCCGATGCGCGTGAGGCCATGATTGTCTCTTGAAAAAGCAACAGGCGGCTTGCGCCGCCTGTTGGATCAGTTCTTCTGTCGGCTAACCCTGAGCACATTGGGCATGACGCGGATCTTGCGCATGATGTTGGCCAGATGGATGCGACCCTTGGTGGTGATAAGCAGGGTGACCAGATAGACGCGACCATCTTTCTCCTCGGTGCTGATACCGTGGATGTTGGCACCGGTGGCGGCGATCACGTTGGCCAGCTCCGCCAGGGCGCCCTGATGGTTGACGATCTCGATATGGATGCCGGTCTTGAACTCCAGCTCCTGATCCGGATCCACTTCCCACTGTACCGGCAGGTACTTGTCCGGTTCGCGGCTGTAGCCCTTGATGTTGCGGCACGACTCCTGGTGGATCACCAGCCCCTTGCCCGGGCTGATGTGAGCGATGATGGCATCCCCCGGGATCGGGCGGCAGCAGTTGGCGAAGGTGACCAGCATGCCGTCGGCACCCTTGATCGGCATCTTCTTGCTGCTTCTGGGCTGATCGTCCTGGGGCAGCTCATCGGCCTGCATGCGGCGGGCGACCATGACGCTCATGGCATTGCCCAGACCGATATCGGCCAGCAGGCCATGCAGGTTCTCGTGCTTGGTATCGGTCAGTACCTGCTTGATGCGGGCTTCCGGGATGTCCTCTATGTTCTTGGCGCCGAGGGCATGATTGAGCAGGCGACGGCCGAGCACCACGGACTCCTCGGTGCGCAGGTTCTTGAGGAACTGGCGGATCTTGGAGCGAGCCTTGGTGGTCACCACGAAGTTGAGCCAGGCCGCATTGGGGCGGGCCCCCGGCGCCGTGATGATCTCCACCGTCTGACCGGATTGCAGCTGGCTGCTGAGCGGATAGGGGTGGCGGTCGACCCTGGCCCCCACGCAGGCATGGCCTATGTCCGTGTGCACCGTGTAGGCGAAATCCACCGGGGTGGCGCCGGTGGGCAGTTCCATGATGCGCCCCTCGGGGGTGAACACATAGATCTCGTCCGGGAAAAGATCGGTCTTGACCCCTTCGATGAACTCGAACGAGCTGCCGGCGCTCTGCTGCAACTCGAGCAGGCTCTGCATCCAGCGCTGGGCGCGGATCTGGGCCGTGGTGCCCGAGCTGTCGCCATCCTGCTTGTAGGCCCAGTGGGCGGCAACCCCCTTGTCGGCCATCTGATCCATGTACTCGGTGCGGATCTGCACCTCGACCGGCACCCCATGCGGCCCCACCAGGGAGGTGTGCAGGGACTGGTAGCCGTTGGTCTTGGGGATGGCGATGTAATCCTTGAAGCGGCCGGGACGGGGCTTGTAGAGGCTGTGCATCTGCCCCAGCACCCGGTAACAGGTGTCTATGTCCTTCACCTTGACGCGAAAGGCATAGATATCCATTACCTCATGAAATTGCAGCTCTTTTTTCTCCATCTTGTTGTAGATGGAGAACATGTTCTTCTCGCGGCCGCTCACCTGGGCCTCGATGCCGGACTCCTGCAGTCTCCCCTGGATTTCGCTCTGGATGGACTCGATGATCTCGCGGCGATTGCCACGGGCACGGCGCACCGACTCTTTCAGCACCCGGGAGCGCATGGGGTAGAGGGCCTCGAAGCCGAGCTCTTCCAGCTCGTTCTTCATGGTGTGGATGCCGAGGCGGTTGGCGATGGGGGCGAAGATCTCCAGGGTCTCGCGGGCGATGCGGCGGCGCTTGTCCGGCCGCAATGAGCCGAGGGTGCGCATGTTGTGGGTGCGGTCGGCCAGCTTGATCAGGATGACCCGTATGTCCTGGGTCATGGCCATCATCATCTTGCGGAAGTTCTCGACCTGGGCTTCCTTGCGGTCGCGAAACTTCAGCTTGTCGAGCTTGGAGACGCCGGAGACCAGCTCGGCGACCGCATCGCCAAACAGCTCTGCCAGCTCGGCCTTGGTGACAGGGGTGTCCTCGATGACATCGTGCAGCACGGCGGCCATCAGGGTCTCGTGGTCCAGGCGCATGTCCCCCAGAATGCGGGCAACCGCAACCGGGTGGGTAATATAGGGTTCACCACTGGATCGCATCTGGCCCTGGTGAGCATCGCGGGCTACCACATAGGCTTGCTTGAGTTTCTCAACCTGCTCTGCTGGCAGATAAGAACTAGCTACTTCTTTAAGATTTTCAAATAGATACAAGACATGCCCCGCTGCGGTAATTCAGCAATCCGTGGTATTGAGGGTATACCCCTGAGTTTGCGAGGTTTTCGAGCGGTTGTAAATGGGGGAGAACAGTCGGCACCCGGGCGGGTGCCGGCTTGGAGGACTTAACCGCGCCCTTCGGCGATAGCGGCAACGGCAGCCAGCTCGGCGGCTTCCTGCTCCTGCTGCTCGTAACGGTCCTGGGTATCCATTACTTGATTGTTCACCAGACCCAGCTCGATCTCACGCAGGGCGATCACAGTCGGCTTGTCGTTCTCTTCGTCAACCAGGGGATCTTTACCTTGAACCGCGATCTGACGGGCGCGGCGCGCGGCGACCAGCACCAGGTCAAAACGGTTACCTACCTGTTTTACAGCATCTTCTACAGTAACGCGTGCCATGCAGGACTCCAGTGTTTAAAAATGACGCAAAAGTTTACTTGGTTTTAGCTTATTCCGCCAGTAGCTGTTGTAGCAAGTTTTGTTGTGCCTGCTGCTGGCGGCCCGTCGTCAACCTCTGGCTCTCTATGATGGCCTTGAGTTGGCACAGGGCCAGCTCGAACTCTTCGTTGATGATGACATAGTCATACTCGTCGTAGTGCACCATTTCGGCAACGGCTTTCGCCATGCGACCCCGGATCACCTCTTCGCTGTCCTGGCCGCGGCCGATCAGGCGGCGCTCCAGTTCGGGGCGGCTCGGCGGCAGTATGAAGATGGAGCGGGTCTCCATCTGCGCGCGGATCTGGCGGGCGCCTTGCCAGTCGATGTCGAGAAAGACATCGATGCCCTGGGCCAGGCAGGCCTCGATGGCGGCGCGGGAGGTGCCATAGTAGTTGCCGAACACCTCTGCCCACTCCAGAAAATCGCCGCGCGCGATCAGCGCCTTGAACTCATCTACCGGCACGAAATGGTAGTGCACCCCGTTCTCTTCCCCCGGGCGCATGGCGCGGGTGGTGTGGGAGACGGAGAGCTGCATCCGGCCGGCGGCTTCCGGCTGGCTGAGCAGGGCACTGAGCAGACTGGACTTACCCGCTCCGCTCGGGGAGGAGATGATGTAGAGGGTGCCTTGTTGCGCCATGTCCGTACCTTTAAGCGATGATAGTGTTCTGGTTGTAGCAGAGGCTGCCGTCTTGTGCCCGAAGGGGCGACAGCCAAGCACAAAACGCGGAAAATTAAGCCACTGGGGCATATGAAGGCGGCAGATGGTAGCAGACGGCCGCAGATAAAAAAACGGCCGGAATCATATTCCAGCCGATCAAAGGATTCGTAGCTTGCTGTGGGAGTCGCCTCCACACGGCCGCCATTCTGGCGAGCCAGCCGTCGGCTGACCATCAGGTTATCTCTCGCTGATCACTCGGGATTTTCGATGGATCCTGCCATTTGCTGCCAATATTCGTCGAATCGGGCGATCACCCGGGCGATCGGCAGCCTGGCCATGGCGTCCGGATCCTTGAGCCGGGTACGCCAGCTCAACTGATCGAGGGGCTTGCCGGTCTCGGCTTCAATGAGTTCCTGATAGACGCTGACGACCCGATCCCGTGCCAGGTAGGGACCGGTGCGGGCCGGGTTGTGGTGGGCATAAAGGCCGATGACGGGGGTCCCGACCATGGTCGCCATGTGGGTGGGCCCCGTGTCCGGCGCCAGCACCAGGCTCGCCTCCTTGATCAGGGCCAGCAGCTGCTTGAGGCTGGTCTGCCCCACCAGGTCGACCGGCTTGCTCCGGCTTAGGCGCCGGATCTCGGCGGCGAGATCCCGCTCCAGTTTGGCCGGTCCGCCGCACAGGTAGACCTGCATCCCCCTGGCCGCGGCATGGTCTGCCAGGGCGGCATAACCGGCTGCGGTCCAGTTCTTGAAGGGCTTGCTGGCGGCCGCGCAGATGAGCAGGGTGGGCTTGCCGCCAATCTTCTCCTTTGCCCACGCCTGATGTTCCGCGCTGATGGGCAGTTGCCAGTCCGGGGTCAGATCCTGGATGCCCAGCTCCCTGGCGAAGGCGAGGAAGCCATCCAGCACGTGGGGAGAGGCGGGGGAGGGTACCTTGTGATTGGTGAACAGCCATTGGCCGTCGTTGGCTCGCTCCCGGTCGAAGCCGAGCTTGACCCCGGCCCGGATGCCGAGGGTGGCGATGCTGGCCCGCAGGGCCGCCTGCAGATGCAGCAGGGCATCGAACCTGCGGCCTGCCAGTCGACGCCACAGATCGCGATAACCGCGCCAGCCCTGGCCCTTGTCGAACGGGATCACCTCGACACCGGGCAGATCGGCAAACAACCCGGCCTCCAGCTTGCCGGTGACCCAGGTGATGCGGGTCTCTGGCCACGCCCGCTGGATGACGCGCACCAGGGCCAGCGTATGGCAGCAATCCCCGATGGCGGAGAGCCGCAGGATGCAGATGGAAGAGGGTGGCGTTTGGAACGGCAGCATGATGTGGCGCAATGGATGGGTAATCGATGAATGGCATTATGCAAACTCCCTCGTGGATTGTAAAATTGCGGCCAATCACTGCCCGGAACCCGCCAGATGCAAATTCAAACCGACAAGAACCAGGTGTGCTGGTTTGCCGATGATCACTTCCATAACCCCTCGCCCAGGCTGTTCGATCCCGGCTGGTGGCAGGATCAGGGCAAGGTGGTGGGGTCCGCCATCGGTCGCGGTGTGACCTGGTTCGTGAAGGGGGAGTCGTGCCATCTGGTGTTGCGCCACTACTACCGTGGCGGCATGGTGGGCAAGGTGGTGCGGGATCGCTTCTGGTTCGAGGGGGTGGAGTCGAGCCGGGCCATGGCCGAGTACAGCCTGCTGGCCCGCTTGAGCGAACAGGGCCTGCCGGTACCGCGCCCGTTTGCGGCCCGCATGGTCAAGCAGGGGCCCTTCTATCGGGCCGATATCCTGATCGAGCGCATTCGTGGCGCCAAGGATCTGGTGGCCTTGCTCAAGCGAGGCCCCATTGCGGCCGACATCTGGCTGCGGGTTGGCCAGGCGATCCGCCAGTTGCACGATGCCGGCGTCTATCATGCGGATCTCAACAGCCACAACCTGCTGCTCGACAAGGATCAGAAGGTCTGGGTGATCGATTTCGACAAGGGGGAGATCCGCGCCCCGGGCAGCTGGCAGCAAGCCAATCTGGAGCGTCTGCTGCGCTCCTTCAACAAGGAGGCGCAGCTGCACACCAGCTTCCACTTCGTGCCTGGGAACTGGCAGACCCTGATGGAGGGTTATCATGGGGCTCGCAGCGGCGGTGCCTGATCCCGGCCCTTCGGCCATGGTCCCGGTTTTTTGCCAGTACCCGGATTGCCGATCCCTTGCCTCGATGCTACTTATTGGGGTTCATGACGAATTTTCACAGTTTCGAGGCGTTTGATGGATGTACTGAAGGCTCCGCTGGCGGATACGGTGACCGAACTGGATTGTTCCTTGATGGCGGATGTCATGGCCATCATGGATGCAGGCGCCTGGCGCTGGCCGCAGCATCAGGCGATACAGCGGGATCCCTCCTGCCTGGCGCTGCTGGGTCTCACCCCCGAGACCCTGGATGAGATGAGCTGGCTGGCCCGGGTTCACCCGGATGACATGGGGCGGGTGGCCGAGGCGTTCGCCGCCTGCCTGCATGGGCATGACTCGTTGCGGCTGGACTACCGCATCCTGCACCATGACGGCCACTACATCCGGCTCGACGAGCGGGCCAGCCGCATGGCGAACGGCGATCTGCTCGGCATGGTGCGCCGCTGTCGCCACGCCCAGGCGGCGGAGCCGCAGGGCACGGATCCCCTGACCGGACTCGAGAGCCGGCGCGACTTCGAACAGCGGCTCGGCGAGCGGCTGAGCCAGGGGGGGGCCTTCTGCCTGCTGCAGCTGACCGTGGATCACAGGGCCAAGATATTGCAGCTGTTTGGCGAGGCGGACTGCGACGCCATGCTGGCCAAGCTGGCGCGCATCGTGCGCCACGAGCTGCGCAAGGACGATCCCTTCGCCCGTTGGGATGATGACACCTTCATCCTGATGCTGCCCGGCATAGAGCGGCTCGATGCGCTGGAGATAGCCGAGCGGCTGCGCCTCGAGATTGCCGATGCCAGCCTGCTGCCGGAGCGCCCGGTCACCATCAGCATCGGCCTGGTGCAGCATCAACCGGGGGAGCAGATCGATCACCTGCTCGCCCGGCTCGCCTCCTGCCATGGTCAGGCCCGCCAGGAGCACAACCAGGTCGTCGGCTGAGCACAGCTGCCGGTCAGGCCCGGGCCGGTTGCCCTGGCTTGCACAGCCAAAGGGAGGCCAGCATCAGCAGGCCGCCGACGGCGAGGCGCAGCAGATCCGTCTCCCGCCCCCACAGCATCAGGTTCACCAGCAGACCCGCCGGGATCAGGGCGTTGTTCATGATGGCCAGCACGCCGCTGCTGACCAGGGTCGCGCCCTTGTTCCACAGGAAGTAACCCAGACCGGACGCACCGATCCCCAGCCACAGCAGTATGCCCCACTGCAAACCTGTGCTGGGGTATTGCGGCTTGCCGAGCAGCCACCAGGCGGGCAGGGCGACAGCCAGGGCCCCCAGATAGAAGCAGCCGAACACGGCATGCTGGGGGGGTTGTTCTGTCTCCCGTGCCAGCAGCACCTTGTAGCCCACCTGCCCCAGGGCGAAGCTGAGGTTGGCCCCCTGTACCACCAGGAATCCCAGCACATAGCTTTCGGTCAGGCCGTCGAAGCGGATGACGGCCGCCCCCAGCACCGCCAGCAGCGCCGCCCACAGATAGGCGGGCTTGAAGCGCCGCTCCAGCAGATCGTGGAGCAGGGTGACGTAGAGGGGGGTGAAGATGGTGAACACCAGCACTTCCGGCACCGTCAGCAGCAGGAAGGAGTGGTAGTAGAACAGATACATGATGCCGAGCTGGATGGCGCCGAGGGCCATCAGCTTGAGAGCCAGATCCGGGCGCAGCCAGCGTCGGCGCAGGAAGGGCAGAAATACCAGACTGGCGAGGGCGATGCGGGTCAGCACGGAGAAGTAGGCATCCACCTGACCGGCCAGATAGACCCCGATCAGGCTGAAGGAGAAGGACCAGAGCAGGGTAACCCCTATCAAGTAGTTCATGTGTTTGATTTATCGTCAATTGTCAATTTGGAGGTGGCTATGATGGCCGAGTTGGAAGGCGCGATCCAGCGTTTATGGGAGCGATTGCCACAGATCGGATCTTTTGCCTTCGAGGCGAGCAACGGAGCGGGTTCCGCAACCGACTGGTGCGGTCGCGGCGAGGGGGAGGTGCGGGTGACCCATCATCAGGGGGGCTGGCTGTTCACCGAGCAGGGCCGCTACACCACGCCCCATGGCAAGGTGCTGGCCATGCACAACCGCTTCTGGTGGCAGCGCACCGCGCGGGGGATCATGCTTTCCCATCTGCGCCATGAGCAGCCGGTCGAGCTGTTCGAGCTGTTGCCGCAAGGGGATGGTCGCTGGCTGACCGCGGAGCCCCACCGCTGTGGTCAGGATCACTACAGCGCCGAGCTGACCCTGAGGGAAGACGGCTTTCTGCTCGCCTGGCAGATCAGGGGCCCGCGCAAGAACGAACACCTGGGTTACCGCTATCGGGCCCGGTGACGGATCCCGGCCATAAAAAAACCGGTGCAGGGCACCGGTTGCGGGAGTGCGGGTTCCTTGGCGGACCTCGCCGGGCAGGCGAGGGGTCGCCAGTCACACTGGGTGGCCGTCAGGCATGGAAGGCATGCCCCAGCATGGCCTGCAGCCTGCTGTCGAACAGCCAGGGCAGCAGCACCATCAGCAGGCCGAGCAGGCCCGCCACCTTGTGGCGGTACTGCCAGCCGGCGATCAGCACCAGGCCGCCACACAGGGAGGTCAGGATGCCTGACACAGGTTCTCCTGACGGCTGCGTCTCTGCTGGGCCCACTGGTTCATGGCGACCGAGCCCAGGATCAGGGCCAGTGCCACCCCGGTGGTGGAGTGGATCTGCTCGCCGAGGAAGAGGGCGCCCAGCACCACCCCGAACAGGGGTACCAGATAGTTGCTGAAGGAGGCGAAGGTGGGGCCCGCCTTCTGGATCAGCGCCATGTAGAGGAAATAGACCAGGCCGGTACAGAAGATGCCCAGCATGACCACGGCGCCGATGGCGCGCTGGCCCGGCAGGGTGAGTCGGTCGAAGTCGATCAGGAAGGGGGCGGCGATCAGCAGCTGGATGGCGGAGGAGATGAGGATGTTGCGTGCCACCACCACAGGGTGATCCTTGGCGAAACGCTTGATCATCAGCAGGCCGATGGCGAAGCAGCTGGCACCGAACAGTATGGCCATGGCGCCCAGCAGGCCGGCATTCATGCCGCCAGCCAGCTCGGGCCAGAACAGCACCAGCACGCCGACGAAACCGATCACCACGGAAAGCAGGCCGCTCTTGGTGATCTTCTCCCCCGAGATGAACAGCGGCGCCATCAGTATGGTGACGAAGGGGATGCAGCCCATCACCACGGCGGCGATGGCACTATCCACGTACTGTTGACCCCAGGCCACCATGATGAAGGGGATGGTGGCATCGAGCAGGGCGATCAGCATGTAGGTGCGCCAGGGGGTATGTTCGCTCTTGAGGCGCATGAACAGGCAGAGCAGACCCAGGGTCAGGCTGCCGCACAGGGCACGTCCGGCGGCCACCAGTATGGGGGGCAGCTCGGCCACGGCCTGATGCATGAAGATGAACTGGGAACCCCACAGCAGGCCGATGGCCAGCAGTAACAGATAACTACGCATGTCTTGTCTCGTTGTCGGTGATGCAATCAATGAGCGCATTCTAGGGAGTCTGCTACTATGTCGAAAATGAATTGTTGGCATCAAGCCATGGTGAATATCGATGGAACTCTCCCTCGCCCGCCTCGACCTCAACCTGCTCACCCTGTTCGATGTGCTGATGCAGGAACGCAACGTCACCCGCGCCGCCGAACGGCTGCACCTCTCCCAATCCACCGTCAGCCACGCCCTGGGGCGCTTGCGCCAGGCGCTGGATGATCCCCTGTTCGTCATGAGCCGGCGAGAGATGATGCCGACCGAGCGGGCCAAGGCCCTGGCGGGGCCGGTGCGCCAGGCGCTGGCCATGCTGGAGCAGGGACTGCGCCAGGCCAAGGGGTTCGACCCTGCCAGCGCCCATCGGGTGTTTCGCATGGCCCTGCCCGGCTCGGTGGAGCATGGCCTGGTGCCAGCCATGGTGGAGCGGCTCCATGAGCTGGCGCCCCATTGCCGGCTGGAGGTGTGCGAGCTGGCGGCCAGCGACTACGAGCGGGAGCTTGAGAAGGGAGAGCTGGATCTGGTGGTGGGCTTCGCCGGTGCGGATCATCTCTCCCCCCGGCTGTGGCGCGAAGACTGGTTCAGCAACCCCCTGGTCTGTCTGTCACCCCTCGGCAGCGCGCTGCCCGATACCCTGGGGCCGGCCGAGCTGATCGGTCGACCCCATATACACACCTCCAGCTGGGGCCACAGCCAGGCCATGGTGGATCTCTGGCTGGCCCGCTTCGGGGTGGAGCGGGAGCTGGGGGTGCGGCTGCCGAGCTTCATGGCGGTACCCCAGCTGATGGCGACCGGCCGCTACCTGGTGGTGGTGCCCGAGATGATAGGGCGCCACTTCAGCCAGCATTATCCGCTGCGGCTGCACCAGCTCGAGCCCGCCATTCCCATCGTCTACCTGATGGCGGGCCATCCCCTGAGCGCCCACGACGAGGCGATCCGCTGGCTCAAGGGGGAGCTCCATGCCCTGGCCCTGGCGCGCTACGGCCTGACGCCGCTCGGCCCGGCCTGAGCCGGATCAGGGGAAGCAGTTCAACCCCATGGCGTCCTTCACCTCCGCCAGCACGGCGGCCGTGATGATACGGGCCTGCTCTGTGCCCTGACGCAGCAGCCGGAGCAGCTCGCCGCGATCGGCCAGGGCCTGTTGCCTGCGGGCCCGCATCGGCGCGAGCAGGCTCTGCAGGCAGTCGTTCAGCAACTGTTTGCAGCGCATGTCGCCGAGGCCGCCACGGCGATAGTGGGCCTTCATCTCGGCCACCAGGGCCTTGTCCGGGTGGAAGGCATCCAGATAGGCGAATACCGTATTGCCTTCCACCTGACCCGGGTCGCTCACCCTGAGATGGTTGGGGTCGGTATACATGGCAAACACCGCCTGCCGGATCGCCTCTTCCGACATGCCGAGCTCTATGGTGTTGCCGAGGGACTTGGACATCTTGGCCTTGCCGTCGATGCCGGGCAGGCGGCCGGTGTCGCTCAGGATGGGCTGGCACTCGGTCAGCACCTCCCTGCCCACCAGGGCATTGAAGCGGCGTACTATCTCGTTGGCCTGCTCCAGCATGGGCAGCTGATCCTCCCCCACCGGCACGTGAGTGGCGCGAAAGGCGGTGATGTCGGCGGCCTGGCTGACGGGATAGACCAGAAAACCGGCGGGAAGGCTGCGCTCGAACCCTTTTTGCTGGATCTCCGCCTTGACGGTGGGGTTGCGCTCCAGCCGGGCGACGCTGACCAGATTGAGGTAGTAGCTGGTGAGCTCGGGGAGGGCGGGCAGGGCGCTCTGCAGGCAGAAGGTGGTCTTTGCCGGATCCAGACCGGCGGCCAGGTAGTCGGCCATCACCTCCAGCACGTTGCCGCTCACCCTGGCCGGGTCGTGGCCGTTGTCGGTCAGCGCCTGCAGATCGGCGATCATCACGAACTGGCGATAATGGTGCTGGGCCTCGACGCGCTGACGCAAGGAGCCGACGTAGTGGCCTATGTGCAGTTTGCCGGTGGGACGATCGCCGGTCAGTATGATGGGTGCTTGCATGTCACTCTCTCCAGTCAGGGTGGGCCGGGAGGCGACAAAGGGATGAAAACAATGACCGCCTCTCGGCGGTCACGGTGTTTTCTTTGGGAAAAAAGAATAGAAACGCGGTGCCGCCTGTTTAGGAGCGGCACCACCAGTGCTTGTGGTTGAATGCGGTCATGTTCATGGCATATCAAGCTACGCCTGTTTGCTCACTTCTGCAAGGGCACCACCAGCAGGTCACAGGGCACGGTATTCATCAGCTGACGGGCGCTGGAGGTCAGCAGGCTCCAGAAGCTCTGGCGGTGGCCGCACACCAGCAGATCGATGTCGTAATCGCGCACCGCCTGGTTGACCCGCTCGCTGAGATCGCCGCAGATCACCAGCTTCTTCTCGATGGGGTACTCCACCGGCGCCAGGAACGTCTCCAGCTTCTCTTTCGCCTCGGCGATCACCTGATCCTGCACGTTGTCGATGTCGATATCGATCATCTCGGTGTAGAGATCCTTGAGGTCGACGTCCACATGGATCACCGACAGCTTGGCGCCGTTGGAGATGGCCCTGTCCACCGCCTTCTCTATTACCTTGCGGTTGTCCTCCGACAGGTCGATCGCGACCAGCACATGTTGGTAATGGGTTCCGCTCATGGGATTCTCCTCACAGGTGTTCCCTTCACTATACCAATCTCTGTTGCAACTAAAATGTCAGTCTCGTCACAGCCTGGCGCGGCGATGGCATCCTGTCGTGCCACCTGTGTGAGCCAGCTCCCCTTGTGGACAGAATATGGCGATAAAACGAGCAGAAATATGACGGGGGTCACTGTGCCCGCCTTGCCCGTCATCCGCGCTCGGCATAGGATGTGGCCGTGTCTCGCAACGAGCACCATAACAAGAAGCATCTGAATACCGCTTTGGGAGCCGATGGCTCCCTTTTGTTTTTCCGGCCGGTTTTTCTCCGGGCCACCCCTCGCCACATCAAGGCCATCTTCGCACCGGCTGGCTATGATCAAGCCTGTTCCCGCAGGAGAAGTACCATGATCATCCATCCCCAGATCCAGGGCTGCGTTGCCCGCAATTGCCATCCCATCGGCTGTCGTGCCGCCGTGGAGCAACAGATAGCAGAGATCCGTGCCGCCGGCCCCTTCAACGGGCCCAGGCGGGTGCTGATCCTGGGGGCCTCCTCCGGCTTTGGGTTGGCGTCGCGCATCGCCCTCACCTTCGGGGCCGGGGCGAACACCATTGGGGTCTCGTTTGAGCGTGGCCCATCCGATCAGGGCATCGGCAGCGCGGGCTGGTACAACAACATCTGGTTCAAGCAGGCCGCCGAGCGGGAGGGCTACCAGGCCATCAACCTGATCGGTGACGCCTTCTCCGATGCCATGCGCCAGCAGGCCATCGCCACCATACGCCAGCTGTGGGGAGAGGTGGATCTGGTCATCTACTCATTGGCCAGCGGCCAACGGCTGCTGGCGGACGGACGCCGGGTGCGCTCCGTGCTCAAGGCCACGGGGCAGCCCTTCACCGGCTGGGGGCTCAGCCTGGAGCACAATGCCCTGGTGGAGCAGACCCTGCCGCTGGCCAGCACCGAGGAGATCCACGATACCGTCACAGTGATGGGGGGTGAGGACTGGCAGCAATGGATGCAGGCCCTGCAGGATGCCGACTGTCTGGCCCCCGGGGTGCAGACGGTGGCCTACTCCTACATAGGCCCCGCATCCACCTATCCCCTCTATCGGGACGGCACCATAGGCTACGCCAAGGAGCACCTGCACGGCACCGCCGAGGCGATCAACCTGCAGCTGGCCGAGCTTGGCGGCCATGCCTGGGTCAGCGTCTGCAAGGCGCTGGTGACCAAGGCGAGCGCCTATATTCCCGTACTGCCCGTCTATCTGGGGCTGCTGATGGGGGTGATGAAGGAGCGCGGGGTGCACGAGGGCTGCATCGAACAGATGCGGCGCCTGTTTGCCGACAAGATGTATGGGGCCGAGGGGGTGATCGCCGATGGCAACCGGCTGATCCGCATGGATGACCACGAGCTGGATCCAGCCATTCAGGCCGCGGTCTCGGCGCTCTGGCCCAAGGTCACGCCCGAGAACTTCACCAGCATGGGGGACTTCGCCGGATTGAGGCGGGACTTCATGCAGCTCAACGGCTTCGAGCTGCCCGGGGTGGATTATGAGGCGCCGGTCAACATAGACGCCCTCGGTGAGCTGGAGCCCTAGGGCGGGCCGCACCGTCCTCGCCGTTCTCGGTCAGCGGGCACCTTAAGCCAGGCTGCGGATGACGATGGCGCAAGGGCGGGAGCCGACATCGCCATAGCCGCCCTCGGCGAGCTGGCGCCCTAGGCCAGGCTGCGGATGGCCAGGATGCGGGGGGCGGCGGCCATCACCGTCTGGTTGCGCCCCTGGCGCTTGGCCTGATACATGGCCATGTCGGCCCTGTGAATGAGGGGGATCAGCGCCTCGGCCTCGCTCTCCCGACTGGCGATCCCCAGGCTGATGGTCATGGCCGCCTGGCCCGCTTGCTGCTCAGTGGCCACCCGTTTGCGCAGTGCTTCCGCCAGATGCCAGCAGTCCGTGGCCGGCAGGGGAATAGCCACCAGAAATTCCTCGCCGCCCCAGCGCCCGATCAACTCCCTGTCCGGCGCCCATTCCCCGAGCAGCCTGCCCAGGCGGGCGATGGCGGCATCCCCGGCGCTGTGACCATGCTGGTCATTGATCTGCTTGAAGTGATCTATGTCGATGATGATGAGCGAGAGGGGCCCGGGCCGGGACCAGATGCGCTGGATCCGCTCCAGCAGGGCGTGGCGGTTGGCGAGCCCGGTCAGCTGGTCGAAGGTGGCCAGTCGATAGAGGCGCCGTGAGCTGCGGTGCAGCCGGTAGGTGGTGATGCCGAGCAGCAGCAAGGCGCTGAGCAGCAGCATCACCAGGATCAGCTGATAGTTGCGGGTACGCTGCTGGTGAACAAGCTGCTGGCGGCGCTGCTCGTTTTCCAGCACCAGCCTGTGGTTGTCGCCCTCGCTGCGGGCAAGATCCATCTGTGCCTGGAAGGCGGCCGTGTGCTCACTCAGGGTGCGATTGAAGCGGCGGCGATAATCGGCCTGATGCTCCTGCAGCGCCCGATAGGCGGCGGGGTAGTTGCCCTGTCTGGCCAGCAGATCGGCCCGCAGCCGCTGGCCGGCGAGGTCCAGCGTCTGGGCGTGGCCCAGCAGCGCCAGGGCCTGACCCTGCTCGCCCTGGCCACTCAGGGCCTGGGCCCGGGTGGTGAGCAGATGCCGGGGGGAGGGGTAGCCGAGCTGCCGATAGAGGGCTTCTGCCTGATCCAGAGTGCGCAGCGCCGCCGAGCCATTGCCCTCGGCATTGAGGGCCTGGGCGAGATAACCCAGCATGGTGGCGCGCCGTCCCGGGGAGAGGGCCGGGTTGGCCAGCTGGCTGTCGAGCAGCTGCCGTGCCCGGGCCGGGCGGCCCATGTCGAGATAGAGTCGTGCCATGCCCGTCTTGATGAGTGCCTGGCTGCTGGGTTCATCCAGCCGCAGATTGCGCTGCAGGGCGTCCAGGTAGTGATCCTCGGCCTGCTGGTGCAGCCCTATGTCGGCGTAGAGATCGCCCAGTGTGATGAGCAGCTGCACGCACTGCAGCTGGGCCAGCTTGCTCTGCTGGTTGAGCTGACGCTTGAGCAGGAAGGCGCTTCTGAGCTCGGCGACCGCCAGTTGCAACTGGTCGGTGCGATAGTGCGCCAGGCCGTTCAGGGCATGCCACTGAGCCAGCTGTGCCGGATTGTCCTGCAGGGCTGGCTTGAGTCGGGCGAGCAGGGTGAGGGCCTGATCCGGGGCCGAGGTGTCCAGGGAAAGAGCTACCTGCTGCAGCTCGAAATCCCGCAGCCGGGTCGACTCCTGATGGGCGGCGGCCAGGGTTCTGGCTCTGGCGTTGTCGAGCTGGGCGCTGCGGTAATCCCCTTGGGCGGCCTTGGCCAGGGAGCGGGCATGGAACAGTTCCATGTCCTGACCAGAGACGGCGTTGAGCTGGGCGAGATAGCTGGCGGGATCGCGCATCGCGCGCCACTCGGCGTCCTGCAACAGGGATGGACTGGCCTGGACCTGGGCCAACCAGCACAGGAGCAGCAGAAGATAGCGGTACATTTCAGAGGGGGTCCCGGATCATGGGCGCCATCATAAGGGTTACGCTTGGGCACGGCATGCGTCATCATCTTGCCATACCCATATGGGGGGTAGAATGAGCCCTGGATTGAAACAGCAGCAAATCCTGTGACAACGGGTTGATCCGGGAAGGGTTCGTCGCGACAATCGAAACCAAATCACAGTGGAGAATCAACATGTTGGCCCAAGCCATGATCGAGAAGCTGAACGAACAGATAAATCTGGAGTTCTATTCCTCCAACCTCTATCTGCAGATGAGCGCCTGGTGCGAGGACAAGGGCTTCGAAGGGGCCGCCACCTTCCTGCGCAAGCATGCGGTGGAGGAGCGCCAGCACATGGAGCGCCTGTTCACCTATGTGAGCGAGACCGGCGCCATGCCGATCCTGGGTGCCATCAGCGCCCCTCCCCACGAGTTCACCACCCTGGGAGACGTCTTTCGCACCACGTTGGAGCACGAGCACCACATCACCCAGTGCATCAACGGTCTGGCTCATGTCGCCTTCACGACTCAGGACTACTCCACCTTCAACTTCCTGCAATGGTATGTGGCCGAGCAGCATGAGGAAGAGAAGCTGTTCAAGAGCATAGTGGACCGCCTCAACCTGGTGGGCGAAGACGGCAAGGGCCTCTACTTCATCGATAAGGAGCTGGCCGAGCTGGCCAAGGCGGCCCCCGCCAGCGTCATGGATGGCAACGCCTGATAGTCGTGGACACTTAGTGTTCAACCAGTACAATACGGCCCCCTTGTGGGCCGTTTTCTTTTGCTGCTGCCATGAAACCGCCGCTGCGGTTTCTGCTGGCGACCATGACGGCCCCTTGGCAGGGGCCGGTTTTCTTTTGATGGGTGTGTGATGATGAAGCAGTTTGATGTGGTGGTGATCGGCGCCGGGGCGGCCGGCTTGATGTGTGCGGCCCAGGCTGGCTACCGGGGGCGCTCCGTGCTGCTGCTGGACAACGCCAAGAAACCGGGCCGCAAGATCCTCATCAGCGGCGGCGGTCGCTGCAACTTCACCAACCATCAGGCCGGTCCCCACGCCTTCCTCTCGGGCAATCCGCACTTCTGCAAATCGGCGCTGGCGCGCTACACCCAGCAGGATTTCATCGATCTGGTGGACAGGCACGGGGTGAACTATCACGAGAAGACGCTAGGTCAGCTGTTCTGTGACGAGAGCGCCAAGGATATCGTCGAGGTGCTGCTCACCGAGTGTGACTGGGCCGGGGTGACCCTGCAGTGCCAGACCGAGATCCTCTCCGTCGGCAAGACGGATGACGGCTTTCTGCTCGACACCAGCAAGGGGGAGATCGCCTGCTCGTCGCTGGTGGTGGCCACCGGCGGCCTCTCCATGCCCAAACTCGGCGCCACTCCGTACGGCTTCAAGCTGGCGGAGCAGTTTGGCCTCAACGTGCTGCCCACCCGCGCCGGTCTGGTGCCCTTCACCCTGCATCAGGAGCAGAAAGAGGCCTTCGCCGATCTCGCCGGGGTCAGCCTGCCGGTGGCGGTGACCGCCGAGGATGGCACCCGCTTCAAGGAGGCCATGCTGTTCACCCACCGCGGCCTCTCGGGCCCCGCCATCTTGCAGATCTCCTCCTTCTGGCTGGCGGGGGAGAAGATCCACATCAACCTGCTGCCCGAGCTGGATATACCGGCGGCCCTCAAGGCCTGGGCCCAGGCCCATCCGGCCCAGGAGCTGAAAACCGTGCTGGGGCGCGAGCTGCCCAAGCGCTTCGTCGACAAGCTGGTGGAGCTGGGGCAGCTCAACAGCAAGCCCATGCGTCAGTACAACGAGCGGGAGCTGGAGGCGGTGGCCACCCTGCTGGGGGACTGGCAGATACTGCCGAACGGCACCGAAGGCTATCGCACCGCCGAGGTGACCCTGGGGGGCGTGGACACCAGGGAGCTCTCCTCCAAGACCATGGAGGCGCGCAAGGTGCCCGGTCTCTACTTCGTCGGCGAGGTGGTGGACGTGACCGGCTGGCTCGGTGGCTACAACTTCCAGTGGGCCTGGTCATCTGGCTGGGTTGCCGGCCAGTACTGCTGATGATGCAGCCCGATATTGTCGATGACCACGATCACGGGCTCAGTAGTGACAACTTCCAATGGGTCTGTAATCCCCTCCGGCCGGGTGGCTGGCCAGTACTGCTGAGGAACCCTTGCTCTCATCAACGTCCAACGCGGCCTCTCAGGCCGCGTTTTTGATGGGTGCTATCCCTCGCGGGGCGACCCGCTAGCCCTTGCGGATCGTCGGCAAGAAGGCGGTCAGCAAGCCGATGAGCGGCAGGTAGGCGCAGAGCTGGTACACGGTCTCTATGCTGGTCGCATCGGCCAGCTGACCCAGCAGGGCGGCCCCTATGCCCCCCATGCCGAAGGCGAAGCCGAAGAAGAGGCCAGAGATGGTGCCGACCTTGCCGGGCACCAGCTCCTGGGCGTAGACCAGGATGGCGGAGAAGGCCGACGCCAGGACGAGGCCGATGATCACCGAGAGCACCGAGGTCCAGAACAGGTCGACGTGGGGCAGCAGCAGGGTGAAGGGGGCGACCCCCAGGATGGAGATCCAGATCACCCGCTTGCGGCCGATGCGATCACCGACCGGCCCGCCGAGCACGGTACCCGCCGCGACGGCGAACAGGAAGGCAAACAGATGGAACTGGGCGCTATCCAGGGACAGGCTGAACTTGTCCATCAGATAGAAGGTGTAATAGCTGCTCAGGCTGGTCATGTAGAAGAACTTGGAGAACATCAGCAGACCCAGGATGGCCAGCGACCAGCCGATCTGGCGGCGGCTCAGGCCACTGCCGGCATGGGCCTTCATCCGCTTGTGGAAGTTGGCCCCGTGATGGCTGGACCAGCGCCCGACCAGGCAGAGCACCATGACGCCGACCAGGGCGAACAGCGAGAACCAGGCGGCGCTGCCCTGTCCCTGCGGCACTATGATGAGCGCGGCGAGCAGGGGGCCTATGGCCGAGCCGAGGTTGCCGCCGATCTGGAACAGGGATTGGGCCAGGCCCGGCTGGTTGCCGGCCGCCATGCGGGCGACCCGGGAGGATTCCGGGTGGAAGACGGAGGATCCCATGCCGATCAGCATGGCCGACAGCAGCACGGCGCCAAAGCTGCCCGCCTGTGACAGGGAGAGCAAGCCTATCAGGGTGAAGCCCATGCCGAGGGGCAGCGAATACGGCATGGGCCTGCGGTCCGTGTAGAGGCCGATCAGCGGCTGCAACAACGAGCCCGTGAACTGGTAGGTGAGGGTGATGAGCCCTATCTGGGTGAACGACAGATCGAGCCCCAGCTTCAGCAGCGGATAGATGGCCAGCAGCACCGATTGCATCATGTCGTTCAACAGGTGCGAGAAGCTGATGGCGGCAATCACCGGGTAAGTGGTGGTGTTCAGGGGGTCGGCCGAGGGCGGGGCGGCGATCGGCGTGTCGGTACTCAATGTCTTGTCCATGGGTGAGGTATCTGCGGTTTCACACTCCCTCTACCATGCCCTATCCCGGTGCATCTGGACATAGCCAAAGTGGGCGAATGCCGGGGCTGCTCTCGATCGGCGTGCAAGCCGTGCATCCTGAAGGTGTGGGATGGCAGGTCAGATCTTGTGCTTGGCGCGTGGCGGATTAGTATAGAAAGCCTGCCGCCGCTATCCGGCCCATCGCCCCCATGGAGGGAACATGTTCGAAAGCCTGGGAGTCATCAACGTCTGGACCTATCTGGTGGGGCTCTTCTTCATCATCATAGCGCCGGGTCCCAACTCCATTTATGTGCTGCGCACCGCCGCGGTGCGGGGTATTGGGCCTGGCTATCGTGCCGCCCTCGGGGTCTTCGTCGGTGACGCCATCCTCATCTTCTGTGCCTATCTGGGGATCGCCTCCCTCATTCGCACCACCCCCCTGCTGTTTACCCTGGTGCGTTATCTCGGCGCCATCTACCTGCTCTATCTGGGGGTGAAGATCCTCCATGCCAACTTCATCGCCAGGCGCGAAGGGCAGGAGTCTGTGGTGGAGCTGGGGGAGCGCTATTTCTCCAAGGCCCTCACCCTGAGCCTCACCAACCCCAAGGCGATCCTGTTCTACGTCTCCTTCTTCGTGCAGTTCATCGACTTCAGTTATGCCCACACCTGGATTTCCTACCTGGTGCTGGCCGGCATGCTGGAGGCCATGAGCTTCGTCTACCTGACCCTGCTGATCTTCGGCGGCACTCTGATGGCACGCTTCTTTGCGCGCAAGGTGCGCCTCGCCAAGCTGGGTAACGGACTGATAGGCCTGTTCTTCATGGGCTTCGCCGCGAGACTCGCGACGCTCTCTTCCTGATATCAGCCTCTACGCTAAATCGGGCTGAAGATGGCAGCCCGATCCTCTCTTTTTCAATCCTGTTATGGTGCCATCCCCCCTGATTTGATCGGGGTTCGTCGTCCATGCCAGATTCCTTCTATGGTGCGTGCCGGTGGCCAGAGGCCAGCGGGCACTATGCTCGAGGATCAGATGATGTTGCTGGCGGTGCTTGAACGGGCGGTGCGGGTGCTGATGACGCTCTTGCTCCTGACCCGCACCTGGCCTACGTCGCCGTGGTGGCGGATCGGCGCTGACGTCAATGACATGAATAAGAAGACCCGGGCCAAGGCCCGGGTCTTTTCGTTGGTACTAGCGACGTTTAGCGCGGCGGCAGGCCCAGCAGGGCGCGCAACTGGCTGGCGGTGCTCTCGACCGACGGCCAGTCGCGACCCGTGACGGTGACGTGACCCATCTTGCGACCGGGGCGGGCCTCGCCCTTGCCGTAGAGGTGCAGGTGCACCCCGTGCAGGGCCAGTGCTCCGGCCCAGTCCGGCGTGCCGTCTTGCCACAGATCCCCGAGCAGGTTGAGCAGGATGGCGGGCTGAACCTCAGCCTGTGCCGGCAGGGGCAGATCGCACAGGGCGCGCACCTGCAGTTCGAACTGGCTGCAACCGGCGTTGTCGATGCTGGGGTGGCCCGAGTTGTGGGGGCGGGGCGCCATCTCGTTGACCAGCAGTTCACCACCGACCAGGAAGAACTCCACCGTCAGCACGCCCACATAGTCGAGGGCGGCGATGATGTGCTCGGCGATGCGCTGGGCTTCCACCTCCAGGGCGGGCACATTGGCCGGGGAGCGGGTCTGATCCAGAATGCCGCCGCTGTGCCAGTTTTGCACCAGGGGCAGGGCACTGATGGCACCGCTCGGGCTGCGGGCCAGGGTGAGGGCAAACTCCCCCTCCAGCGGCAGGCGCTTCTCCAGCACGCAGGGCACGCCGCTGGCGGCCAGGGCCGCTGGCAATTCGCCTGCATTGTGGAGAGTCCACTGTCCCTTGCCGTCGTAGCCTTCGCGGGCTGTCTTGAGAATGGCGGGGAAGAGGTCGCCCGGCAGGGCCGGCAGCGGCTCCCCCGGCAGCAGAGTCAGGTTCGGGGCGACCGGTACCCCGGCGCGGGTCAGGAAGGCTTTCTCTTCCCGTCTGTCCTGGCAGACACGCACGGCGCTGGCCGCCGGGCGAACCGGCTTGTGCTGCTCCAGCAATGCCAGGGAGGCGGCGGGCACGTTCTCGAACTCGCAGGTGATGGCGTCGCAGCGACGGGCCAGATCGCGCAGCGCCTCGGCGTCGTCATAGGCCGCCACTATCTGCTCGTCGGCGGCCGCGCCGGCGATGCTGGCGGGATCCGGATCCAGCACGATGACCTGATAGCCGAGGCGGTGGGCAGACATCACGAAGTAGCGGCCGAGCTGGCCGCCACCCAGCATACCCAGGGTCGCGGGGGGCAGTATCATGCCGGGTCCTCCAGTTGCAGGGCCAGTACCCGATCGCGCTCCTTGGCACGGAAGCCGTCGAGCTGCTGGTGATAGCGCTGTGCATCGCCATCCTGGGCGACAGAGAGCAGGGAAACGGCGAACAGACCGGCGTTGGCGGCCCCCGCCTCGCCGATGGCGAAGGTGGCGACCGGTACCCCCTTGGGCATCTGCACGATGGAGAGCAGAGAGTCCATCCCCTTGAGCTGACGGGTCGGGATGGGCACACCCAGTACCGGAATGGTGGTCTTGGCGGCCAGCATGCCCGGCAGGTGGGCGGCGCCACCGGCCCCGGCGATGATGGCGCGCAGGCCGCGCTCGCGGGCACTGGCAGCATATTCGAACAGCAGATCCGGGGTGCGATGGGCGGAGACGACGCGCGCCTCATAGGGCACGCCGTGCTCCTTGAGGATGCGGGCGGCGGCTTGCATCACGGGCCAGTCGGAGTCGGAGCCCATTACCAGGCCGATCAAAGGGGGGGTCGTCATTACGGCTTCCTCGGGGGTGTCAAACGTTTGCTGCATGTTACCAAAAAGCCGTGGGATCTGGCTCAACATTTCTTGTCCCTGACCCCTTCTGATGGTCGGTAACAGGGGTGGCAGCAGCAGGGTGGGGCAGCATTTGTGCCACTTGGCACCACTCGTTGGGAAAAAACAATAACAGCAATCCAGATGGCTATACATCCAATCTGGCTCTGCCTATAATCCCCCCGCTTTGGCGCATCATGCTTAAAAGGGAATCCGGTGAAAATCCGGAGCTGGCGCGCAGCGGTAAGGGGGAACGAAGCGACATCAGGGCACTGCCGTCAGGTGGGAAGCCGTCGCCTTAGGCCATCAGCCCCCGAGCCCGAAGACCTGCCAAAGTTCGTATTCCCGCCGAGAGAAACCGGCATAGGAATAGATACTTACGCGAACTTAAGGATCTGTGATGTCCAAGAAATTATGGGTGGCCGCCCTGTTGCCGACGGCCGCCTTCGCCCAGACCACCATCCCCGTCAACCCCACCATGGTGGTGACCGCCAACCGGGTCGAACAGCCCGCCAGCGCCGTGCTGGCGCCCGTCATGGTGATCGAGCGCGCCGAGATCGAGGCCCGCCAGGTGCAGAGCCTGCCGGATCTGCTCAAGACCCTGCCCGGGGTACAGATCACCACCCTGGGTGGTCGTGGCCATCAGAGCAGCCTCTTCATCCGCGGCACCAACTCAAACCACTCCCTGGTGCTGGTCAATGGCCGTCCCATCGCCGCCATGGTGACCGGTGCCCCGGACCTCAGCCAGATCCCTCTTGGCAATATCGAGCGCATCGAATACATACGGGGCCCACGCGCGGCCGTGTATGGCTCGGATGCCATCGGTGGCGTCATCAACCTGATCACCCAGACCTCCGCCAAACATGGCAGCGAGACTCACCTGAAGGGTGGGGTGGGCAGCCATGGTTATGGCCAGGGCCAACTGCGCAGCGTGCAGGCACTGGGGGCCGGCACGGACGCCAATATGATGATCGGTTACGAGCGCACCGACGGTTACGACGTGGTGGCCGCGGCCGACCAGCCGGATCGGGACGGCTTCGACAGCCTCAATGGTCAGCTGGGCTTCAACCACGCCTTCAACCAGGCCTGGAGCGCCGACATCAACGCCCAGGGTTACGACAACCAGACCGAGATGGACGATCCCTATCTGGGGGCGGATCAGAGCCGGGTACAGGCGTTTCAGTATGATGGCGCCGTCAAGTATCAGGGCGAGCACTTCAACAGCAGGCTCGAGGCCAGCTATGGCGAGAACAAGCTGAAGAACTGGCTGGAGAGCCAGGGCGAATCCTCTGCCAACCCCATTCATACCGGGCTGACCCGCTTCTCCTGGCTGAGCAGCTGGAGTGGCGTCGAGGGGCTGACCCTGACTGGTGGTGCCGACTGGCAGCAGGAACAACTGAAGTCGGACTCCCGGGCCAGTGGCCAGGCCTATGATGCCCCGGATCGGGACAACAAGGGGTTGTTTGCCGTCGGCAGCTATCGCTGGCAGGCCCTGTTGATGGAGCTGTCCGGCCGTACCGATGACAACGAACAGTACGGTCGTCACAACACCTGGTCTGCGGCCACCGGCCTGGACATAGATGACAACCACAATGTGCGACTGAGCTATGGCACCGCCTTCAAGGCGCCGACCTTCCTCGATCTCTACTATCCAGGCTATGAGAATCCGGATCTGAAACCGGAGGAGAGCAAGAACCTGGAGTTGGACTTCTCCGGCCGTTACACCGGCTGGGACTGGTCGCTGAACCTGTATCGCAACCAGATCCAGAACCTGATCGCCTGTCAGAGCGCTTTCTCCAGCTGCAAGCCGGACAACACGGATGCCGATATCCGCGGCGTGGAAGTGGCGCTGGGGCTGGAAACCGGCCCGGTCCATCACGAGTTCAACTACGACTATACCCGTGCCAAGGACAAGAACGACGACGACCGTCAGCTGGTGCGTCGTGCCAAGCACAAGGCCGGCTGGCTGGCACAGGTGCAGACTGGCCCGGTCAACTGGTCGAGCGAGCTCATCTATACCGGCAAACGTGACGACAAGGATTTCAGCAGCTGGCCGGCCGAGCGGGTCGAACTGGGCTCTTACACCCTGCTGAATCTGGGAGCCACCTATGTGGCGACGCCTCAGCTGACCCTGGGTGGGCGCATCGACAACCTGCTCGACAAGCAGTACGAGTCCGCGGTCGACTACCCGGGTCCGGGCACCGAGTTCCGCCTGACGGCAGACTACAAGTTCTGATCCCGAGGCAACCGCTCGCGAAAAACAGGCCCTGCCATGAGCGGGGCCTTTTCTATTGGCGGGGGGCGGGAGTATGATCCCCCCTCGCAGCGTGAGGGGGTGCAGGTGGCTAATATTCTGGTGTTCGATTCTGGTATGGGGGGGCTGAGCGTCTATCGCGAGATCCGTCAGTCACTGCCGAACCACAACTACTATTACTGCTTCGACAACGCCAATTTCCCCTACGGTGAGCTGAGCGAACCAGCCCTGATCCAGGCCTGTGTCGGCCTGGTGAGCCGCATGGTGGCCCAACTTGCCATCGATCTGGTGGTGATCGCCTGCAACACCGCCAGTACCCTGGCCCTGCCGGCGCTGCGCAGCGCGCTCTCCATTCCGGTGGTGGGGGTGGTACCCGCCATCAAGCCCGCCGCCACCCTGACCCGCAACGGCTGCATCGGCCTGCTGGCGACACCGGGCACTGTAGCCCGTCCCTATACCCATGAACTGATCGCCCAGTTTGCGCCCGGCAAGCGGGTGCTGCTCAAGGGCACCACTGAACTCGTCATCGAGGCCGAACAGAAACTGGCGGGGAAGGCAGTCGATATGGCGCTGCTGCAAACTGTGCTGGCGGATTGGCTGACGGGGGAGGAGCGTCCGGATACCCTGGTGCTGGGTTGCACCCACTTTCCCCTGCTCGATAGCGAGATCCAGGACCTCATGCCTGGCTGCCGGCTGGTGGACTCGGGGGCGGCGGTTGCCAAGCGGGTGTCCCATCTGCTGGCCAGTCATGACATGACAGAGAGTGTCGGGACTCCCCAGGCTCATGCCTACTGCACCCGGCTGGATGATGAGGCCAAAAAACTGACAGCCCCCTTGCAAGCTTGGGGGCTGTCTACCTTAACCGAAGTGATGGGCTGAGAGATCAGGCATCGACGTCGTTCGTCTCGGTCTCTTCCTTGTCTCGCTTGTCATTGGCCTCACGGACCTTGAGGGTGCGCTGCTGATACTCCTTGTCATTGAGCGCGGCGATGGCCTTGGCCGCATCGGCGGCGGGCATCTCGACAAAACCAAATCCCCGGCGCTTGCCAGTCGCCTTGTCCTTCATCAAGCGCACAGAGATCACCTGACCCTGCTCGGCAAACAGTTCGCGCACGGCGATCTCGTTGGCACGATAAGGCAGGTTGCCTACATATAAGGTGCACGTCTCTTGCGGGGTGCCGTTGGCCGCCGCGGTTGCGGGGGCCTTTTTCAGGCACAGGGGAACTATGAAGCCACCAATCGCCAAGCCGACGGCGAAGATCACCTCGGCTTTCAAAGAGAACTGCAGCGCTTGGGCAACCAGATAACCAATCAAAGCCAATAGCAGGGCCAGCACCGCAGCCTGCATATAAACGGGAAACTTGGATAAATTCATCTTTAAAGACCTTTTGTAAATGAAAGCAAAAAAGGTGCAACACTATATTCACCACCATGGTAACCAGCTTTCCTGGATGACGCCACCACGGCCACTCGGTACAGATATTTCCACTCAAGTATGATGCCACTCGCGGCCTCCTGCCTACTTTAATGGTCGCTAAACGGGGCATAAATCACGCTTCTGTGGATAAACCTGTATATATGTTTGGGGTAAGCTGTTTCTAATTGAATGTACTGTCATTTATGTGATTTTCTTCAAAAAATCTCTTGCCTGGCTGCGCGCCATCCCTATAATGCGCCCCTACCAGCACGGCGGAACACGCCGGACTGATGAGCCAGCTTCCTTACGAAGCCGGCGCCGAAAGAAAAGCGAAAACAACCGCTTGACTTTCGAAGTGAGGAGCGTAAGATGCGCCTCCTCAACGCGATAAGCGTGACGCTCTTTAACAATTTGAATCAAGCAATCTGTGTGGGCACTCAC
>NZ_JBGXBV010000008.1:0-158451 GCF_046078285.1 Aeromonas bivalvium
AGCGTCACGCTTATCGCGTTGAGGAGGCGCATCTTACGCTCCTCACTTCGAAAGTCAAGCGGTTGTTTTCGCTTTTCTTTCGGCGCCAGCTTCGCAAGGAAGCTGACTCATCAGTCCGGCGTGTTCCGCCGTGCTGGTAGGGGCGCATTATAGGGATGGCGCGCCCGCTGGCAAGGGAAGAATGACAAAAAGATGACAGAAAAGGTTCGTTCGCTCAGATATGCAGCAACCCCCCTGTTTCTTTGCTCACTATCCCGACAATCCAGACCCTGACCGGAATTGAATTGAACATTTGAGAAGTCTCCCTATAATGGTCATCTCAAATGACAATTTAAGGTTGCCGTCATGCATCAGATTCTGGATAGCCGCAAGGAAGAGCAAGTTGTGCCCCTGTTCCGTCTGGGGTTCAGGCCTTTCTTCCTGCTCGGAGCCCTCTTCTCTACCGTGACCATGTTGGGGTGGCTGGCACAGCTCAATGGCTTGATCCAAATGCCGGGTATCGGCAATCCCATCTGGTGGCATGCCCATGAGATGTTATTTGGCTTCGGCGCCGCCATCGTCGCGGGCTTTCTGCTGACCGCAGTACAAAACTGGACAGGCCATCCCGGCGTGCGCAGCTGGCCATTGGCACTGGTCGTGGGATTGTGGATGGTGCCGAGATGCCTGCTCCCCTGGCTGGGTGAAGGAAATCCGGTGTTGATGGTGGCGGATTTGGCCTGGTTGCCACTGTGCGCCTGGTTCCTGGCCAAACCCATCATGGCGACTCGCCAATGGCGCAACCTCTTCTTCGTGCCCCTGCTGCTGATGCTGACACTGCTCAACGGGGCAAGCTGGCTATGGCATGAGCAATGGGCAGTCACAGAACATCTGCTGCTCACTACAGTGCTCTTGTTCACGACCCTGATTGCCGTGATGGGCGGGCGTGTCATTCCCTTCTTCACCGCCCGCGGCACAGGCCGGGAAAAAGCGGCGCCCCTGTTGTGGCTGGAGCGCACGGCCCTCGCCTCCCTGTGGCTCATCCTGCTGATCTGGTTGTTGCTGCCCACGCCAGGGACCACCGGCATCTATATGGTGCCTCTATATATAGTGGCGGCCGGGTTGCATCTGTGGCGACAGTTGCGCTGGCGTCTGCCGACGACGCTCCCCCATCCCCTGCTGTGGTCACTGCACCTCGCCTACCTGTTTATTCCCCTCGGCCTGCTCGCCCTCTCGGCCCAGGCGGCGGGTCTTGCCATCTCCCTGTCCCTGGCCAGCCATCTGCTCAGCGTCGGCTGCCTGGGCACCATGATCCTGGGGATGATAGCGCGGGTGTCGCTCGGCCACAGCGGGCGCCCTTTGCAGGTGGGCCGCCGGATCAGCTGGGCATTCGCCCTGATCATCGCGGCGGCCGGATGCCGGGTACTGATCCCGCTGCTCTGGCCCGCCGATACCCTGTACGGCTGGAATCTCAGTGGCCTCGGCTGGTCCCTGGCATATGGTCTCTTCGTCTGGATCTATGCCCCCATACTGACCAGCCCCAGAGCTGACGGCCGTCCTGGCTGAAGATCAAGGCCGCTCGGGAGACTGAGGCGACGGGTAGTGGATCAGGTTATGGAAGATGGCTGGGACGTCCCCCAGATTGCGATAACCATGGGGGCGGTCGGCGGCGAAACGTACCGCAGCCCCCTGTTCGAGCCGGCGCCACTCCCCGTCCACCAGCACCTCCATGGTGCCACTGATGACGATGACATGTTCGGTCACCCCAGGCTCATGGGGCTCTGACTCACGCCGATAGCCGGGCAACAGGGTCAGCTCGAACAGCTCGAAGCCAAAGCGCCCTTCATAAGGGAAGAGGGGGGCTACCTGCATGCCCTCCCCGGCAGGTTGCTGGCGAATGGCGTCGGCGGTGCGATAAAGCACGTCGCCCTTCGCCGTGGGAGCCGGCTCGATAAAGCTGGAGAAGGAGACCCGAAAGCCGGTTGCAATCTTCCACAGCGTTGCCACCGTGGGGCTGGATTCGCCCCGCTCGATCTGGCCCAGCATGGCCTTGCTCACCCCGGTGGCTCGCGCCGCCGCATCCAGGCTCCAGCCCAGCTCGCTGCGCAGCGCCTTCAATCGCTGCGCCAGGTGTTGATTCATGGTCTGCATTCGATGCCACCCTTGTGCGTTATAACGCTCAACCCTATACTCAGACCCTATTGTACGCAATAACGCACACGCTGACACAAGGATGTCCCCATGCCCCTCGCCCTCCCCCACCTGGTCGCCGGCTTCATTGCCGTGCTGGTCGGCTATACCAGCTCGGTCGTGCTCATCATACAGGCGGCCGCTGCCGCCGGGGCGGACCCGGACCAGACCGCCTCCTGGCTCTGGGCCCTTGGCATCGGCATGGGGCTGAGCTGCATCTCCCTCTCCTTCTATTACCGTACCCCCATACTGACGGCCTGGTCGACGCCGGGCGCCGCCCTGCTCATCACCAGTCTGGGCCAGTTCACCCTGGCCGAGGCCATCGGCGCCTTCCTGCTCTCCTCTTTGCTGATCACCCTGTGCGGGATCACCGGCTGGTTTGAACGTTTGATGAAGCAGATCCCGGCCAGTCTGGCCACCGCCATGCTGGCCGGGATCTTGCTGCGCTTCGGCTTGGATCTGTTCAAGATAACGCCCCAGGATCCCCTGCTGATCGCTGTACTGCTGCTGGGCTTCATCGCCGCTCGCCATCTCTGGCCACGCTATACCATGGTGGTGGTGCTGGCGGCGGGTATCCTGTTGTGCGGCCTGCGGGGGCAACTGCAACTCGGCGAGCTCGGTTGGCAGCTGGCCAGCCCGGTCTGGATGAGCCCAAGTTTCTCCCTCGATGCCCTGTTTGGCATAGCGCTCCCCCTGTTCATCGTCACCATGACCTCCCAGAACATGCCGGGCATCGCCATCCTGCGGGCCCACGACTACTCCGTTTCCTCCTCGTCTCTCATCGGCTGGACCGGCATCCTGGGTGCCGTGCTGGCCCCCTTCGGCGGCTTCGCCTTCAATCTGGCCGCCATCACGGCCGCAATCTGCATGGGCAAGGAGGTGGATCAGGATCCCGCCCGGCGCTGGGCGGCTCCGGTCTGGGCCGGCGGCTTCTATCTGCTCAGCGGCATCTTTGGCGCCACCGTGGTCACCCTGTTCAACGGCTTCCCGCCCGCCCTGGTCACGGCGATAGCAGGATTCGCCCTGCTCGGCACCATAGGCAACAGCCTGCACGCGGCACTGCAGCAAGATGACGAGCGTGAGGCGGCCCTGTTCACCTTCCTGATCACCGCCTCCGGCATCAGCCTGCTCGGCGTGGGGGCGGCATGCTGGGGGCTGCTCATCGGCTGGGGTCTCTATCGCCTGCGCCGCTGCTGAACTGAGCCCCCGCCATGCAGACAACAAAAAGCCAGCCCCATGGGCTGGCTTTTTGCTTGAGGCTGAGGCGGCTCACCCCTTGGGGCGCACCCCCAGGGTGTGGCAGATGGCATACGTCAGCTCGGAGCGGTTCAGGGTATAGAAGTGGAAATCCTTCACCCCCTCCTGGCTCAGTACCCGCACCTGATCGATGGCGATGCTGGCGCCCACCAGGTTACGAGTCATCTGGTCGTTATCCAGCCCCTCGAAGCGCTGGTGCATCCAGCGCGGCACCTTGACGTTGGTGAAACCGGCAAACTTGGCCAGGGTCTGGTAGTTGGAGACAGGCAGTATCCCCGGCACTATCTCCGCATCAATGCCGATGGCGGCGCAGCGATCCCGAAAACGCAGATAGGTCTCCACGTCGAAGAAGAACTGGGTGATGGCGCGGTTGGCGCCGGCATCTATCTTGCGCTTGAGGTTGAGCAGATCGGACTGGGCGCTGCGCGCCTCCGGGTGCACCTCCGGGTAGGCCGCCACCGAGATGTCGAAGTCCGCCTCAGCCTTGAGCAGAGCCACCAGATCCGTGGCATACATCTCCGGCTTGTCCACGCCCTGGGGCAGGTCCCCGCGCAGGGCGACGATGTGGCGGATCCCGCTGTTCCAGTAATCACGGGCGATGGTGCGCAGCTCGTCGCGGCTGGCATCGATACAGGTCAGGTGCGGCGCGGCGATGAGACCGGTGCGCTCCTTGATGTCCTTGATCACCTTGTGGGTGCGATCCCGGGTACCGGAGTTGGCGCCATAGGTCACGGAGACGAACTTGGGTTCGAGTACCTTGAGCCGCTCTATGGATTGCCAGAGGGTGTTCTCCATCCCTTCGCTGTTGGGTGGAAAAAACTCGAAGCTGACCCCGATATCGCCGCTCAAATCGGCCAGACTCTGGTTGAGTGCCTCAACCTGACGTGCACTGTGAAATCCCATTCCTCTACTCCCTGACCTGCTCGCTGCTCTTCACGACGCCGATGAATGTCTGGACGTCTAAACGTCTTGCTATCTTTAAGAGAAAGCGTTCGAATGTCAACCAGGAAATGTAAAACGGCCCAAAGGGAGTCATACGATCACTTATTTATCTCGTTATTGCGGGTTGGCTCCCATGCCAAAAGCCGTTGGCTCGGGTTATGATGACGGCGGATCGTCCTGGACGTTCTGAATCTGCGTGTGATTGTTTGGCCGGAGCCCAGCTCCGGCCCCTTTTCAATATCCAGCCTCCCCTGCCGATAACCCAGTATCCGCCAAGAGGAGCTCATCATGGATAGCCACCCCGGCTTCGCCACCGACCTGCTGTTCGATCGCTATCAGGGCGAGGTTAGCCAGCACCCCGGCTTCTGGGCGGTGCGCACCCCTTCTGCCCCCGACTACTACTTCGGCAACTATCTGCTGCTGAGCACGGCCCCGAGCGATCGGGACAAGGGCTGGCTGGAGCAGAGCTTCGATCTGCTGGTAGACCGGGATGGCGGACTCCGCCATCGCACCTTCCAGTGGCCCCTGGCCGAGGGACAGAACAGCCGGGTCGCCGGCTTTGTCGCCACCGGCTACCAGTACATGGAGTGCGTGGTGCTGACCCTGACCTCTGAGCAGTTGATCGCCCCCCCGGTCAGGCCAACGCTGACGGTGCGCCCCCTGGTGGCCAGCGAATGGGCCGACTGGCTCGCCCTCGAGCTCGAAGAGCGTGAGCCCGACTACCCGGCCGAGCGTTACCTCGCCTATCTGGAGAGCCGCCAGCGTCTCTATCAGGCCATGATCTCCGATGGCCTCGGTGACTGGTGGGGGCTCTGGTGCGGCAGCGAACTGGTCGCGAGCTGCGGCCTCTTCTTCACCGCCACCCAGGGTCGCTTCCAGCTGGTGCGCACCCGGCGGGCCTGGCGCAATCAGGGATGCTGCAAGCAGCTGCTGGCCAGGGTTGCCACCCTGGGTCTGGCCCGAGTCCCCTCCCTGGTGATAGTGGCGGATGAGCAGTATCACGCCCAGAAGGTCTACCGTGACCTGGGCTTCACCCCCAGGGCCCGCATCGCCAGCCTGTGCCGCTGGCCCAGGGACGAGGCGAGCTGATCCCGTACACACCCAACTAAAACGGGAGGCCAAGGCCTCCCGTTTTAGTTGCATCACTCAGCCCCGCCCGGCACGGGGTCGCGCGCTTCTCGTCACTGGCTCTCCAGGGCCTGGGCCAGCGCCGCCTCCACGCCGGGCACAGTGCCCGCAGGCAATGGCGCCGCCTCGGCATTGTCCTGGACGGGCGCCGTGGCGGCCTGGGCGGGAACCGGGGTCTGATCCGGCACGCTCGCGGCCTCCTGGGTCGCCGGGCTCGTCGCCAGAGGGGCATCGCTCGGGGCCGCGGCCTCGCACAGGCAGGGCGCATCCTTCTTGCCCTGGTTGCCCTGATGGGGGCCATACCAGCCTTTCAGCTCCTGCTCCAGCTTGCTCGCCGCGCCCTGGGGCGTCTGGCTGCCAAGCAGCACAGCTTGGCTCTGGCTCGCCAACTCATCCCCCAGCTTGGGCTCTCCCCGGGAGAGGATCTGGGTCGCGACCCGGATGGTGGAGTCACATTTGTCCCGCCACTCCATCATCTCCCGCGCCGCCGGGTTGTCCACCTCGAAGAAGTGGTTGGAGAGGGAGAAGAAGCCCGGCAGGGCATTGGTATACAGCTCGGCAAACTGGGCACTGGTCAGCCACTGCAGGAAGGCCATGGCGGCCTCCTTGTTCTTGCTGGCGGGATTGAGCCCCATGCCGATGTCGGTGTGATCGGTGAAGAAGCAACCGTCCCCCTGCCTGGCCACGGGCGGCGGCATCACCCCGAAGTCCAGCTTGCCGGTGAAGGGGGCGATTTCCCAGGATCCCGCCGCATAGAAGGCGGCCTTGCCGGAGGTGAACAGCTCGTTGGTCGCGGCATAGTCGCGGCTCTCCCCCCCCTCGCCGAGATAGGCGCGCCAGCGGGCCAGCTCCTCGAACACCTTGACATATTGCGGGTTGTCCAGCCGCTCCTGCCCGTCGATCAGCGCCAGTCGTCCATCCTCCCCCTGCCAGTAGTTGGGGCCTATGTTCTGGAAACCCAGCTCGGAGGCGACCCAGCTCTCCGAGCCGCTCACGGCGAGCGGCACATAGCGGCCATCGGCCTTCACCTTGTCGAGGGCGGCGAAGAAGGCGTCGCGGGTCTGGGGCACGGTCAGTCCCAGCTCGCTGAAGATCGCCTTGTTGTAGAAGAAGCCGTGAATGACGGAGGCCATGGGCACGCAGAAGGTCTGCGCCCCCGAGTCGGTCTGCCAGGGGGACTGGGCAAAGCTCGGGAAGTTCTCCATCCCGGCCATCTCGGTCAGCTCGGCCAGATGGCCCGCCTTGAACAGGGCCAGGGAGTCGTCAAACGGACGGCAGGTGATGAGATCCCCCGCCTTGCCCGCCTTCAGGCTGGCCCACAGGGTCGGCATGTAGCTGACGTTCTGCACGCCGTTGAATCTCACCTGGATGCCAGGGTGAGCGGCCTCGAAGGCCGGGATTATCTTCTGCTCCCACAGAGCCTTGTCATCGATCCGCCAGCTTTCGATCACCAGCTCGCTGGCCATCAGCTGACCACACACCAGGAGACTCAGGGCTCCAATCCACTTGTTAGCCATAAGTCCTCTCATACCTTGAAATGGGCGATCAATTGCTGCTGCTTGCCCGCCAGATCGGCCAGCACTTCACTGCTGCCCGCCGACTGACGCGCTTCCCGCTCTGTCTCGTAGGCCACCTCGGCGATGCCGGCGATGTGGCGCGCCACCCCCTGGCTGACCGAGATCTGCTCCTGGGCGGCGTGGGCGACCTGATCGGCCATCGACTTGATGGCGCTCATCCGATCGGCGATGGATTGCAGGGCTTCATCCATCTGGCGGGTCTGATCGACGCAACTGCCGGTCTGCTCCTGACTGCGCGCCATCACCTCGACCACCTGGTCGCTGGCGCTCTGCAGGTTCTCTATCATGGCCTGGATCTCCTCCGTGCTGGTCTGGGTCCGGTTGGCCAGGGCCCTGACCTCGTCGGCCACCACGGCGAAGCCGCGACCGGCCTCACCGGCCCGAGCCGCCTCGATGGCGGCGTTCAGCGCCAGCAGGTTGGTCTGCTCGGCGATGCCGCGGATCACGTCGAGTATGCTGCCGATGTTGTGGCTGAACTCCCCCAGCTTGTGGGTGATGCCCATCGCCTCGGCCATGGCGCCTGCCAGCTCCTCGGTGAGACGGCGAGTGGCGGCGACCTGATGACGACCGGCCTTCGCCTCCGCATCGGCGAGATCCACCTCGTGCCGGGTGCCATCGGTGGAGCGGGCCACCTCGGTGGCACTCACCTCCAGTTCCGTGATGGCGGCAGCCACCTGATCGGTCTGGCTCTTCTGATCCTGCACCCGGGCCATGGCCCGATCGCTTATCTCGGCGGCGCGGCTCGCCTCTTCCACCAGGTGGCGGGAGCCGGCATTGATCTGGGAGAGCAGCTCCCCCGTCTTGCCCGCCAGGGTGTCAATGGAGCGGGAGAGACTGCCGAACTCGCAGCGGCTGCGGTAGTCGATGCGACGGGTCATGTCCCCTGCCGCCATCAGGCCCAGCTCATGGTCGATGCGCTGCAAGGGGCGCTGAATGCTGCGGGCCGTGGTGTAACCGATGAGCAGGGCGGCGCCGGCGGAGACGGCGGCCACCAGCAGGATCCAGATGCTGGCGCTGCTGACGGCATCATCGGCCTGGGCGCGGCTCTCACTGGCGATGGTGCCTGCACTCTTGCCCATCTCGTCAAGCTGACTCAGGCTGCTGACCAGGGCGGTATCCAGCTGCTGGTTGAGTTGCTCCAGGGAGACGGCGAGCTGCTGGCCCTGACGCATGGTGGCGAGCAGCCCCTGCTTGCCGAGGGCCAGCTCCTGCATCCTGTCCAGATTGGAGACGAAGCGCTGCTTGACGTCGGCGGGCACATCGACCCGCTCCAGCCGCTTGCGGGCCATCTCTATGTCCTTGCCGAGCACCCGCTCCAGCTCGTTGAGGTCGGTTTCCCCATCGGCGCGGCGGATGTTCTTCAGATCCCGGGCGATGCCGGAGGTGATGAGTTCGGCCTTGTTGCGCATGGATCGCTTGGCGGCGGCCTGCTGCAGCAGCAGATCCGCAGCCCACTGATAGGTATCCTCCAGGCGGATGAAGGCCATCTCCAGCTGCTGGCGTCGCGCCAGCAGGTCGAGCCACTGGCCATGCTGAGCCATCACCTGCTCGGCCAGCCCGTAGAACTGCCCCGTGGCCTGCTCCACCCCGGCGAAACGCTGACGCGCCTCGGCCAGCTCGGTGAAACGCCCCATCTGCTGGCTCAGGGTCTTGAAGCCTGCCTCTTGCTGCTGGAAGCGGCTGGCCAGATCCGGCAGCTTGCTGGCCTGCTCGCTGGCACGGTACTCCAGCACCCAGCGGTTGCTGTCCTGCAGCGCCCCCTTGAGGCCAGCCACGGTAATGACCAGGGGGGTGGCCGTATCGGACACCTGGGAGAGACCCTGGCTGATCCCCCGGATCTTGAGGGCGCTGACGGCCCCCAGCAGGATTAACAACAGCAGCATCAGCACAAATCCGGCGATGATCCGCTGCACGATGGACAAACCCATGAGACATCCTCACTCGTTGGGAAAGGGACAGTACAAGGGATATCGGCCGGGCGGCCCATTAGTGGAGACAGGAGAGGTGAATTTATGATGTTTTTATGACAAGGGAATCAATAGACGCCCATAAAAAAGCCCGGCTCAGCCGGGCGAAAAGGACGTGCAGTGCAAGTAGGTGTCATTAGAAGCGATAGCCGACGCCGACCATGAAGGCCATGGGGTCGATGGAGGTCTTGATCCCCTCGCCGCCATTGACGTGTACCTCTGTGTCTATGTCCATGATCCAGGCGGAGCCGTTGACGAACCAGCGATCGTTGATCGCCATGTCGAGGCCGATCTGACCCGCCATGCCCCAGGAGTCATCCAGCTTCACGTCCGCCCCCTCGAGGGCGCCCTTGCCCTTCTCGCTGAAGAAGGTGGTGTAGTTGATGCCGATGCCCACATAGGGACGCACCTTGCTCTGGGCGTCACCGAAGTAGTACTGCGCCATCAGGCTCGGCGGCAAATGCTTGACCTTGGCGACTTCCCCCAGCCCGGGGGTGCTCACCCGGTGGGAGAAGGGGGTGGCCGCCAGCAATTCGACCCCCCAGTTGTCGGTGATCAGGTAGGAGAGGGTCAGCCCGAGCTGCATGTCGTCATCGACCTGGAACTCGCCCGTGCCCAGCACGTCGTCGCTGCTCTCCTGGGGAGAGACGAAGGCCAGGCCACCGCGCACCAGGATGTCGCCGGCCTGGTGGGCCATGGCGGGGGCGGTAAAGGCGGCTGCAAGCATCAGGGGAAGCAATTTGTTCATCACCAAGTTTCCTTTTTTAGTTTTTCATTCTGGGTTGTAAGCAAGGCGACTATAAAAGGATGTGACTGGCTGGTTATTGATTTAGCGCAAACGTTACCAATAAATAGATAGATGTACGAAATAGCTTACGAGATGCGAGACGCCTCTTATTTTCATGGCTAACCATATGATTTTTAATGGTTACTGTTTTTGACGTGAATATAATTTCAGCTTTAAGCGGTGGGTTGAATACAGGTTCTGTGATCCAGGTGGCTTATTCGCCGCCTGCCGCACCGCACGCCACCAGGCTATTATTTCCCGCCGCCGCCGGGTTCCCTGAGCGCCCATGTCAAAGGGGGCCCGCAGGCCCCCTTTGTAGAAAGAGGGGCCCGGAGATCCCCCATGTAAAAGAGGGACCCGGAGATCCCGCTCGCCGGACGCCGACAGCGCGTCCTCACCGAAGAGGACGGTTGACCGTCACTCGCTCTGCTCGGTCTTTTGCGCCTTGCGTTTGCGCCCAGGCTGGCTGGCCGAGGTCCTGGCCGCCAGCTTCGCCAGCAGGGGGGCCAGGAAGCGGGCCGTGTGGGACTCCTTATTCCTGGCCACCTGCTCCGGGGTGCCCGTCACCAGGATGCGACCACCGCCGGCGCCCCCTTCCGGTCCCAGATCCACCACCCAGTCCGCGGTCTTGATGACGTCCAGGTTGTGCTCGATGATCACCATGGTGTTGCCCCGATCCCGCAGCTGGTGCAGCACCTTGAGCAACTGCTGTATGTCGTGGAAGTGCAGGCCCGTGGTCGGCTCGTCCAGGATATAGAGGGTCTTGCCGGTATCCCGCTTGGAGAGCTCCCGCGCCAGCTTGACCCGCTGCGCCTCGCCACCGGACAGGGTGGTGGCGGACTGGCCGAGGCGGATATAGGAGAGGCCCACGTCCATCAGGGTCTGCAGCTTGCGCGCCACCGCAGGGACGGGATCGAAGAAGGCGCGGGCGTCCTCCACCGTCATCTCGAGGATCTCGTGGATGTTCTTGCCCTTGTACTTCACCTCCAGGGTCTCGCGGTTGTAGCGCTTGCCCTTGCAGACGTCGCACGGCACATAGACGTCCGGCAGGAAGTGCATCTCCACCTTGATGACCCCGTCCCCCTGGCACGCCTCGCAGCGCCCCCCTTTCACGTTGAAGGAGAAGCGACCCGGCTGGTAACCGCGCGAACGCGCCTCCTGGGTGCCGGAGAGCAGCTCGCGGATCGGGGTGAACAGGCCGGTATAGGTGGCCGGGTTGGAGCGTGGGGTGCGGCCGATGGGGCTCTGGTCGATGTCCACCACCTTGTCCAGCTGATCCAGCCCCTCGATGCTGCGGTAAGGGGCCGGGGTGGACTCGGTCGCCTTGTTGAGCTCGCGGTGGGCGATGCGAAACAGGGTATCGTTGATCAGGGTCGACTTGCCGGAGCCGGAGACGCCGGTGACGCAGGTCATCACCCCGATGGGCAGATCCAGGTTGACGTTGCGCAGGTTGTTGCCGCTCGCCCCCTTGAGTCTGAGCCAGCGGTCGGTAAGCGGGGTACGCTCGGCCGGCACGGCGATCTCCTTGCGCCCGGAGAGGTAGTCACCGGTCAGGGACTCGGGATTGGCGATGATCTCCTCCGGTGTGCCCTGGGCCACGATGGCGCCGCCGTGTACCCCCGCCCCCGGACCAATGTCGAGCACATGGTCGGCGAGGCGAATGGCATCCTCGTCATGCTCCACCACGATCACGGTATTGCCCAGATCCCGCAGGTGGGTCAGGGTGCCCAGCAACCGCTCGTTGTCCCGCTGGTGCAGACCTATGCTGGGTTCGTCCAGCACATACATGACCCCCACCAGGCCGGCGCCGATCTGGCTGGCCAGCCGGATCCGCTGGGCCTCACCACCGGAGAGGGTCTCGGCGCTGCGAGACAGGCTCAGATAGTTGAGACCCACGTTCACCAGGAAACCGAGCCGCTCGACGATCTCTTTCAATATCTTGTCGGCGATCTGGGCGCGCTGGCCGGACAGGTTCAATCCTTCGAAGAAGGCCAGGGCGTCGCCGATGGACTGCTCGGCGATGGCGGGCAGGTTGCGGTTGTCGACGAAGACGTGACGGGCCTCCTCCCGCAGCCGGCTGCCGCCGCAGCTGGTGCAGGACTTGTTGGCGATGTATTTCGCCAGCTCTTCGCGCACCGAGTTGGATTCGGTTTCCCGGTAGCGGCGCTCCATGTTGTGCAATATCCCCTCGAACGGGTGCTTGCGCACCACCACATCGCCGCGATCGTTCATGTAGCGGAACTCGATCTCGGTACGGCCCGAGCCGCGCAGCACCACCTCCTGCACCCTGGCAGGCAGATCCCCCCAGGGGGTATCCAGGTCGAACTGATAGTGATCGGAGAGAGATTTGAGCATCTGGAAGTAGTAGAAGCTGCGCTTGTCCCAGCCACGGATGGCACCACCGGCCAGGCTCTGGCTCGGATCGTGGATCAGCTTGGCGGGATCGAAATACTGCTGCACCCCGAGGCCGTCGCAGGTAGGACAGGCCCCCGCCGGGTTGTTGAAGGAGAAGATGCGCGGCTCCAGCTCCGACATGGAGTAGCCGCACTCGGGGCAGGCGAAGTTGGCGGAGAAGGTCATGGCTTTCACCTGATCCTCCCCGTCCATGGGCACCACCAGTACGATGCCGCCGGAGAGGGTCAGGGCCGTCTCGAAGGATTCGGCCAGGCGCAGGGCCAGGTCATCACGCACCTTGAAGCGGTCCACCACCACTTCTATGGTGTGCTTCTTGTGCAGCTCCAGGGCGGGAGGATCCGAGAGATCGCACACCTCCCCATCGATGCGGGCGCGGATGTAACCCTGGGCCGCCAGGTTCTCCAGCAGCTTGCTGTGTTCCCCCTTGCGGTTGCGCACCACGGGGGCCAGCAGCATCAGCTTGGCCCCTTCGGGCTGGGCCAGTACCTGGTCCACCATCTGGCTGATGGTCTGGGCGGCGAGGGGGATGGCATGGGTCGGGCAGCGGGGCTCGCCGACCCGGGCGAACAGCAGGCGCAGGTAGTCGTAGATTTCGGTGATGGTGCCGACGGTCGAGCGCGGGTTGTGGGAGGTGGACTTCTGCTCGATGGAGATGGCAGGCGACAGCCCCTCGATATGGTCCACATCCGGCTTCTCCATCAGGGAGAGGAACTGGCGGGCGTAGGCGGAGAGCGACTCCACATAGCGGCGCTGCCCCTCGGCATAGAGGGTATCGAACGCCAGGGAGGACTTGCCGGAGCCGGAGAGACCCGTGACCACGATCAGCTTGTCGCGGGGCAGAGTCAGGTTGATGTTCTTGAGGTTGTGGGTGCGGGCACCCCGGATCACGATTTTTTCCATCTTGTTGCGCGCTCGATACGGGAACCAGAGCGGGCCAGTATGGCATAGAGACTACTGGATGAATAGACAGTCCAGGCGGGAAATCACGGCGGCGACGGGCAGCTGAAATGCTGCTCCTGCTCGCTCAGCAGCGCCTCCCCCTGCCACAGTTGCACCCTGACCCTGACCTGGTAGGGACAGCTCAACCCCAGACTCAGCCGGCCCAGACCATGGGGGCGATCGGCGAGCAGTCTGACCTGCCCTCCCTGGCGCTGGTGGCTCTGCCCGGCGGCGCCTTCGCTCCACAGATCCAGGGTGAAGCCCAGCGTCACAGGCTGGCCGCTGTGCAGGGTGGGGGCCAGGGAGAGGCCGGTGGGGGTCGATATGGCATTGAACTGCACACTGGGGACTGGCGTCATCTCGTTCTCCTCGGCCAGGACGGCCAGGGTCATCAGCCATGGCAGGGGCAGCAGGCACCACCAGAGGTGACCCCCGCGCCGCCGCGAAAATGAAAAAGGGGCCCGCAGGCCCCCGAACATGAGACGCATCAATTGCCGCCCTGGTAGACATAAGCCTGGTTGTTGCTGCCGTACACATCGACCTGAGCCGTATTGTAGCTGGCGGTCTGCACCACATCGACCAGGTTGTTGCCGCCATTCATGCCGGCGTTGACGTAGACATCGGCCACATGGTGGTTGCCGGTCTGGCTGACGCTCAGCTCGTTGTCGCTGCCCAGATAGGATTCGACGGAGGCGCTGTTCATGTCCCCGGTCTGGGTCACGGTCACGGTCGAACCCGAGTGGGACGCATCGGCATAGGCCCAGTTGTCATTCCCGCTCTGGGCCACGGTCAGCTCGTTGTCCGACCCCCAGGTCCAGGCGCCCTTACCTTCCACGTCACGGGCGGCCGCCACCTGGTTGCGATCCCCTTGCTGGTCGATGGCGATCTGGTTGTTGCTGCCCGCCTCCTGCACTGCATTGGCGTAGTTGTCATTCCCGTTCTGATCTATGGTCACCACGCCATCCGTGCTGCTGGCCAGCTGCTTGACTACGGCATCGTTGCCATTGCCCTGCTGATTGACGCTGGCCTGGTTGCCCGCCCCCTTCTGCTCGGTGTCGGCCAGGTTGCCTTCACCCACCTGATGTATGGTGGCCTGTTCGCCGGCGCCGCTCTGATAGGCGATGGCCAGGTTGTCATCCCCCAGCTGATCGATGGTCAACCCGTCGTCATGGCCGGTCTGGCTGGTTTCGATCTCGTTGCGGTTGCCAACCTGGGTCAGGGTGGCGCGCTCGTTGCTGCCAGCCTGGTGGGCGGTCAGGGTGTTGCCCTCACCGGCCGCAGAGCCGGACTGGGCCGTGGTCACATAGCCATCGGCACCGCTCTGGGTGACATAGGCCTTGTTATCGAGATCGCGCTGGTCGACCAGGGCCTCGTTGCCACTGCCAGACTGGGTCACCTTTGCCAGGGTTCCCTCCGGATAGGCATAGCCATAGTTATTGGTGGCCTGAGTGACGCTGGCCTTGTTCAGGTTGCCGGACTGGGCAACCTGGGCTTCGGCGCCATCGGCGATCTGCTGGGAGACGCTGGCCTCATGGCCATTGCCGAGCTGGCTGACGTTGGCGATGGCCTTGTCGGACCAATAGTTGTTGAGGTTGGCCTCGTTGTGATTGCCCACCTGGCTCACGGTAGAACTGGCACCATCACCGTTGTCCTGCATCACATCGGCGTTGTTGTGGTTGCCGATCTGGGCCACGGAGGCATGGGATCCTTCGTTGAACACCTGCTGGGTCACGGTGGCGACGTTGAAGTTGCCCGTGCTCGCGACCTGGGCCAGGGAGCCCGCCGTGCTGGACTCCTGGGTCACCAGGGCGTCGTTGCCGACCCCGATCTGAGCCACGCTGGCCTCGGACTGGCTGGTGTTCTTCTGGATGGTTTTCGCCTCGTTGTCGGCCCCCACCTGGCTGATGCTCGCCTCGTTGTGGTTGCTGTTGTCGATCTGCTCGACCGTGGCCAGGTTGTTGTTGCCGGTTTGGGCGACCGTGGCCTGGTTGTTGGTGGAAGCCGCCCAGACGCTGGAAGTAGCCAGCAATACGGCGGAGGCGATGATGGTACGTTTGAACATGATTTCCCTCTCGTGCTTTGGTGTGAGCCTGGGCTCAGTTGGTTTGGACTACTCTCACTTGCTGGTTGACCCCCGCCTGAATGACGGTGGCCGCCAGGCCGCTGCCGCTCTGCTCTATGGTGGCCAGATTGCCATCACCGAGCTGAACCGCCCGCGCCCGATTGTCATACCCGCTCTGGCTGATCCAGGCCTGGTTGTCCAGACCCTGCTGCCACAGCCAGATCTGGTTGCCGACGCCGGCCTGGTAGAGCTCGGCACTGTTGCCGACCCCGAGCTGGACCGCATCGACCCAGTGGTTGTCACCGATCTGCTCCAGGCTCAGCCGCTGCCGATCCCCTCGCTGCATCAGGCGCGCCTGGTTGTCGTTCCCCGACTGGCCGAGCAACAGCTCGTTGTCCGTGCCCAGTTGCCACAGCCGGGCCTGATTGCCCTCCCCGCGCTGCAGCAGCTCGAGTTCGTTGTCTTGTCCCAGTTCGCTGGCCGGGGCGAGATCCTGCGCCGCCACGGGCAGGCCGAGCAGGCTCAGGGTCATCAGGAGAGGCGTCAGGTATTTCATCTGTGATTACCTTTTTGAAGTGCGGGTCCAGTATCCCCAGCCCCCGGCCGGGCGGCCATCAGGCACATAGCTGATTCGAGGCTGATTCGGATCCCGCCCGTCCTGGGAAGAAAGTGTGAGAAGAGGCTGAGACCCGCCCTCCCCATGGGGACCCATGAAAAAAGGCCCTGAACGGGCCTTTGAAAGAAAGTGGGCAGAGGTGAGACAGGCCTTGAGTGGCTGACCCCGCCTCAGAGGATGGGGGCGCTGTCTTGCAGATACCCCTGCAGTATGGGGTTGTCCAGATCCCTGGCATCGGCCAGCTGCCAGAGGTTGTCCCGCACCCCGTTGGCGATGAGGCGGATCACCGCAGATTCGATGGCGGACATGACGCACATCTGCACCGGCTCGTTGGTGCTGAACCCGGCTTCGGCCTCCAGCAGCCGCTTGTACTCGACGAAGCGGAACACCCCGGCCTGCACCTGCTGGGAGAGGATGGTCTTGGCGGTGGTGACGCTGTTGAGGATGCGGCCGGAGCGGATATCGACCGCCCTCAGGTTGACGGTAACCTGATCGACCCTGTATTCACCGCTCGCCCCTATCCCGAAATACTTGGCCCCTACCCCACCGGTGCGCACATTGCTGTCATAGGCGACTATGCCCCCCTCGATCAGTATGTTGGCCGCCACCAGGGAGGGGAGCTGCTGCTGATTGTTGCCAGGCACATTGGGCTTGTTCTGGGTCGCCCGCACTATCTTGCGCTCGGTCAGGAGATTCTGCAGCCCCTCCCGCTCCAGGGGGACGAACCATTGGGAATCCCACAGCGCCGTGCTGAGCATGGCGACCCCGCCCTGGGTCACGGCGGTGGAGAAGTTGGAAGCCGGCGCCGGCAGATACTGGCCCGTCTGGTCACGAAAGTCGTAGACGGCGGCCACTATCTTGCCCTTGGGCTTGGGCAGGCTGATCAGCTCTTTATAGGAGATGGATCTCGGCATCAGGGTCGCCTTCTCATCGGGCTCGGGGGAGCCTATGTGGGTGGCACAACCGCCGAGGCCAAGCAGCAGGGCCACCAGGGGCAGGGTGGCGAACAGGGGTATCCGTTTCATAGCATCCTCAGTCGGCGATCAGGCCATTCACTTCGATCAGGGTGGTTTCATTCGTCGCTCTATCCGTGATGGAGATGGCCAGGGTGCCATCCTCGTCCACCACATTGATCGCGAACTCGTCGGTAACCAGGCTGCCGCTCTGGCTGCCATCCTGGCCTATGTCCGCCAGCAACTGGCTCACCAGCCGCGACTGCAGGCTGGAGGTGAGCCTGTCCAGGGCCGAGGTGCCGCTGCTGCCACCGGCGGAGGGATCCTTGTAATCGTTCTGGGCATTGGCCGTGCCCAGCAGGTGGCTGCTGTTGAGAGGATTACCGCCAAAGCTGGGGTTGATGGGGCGATAGATCAGCTCGGAGGCGGAGGCGGTCATGGTGACCGTCAGGGCCAGGAGCAGGAGGCGAGAGCACATATGCCATGTCCTTATAGTTCATCGTGTTCCAGATCGAAGGTATCCATGAACATCATGGCCACCTTCTGTTGCCGTAAAATCTTGCTCACCTGGCCCCAGGCCTGCTGCGCCGCCAGCTCTCCCTGGCTGCGCACCGGCGAGAGCGCCGTCTTGAACAGCACCTTGCGGTTGTGGGTTACCCAGACAAGACTCCCCCAGCGCGCCGTCGGCCGCTCATGGATGGTGAGGTTCTCCCTGCCGTCCGGGTCTTCATCCTCCCGCAGCCGGCTGAAGTGGTGATAGAACCCCTGGCCGAAGCGGGTGAAGGTGCGATCGATCACCAGGCCCCCTATCTCTATCCTGTCGTTCTCCTGCTCGGGTTGCAGGGACTCCAGGGGCGCGTTGACATCCTCGTCAGCGGCCAGCAGGGGCGCGGCGGCCAGCCAGAGGCAGAGCAGCCAGCGTTGCATCAGTGGGAACTCGTGAAATCGAGGTAATCCTTGGCCCAGCTCACCGCCTGCAGCCGGTTCTTGACGTTCAGCTTCTTGAAGACGTTATAAAGGTGGGACTTGATGGTGTGCTCGCTGACGAACAGGCTGTCGGCAATCTCGGTGTTGGAGGCCCCCGTCATCAGGTAGCGAATGATCTCCCGCTCGCGCACCGTGAGCAGGGTCTGGTGGCGTTGGGCGGGCTCGTTGCCCTGCCGGTAGTAGTTGACCAGCTCGCACATCAGATGACGGGGGATCCAGAACTCCCCCTCCATCACCTTGCGGATCCCGGCCACCAGGCGATCCAGGGGATCCTGGCGAAAGAAGAGGCCGCTGGTATTGGGCCACATCAGCAGCAGATCCCTGTCCGTGCTGTTGGGGGCATTGAGCAGCACTGTGCTAGCGGAGTCGAAGGCGGCGATGGCCCTGTGCCAGCCGAACTGCTGGCTCGACTTGAGATAATCCAGATCGATCAGAAACAGGCTGCACTCCCCCATGGTCAACAGCTGATCCGGTTGGCTGATCAGCGTGATGGGTTGACCCACTTGCGCCATCAAGTGGCTGGTAAAGGTCGTCGCCTGCACATTGCCTTCGGTCACGAGGACCAAGGGGGTCACTGTCGTCATGGGGCTCTTCCTTGAACTGTGTGCCGGTTGGCTCGTTTTTGTTTTTTCGGGTGCCAGGAATGGTCGCAAGAGAGTAACAACCCCCTATTTTTGCACAGCATTAAAAAAGTATGAGACGCCGACCAAATGGGAGTAAAACTCATTTTTTTCTAGACAATACAGTGGACTAGGATACGCCCCCTATTTGGGGGGGCAAATGAGACATGAGGGTTCAACGCGGGGTCATCATGGTGCTGTCGGACGCTGCCCTCGTGGCCGGGCCACTTGTCCGGCGACCGGCAAATGGGCTAGCGTAACCTGAAGCGGACCGGGGCGAGCCAAAGCGGCCCGCTCGCGCTAAAGATGTGCTATCCCGGGCATCAACTGTTACTATTGCCGGCTAATCGGATGTCGATGGCCGGGCTCAGCCCCGGTTGGCGACAGGCGAGCGGCAGACGTCGATTAAGACGGCACCTGCCCTGTGCGACGGCAACATTGTGTGACATTCAGACCAGACTGCTGGTCGGTATATAAAGGTGGAAGAGAGATTATGGCCAGTCGAGGCATCAACAAAGTCATTCTGATCGGTAACCTGGGACAAGACCCGGAAGTGCGCTACATGCCGAGCGGCGGTGCCGTGACCAACATCACCCTGGCCACCTCCGAAACCTGGCGCGACAAGCAGACCGGTGAGCAGAAAGAGCGCACCGAATGGCACCGTGTGGTGTTCATGGGCAAGCTGGCCGAAGTGGCGGGCGAGTACCTGAAGAAAGGCTCCCAGGTCTATGTCGAAGGCAAGCTGCAGACCCGCAAGTGGCAAGATCAGAGCGGCCAGGAGCGCTACACCACAGAGGTACTGGTCGACAGCTTCAGTGGCGTGATGCAGATGCTGGGTGGTCGCCCCCAGGGTGGCGCCGGTCAAGGCATGGGCGGCCAGCCGTCTCAGGGCAACTGGGGTCAGCCGCAGCAGGCCGCTCCCGCGCAGAACATGCAGCAACGTCCCGCCGCCCCTCAGCAGAACATGCAGCAGGGAGGCTACAGCCGCCCGCAGCAGCAACCCCAGTCTGCTCCGCCGGTCTACAACGAACCGCCGATGGATTTCGACGACGATATTCCCTTCTAAAAAATACCTGCGATCAGGCCCTGACCATTCAGGGCCTTTTTCCATGTCCACGACTGTCGCAGCCAAGCCGCACTCTCCCCCCAATGTTGACCTATCCGGTCACCGCACTCCCTGCCGCTTCGGGGAATTCGCTATGATGCAGGCGGATGACAACATGACAGGCACACCATGATCGCACGCGGACTCCTGATCATCGCACTCTTGCTGAGCGGGCCTCTGAGCGCCCAGCCACTCAAGGTGGGCGTCAGCTTCGCCATCCCCCCTTATGTGATCCAGGAGCAGGGCCGAGGCATTGAGCTGGACCTGCTGCGCGCCGCCTTCGACGGCAGCGAATATCGTCTCGATTTCCAGTACCTGCCCCTGGAACGCACCTTCCGCATGCTGGCCGACGGCAAGCTGGATGCCATCATCAACGTCAGACCCGGCATGCTGGACGGCGCCTTTCTCTCCCGCCCCGTCATCCGTTTTCGCAACCAGGTCTTCACCCTGCCCCCCTTCACGCTCATGAGCCTGGACGACCTGGCCACCATGAGGGTGACCGCCTTTCAGCGAGCCACTCGGGTACTGGGACCAGACTTTGCCGCCGTGGCCGCCCGCAATCCCCACTACGAGGAGGTGGCCAAACAGCAGACACAGGTGCGTCAGCTGCTGCTCGGCCGGGTGGATGCCGTGATCATGGAAGAGCGAGTCTTCCACTACTTTCTGGATCAGCTGCAACCCGCCGACCCCCTCCATGGCTCCCGGGCACAGATCCTGGCTCACTCCCTGTTCGCTCCCACCCTCTACCACTTCGCCTTTCGCAGTGCGGCGGTGCGGGATCATTTCGATCGGGCCCTGCTGGCCATGCGTGTCGATGGCCGCTACGAGCAGATCTTTGCCGACTATGATGTCAGCCCCTGAAATGGGGAGAGCCAGCCATAGAAAAGCCAGCACAGAGGCTGGCTTTTGGTACTGGCTCGGCTGAGCTGAGTTACTTCATGGCGCTGCCGTTCTTGAGTTCGGCTTTCTGGCGCTTGGCCTCGCGCTTTTCCTTCAGTGACATCTGCGGCTTCTTCTTGCCATCTTTGCCGTTGTGATGTTCTTTGTTGCTCATCATCAAACTCCAAAAATGTGACCGACACACGGGGCCAGGCCCCTGTTGCCATCCGAATCGTTAACTACTAGTACTGACTTGCCCCCAACGAACAGGGGCGACCCAGCATACCCCTGAACCCGAGCCAGGATCCATCCCCATCTGCAGCCCAGCTTGAGCAAGACATTGACCCGGGATCCGGGCAAGCCACTCATATCTATCGTTATTTTATTTATTGTCTGGTTACGGTGAAATTTATACACCCGCCTGTTCGAGCCACTATTTTTTAAGGCAAAAAACGCTTCAGAGAAAATAATGACGCCGATGACAAGGGTAAAAACCAATGGCAAGAGGGGAATAAGAAATAATCAACGATATGTGATAAGGTGCTTCATTACCAACTTGCCAGGAGAGTCCCGTGAAAAAGCTGGAAATGAAAGATCTCACCGAGAAAGAAAAGGCTGAAATAACCCAACTGCTGCAAAAGGCACAGGCCAATGCGGATCACCCCTTGACCAATGGCGAGCGCAACAAGATCCGGGAAGAGGGTCGCCTCAAGGTCGTGGCCGATCGCGCCGAAGCCGCCAAGGAAGCTTCCCGCATCGCCCGCGAGAAAGCCAAGGAACGGGCCCGCAACCAGGTACTGCCAGAGACCTTCAGCTGGATTGACTCCGTCAGTGGCAAGTTCCGCGGCCGCCGCTGAGCCCGCTGGCGGCGGCTTCCGGGGCCGGGCGACCTTGCAGAGTCCCCCACCTGCACCATCAGCTGCTTTTTAAAGTTTTTTTCACCCTCATGTCGCGCCAGCTCGTCATGGCTCATGATGGGTGTGATGATCCCCGCCAGGGCAGGCTGGCCAAGGATCCCACTCTCGATCCGCCAACATCCAGCGGATGATTCCCCCCCTTTTCCGGCAAGATTTCACCGCCAGAATGGCTGCAGAAAAAAAGGATTGGCGAGATAAAGATTGCTATCGCAGAGGGGGCGTGTTTTAATCTTTCTCGATGGTTCGGTAGTTCAGACCACATTATGTTAGGTAGTCTCTAGTAAAGCAGTGATTAGATAGGCGTTATCTTAGATTTCTCTTATCAAATAATTCTCCTTGTTTAGTGCGCCATACGTATTCTGACGAAAAATCATAAATTGCCATATGGCACTTAAACACTCAAAAGGAAATTATTATGTCTAACAAAATGACTGGTACCGTTAAATTCTTCAACGCTGAAAAAGGTTTTGGCTTCATCTCCCCGGCTGACGGCAGCAAAGACGTGTTCGTACACTTCTCCGCCATCCAGTCCACCAGCTTCAAAACCCTGGACGAAGGTCAGCGCGTTGAGTTCACCATCGAGCAAGGCCAGAAAGGCCCGGCTGCTGCCAACGTAGTTGGTCTGTAATTCAAGCCGAGAGGCCGGTAATCAGGCAGATGCCTGCTGACTGACCACTTGCAAGAATTTAAAAAAACCCGCCTCGGCGGGTTTTTTGTCGTCTGGCATCCGGACTATACCTCTCCTCGACAAGCCCTCTTCCCTCAGAAACAAACAAATGAAAATCAATATCATTTGCAATTGATTCTCGTTTGCATAAAATGCCTGCCGACAAACACAATCCGTTTGAGGCTCAGCTCCGCCCACCCAGTGCGACACCAAGATCCCGGGACACAGAGGCGAGCCGAGAAACTTTCCTTGCCAGGAGTTCAGGTTTTCATGACTAGCATCCGCATCACCCCTCTCGCCACCCTGATATTCGCCGCACTGGCCAGCCAGGCTCACGCCAGCCAGAACGAAGTCATGGTGGTCACCGCCTCGGGTTTCCAGCAGAAGATCGAAGACTCGGCCGCCTCCATCTCTGTGGTGACCCGGGAGCAACTGGAGAAACGCGCCTACCGTGACGTGACCGACGCCCTGAAAGACGTGCCCGGGGTCGTGATCACCGGTGGCGGCAGCAGCAGCGACATCAGCATCCGCGGCATGGGGGCCAAATACACGCTGATGCTGGTGGACGGCAAACGGGTCGACAGCCGTGGCACCCGCCCCAACAGCGACGGCCCCGGCATAGAGCAGGGCTGGTTGCCGCCCCTGCAAGCCATCGAGCGGATCGAGGTGGTGCGTGGCCCCATGTCCTCCCGCTATGGCTCGGACGCCATGGGGGGCGTCATCAACGTCATCACCCGCAAGACAGCCTCCATGACGGCATGGCAGGGCTCGGTCCATGCCGACAGCACCTTCCAGGAGAACAAGGCGTCCGGTGACATCTTCCAGACCGATGCCTACACCGCCGGCGCCCTGGTGGACGGCTTGCTGGGGGTGCGCCTGAATGGCCAGCTCTCCCATCGCGGCGAGGATCAGTTCCAGAACGGCTTCGCCGAGCAGGAGACCCGCAGCGGCACCGCCGTGTTCAGCCTGACCCCGGACGAGCACAACCGAATCGACTTCGAGCTGAGCCGCGGCCTGCAAGACAGGGATCGCACGCCGGGTGAATCCATTTCGGCCAAGGCCAAACCCAACCTGAGCACCTACGAGCGCACCAACTACGCCATCACCCATGACGGCCACTACGACTTCGGCTCCTCCACCAGCTATCTGCAACGGGAAGAGAACACCAACCCGGGTCGGCAGATGAAGATGATCAACACCATTGTCGACACCCATACCCAGCTCATCCTGGGGGATCACTACCTGAGCGTCGGCGGCCAATACCGTTACGAGGATCTGCAGGATCAGGGCAATCAGCTCAACGTGGCCGGCCGCGCCGACCAGCTGACCCGCTGGAGCTGGGCCCTGTTCGTGGAGGACGAGTGGGCCCTGACCGACAGCTTCGCCCTCACCGGCGGCATCCGCATGGACAGGGATCAGAACTACGGCAGCCACTGGAGTCCGCGTCTGTACGGGGTCTGGCACCCGGCCGAGCACTGGACCCTGAAGGGCGGCGTCTCCACCGGTTACCGCTCCCCCGACCTGCGCATGTCCGCCGCCAATTGGGGCCAGGCCACCGGGGGCGGCACCCAGAACGGCATGCTGGTGGGCAGCCCGGCCCTCAAGCCGGAGAAGAGCGTCAGCGAAGAGATTGCCCTGTTGTGGGATGGACAGCAGGGGCTCAACGCCAGCCTGACCCTGTTCAATACCGACTTCGAGGACAAGATAGCCGAGACCCGTCGCTGCACCAGCAAGGAGGATCCCGCCTGTACCCTGAACGGCCACACCTATGACTTCATCAGCGATCGCATCAACGTCGACGAGGCGAACATGCGCGGGGTGGAAGGCACGGCCAACTGGGCCATCAACCAGGATTGGTCGCTGGCCTCCAGCTACACCTTCACCCAGTCCGAGCAAAAGAGCGGCCCGATGGAGGGCAAGGCCCTCAACCAGATGCCGCGCCACATGTTCAACACCACGGTCGACTGGCAGACCAGCGAGGCGGTCAGCCTCTGGTCCAGGGTCAATTTCCGCAGCAAGACCTCGGACTACCTGAGCCGGGTCAGGATGGCAGAGGGCACCCCCTCCTACACCTTCTTCGACACAGGTCTGGTCTACAAGGCCAACCAGGCACTGAGTGTCACCGCCGGCGTCTACAACCTGCTGGACAAGACGGTGGACTACGCCAGCTATGGCACCGTGCTGGATGGACGCCGCTACAATCTGGGGCTGACCTACCAGTTCTGATCAACCCTTGCCAGCAACGAAACAGGCCCGCCGAGTGCGGGCCTGTTTCATTTTCGAGGGCCGCGTTCAGCGCGGCAGGCTGATCCTGGCCTCCAGTCCCCCCTCGGGGCGATTGTGCAGGGTCAGCTCGCCGCCATGCTGATGCACCAGGGTACGGGCGATGGAGAGTCCCAGCCCCACGCTGCCCGAGGCGGTATTGCGCGCCTCGTCCAGGCGCACGAAGGGCTTGAACACCTCCTCGAGCCGCTCACTGGCGATACCGGGCCCCTGATCCATCACCCGGATCAGCAGCTCGTGAGGGCCCGAGTCGAGGCGCACCTCCACCTCGCCCGCATACTTGAGGGCGTTGCCGATGAGGTTCTGCAACACCCGGCGCAGGGCATTGGCACGGCAGGCATAGACCAGCTTGCCCTGTGCCACGAAGTGCACCGGCTGGCCGGTATCGGCATAGTCATCGCACAGACTCTCCAGCAGGCTGACCAGATCCAGCTCCCGGGTCTGCTCCTCCGTGCCCTCGTCCCGGGCGAAACTCAAGGTCGCCGCCAGCATCTGCTCTATCTGCTGCAGGGTCTGCTGGATGCGCTCCTTGTCCTCGCCATCGGCCAGAAACTCGCTGCGCAGCCGCAGGCTGGTGATGGGGGTGCGCAGGTCGTGGGAGATGGCGGCCAGCATCTGGGTCCTGTCCTGGACGAAGCGTTCGAGCCGGGTATGCATGCGGTTGAACGCCTGGATAGAGTCGCGGATCTCGGTGGGCCCCTCCTCCTTGAGCAGGGCCGTCTCCTCGCCGCGCCCCAGCTTGTCGGCGTTGTGGGCCAGCTGCTTGAGGGGGCGGGTGGCGCGACGAAACAGCCAGATCATCAGGCCGATCACCAGGCTGGCCACCAGCAGCAGGTTGAAAGTGGTGCGCAGGGACCAGGCTCCCGCCTCCTTGTCCACCAGGGAGCTGAACTGCAACCACTGGCCGCCGGGCAGCTCGATGGAGCCATAGAGGCGCATGTCCTGGGGCGGCGGCCCCTTGCGATCGTCCATCATGCGCACATGATGGCGCCAGGCCCGGCTGCGGGGAGCATCCTTGCTGAGCTCGGCGCTGATCTCCACCATCAACCCGGGGGGATAGCCCAGCTTGCTGCGCACCAGCGCCTCGAAGCGGGGGCTGCGATTGTCCGGCTGCAGCGGCTCGTGGGCCAGGCGCAGGAACAGGGTCTCGCTGCGACTCGCCTTGAGGATCTCCCGGTGCAGCTCAGGGGGGGAGAGGGTGAGCAAGCGCACCACGGAGACGATGCGCTGCATGGCGTTGCGGCTGTTGACGAAGCCGAGGGCCTCCTCCCTGTCCGAGCGGTAGATCTGGATGCTGAGCAGCTGGATCAGGATGAGCCCCGCCAGGGCCACCAGCACTATCTGTCCGGTGAGCCCCTTGGGCCAGAGTCGCGTGAAGAGGTTCATGGATCACACCTGGGTCACATCGGCGGCGAACAGGTAACCGCCACCCCAGATGGTCTTGATGAGTTCCGGGTTCTTGGGGTCGCGCTCCAGCTTGCGCCGCAGCCGGCTCACCAGGGTGTCGATGGCGCGGTCGAAGGCCACCGCCTCCCGGCCACGGGCGAGATCCAGCAACTGATCCCGGCTCAGCACCCGCTGGGGTCGCTCCAGAAAGACCTTGAGCAAGTCGAACTCGGCGGTGGAGAGGCTGAGCCCCACCCCGTCCTCGTCGATCAGCTCGCGGCGATTGATGTCGAGCAGCCAGCGATCGAAACGCAGGTCCCGGGACAGGGTCTCGGCGACCGGCTGCTGATCGGCCTGGGTGCGGCGCATCACCGCCTTGATCCGGGCCAGCAGCTCCCGCGGGTTGAACGGCTTGGCGAGATAGTCATCGGCCCCCATCTCCAGCCCTATGATGCGGTCCGTCTCCTCCCCCATGGCAGTGAGCATGATGATGGGCAGGTTCGACTTCACCCTCAGCTCGCGGCACAGGGTGAGGCCATCTTCCCCGGGCAGCATGAGGTCGAGCACCAGCAGGTCGAACTCCCGCTCCTCCAGCAGCTTCTTCATCTCCCGCCCGTCACGGGCACAGCTGACGCGCATGCCGTGCTGCTCCAAAAAGCGCTTGAGCAGATCGCGGATCTCGCTGTGATCGTCGACCACCAGAATATGAGGGCTACCTTGGTTCATCATTGTCTCTCCCGTTATCGAGCTGGGGCGATTATACGAGAATCACTCGGGCGGGTTGTGTCAAAGTGTGCCAGAGCGCCAAGATGCCACACTCTGCTACAAAATAGGCTTCAACTGGCAAAATTCAGACACTTCCACGGTGTTTACTGGATACCAAGGCGAAACAGCCTCTACCCGTATTCATCCGACAGGAGTTACCCATGAAAAAACTGACCAAGACCCTGCTGACCGCCACCCTGATCCTGGGCCTGCCGCTGGGCGCCTATGCCGCCAGCGAAGCCGCCGCCACCGCGCCGTCCGAGCGCCCCGCCGTCGACTGCCCCATGGGTGGCAAGGGGATGGATGGCAAGCACCACAAGCGCCACGACCGTATGGAGCGCATGCAGAAGATGACGCCGGCAGAGATCCAGGCTCACCTGCAGCAGCGTTACGACAAGATAGAGGATCCGGCCAAGCAGGCCGAGTTCGTCAAGCGGCTGGGGGAGCGGGCCGAGGGCATGACCAAGCATGCCGAGGCGATGAAGGCCTTCGCCGACGCGCACCAGTAATCCAGACCAGCAACAACAAGGGGCCGACCGGCCCCTTGTTGTTTTTCTGCATCCAGTCCCCCGGGGGCGATCGGCTTACGCCTTGTCCACCACCCGCAGGCTCTTGACCGTCTCTCCCTCGAAGCGGATCACCACCTGCTTCTTGTCCAGCTCCGGCACAAGGGCCTTGCCGGTCTGGGCCAGGGTCGGCGAGCTCTCGCTCAGGTTCGCCATGTCGTAGTACCACAGCTCCAGCTGCTCTTCCTTGCCGGTGCTGGCCGGCTCACCGAACTTCTCCTTGATGCTCGCCCGGGTCGATACCCCCTCCTTGATCCCCAACGCCTTTTGCACTGCCTCGTTGGTGTAGCTGTCCGCGGCGCCGAGAGCCATCTCCTTGGTGGTGTCGGAGACGGCGTCCGTGACCGCATCGAACAGGCCCGCATGGGCAAACAGCGGCAGTGAGGTCAGGGCAACCAGTAAGACTTTCTTCATGACATGATTCCAATCGATAGCAACAAGGGGGGCCATGAGAACAGGTCGCAATCCCGTTCGTCAAGGCGACCGGGGAGAAATACGGACAAGAGTGGCGCCCATTTCCCCCCGCAGCCCTCCAGGAGCAGGGGATGAGGCAAGGCAGGGCCCTGGCCAGGAAATGACGCACCTCACAGGGGCGGACAGTGGGCCGAACGGTTGCGTCCCGCCCGCTTGGCGCGATAGAGCCACTCGTCGGCCCGGGCCAGCACGGCGTCCACCGCTTCCCCGGGCAGTACCTCGGTGGTGCCCAGGCTGACGGAGATGTGAAGCCCGGTGGGGAGCGCCTCCACCACCATCTCGGCCACGGCGCGGCGAATGCGCTCGGCGACCAGACAGAGCCCGGCCCCATGCAGGCCGGGCAGCAGGATCAGGAACTCCTCGCCGCCGCTGCGCACGAACAGATCCTGGCTGCGCAGCCGGGCCGCCACACAGGCGCAGAAGCCTTGCAGCACGGCATCCCCCTGCTGGTGGCCGAAGCGATCATTGATCTGCTTGAAGTGATCTATGTCCAGCATGATGAGACCGGAGCGTGCCTGCTCCAGGATCAGGCGGGGAAAATGGTCGAAGAAGTAGCGGCGGTTATGCAACCCGGTGAGGGGGTCCGTCTCGCTCAGCTGTTGCAGGCGCTGCTGGAGAGCGTATTGGTGCGTGATGTTGCGGGTGATCCAGGAGACGGCGCGCTTGCCGTCGTAGCGCGATGGCAGGGGCGCTATCTTGCCCTCGAAGCGCTGCATCCCCTGGGGGCCCGCCTTCGCATCGATATCCTTCACCTCGGCGGCCGCCAGTTCATACTCCACCACCTGCACCTGATCCGTGGCCAGGGTGAGGGCTATCTTGGCCATGATCCAGGCCGCCTTGTCCGGTGGCAGCATGTCCTGCAGCCGCTTGCCCACCAGGGGATTGCCATCCTGATAGGCGCTCTGCTCTATGCCGCCTATGTATTCGATGTAGTCACCCTCCTCGCTCAGGATGAACACGGGATCCGGCAATTGCGCCATCACTTCATAGAGTTGTTCCACCGTCAGCGCCATGGGCCCTTCCTCGTCAGCGGTCTCGGACAGACAAGGAGGCGTCCATCCCGCGCCTCCTTCTTATCTCATGCCTCATTCTTGAAGGCCAGCGGCTCACCTCATGGCGGGCCTGCGGGCGGCGACCAGCAACAACATGGGGCGTTCCGCCTCCTCGGCCAGGGCGGGATTGGCGGCGATCTGCTCGGCACTCGGCCCCCACTCTTCCACCCGCTCGAGCTGGAACCCGGCGGCGATCAGGGCATTGAGATAACTCCCCAGGGTGCGGTGATACTTGATCACCCCGGGAGCCAGCCAGTCGCTCGTCCGCCGCCCTTCGGCCTGATAACCGTTGATGGGCCAGGAGCGCCTCCCCTGCTCGTCTTGCAGCCAGCCCTGCGGTTGCGGGCAGGTGAAGATGGGATGCTCCACCGAGAACACCAGGCTGGCACCGGGATGGAGCGCATCGAACAGCTGCTCAAACAGGGGGGCCACCTCGGGCAGATAGTGCAGGGCCAGGGAGCTGTAGACGAGGTCATAGGGCTCCCCCTCCAGGGTCAGGGCCGCCAGATCCCCCTGACAGTAGCGGATCGCCGGATCCCGGGTCAGTTCGGCCGCCCGGGCCAGCATCCTGCTGGAGAGATCGATCCCCAGCACCTCGGCCGCCCCCTGCTCCCGGGCGCTGCGGCAAAACCAGCCATAACCGCAACCCAGATCCAGCACTCGCTTGCCCGCCAGCGGCGGCAGCATGGCCCGCAGCGACGCCCATTCGGGGGCGCCATCCAGCCCATGCACCGAGCGGGGCAACTGGGCATAACCTTCGAAGAACGCCTGATTATCATAGATATTTTGTGACATGTTTGACTCCTGGGTCAGCAAGGCAAGTCTGGCAGAAAGATTCACTCGAGTGCAGTTATCCGGTCATGAAACACAAGGTGCATCGGCCAGGCAATAAAAAAGCAGAGGACCCGATGGGCCCTCTGCTCGCGGTGCATTGGTCGCTATCAAGGACCAATCCAACGAAAAGGGCCACAGACAGCATTGTCTGTGGCCCTCTGGTTATCGTCCCACGGCCGGGCGCAGCCAGGTGTCACCAGGACACCGGCAGGCGGGTGGGACGATGAATGAGGTCGAAAGCTCAGGCTTTCGAATCAGGCTCCGGACAAAGCGTCATCGCACGCGGCTGTTCGGAGCTCACTCGGGTCACTCGCTGATCCGAGGCATATAGAGAAGTCATCTTGTCCTGGCGGAGGGGCCGCCCCGAGGCGGCACGGCACCCTGGATTGGCAATGGGGGAAAACACGCAGGCGCTACTCTAGCGCCGGCTTCTCCCCCAGGCAAGAGTCCCCTCAGGCCAGGCGCTTGTGCCAGAACATGGCCCTGCCCACTTGCGGGTCGAGCTCATAACCCTCGAAGCCACTGGCACGGTAGGCGGCCTGGGCCACCTTGTTCCCCTCCAACACCTCCAGGGTCAACTTGCAGCAACCCAGCTCCCGGGCGAGGCGATCCGCCTCGGCGAGCAGCGCCTTGCCCAGACCCCGACCGCGATGGGCCGGGTGCACGGCAATGTCGTGAATGTTGAGCAGGGGGCGGCAGGAGAAGGTGGAAAAGCCCTCGAAGCAGGTCGCCACCCCGACGGGTTCGCCATCGACCCAGGCCAGCAGCACATGGGCACCGGGGCGCCCGGCCAGGGCTTTGGCCAGATTCGCCTTCACCTCGTCCGCCAGCGGGCTGCCGCCCCCCATCTCGTCTCTGGCGTATTCGTCCAGCAAGGAGACCAGGGCCTCGCCATGTTGCCGGTTATGCAGGTCTGCCCTGATGATCTCTGTCATGTTCCTTTTCCTTCCTTGTCCACTGTTCCATGGGGTACGCCCGGGGCGCAATGTGCCGATACTAACTTCCCCTCTCGGCGGCGCCAAGACTCGCATGATGCACACCACCAACTCGATTGACGCCGCTCATCGGCCGCTGCCGCCCGGGGGGCGGATATTTGTCATCTTCTCCTTGCCACGCTAATGAAAATCAATATCATTAGCATCCTCCCGAAATGGGTGCACATCAATAATTACAAATAAATCAATAGCTTCAGGCAAATTTTCTAGAGTCGATCAACACATGCAACACCTCAATCAGACCCATACCCTGGTGTGGGCCGCCCTCTTGTCCCTGAGCGCCAGCGCCCAGGCCGACGACAGCATCACCGTCTTTGGCAAACGCAGCCAGCACGACGAAGTCGCTACCGCCACCCGTACCGCCACCCCGGCCAAGCTGGTGCCCCAGACCATAGACAGCGTGTCCGCCAGCGAGCTGACCGCCTTCGGCCAGCCCACCCTGAGCGAGGCCCTGACCGGCATCCCCGGGGTCAACGCCAGCGGCGACACCCGTTTTGACGGCGCCAACATCCGCGGCTTCAGCGCCAGCAACGACTTCTATCTGGACGGTTTTCGCGACGACATGCAATACACCCGCGACCTTGGCAACATAGAGCGGGTCGAGGTGCTCAAGGGCCCCGCCGCCGTGCTCTACGGCCGTGGCAGCACGGGGGGTATCGTCAACCGGGTCAGCAAGACGCCCCAGAGGGGGCAGGCCTCCAGCGTCAGCGCCCGGGTCGGCAGCTTCGACAGCCGACGCTTCGCCGCCGACCTCAACGGCGAGGCAGGGGAACGGGTGCAACTGCGCCTGAACCTGGCCCAGGAGGACAAGGAGAGCTTTCGCGACGAGGTGACCAGCAAGCGCACCCTGCTGGCCCCCTCCGTCAACTGGGAGATCAGCGACAGCCTGAACTGGCTGGTGCAGTACGAGCGCAACGAGCACGATCGTACCCCGGATCGCGGCATCCCCGGCGTCGATGGTCGCCCGGCGGATGTCCCCATCGAGAACGTCTACAGCGACACCCGCCGCGACTTCATCGACGATCTGGCCCAGTCCACCCGATCCCGCCTCACCTGGGACATCAACGATCAGTGGCAACTGCGCCAGCAGCTCGGCTACACCACCCTCGACAGCCAGTTCGACAACACCTATGTCACCAGCGTCAAGGGGGACAAGGTGACCCGCGCCCGCTGGCAGCAGGATCTCAAGGCCAGCAGCCTCACCAGCAACACCGAAGCCGAAGGCCAGCTGCAGACCGGCCCCGTCGGCCATCGCCTGCTGGTGGGCGTCGAGCAGAGCTGGCAGGAGCGCACCCCCAGGCTCTACCAGAACGCCAGCCCGATCCCGGCAGGCAACCTCTATGATCCAGACTCCCTGCCCACCTATGACGGCGCCATGAAGCTCGCCAGCGACGCCAGCCACAGGGTGCGCGGTGTCGGCCTCTATGTGCAGGATCAGCTCAGCCTGGGTGACTGGCACCTGCTGGCAGGCCTGCGCCGCGACGACTTCACCGTCACCAGCCGCCGCAACGACCTCGACAAGGAGCAGACCGTCTCGGTCACCAGCCTGAGTCCGCGCCTGGGCCTGGTGTGGAACCCCATCGAGGAGCACGCCTTCTACACCTCCTACAGCAAGACCTTCACCCCGGTGGGAGGGGAGCTGATCGGTCTTACCCCGGGGGACAAGAACAACAAGCTGGATCCCCAGCACACCCGGCTCTACGAGGGCGGCGTGAAGAGCGACTGGCTGGATGGCCGCCTGGCCACCACCCTCTCCCTCTACCGGCTGGAGATGTACAACAAGCGCAGCAAGGATCCCCTGGATCCCACCCGCGTGCTCCTCACCGGCCTGCAGCGCACCGACGGCATCGAGTTGAGCGCCCGTGCCCAGCTGACCGACGAGATCTATCTGCGCGGCGGCGTCGCCATCCAGGATGCCGAACAGGTCAAGGCGGATGAGGCGCTGCAAGGCAAGCGGCCGATGAACGTCTCGCGCCAGAACGGCCAGCTGTTTGCCGGCTACCAGAGCGGCAAGCAGGGCTGGTTCGGCGAGACCGGGGTGACGGCGGTAGGGGATCGCTTCGCCGACAACGCCAACACCACCACCCTGCCCGGCTACGCCCGCTTCGACGCCCGTGCCGGCTACCGCTGGCAGCAGTGGGAAGCCCAGCTGAGCGCCGAGAACCTGACCGACCACGACTACTTCGTCAGCGCCACCAGCGCGGCCCAGATCATGCCGGGCACGCCCCGTCAGCTGCATCTGACCGCCGCCTACCGCTTCTGATCCCCACCCCATCCCCCACTGGCCAGCCTCTGCTGGCCAGTTTTTTTATGAAGTGCGCAAGATGAAACGCAAGAGACTCCCCCTGCACAACAACAAGTGGGTGCGCCGCATCCACGCCTGGGCCGGCTTTGCCACCCTCACCCTGATGCTGCTCTACGGCCTCACCGGCCTCTGGCTGCAACACAGGGCCGTGCTGCCCCTGCCCGGCCCCCACACCGCCAAATCCAGCGAAGAGATAGTGCTGAGTACGCCGCTGACCAGCCCGGATGAATTGAAAGCCCTGCTGCAACGGCGTTATGCAGACATGTTCGAGGAGGGACGACCCCAGATCACCCCGCCCCAGACCCTGCCCACCCCATCCGGCCCGCTCACCCTGCCGGCTCGCTGGGAGCTGCGTGGCGTCACCCTCGGTCAGAGCGTGGCCGCCAGCTATGTGGAAGGCACCCTGCTGGTGCGCACCGAGCTGCAGCAGGCCAACGTCGCCGCCAGCCTCAACCGGCTGCATCGCGGCATGGGCACAGGCCTGCCCTGGCAACTGGTCGGCGATCTCGCGGCCCTGGCCATGCTGCTGCTGGCCCTCACCAGCCTGCTGATGTGGAACAAGCTGCACGGCCCGGCCGGTCGCGGCATCGTCCTGTTGCTGCTGGGCGCCCTGGTCACCGTGCTGGTGGCCCTGCTCTAGGGCGTTTACCGACACCAAAACGGGATCCCGCTCCCGGCGGCGGTAACCTTGCCCATCCGCCGGGTAACAAAGGGTAACCGGCCGCCGATGGGGGTCACAATTGGCGACCAGGCGGCTGGATAGAAAGCGCCTGTGGCTGATAGGGTGCGCCCAGCTCCCGAACGCCGCGAGGAATCATGCGCATCTCCAGCATCGAATGCGGGCGAGTGGTGGCCATCCTGGCCGTGATGACCATTCATCTCTCCCCCTTCAGCAACCCCTTCGACCCCGCCCTGTGGGACGGCACGCCCTACCCTCTGGTCGGGGCCATCATCAACCAGCTCTGCCGCTTCGCGGTGCCGCTGTTCTTCCTGTGCGCCGGTTACTTCCTGCAACCCGCCCTCGCCGCGGGCCACCCGCTGACGGTGGCGCTGCGCTACTGTCGCCCCCTGCTGGGGCTCTGGCTGGCGTGGAGCCTGATCTATCTGCTGGTGCCCTTCAACCCGCTCGCGGCGGTGAGCGAGGGCTACCTGCCTGCCATGGCGGGCCAGTGGCAGATGCAGCTGGGGGATCCCCTCAACGTCTGGTGGGTGGGCGGCATGATCCACCTCTGGTTCCTGCCCGCCCTGATGGTGGCTGTGCTGATCCTGGGACTCTGCCAGCAGGCTGGCCTGCCGAGGCTCGCCCTGCTGCTGGGGGCCCTGCTCTACGGTCTGGCCCTGCTCGGCGGCTCCTACGGCCCGCTGCTGCTGGGGGGCGAGTGGGCCCTGCTGACCCGCAACGGCCCCTTTTTCTCCCTGCTGTTCGTGGCTCTCGGCGCCGAGCTGCGCCTGCGTGGCTGGCAGCCGGATGCCAGGCGCTGCGCCCTGCTGATGGTGGCGGGGATGGGGCTCTACGCCCTGGAGGCCGCAGGCCTGCTGCGCTTTGCCGCCGTGCCCCTCAACCGCCACGACTTCCTGCTGGGTTCGCTCCCCTGGGCGCTGGGGCTGTTCGGCCTGCTGCTGGCCAACCCGGCGTGGGGCCGGGGCAGCTGGCTGGAGCGCCAGGCTCCCAAGGTGCTCGGCCTCTACTGCCTGCACATGATGCTGGTGGTGTGGCTGATGATCTTCGGCCCCCAGGGCAAGCTGGTGTGGTGGGAACTCCTCAAGGTGCCCGCGCTGCTGGCGCTCACCCTGCTCGGCTACCGACTGCTGGCGACGAACCGGTTCAGCGGCTGGCTGTTGCGGGCCCGCTAGCAGCAGGATCCTGCCCCGCCAGCAGATCGACGTGGCTCAGCGCAAAATCGTGCATCTGCTGGAGCAGGGGGAGCAGGGCGACGCCAAGGGGGCTCAGGCTGTACTCCACTCTGGGCGGCACGTCCGGGTAGAGGGTGCGGATGATGACGCCGTCGCGCTCCAGCTCCTTGAGCTGGGCGGTGAGCACCTTCTGGCTCACCTCGGGCAGGCTGCGGCGCAGGTCGCCAAAGCGCAGGGTCTGCTCGCGCAGATGAAACAGGATGGCTGGCTTCCATTTGCCGGTCAGCAGGCGCAATACCTGATAGGCGGGACAGGGCAGTGAGGGCACGGTATGGCTCGCGAGTGGTTACTTTGCGGTAACTATGCCACGAAAATGTGCCTTCTTGCAGCCAAGATGCCGGCTTCCTATGATGCGGATCCCGTCAATCAACACCCACGAGAGGTTTATCATGCCCAGTCTGCTGCAGATCCATTTCACCTTCCCCGCCGCGATGATGGGACCGGCCCTCACCGCTGCGGCCATGCCGCTGGCCGACTCCATCACCAGGGAGCCCGGCTTCATCTCCAAGATCTGGACCGAGAACCCGCGCACCGGCGAGGCGGGCGGCATCTACCTGTTCGAGGACGAGGGGAGTGCCCTCGCCTACGCCACCATGCACGAGCAGCGGGTGCTCGCCATGGGCGCCAGCGCGGTGCAGTTCAAGGTGTTCGACGTCAACGAGCCCCTCAGCCGCGTCACCCGCGGTCTGGTGTGATCCCCTCGCCCAGCGGCAAGCGATAGCAGGTATCCTGCTGCCAGACGAAGCCCAGCCGCCGGAACAGCCGCTGGCTGGGCCCATTCTCCGGCTCGATATCCGCAAGCAGGGTATGAATGCCGAGCTCCCCGGCATACCCCGTCACGGCGCTCGCAGCTCCTCCAGTCTCAGCGCAATCGGCCGACATCAGGGCACGGCACACCGGCGGCGATACGGCCGCCCCCGGCTGGAGCCAGGCCAACCGTCTGATCCTTCTATGAAATATCTTTTATGTCTAAGAGGGGGCCGGGATGGCTGGTACCATACGCAGCCCTATTTGATCCGGATTTTTCCGGCACCATCCATCCCTGTTTCAGCCCTGGAGGCCCCATGAATCTCCCCCTCATCATCAATGTGCTGCTGTTCGCGGCCCTGCTGACGGCCCTGGCCAGGGTCAGCAAGCCGAGCTGGAGCCTATCTCGCAAGGTGCTGACCGGCCTGGTGATGGGGGTGCTGTTTGGCTTCGCGCTGCAACTGGGCTACGGCGCCGGTCATCCGGCCATTGCCGCCTCCATCGAGTGGTTCAATCTGGTGGGCAACGGCTATGTGCAGCTGCTGCAGATGATCGTCATGCCCCTGGTGTTCGCCTCCATCCTGAGCGCCGTGGCCAAGCTGCACAATGCCGCCTCCCTGGGTCGCATCAGCCTGCTCACCCTGGGCACCCTGCTGCTGACCACCCTGATCGCCGCCCTCGTCGGCGTGCTGGTCACCAACCTGTTCGGCCTGACCGCCGAGGGGCTGGTGCAAGGGGTGAAGGAGAGCGCCCGCCTCGACGCCATCGAGACCAGTTACCTCGGCCGGGTGAGCGAGCTGGGGGTGCCGCAGCTGCTGCTCTCCTTCATTCCCAAAAACCCCTTCGCCGATCTGACCGGGGCCAACCCTACCTCCATCATCAGCGTGGTGATCTTCGCCGCCCTGCTGGGGGTCGCCGCCCTGCAGCTGCACAGGGACGACGCGAGCAGGGGGGAGAAGGTGCTCGCCGCCATAGATACCCTGCAAGCCTGGGTGATGAAGCTGGTGCGCCTCATCATGACACTGACCCCCTATGGGGTGATGGCCCTGATGACCAAGGTGGTCGCCAGCTCCAACCCTGAGGAGATCGTCAAGCTGGGCAGCTTCGTGCTCGCCTCCTACCTGGGGCTGGGCCTGATGTTCCTGGTCCATGGCCTGCTGCTCGCCCTGGTGGGGGTCAACCCCATCACCTTCCTGCGCAAGGTGGCCCCGGTATTGAGCTTTGCCTTCAGCAGCCGCTCCAGCGCCGCCACCATTCCCCTCAACGTGGAAGCCCAGACCCGCCGCCTCGGCGTGCCCGAGGCCATCGCCAGCTTCGCTGCCTCGTTCGGTGCCACCATTGGCCAGAACGGCTGTGCCGGTCTCTATCCGGCCATGCTGGCGGTCATGGTGGCGCCGACCGTGGGCATAGATCCGCTGGATCCCCTCTGGATTGCCAGCCTGGTCGCCATCGTCACCCTCAGCTCCGCCGGGGTCGCCGGGGTCGGTGGCGGCGCCACCTTCGCCGCCCTGATAGTGCTGCCCGCCATGGGGCTGCCGGTCACCCTGGTGGCACTGCTCATCTCGGTCGAGCCCCTCATCGACATGGGGCGCACCGCCCTCAACGTCAATGGCGCCATGACGGCGGGGACCATCACCAGCCAGCTGCTCGGCCAGACCGACCAGGCCCTGCTCAATGGCGAGCAGCGAGAGGAAGCGGCTCACGGCCAGGCCTGATCCCGCCGGTTCCGACCAGACAGGGGAGCCAGGCTCCCCTGATCGCTTTCACGCCCCAGCAGCGCCGCCCATCCGGCGGCGCCATTCATCGCCGATTCACCCCGCTCCCCTATGCTGTGACCCGCCCCCGGGCCCGGTTTTCACACTCTCATATCCACCCCAGCAAGGAACTGTCATGGTTGCCGCACCACTCAAGGATCCACAGCATCGCCTCTCCCACACCCTGCGTCACACGGCCGCCGCCATGGGCGAGGGCCAGATCAGCCTGCGGGAACTGCTCGCCCTGGTGGGGGAGCAGGGCATGCTGCTGTTCTGCCTGCTGCTGACGGTGCCCTTCCTGCTGCCGGTCAGCATTCCCGGCATCAGCAGCGTGTTTGGCCTGCTGATCCTCTTCATCGGCATCGGCATCACCCTCAACCGTATGCCCTGGCTGCCCGCCAGGCTGATGGCGCGCCGCTTCGCCACCGAGCAGCTCAAATCGACCCTGCACAAGGGGGCCGATCTGCTGGCCCGGCTGGACAGGTTCGTGCGCCCGCGCCTGCTGGTGCTGACCGCCAGCAGCACCATCAACCGGGCCAACGGCCTGATGATCATGCTGGCCGCCGTCTTGCTGATGATGCCGTTCGGCGCCATCCCCCTCACCAACACCCTGCCCGCCTGGGCCATCCTGCTGTTGGCGACCGGCATGTTGCAGCGAGACGGCTGCTTCGTCGCCCTCGGCTACGCCCTGGTCGCCGCCACCCTGATCTGGTTCGCCGTGCTGGCCCTGGGGGTGCTGATGGCCGGGCAGGGGCTCTCCGGCCTGTTTGGCTAAACGGCGCCGCGAAGGCGCTTTCTGGCACGCTGGCCGCGATGGTGATGGCCGCTGATCGAGCGGCCAGGGGAACCCATGCCCACCATGACGGCCGTCAGGGGGATGGTGCCATCGCAGGCGAGGCAAGATAGACAGGGGCAGAGGCGGTTTGATGAGGCGGTTTGATGAGGCGGGTTGATGAGGCGAGTTGATGCGGCGGATTGATAAGGCCATCGGGAGGCAGTCGGCACAGCCCCCCCGATGGCCCGCAGGCTCAGGTCATTGTCAGCGGCTGGCGGTGCGGCTCTCGCTCCAGAGCAGCTCGCCGCTGTGCAAGTCCATCAGACTCATGGCGAGGCGGTAGCGCCCCCCCTCTGAGAGCAGATCCCCGTAGAGCATGTAACCGGCCCCGGTCTGGCGACCCAGACGCACCAGGGAGGCCGGGTTCATGCCCCCCTGCTGGTATTCCAGCTGGCTGGTGATGGCGGAAACCTGGCCGGGATCGGCGAAGCGAAAGTCGCTGTTTGCCTGAATGCGCTGGCTCATTGCCACCGCCATGGGCTGGGTGCTGAAGGGCTCACCCGTGCCGTTCTGGGGCGCCATCAGCAGCAGCACAGGGCTGCTGCCCGCCAGCGCCTGCACCTCGGGGGCCTTCAGGAAGGCATCCGCCATGGCAACGGCCAGGCCGGTTGGCGCCACCGCCTTGGGAGGGGGCTTGACCGCCTCGGGTTCGGCCACCGGCTGGTCCGGCTGGCTCATCGGCTGGCTCGGCTCGGCAACAGGCGCAGGGGCGCCGCCATAGGGATTGACCGCACAACCGCCCAGCAAGAGGGCACCCACCATCAACAAGGAACGCAGCTTCATCTTTTCTCTCCGCCAGAAGTGCGCAAGGCGCACTTCGTCCATCATCCATTTTGACGGAGCCAGACTCCGCCGCCCCTCCATGCTAGAGACAAACCCGCCCCGGGTCGATGCGCATATGGAACGGGGACGACAGAGACTGGCGAAGCGCAGGGCACAAAAGGGTGGCGAGGGGCCATCCGGTTCCGTTAGGGTAGCCTGAGCCCAGACGCCAGAGGAGCGCCCCATGCACGGACCCGACCCCGCCAATCCCCACCCCATGGAGGGCTTCCCCCAGGTGTGCTTTATCAAGAACACCATCAAGGGGCCCAATATCGAGGTGGGTGACTACACCTATTACGACGATCCGGAGGATTCGGCGGGCTTCGAGCGCAACGTCCTCTATCACTTCCCCTTCGTCGGCGACAAGCTCATCATCGGCAAGTTCTGCGCCATCGCCCGCGGGGTCAAGTTCATCATGAACGGCGCCAACCACCAGAGTTCCGGCTTCTCCACCTACCCCTTCTTCATCTTCGGCAACGGCTGGGAGAGCGCCGCCCCCGCCCCGGGCAGCCTCCCCTACAAGGGCGATACCGTCATCGGCAACGATGTCTGGATAGGCTATGACGCCCTGATCATGCCAGGGGTCAAAGTCGGCAACGGCGCCATCATCGCCGCCCGCTCCGTGGTCACCGGTAACGTGCCCGACTACGCCGTGGTCGGCGGTAACCCCGCCAAGGTGATCCGCTACCGCTTCGACGACGACACCATAGCCCGTCTCAACGCCCTCGCCTGGTGGGGCTGGCCGGTGGAGCAAATTAGCCGCCATCTGCCGCTGATAAGCGGCGGGGACATTGGCGAGTTGGAGAGGGCGAGGTGATAGCTGCCCACCTGGAGGCATCGAGGAGATGCCTCCCCACACAGCCCTGGAGAGCACGGATCCATCACCAGATCAGTGCGTTACATGGGAATTTAAAACCATCAGATCCCACTGGAGTTATCAACATGACCACACCCGCTTTCACTGTCGTCCACTCAACACCGCCCGTCGAAACCTATCGCTATCTTCGAACCGCTGCCGGACTCAGCCCAAAGACGCTTGAGGCCGCAGAGCGTGGTCTGCCCAATACGCTGTTTGCCGTCCAGGTGTTTTGCGGCCAGACCGCCATCGGCATGGGTCGCATCATCGGAGATGGCGGAACATTTTATCAAGTGGTTGATATTGCAGTGCTGCCTGAATATCAGGGTCAAGGGGTAGGCAAAAAGATCATGACGGAGATCGCCAACTATATCGCCCGCGAGGTACCAGAGTCAGGCTATGTCAGCTTGTTGGCAGATGGGGAGGCTCATCGACTCTATCAGCAATTCGGTTTCTCGCTCACGGCGCCTGCCAGTGTTGGTATGGGGCTTAAGCGGATTGCCGCCGAAAAGACCTGACCATTCATTCACATCCATACCCAGGACAGCCATGTTGGGATATCCCCCTTCTTGTCTGCCTGGTGTAACAGGTCAGCCCGCACAGGTGGCACTGAACATCCGCGGGCAGATAGCCGAGCTGGAAGCGGCAACCCCATAGAGACAACCACCATCAAGCAGGAAGCACTATGCAACTAACCCCACCCCAACCGCCTCAGGACGATGAGGTCGAAGCGCTGAGAGATGGCCTCTCCGGCTACAACGTAAGTCAGGCTGGCCCGCAGCTGTACGAGCTTAGGCGTGAGCGGATCGCCAGCTTTATCAAGGATAAAGAGGGCAAGGTTCACGGCGGCATCATCGCCGACATCAAGTGGGGCTGGCTGCACGTCGACTGGCTCTGGATTGACGAAAGCATCCGCAAGGATGGCTGGGGCGGCCGCCTGCTCGGCGCCATGGAGCAGTACGCCCAAAGCAAGGGCATCACCAACTACCATCTGGAAACCACCAGTTTTCAGGCCCTCCCCTTCTATCAGAAGCAGGGTTACGAGGTCTTTGGCCAGCTGCCCGATATGCCGCCGGGGCATATCAGTTACTTCCTGAAAAAGCAGGATAAGTGATGCCATTCCAGCGCCTTGCCAACGCCAATCTCGTTATTCGCCCCTTCGAAGCGGGCGATGCCGACGAGTTTGTCCGAGCGGCCCACGAATCCATCGAGACGGTCGGCAGCTGGATGAGCTGGTGTACTCCCTCGTTCAACCGGGAGCAGGTGCTGGCCTGGTTTGCCAGCTGCGATCAGGATCGCGCGGCAGGACGTGCCTTTGACATAGGCATTTTCTGCGCCGCCACCGTCCAGCTACTGGGTGGCGCAGGTATCAACCAGCTGTCGCCCCATCATCGCTACGGCAATATCGGCTATTGGGTGCGGCAATCCCGCCAAGGCTGCGGCATCGCCCGGCAGGCGGTCGTGCAGCTGCGTGACTTTGGCTTTCAGCAGTTGGGTCTATTTCGGCTGGAGATCGTGATGGGAGTTGGCAACACCGCCAGCGAAGCGGTTGCCATCGCAGCCGGGGCTACCTTCGAGTGCCGGGCAAGGAACCGCATATTCCTCCATGGTCAGCCTATTGATTCGCATATATACGCCCTAGTACCCTCAGGCTAACTTCTGTAGCACAGCGTATTCTACAGACTGGTTTGACGTGAACGGGCGATGGTCATGGCAAGTTCCCTCTTCGCTGCCGCTTCAGCTAGGCAGACCGCCCCCCCCAGTCAAAATAATGGATGACCCAGATTCTCGATGTCCCAAACTCTCGCACCAGATTTTTTGTCCAAGAATCTTCTGCTTGTTAAAGATCAAACATGTTGAGCTGAGGTGGTTCAATTTTCTCTTTATCAGATTCATATACAAAACGAATATTCTCTCCATACAATTTAAAATCCTCTATATTTAGTGGAGCTACTGACATAAATCTCTCCTTATTATTAGACTTAATATGCTCTCTTAGTTCCATTAGCAGTCTACCTAGAGCATTAACGCCTATAAAAACATTTCCATCTAATGGCTTAGCCCCCCAAAATTGGTCTTTATTGGATAGTTCAACAATGTCTTTGCCCGCAGAAGCATGTAATACTTGGGAGAAACTGTCCCAATTTTGAGCCAGTTTTACACGAAGAGTCCACTTCATGATCAAAACTTTGACTTGCTCCCAATCTTTACGTGTCTCAGCGATATATGTTTTTCCAACCATCTTTGCTGTCATTGGACTACTCTGCTCCAAAATTTTCCGCTGAACATCTGGTAAATTAGGAAAACGACAAGCTTGGTATAGTGCTTCTATGCTTTTCACTGGGATATCATTCACCACAACGGGGAAACCTGCACACATATTAGATAACTCACCCCATTTTTCAGTAGTTTTTTTAAATGATATAACAGTTCTAATATCGTATTGCTTTATTTTATGCTCATTCATCTCAATCTCCGTATGTATCTCTCTGCAATAAAGGATACCATTTACTGAAAGGATGCCAATCAGGAGCGTCAGGGTCTCCCCACCAAAATACTAGCGGATTATTATTAGGGCAATTTCTAAAACTAAATACTGTTGAACCAAACCCAAACTCATTAAATTGATGATAACCAAGTGGTTTAACCACAGGGTTATTCTTATTAGAGAAGCCTAGAATTTTTAAACCATGTTTCAGAATTATTTTTTCATACTCTTCTCTTCTAGGTCTAGAGAAAACTTTATTTTCAATACCATTGTGAACCCTATATTTAGGCTCGTAATCATGTTCTTCCAGATAATCAACCACTTCGGGTATATCTTCAACGCAGGAAGTAGGCCAAAATACCTCTGAATAGTCTCTACGATAAAGTCTGTTTTCAAGCCGGCGATCTTTAAATGAGCAAAATTGAAACTTTACATTTAAGTCAAGCTCATCAACCAGATTTTTTAGTCTTTTTTCTAAACTGTATCTTCCGTATATATACCAACCAATTGTTATTATGCAAATTCTACAATCCCTAGGCATTTTATCTCTTAGCCAAAAGTTAAAGTCACTAAATACTCTCCCCCCTGAAAAAATAAAATCATCTATATACAAATACTCACTTGATTCGCAGTTTATAATATTATCCGTGTCGTAAACCTCATCTAACTTAGAGCAAAAAATATCATTTAGATCTTTCTGGCTGTTTCCTTTACGTTGGATTTCCAACAATGAAACGGAATTCCAATAATCGTCCTTATTTTTACCATAAACGATTTTTGATTTTATGGTGGCATCAACTAACTTTTCGAAAGACTTTCTAGATATAAAGTTTCTTTTTATTATTCTATTGGTTTCCTTGAGTACAATTCGCCTTTCGCCCACATCGAATTGCGTGACCCATCGTTTTACATGTGCTTCATCATAGTCGCCAAATTCACCATCACGGTAATTTGAGATAACGTTAGCTATGCTTCTACATAGTTCATCATTTGTCACCATTACCTCCTAGATATTTAGATTTATTAATTAAGAAAAGAATTTATACGTGTTAAGAAGATGCCTGTCCATACTGGGGAAAAACACACTACCGCCCCTGAATGACAGCCTCCAGTCTGCTGCTTTTAACCTACCTGTTACATTGGCTAGCCCCATAGGTGACTCCAGTGAGATGGATTCCAAACGGCTATGTTAGCGAGTGGCGCTGGAGAGGGAAGAGGAAGACGATAGCTTCCTGAGCAAGATCAATAAATTAATCATCATAAGCGGTGCTAGAGTCGAGCATCAACAGGTGTTGTTGAATGAACGCATTTTTGCTTAGCTTTGACACATAAAATTAGTCGTTCTTGCTATTAACAGGCAGTGCTATTGAGAAAGAATGGTCCTTCTAAGCGTGCGATTTGAGCCAGAGTTGCGTTCAAATAGTGAAAGATTCTTTTATTCAACGACGCCCCTCTTATTCGCTTAGGCTCACTCGCTTGTCCGACGGCACGCGGGTGAGCCGAAGGAACCCGACGTAGTCGGGCTAATAAGCGGGGGAGAAGACCTTTGGTGCATTTTTTGAAAAGAGCGGGTCTTTCCAAAGTCACTCGCCTAGGCCCGAAGGGCGGGCGAAACCCCTTCGAGGCCAGCGGCCTCGCATCCTGCATGGCGAAGCCGTGCCATCACTTTCCAGCCCGCGAAACGGCCGATTCCTCCACTCTGCACGGCGAAGCCGTGCCACCACACAACGACCCCTGCGCCAACGCCATACCTCGGAACGGACGATTACGCCTGACGGCTAATCGACCCTACGATTGCACGGCGCAGCCGTGCCTGCTTGCCACAGGCACGGAGTCTGGCTGGAAGCCCAGATGCCACCGGCAAAGGGGCGTAGCCGCCCCTATCGGCCCAAAAACGCCTCCCAGTCCTTGAACACCGGCTGCAACCCGGCCTGCCTGACGGCATCGGCCACCTCCCCCAGTGCTCTGTCGTCGTGGATGGCGAACTGCTCCAGCTCCTCCTTGTCCCCTTCCGCATAGCCCCCCGGCTGGGTGCGCGACTCCGCCGACATCTGGGTGATACCAAGGCGCAGGGCGCCGTTGCGAAACGCCGGGGACTCCCGGGTGGAGAGGGACAGCTCCAGGGTCGGCGAGAAGAGGCGCCAGGCGCAGATAAGTTGCACCAGCTGGCGGTCCGACATCACCACTTCGGGCTCCAGCCCCCCGGTGCAGGGGCGCAGCCGCGGGAAGGAGAGGGAGTAGCGGCTCTGCCAGTGGTGGCGCTCCAGCCAGGCCAGGTGCTCGGCCACGAAGTAGCTGTCGGCGCGCCAGTCCGGCGACAGGCCGATCAGCGCGCCGAGTCCAATCTTGTCGATGCCGGCACGGCCCAGCCGGTCCGGGGTGGCGAGGCGCCATCTGATGTCCTGCTTGTTGCCGCGCAGGTGATGGCGGGCGTAGGCGGGGGCGTGATAGGTCTCCTGATAGACCATGACGGCATCGAGGCCGAGGGTCTTGAGCTCCGCATATTCGGCCTGCGACAGGGGCTGCACCTCCATCGCCAGGGTGCTGAAGTGGCGGCGGATCCGCGGCAGATGCTCGCGAAAGTAGTCCATGCCCACCTTGGTCTCATGCTCGCCGGTCACCAGCAGCACGCTGTCGAATCCCCGTGCCTTGAGGGCCAGGCACTCGCGCTCTATCTCCTCTGCATTAAGCGTCTTGCGCTTCAAGCGGTTGCTCATGGAGAAGCCGCAGTAGGAGCAGTCGTTGGCGCACAGGTTCGACAGATAGAGGGGCACGTAAAAGCCCACCGTATTACCGAAACGCTGGCGGGTCAGGCGCTCCGCCAGCTCCGCCATCCGAGGCAGGAAGGGCTCGGCGGCCGGGGAGATGAGCGCCATAAAATCCGCCAGGGTGCGCCGCGGTGCGCTCAGGGCACGCTCCACATCCAGGGCCGCCTTGGCACGGATCTGCATGCCGATATCGTCCCAGTCAAGCTCCTGCCAGCGGTCGGCGAAATCCAACCCCCTCCCGGCCTCCCCCTTGGGAGGGGGAGGAGCGCAAGGCTCACCCCCTTCAAGCACCGATTTAGCCTCGGCCCTCACCCCCGGCCCCTCTCCCAGAGGGAGAGGGGAGGAAGAATGTCCCCCAGTGATAGCAATTCCCTGACTCATAACGCCCCCAGAAAATCGGTCAGCGGACTGGAAGCCTGGGCCTGCACGCCGCGCGTGCCCAGGCCTGCCTCATAGGCGCTGCGCCCGGCAGTGCAGGCCAGCGCAAAGGCGCGGCCCATGGCGATCGGGTCGCCGCTCACCGCGATGGCGGTGTTGACCAGCACGGCGTCGGCACCCAGCTCAAAGGCAGCGGCGGCATGGCTCGGCGCACCTATGCCCGCATCCACCACCACCGGCACCTTGGCCTGCTCGATGATGATGGAGAGGAACTCCCGGGTCACCAGCCCCTGATTGGAACCGATGGGGGCGCCGAGCGGCATCACGGCGGCGCAGCCCACCTCTTCGAGTCGCTTGCACAGCACGGGGTCGGCGCCGCAGTAGGGCAGCACCACGAAGCCCTCTTTCACCAGCTGCTCGGCCGCTTTCAGCGTCTCTATGGGGTCGGGCAGCAGGTATTTGGGATCGGGGTGGATCTCGAGCTTGAGCCAGTTCGTCCCCAGCGCCTCCCGGGCCAGGTGGGCGGCAAACACCGCCTCGGCGGCGGTCTTGGCCCCCGAGGTGTTGGGCAGCAGCTTGACCCCAAGTTGCCGAAGGGGCGTGAGGATATCGTCGTGGGCCTTGCCAGGCTCGAGGCGCTTGATGGCCATGGTCACCAGTTGGGAGCCGCTCGCCGCTATGGCGGCGGCCATCAGATCCGGGCGGGCAAACTTGCCGGTGCCGGTGAAGAGGCGCGAGGAGAAGGTATGGTTCGCTATGGTCAGCATCTCAGCCTCCGGCGATGGCGGTGAAAAGGTGGATCTCGTCCCCGTCATTGAGGGGGGTGTCTGGCCAGCGGCTGCGGGGCAGCACGGCGCCGTTGAGGGCCACCGCCACCCCCTGGGGATGGACCCCTTGCGCCGCCAGCAGGTCGGCCACGCTCTGCCCGGCCGCCAGCGGCTGGGCTTTATCATTGAGTCGAATCTGAGTCATGGGGTGATTTCCTTGTGCTGGCCGCAAACCGCACAGTCGGGATCCGGGGCCAGGGTGTGGGTCTGCCACTGGTGGGCCAGGGCATCGAAGCGGCGCAATGTGCCGGCGACCGGGCTCGGCAGGCCGAGCAATAGTTTCAGTGCCTCCAGGGCCTGCAAAGAGCCCATCACCCCGACCAACGGGCCTGTGACGCCGCTGCTCTGGCAGCTCTCTTTTACTTCGGTATCCGCCGGGTAGAGGCAGGCGTAGCAGGGGTGATCAGGGGCGCTTCGCACCATCAGCTGCCCCTGCCAGCCCACGGCTGCCGCCGAGATCCAGGACTTGCCCTGGGCCACGCAGGCGGCGTTGATGGCCTGGCGGCTGGCGAGGCTGTCGCAGCAATCCACCACCAGGTCCACCTGTGCCACAAACTCCGGCAGGCTGGCGGCATCGAGGCGCTGGTTGATGGCAATCAGCTCCACATGGGGGTTGTGTTGGCTAAGGCGTTCGCGGGCCAGCTCCGCCTTGGAGCGGCGCAGCCCCTCCCCGTCGAACAGGATCTGGCGCGGCAGGTTGCTGGAATCCACCGTATCGCCATCGGCGAGCCAGAGGGTGCCGACACCGGCCCCGGCGAGATAGAGGGCCAGCGGCGAACCGAGGCCGCCGAGGCCCACGATCAGCACGGATTTGCCTTTCAGCCGCGCCTGCCCTGCTTCGCCCACTTCCGCCAGCATCAGCTGGCGGCCGTATCTCAGATACTCTTCGTCATTCAGAGACGGGGCATCAGATAGCATGTTCCACCTCTCTTATGGCCGTGGCCGAGCGCGGCTCGTCCCCCGCCCCCACGGCGGCGAGCAGCCGCTCCGTCGCCCCCTGCCAGTCGTCGCTGGCCGTGATGGCGGAGACCAGGGCGATGCTGCCCACACCCGTTGTCTGAACCGCCGCCACCCGCTCCTCGCTGATGCCGCCGATGGCGACCGTCGGCCAGTCGCTCATCAATGCGCGGTAATGGTGCAGCCGCGCCAGCCCCTGGGGGCGCGAGGGCATGGCCTTGGTATTGGTAGGGAAGATATGACCGAGCGCAATGTAGGAGGGGGCCAGCTCACGGGCCCGCATCAGCTCGAAGTAGCCGTGGGTGGAGATGCCAAGACGCAGCCCGGCCGCCTGGATGGCGGCGAGATCGGCGGTCTCCATGTCCTCCTGCCCCAGGTGCACGCCCCAGGCGCCCGCCTCGATGGCCTGCTGCCAGTAGTCGTTGATAAAAAGCCGCGCCCCATGACGGCGACCGAGCGCCACGGCCTCAGCAATGGCCGATGTCACCTGGGCGGCAGGCAGGTTCTTGATGCGCAGCTGTATGGTCTTGACCCCGGCCCCCAGCAGACGCTTGAGCCACTTGACCGAATCCACCACCGGATAGAGCCCGAGGTTGTGTTCGGTCGGGGCGAAGGGCCCCTGGGGCAGGCGGGCCGCGCAGTCAGGATAGAGACCGAAGCGGCGATCCAGGCTTGACCCCGCCAGCAGGGCACGGGGGAAGTGGGCGAGACTGCTCGGCCAGCCGAGATGGGCGATGGGCCCCGGGCCCGCCCCCACTCCCTGCGCCGCCGCCAAGCCCTGTTGCAGGTAGGCGCGCGCCAGCGTGATGGCATCCTCCACCGGGTAGTCCTGCGCCACCACGGCGGCGATGGCGCTGGCGTAGCAGCAGCCGGTGCCGTGGCCGTGACGGGTATCGAGGCGCGGCGCCCCTAGCCAGAATTCGCGGCTCTCGTCCTGGTAGTAGTCGAGGCAGAGATCCCCGCTCCACTCAAGGTGGCCGCCCTTGACCAGTACGGCGCGGGCGCCGAGTTCGCGCAGGCGCCTCGCGGCAAGGCGCACCAGCTCGGGGCTGGAGGCGGGCAGCCCGGTCAGGGCTTCCAGCTCGGGGCCGTTGGGGGTGATGAGCGACAAACGGGGCAGCAGCTGTTCGCGCACCGCCACCAGCATGCCGGGCTCCGCCATGGGGGTGCCTGTGCTGGCGATGGCCACGGGGTCGTAGACCACGAAGGGGGCGCCCAGCGTATCGAGGCGCCGGGCCAGCACCTCCACATGGAGCCGGGTCGGCAACAGGCCGACCTTGATGGCGGCCGGTGGCAGATCCAGCCCCAGGGCGTCGATCTGGGCGGTGAAGGTCTGCATCAACACGGGGTCGACCATCTTCACCGCCACCGAGTTCTGGGCCGTGATGGCGGAGATGACGGAGCAGCCGTGCACGCCGAGATCGTGCAATGTGTGCAGGTCCGCCTGGATGCCGGCCCCGCCGCCGGAGTCGGAACCCGCTATGGTCCAGACCACGGGGCGAGGGGCCTGCGTCACCGTGGACAGGTCGGCGGGGCTGACAGCCCCGCGCTCGCTGCTCACGCCTCCTCCCCTGCGGCCTGCTTCAGGGTCGCCGCCTGGTGGTAGATCTCGCCGCCGGTCTCCTTGAAGGTTTCCGCCATCCGCTCCATGCCGCGCACCACCTCGGCCTGCTTGAAGGTCTCAGGCTCCTTACGGGCCATGCCACTTTCCACCTCGGCCACCACCCGCTCCTGCTGGCCGTCCATGCCCACCAGTTTCACCTCGACCGCTTCCAGCTTGGCGGCGTAGTCGCGCACGTCCTGGGTGATCTTCATGGAGCAGAACTTGGGGCCGCACATGGAGCAAAAATGCGCCACCTTGCCGGACTCCTGGGGCAGGGTCTCGTCGTGATAGCTGCGGGCGGTCTCGGGATCCAGGGCCAGGTTGAACTGATCCTCCCAGCGGAACTCGAAGCGCGCCTTGGACATGGCGTTGTCGCGGATCTGGGCGCCCGGGTGCCCCTTGGCGAGATCCGCGGCGTGGGCGGCGATCTTGTAGGTGATGAGCCCCTGCTTGACGTCCTCCTTGTTGGGCAGCCCCAGGTGCTCCTTGGGAGTCACGTAGCAGAGCATGGCGCAGCCGTACCAGCCGATCATGGCGGCCCCTATGCCGGAGGTGAAGTGATCGTAGCCGGGGGCGATGTCGGTGGTGAGCGGGCCCAGGGTGTAGAAGGGGGCCTCGTGGCAGTGCTCCAGCTGCTCGGTCATGTTGCGCTCTATCATGTGCATGGGCACGTGGCCGGGGCCTTCGATCATCACCTGGACATCGTACTCCCAGGCGATTTTGGTGAGCTCGCCCAGGGTGTGCAGCTCGGCGAACTGGGCCTCGTCGTTGGCGTCATAGACGGAGCCCGGACGCAGGCCGTCGCCCAGCGACAAGGCCACGTCGTAGGCGGCGCACAGCTCGCAGATCTCGCGAAAATGCTGGTAGAGGAAGTTCTCCTTGTGGTGGGAGAGGCACCACTTGGCCATGATGCTGCCGCCACGGGATACGATGCCGGTGAGGCGCTTGGCGGTCATGGGCACGTAGCGCAGCAGGACGCCGGCGTGGATGGTGAAGTAGTCCACCCCCTGCTCGGCCTGCTCCAGCAGGGTGTCGCGAAACAGCTCCCAGGTGAGATCCTCGGCGATGCCGTTGGTCTTCTCCAGCGCCTGATAGATGGGCACTGTGCCGATGGGCACAGGGCTGTTGCGCAGGATCCACTCCCGGGTCTCGTGGATGTTGCGGCCGGTGGAGAGATCCATGACGGTGTCGGCCCCCCAGCGGGTAGACCAGACCAGCTTCTCCACCTCTTCCTCGATGCTGGAGCTGACCGCCGAGTTGCCTATGTTGGCGTTGATCTTCACCAGGAAGTTGCGGCCTATGATCATGGGCTCGCTTTCCGGGTGGTTGATATTGTTCGGGATGATGGCGCGCCCGGCGGCCACTTCATCGCGTACGAACTCAGGGGTGATGTTCTCGGGCAGGCGGGCGCCGAAGCCCTGACCCGGATGCTGGCGCAGCAGCAGCTCGGAGCGCACCCGCTCGCGGCCCATGTTCTCGCGAATGGCGATGAACTCCATCTCCGGGGTGACCAACCCCTGACGGGCATAGTGGAGCTGGGTCACCCGGCGGCCCGGTTTGGCGCGGCGGGGCTTGGGCAAATGATCGAAACGCAGGTGATCCAGCCCCTCGTCCGCCAGACGCTCCTGGGTGAAGGTGGAGCTGAGATCATCCAGCACTTCGGTGTCGCCACGCTCCAGCACCCAGTGTTCACGCAGGCGCGGCAGGCCCAGACGCACGTCTATCTCGGCGCGCTCGTCCCCGTAGGCCCCCGAGGTGTCGTAGACGGGCACGGGATCGTTGGGCTCGAACTGGGGGGCCTCCTTGGTGCCGCCGACCAGGGTGTCGGCCAGCAGGATCTCCCGCAGGGGTACCCGGATATCGGGGCGGGATCCTTCAATGAAGATGCGGCGAGAGTTGGGATGGGCCATCCCCTTGAGGTTGTCGATAAAGGCCTGGGCACTGGCGCGCTGCTCGCGGCGGCTGGATTTGGCGGTATCAGATACATGGGTAGACATAGCAAAACTCACATTAACTGGTTGAAGTTATGGGTGTTTGCTTGTCTGGAGTTCGAGGAGAAGTGATGAACTTGCGGCGGGATATGTTCGGGGGAGTGCGTCGGGCATGGATCTTCCCTGCTCTGTCGTCCCTCTGCCCTGTGCGGCAGATCCGCAGGCCTGATGGCCCGGCGGGACGACCTCCCCCTGTGCGCCTGCACCCACCAGAGGCGCTCTGCCTCTGGCTGGCGGGAAGCGAGTCCTTCCCCGGCGCGGTAACCCGCAAGTTACCCTTGTTTCCCTTCGCAGGTCTTAACCTGATCAGGTTCCACGGATCCCGAATTAACGGTCTCAGCTTAGCGTCGTTCGACGGTCAGCACTCCGACAAGATGGCGCCAGTATAAGTGGGGAATTTTAAAGTACAAGCCATTAACAAGGGGAAAGGGATTGAGGTCTCACTCTTCGGGATCGAGTGCGTCCTCGGGGTCGGGAATGAGGATCTCGGTGAGGCGACCCTCTTCATCCCGGCTCAGCACCAGCCTGCGCCCCGGTTGCAGATCGGCGGCGCTGCCATTCACCCAGCGGGTGCCGGCATCAAACACCAGCACGCCGAGCTCCTGTAGCAGCAAGGCTCGTCCCGAATGGGCAAGCAGTCGACCCTCCCCCCGCCGCCAATGAGCCCAGAGGGCCGGATCTGCCGTCCCGTCACGCACCCGGATCGTCTCGGCGACGCCGTTGCGGCTCTGGATGGCGAGGCGCAGGCCGGGCCTGAGATCGTCAAACTGGGCCGCCCCGACCAGGGTGGCGCTACCCAGTTCCAGTTCGGCCCCCTGAAATTGCAGGTGGATGCCATCATTGTGCTCCAGCGCCACCAGCCAGAGCTCGGGCTCGTCGGCAAGGGCGTGAAAGGAGAGCAGCAGGAGCAAGGCGGTTCTGGTCATGGCTGGCGATCCAGGGTCACGGTATGAAGTGTAACTATGGGCCTGGACGGGCCATTTTTCCCCTCGCCCTGAGGGATCAGTCCTCCTCCCGGCACTGGCTCAGCCGCTTGCCGTCGAAGCGGCACTCCAGCTCGAGCCAACGCCCCTCGAAGGGGGTCAGGCTGTCATCGGAGGCGCCATAACCCCAGACGCGCCCGCCAAGGACAGGCCCCTCCAGCTCCATCTCGTCGGCCTCGTCCAGGGGCTCCACCTCGCGGATCAGCCGTCGCTCCCCCTGCGCCGTCGTCTGCACTTCCCCTTCCAGATCGACCCAGGTGCCGCCGAGGTCGTCTTCGTCCAGACCCTCCTTGAAGCGGGTCTGTTCGTCGATCACGAAGGGGATGCCGTTGACCATCAGCTGGCCCAGTTGCCAGGTGGTGCGGCCGGTCAGCTTGAACTCGGCCCCCTGCGCCCACCCGAAGGGCAGCAAGATCATCAGCAGGAGGGCACGCAGAGACTTCTTCATCGGGGATCCTCGGGGTTACACTGGCCACCAGCATGGCCTCTTCGCCGTGAAATGACCGTGAAAAACGGCCAAAACCAGGAGATCAAAACATGAAAATACTGGTGGTGGAAGACAATCCCCAGGTGGCGGAAACCATCATGGACTATCTGGAGCTGGCCGGGCACAGGGTGGACTGCGCCTATCACGGCCAAGCCGCATTGCAGCTGCTGGCCGAGCAGCGCTTCGACGTCATCATCATGGATGTCATGATGCCGCGCCTGGACGGTCTCTCCACGGTGGAGCGGCTGCGCGCGGACGGCATCGCCACCCCTGTGCTGTTTCTCACCGCCCGCGACAGCCTGGATGACAAGCTGGCGGGCTTTCGGGCGGGGGGCGACGACTACCTGATCAAGCCGTTCGCCATGGAGGAGCTGGAGGTGCGGCTGCAGGCCCTGGCCCTGCGCGGCCCCCGCAGCGACATGGGGGCGCTGACGTTTGGCGATCTGACGGTGGATCCCGCCGCAGGCCGCGCCAGCCGCGCCGGGGTGGAGCTCAAGCTTGGCAAGATCCCGTTCCAGATCCTCACCCTGCTGGTCAGGCGCGCCCCCCGGCTGGTGAGCCGCCAGGAGGTGCTCGACACCGTCTGGGGGGACGAGGAGCCGGACTCGGACGCCCTGCGCAGCCACATCTATGCCCTGCGCAACGCCCTGGACAAGCCCTTCGAGCACCCCATGCTGGAGACGCGCCACGGCCAGGGCTACCGGCTGGTCACCCCATGACGAACCCGACACCGCCCCTTGCCCCCGATCTGCCGAGCCTGCGCCGCCGCCTGGTGCTGATCCTCGGCAGCGCCGGCCTGCTGCTGCTGGTGCTGCTCAGCCTGCTGATGGTGGTGGCCGAGAACAAGATGGAGGAGCTGAGCCTGCGCCACTGGCTGGAGGCCGAGGCGACCCGCTATCAGGATGACTGGCTGCGCCTGGGGGACGCCGCCCCCGCCCCCAGCCCGCGCCAGTTCTCCAGCTACTGGACCGAGGCGGGGCGCCTGCCCGGCTGGCTCAAACCCTACCGGACCCCTGGCTTCTTCGAACATCAACTGGGCCGAGAGGACAAGCACTTCCTGGTGCGCCCCCACCCCTCTGGCCAGGGCCTCATCTATCTGGTGTTCAACGACGATGCCGACGACTACCTGGACCCTTATGAGGATCAGCTACACCTCGCCACCCGCCTCATCGGCCTGACCCTGCTGCTGGGGGCCCTCGGCTTCGGTGTCTGGCTGGTGCGCCACATCACCCGGCCACTGGAGCAGTTGCGCCAGCGGGTCGCCCACCTCACCCCGGATCAGGGGGACTTCGTGCCCGACGCCCCCTGGCAGGAGCTGCGGGAGATAGAGCTGGCGCTGCTGGCGGGCAAGCAGGAGGTGGCGGCCGTGTTCGCCCGGGAACAGGAGTTCAGCCGCTTCGCCAGCCACGAGCTGCGCACCCCCAACATGGTGATCCAGGGCTCGGCCGCCCTGCTCGGCAAGGTGAGCGAGCTGCCCGCCCCCGCCGCCCGGGCCGCCAGCCGCATTCGCGCCGCCAGCGACGAGATGGCCCTGCTCACCGAGACCTTCCTGCTGCTGGGGCGAAAGGACGCCGTGGAGCGGCCGCCCCAGCGGGTCGCCCCCCTGATCCAGCAGGAACTGGCCCGCCTCGCCCCCCTGCTGCAACGCGAGAACCTGGATATCCGCCTCGCGCTGGACGAGCAGAGCGAGGTCAGGGCCCCCCTCTCCCTGCTCGCCATCGCGCTCGGCAACCTGCTCAAGAATGCCCTGAGCTACGCCGAGGGCCACATCGAGATAGTGCTGCAAGGGCAGGCGCTCACCATCAGCAACCCGACGGCGGCGCCACCGGATCAGATCCTGGGTTACGGCTGCGGCCTCACCATCATAGAGCGCATCTGTGCCAAGCTCGGCTGGCAGATAGAGACCCGACTGGAGCAAGGCGTGTTTCGCGCCAGCCTGCGGATGGGCGAAGGCCCCTGAAAGGCGGTGATCCCATGACCACAAAACACAGAGGCGGCCCCGGGGCCGCCTCTGTGTCGTTCCTGTCCTGCCTCAGGAGAGGGCCAGACCGAGGGAGAGCAGCAGGCTGTAGAGAAACGCGCTGATGGCGGTCTTCTTGAGGGCGCCGGTCAGCACCTCGCCATCCTGGCTCAGGCGCAGGGTGCGGGCGGCATCGGTGAGGGGCTTGAGCGCGGGCAGGAAGATCCAGGGCCAGAGGTCAAGGGGCTGGAGCAGCAGGAAGACGATGGTGGCCAGCAGCGCCGCCCCCAGCAAGGCCCAGTGATAGGCGATGGCCCGGTTGCGGCCCAGGCGCACCGCCAGGGTGATCTTGCCGCTGGCGGCGTCCGTCTCTATGTCCCGCACATTGTTGATGTTGAGCACGGCGGTGGCCAGCAGGCCGCAGGCGGTGGCCGGCAGCAGCAGATCCCACTCCAGGGTCTGGGTGAAGAGGTAGTAGGAACCGAGCACCCCCAGCAGGCCGAAGAAGAGAAACACCGAGATGTCGCCAAAGCCGCGATAGCCGTAAGGGGTCTTGCCCACCGTGTAGGTGATGGCCGCGACGATGGCGGCGCCACCGAGCAGCACGAAGGCGAGGATGTGCAGCCAGGCGTCGCCGAAGACGCTGATCAGCAGGGCCAGGCCGCTCACCACGGCCGCCAGGGCGGTCAGCCCCATGGCCACGCACATCTGATGGCGGGTGATGAGGCCGGAGACCACGGCCCGCTGGGGTCCGATCCGCTCGCCGTTGTCCGCCCCCGAGACCGCATCCCCATAGTCGTTGGCCAGGTTGGAGAGGATCTGCAACAGGATGGCGGTCAGCAGAGAGAGGGCCATGATGCCGCCGTCGAAGGCGCCACGGCTGGCGGCCAGTCCCGACCCCAGCAGGATGGAGGAGCAGGCCAGGGGCAGGGTTCGCAACCGCGCCGCCAGCAACCACACAGAGAAGGTATTTGTCATATTTTGATGGCCAAACAATCAGATATTGATCGTGTTAAGGGTTATCGAAACGGATTTGGGTATACTTGCCAGCCTGGGAGCCGGGCTCCCTCGGGCAATTTACAGGGATGAATGGGCGGATAATATATAGGAATAATCGCCCTTTGGCATAAACCGCGGCCTGCCCCCGCCCCACAGACCGTCACCCCACGGCTCGGATACGACATCCATGTTGGCTCAGACCCATATCAAGCAACAGCTGGACGCCCTGCGTCATGACCGGACCCTGGGCTTCGTGCGCCTGCGCGTGGCCTGCGAGGTGAACTCCTTCCTCGGCTGGCTCAACGCCCAGCCCCTGTATCCGCGCATCTACTGGCACGCCAGGGGGGAAGAGAGGCCCGAATACGTGGCCCTGGGCCGCATCCACGAGCTGACGGATCCCGCGCACATCGCCCGGGTCTGTGCCAACACCCAGGCCAGCCAGGTGGACAGCCCCCGCTACTTCGGCGGCCTGGCGTTCGATCCCGACCTACCGCCGCAAGGAAATCGCGAGTGGCAAGGCTTCGTCCCCTGCCGCTTCGATGGTCTGGCGCTCGATCCCGACCAGCCGCCGCAAGGGGAGAACCCCTGGCAGGGCTTTGGCCCCTGCCGCTTCGTGTTGCCGCGCATCGAGCTGGTGCGCCGGGGGGAGTGTGTCAGCCTCTGCCTCAACCTCTGGTTCGACGAGCACAACCGGGAGGCCGAACTGGCCGCCGGACACCAGGCCCTGGCGGCCCTGGTGCCTGAGGCGCCCCTGCCTCCCCTCACCCCTCAGCAGTGGCGGCGCCGGGACAACCCGGACAGGTCCGAATGGCAACAACTGGTCACGACGGTCACGGCCCCCGACTTTCAGACCCACACCCCCAAGGTGGTGCTCTCCCGGGAGAGCCGGCTCGAGGGGGCCGACGTCAATCCCTGGAGCCTGCTGGCCCGCTGGGCCGAGCGGGCCGAACAGTGCTTTCGCTTCGGCTTCCAGTTCGAGCCGGATCACGGCTTCATCGCCTGCTCCCCCGAGCGGCTCTACCGCCGCGAAGGGCGCCACCTGTTCAGCGAGGCGCTGGCGGGGACCATACGCCGCAGCGGCGACGAGGCGCTCGATGCCAGGCTCGCCGCCGAACTGCTGAGCGACAGCAAGAACCGGCTGGAGAACCGCCTGGTCCACACGGACATACTGCACCGGCTCGCCCCCCTGGCCCACGACATCACCCTGACCGAACCCAGGATCCTGAAGCTGCGGCTGCTGCAACACCTCAAGTGCGACATCGAAGCCGAGCTCCATCCCGAGGTGTGCGACTGGCAGCTGCTGGCGGCCCTGCACCCCACCCCTGCGGTGGGCGGGGCCCCGCGGGAGTCGGCCCTGGCGTTCATCCGCGCACGGGAGCCCTATGATCGCGGCTGGTACGCCGGTGCCTGCGGCATGCTGAGCCGGGAGACCTCGGAGTGCAGCGTGGCCATCCGCAGCGCCCGCATCGACCCCGGGGCCGTCACCCTGTTCGCCGGTGCCGGCATAGTCGCGGGATCCGAGCCCGCCGCCGAGTGGGCCGAACTCGACAACAAGATAGCCAACGTCCTGTCCCTGCTGGGATAGCACCAAGCCCCACAACGAGAGCCCCTATGCCTGCCAGCCCAGTGTTTGCCAGCCATCACGCCACCTTCAATCACGTCTGGTCCTCTCTCCTGCTGGAAGAGCTCTTCCGCCTCGGGGTACGCGACATCGCCCTGGCCGCCGGCTCCCGCTCCGCGCCGCTCACCATGGCCGCCGCCGCCCACCCTGGCTTTCGCCGCCACCTCCACTTCGACGAGCGGGGCCTGGGCTTCATGGCCCTGGGGCTGGCCAAGGGGAGCGGCCGCCCGGTCGCCCTCATCACCACCTCGGGCACGGCGGTGGCCAATCTCTGGCCCGCAGTGGCCGAAGCCCAGCTCACCGGGGTGCCCCTGATACTGCTGACGGCGGATCGCCCCCCGGAGCTCATCGACAACGGTGCCAACCAGGCCATAGACCAGCAGGGGATCTTCGCCCGCTACCCGGTCCACCAGCAGAACCTGCCGAGCCCCACCCCCGCCATTCCGGCCGCCTTCGTGCTGAGCTCGGTGGATCAGGCCCTGGCCAGACAGGCGCTGACCCCGGGGCCGGTGCACTTCAACTGCATGTACCCCGAGCCCCTCTATCCCGGCGAGGCTTACCTGGACTTCTCCCCCTACCTTGCCCCCCTCGGCGACTGGCTCCACTCGGGCGAGCCCTGGAGCCCCTGGCAGAGCGCGCCCTCTCCCTGCCCGGCCCAGCCGGACTGGTCGGCGTTTCGCGCCAGACGCGGTGTCATCGTCGCGGGACGCATCCAGGATCCCGCCCAGGCTCAGCAGGTGGCCGTGCTGGCCGAGCGCCTCGGCTGGCCCCTGCTGGCGGACCTGCAAAGCCAGATCCGCTTCGATGATCGCAACCTCGTCCACACGGACCTCGCCCTGCAACACAGCGGCTTCATGACCGAGCTGGCCCGGGCCGAGGTGCTGCTGCAGTTCGGCGCCCGCCTCATCTCCAAGCGACTCGGCCACTTCATCAAGCAGCACCCCTGGCAGGATTACTGGCTGGTGGATCCCCAGCCGGCCCGGCTCGACCCGGATTACCGGCTGCGCCGGCGCCTGGTGTGCGACCCCGCCGCCTTTGCTGCCGCCCATCCGGCGGCACACTCGCAGCAGCCCTGGCACAGGCTGGCACAGTGCCAGCAGAGCATCAGCCCGCTGATCCGCGCCGCCTGCGATCGCTTCTCCGAGCTCGGGGTGTGCCATCGCCTGAACCAGCTGGTCAAGGGCCAGCTGTTTGTCGGCAACAGCATGCCGGCCCGGCTGATGGACATGCTCGGCGAAACCGGCAAGGGCCCCAGCCGGCTGATGACCAACCGCGGCGCCTCCGGCATCGACGGCCTCATCGCCACCGCCTACGGCTTCGCCCAGACTAGCCAGGAGCCCACCACCCTGCTGCTGGGGGATCTGAGCGCCCTGCACGATCTCAACAGCCTGGCCCTGCTCACCAAGGCGCAGGCCCCCCTGGTGGTCATCATCCTCAACAACGACGGCGGCAGCATCTTTCGCATGCTGCCCGTGCCCAGAGGGGAGCTGCTGGAGAGCTACTACCGCCTGCCCCACGGCCTGGACTTTGCCCAGGCCGCCGCCATGTTCGGCCTTGGCTATCGGGCACCCGCCACCCTGGCCGAATTTGAACAGAGTTACGCCGCGGCCCTTGAAAAAGGGGTAACCCTGATTGAAATCAAGGTGCCAAGCTGTGAAGTCGCCGACGATCTCAAGGCGCTGGGAGACAGCATTCGTGGCTACTGAGTCGACACTCGAGTCTGCAATGGCCATCAAGGTGCCTGGCAACCATGAAGTCGCCGAGGATCTCAAGGCGCTGGGAGACAGCATTCGTGGCCACTGAGTCGACACTCGAGTCTGCAATGGCCACCAAGGTGCCTGGCAACCATGAAGTCGCCGAGGATCTCAAGGCGCTGGGGGACTGCATTCGTGGCCACTGAGTCGACACTCGAGTCTGCAGTGGCCATCAAGGTGCCTGGCAACCATGAAGTCGCCGAGGATCTCAAGGCGCTGGGAGACAGCATTCGTGGCCACTGACAATGCCCGGCCCCACCTCGTGTTGCTGCACGGCCTGCTGGGGGATGCCGATGACTGGCAGCCGGTCATCCAGGCCCTGCCGGGTGTCCAGTGCCATGCCCTGGATCTGCCGGGCCACGGCCGCAACAAGGGGTTGCGGGTGAACGGCTTTGACGAGGCCCATGACTGGCTCTGCGGCGAGCTGGCCGCGCGGGGGATTGCGCACTACCGGCTGGCGGGCTATTCCCTGGGGGGCCGGCTCGCCCTCCATCACGCCAGCCAGTCTCCCGCCGGCTTGCAGGGGCTCTTGCTGGAGAACTGCCACCCGGGACTGCCGGTGGCCGAGCGCCCGGCCCGTCTCGCCCACGACGAAGCCTGGGCCCGGCGCTTCGAGCAGGGGCCCCTGGCTCAGGTCCTGGCAGACTGGTATCGCCAGCCGGTGTTCGCCGATCTGGGCGACGACGCCCGCGCCCGCCAGATCGCCCGCCGCCTTGGCAACGAGGGCCCGGCCATCGCCGCCATGCTGAGGGCCACCTCCCTGGGGCGGCAGCCGAGCCTGGCCCCCTGGCTCCGGGATACCCGGCTGCCGGTACGCTGGATCTCCGGCAGCCGGGATCACAAATTCCATGGCCTCGCTTGCCAGTTGGTGAAGCAAGGCTGCAATATCAATCACTTGACCCTGGATGGCGGCCATAATCTGCACGCCAGCCAGCCCGAGCAGTTTGCCCGGCTCCTGCGGGAGTGGGCTCACCAACCAGAAGAGAAGACCCATGATTGAAGCAATGACGGAAGCGGAACTGTACGCACCAGTCGAGTGGCAGGATTGCTCCGCCGGCTACGAGGATATCCTCTATCACAAGTCCCTGGATGGCATTGCCAAGATCACCATCAACCGCCCCCAGGTACGCAACGCCTTCCGCCCCCGCACCGTGAAAGAGATGTTGCAGGCCCTGGCCGATGCCCGCTACGACGACCAGGTGGGCACCATCATACTCACAGGGTTTGGCGAGAAGGCCTTCTGCGCCGGCGGCGACCAGAAGATCCGTGGCGACTACGGTGGCTACCAGGACGATGAAGGGACCCATCACCTCAACGTGCTCGACTTCCAGCGCGACATCCGCACCTGCCCCAAACCCGTGGTGGCCATGGTGGCTGGCTATGCGGTCGGCGGCGGCCATGTGCTGCACATGATGTGTGACCTCACCATCGCCGCCGACAACGCCCAGTTCGGCCAGACTGGCCCGAAAGTCGGCTCCTTCGACGGCGGCTGGGGCGCCTCCTACATGGCCCGCATCGTCGGCCAGAAGAAGGCTCGGGAGATCTGGTTCCTGTGCCGCATGTACGACGCGAATCAAGCCCTCGACATGGGACTGGTCAATACCGTCGTGCCCCTGGCGGAGCTGGAGCGGGAAACCGTGCGCTGGTGCCGGGAGATGCTGCAAAACAGCCCCATGGCCCTGCGCTGCCTGAAGGCGGCGCTGAACGCCGACTGCGACGGCCAGGCCGGTCTTCAGGAGCTGGCGGGCAATGCCACCATGCTGTTCTACATGACCGAAGAGGGTCAGGAAGGGCGCAACGCCTTCAACGAGAAGCGTCGCCCCGACTTCTCCAAATACAAGCGGAACCCCTGATGACACTCGCCCTCTACCGCTACCAGCTACCCTTTACCCAGCCCCTGACCTTTCACGGCAAGGTGGAGGTGGCGCGCGAGGGCCTGCTGGTGCGCATCGATGACGGCTGGGGGGAGATAGCCCCCCTGCCCGGCTTCTCCCGCGAGAGTCTGGCCGAGGCGAAGAGCGAGAGCCTGGCCTGCCTGGCGCAGCTGGCCAAGGGACAGACCCCGGCCCCTGCGCTTCCCTCGGTGCAGTTTGGCTTCGATTGCGCGCGCCGGGTCTGGCCCGTGCAGACGGCCCCCCTGCCCGAACCCTATCCCCTCATTCAGGGTGCGCCCCAGGAGCTGCTCAAGCACTGGAAGAACTGGCTGCACCACACCCCGGACAAGGCCAAGCTGAAGGTGGCCCGCTACCCCATGCGCGACGAGCTGGCGCTGATCCGCCTGCTGTGCGATCGCCTGCCCAACCTCAAGCTGGTGCTGGACGCCAACCAGGGCTGGACCCGGGAGGAGGCCTGGACCTTCTGCGGCCACCTGGAGGCGAACCGGATCGAATACCTGGAAGATCTGTGTGCAGACTTCGATGACATTGCCTTCGTGGCCGAGCGCACCGGCATGCCGGTGGCCATCGACGAACTGCTGGCCCAGGGCAAGCCCTGGCAACCCATACCCCAGCTGAAGGCCCTGGTGCTAAAACCCACCCTGCTCGGCTCCCTGGCCCACTGCGAGGCCCTGGTGGCAAGGGCCCGCGCATTACGGCTCAAGGTGATCGTCTCCTCCTGCTTCGAGTCCGGTGTCGGCCTGAACCAGCTGTTCCATCTGGCAGGCGAATGGGCGCCGGATCAGGCACCGGGCCTGGACACCCGCCGCTGGCTGGCGAGCGATCTGCTCGGCGCCGATGGCCAGCCCGACCCCGCCTGCCTGGAGACCCTCTACCTGAGTGACTGACCCAGCCCCCCTCCCCCTGGCCCTGCGTTGCCCGGTGCGTCACTGGGCACAGACGGCGCCCGAGCGCATCGCCCTTCTGGGCGAGCAACCCCTCGACTATGGCAGGCTCGATACCCGGCTCAACGCCCTGTGCAAGCAGCTCGATCTGGCGGGTTTGCAGGCCGGCGACCGGCTGGCCGCCGTGGTGCGCGGCGCCCTGGAGGATGTGCTGCTGGCCTGGGCCTGCGTGCGCAGCGGCCTGGTCTTCTGCCCCCTCAATCCCGCCTTCCCCCTCCCCAGACAGGCCGAACTGGCGCGGCAACTCGCCGTGGCCGCCTTCTGGTCGGCGGGGGCGATCCCGGCGGGCGACTGGCAAGCCCTCAGCCTCGACTTCACGGGTGAGCTGGCCGCCGAAGGGGAGTGCCCGCTGGCACCAGACCAGCCGAACAACATGATCCTCACCTCGGGCTCCAGCGGCGCCCCCAAAGCCGTGGTGCATCGCCTCGCCAACCACTTCGCCTCGGCTCGGGGCTCGGCCAGCCGCATTCCTCTGGCCCCCGGGGATGGCTGGCTGCTCTCCCTGCCGCTGTTTCACGTCGGCGGCTACGCCATCCTGTTCCGGGTCTTTCTGGCGGGGGCCGCCCTGGTGCTGGACGATCGCAGCCAGCCCCTCAAGACGCGGCTCGAATGCCAGTCCATCACCCACCTCTCCCTGGTACCGACCCAGCTCTGGCGCCTGCTGGCGCAAGGGTTCGATCCCGGTCGCACCCGGGTGCGGGAGCTGCTGCTCGGCGGCGCCGCCATCCCCGGCCCCCTGGTCAACCGGCTGGCCGCCATGGGGCTGGTGCCCAAGGTGAGCTACGGCCTCTCCGAGATGGGCAGCCAGGTCTGCACCGGTCAGCCTGCCGGTGCCGGTGTGGTGGGCAGGCCCCTGCCCGGACGGGAGGTGTGCATCCGCCAGGGGGAGATCTGCGTGCGTGGCGATACCCTGTTTGCCGGCTATTTCCAGGCCGGGGATCTGGTGCTGCCGCTGGATGAAGAGGGCTGGTTCCACACCCGGGACAAGGGTCATCTCACCCCGGACGGCGAGCTGGTGGTGGAGGGGCGGCTCGACAACCTCTTCATCTCGGGAGGGGAGAACATCCAGCCCGAGACCATAGAGCAGCGGCTGGTGGACCACGGCGCCGTGGCCCAGGCCCTGGTGGTGCCGGTGCCGAGCGAAGAGTGGGGACAGAGGCCCGCCGCCTTCATCGACTGGCACGGCGAGCCCGTGCCCCATGCCGAGCTGGCAAGCTGGATCAGAGCCGCCCTGCCCGGCTTTATGGTGCCGGATCGCTGGCTGCCCTGGCCGGATCTCGGCGGCAACCTTAAGCCCTCCCGCACCCTGCTGGCCCAGAGCCTGCGGCAAGCGGAGTGATGCCCCCCATATGGGGCTGAGTCCTTGCTATCAATACAGCCCCTTTTGGGGCTGCTTTTCATTGTTGCCTCCCGAATACAGGATTTGAAGGCGCCACCCGACACCTTGATATTCTTTTGGAACCCAATACCCTGCCTGGTCCCCCCACGCCCACTTTCCACCAAAGGGATCATGATGAATCACCTCTCCATCCGGCTGCTGCTCCTGGCGGCCCTAGGCCTGCTCGCCACCCCGGCCCTGGCCAACTACTCCCCCGACTGGCAAGCGTACCAACTCAAGGGGGAATCCAGCCGTCAGCTGGGGGACAACCTCACCGAAGTGACCTATGAGCTGGGCGCCCGCAGCAGCGACGCCCCCTATCAGCAACTGAGGGTGTATCGCCGCTTCGACTGGCGCGACGCCAATCTGGCGGCCCTGGCCGAGCAGCAGTGCGGCGATCCCCGGCTCAGGGTCGAGCAGGGCTGGCAGATCCGCTACCTCAGCTGTGAGGAGGTGGTGCCCGCCGGCAAGGTCGTCCCGGCCAGCAGTTATGACTTTGGCTACGGCATGAAGCAGGGCCGCTGGGAGCCGCTGGCGGGCACCCCGACCGCGCCGCGTCAGGACAGCCTGCCGCTCCACGAGCGCATCGTCCTGGGTCACAGCGAGCAGGAGCTGGATCGCTGCGAGCTCAACGGCGAGGGGCGCTGCGCCGAGCAGGCATGGCAATATCGGCCCCAAGACTGGCAGCAGCTGAAGGTGCTGGAGGAGACCCCCAACGAGCGGGATGGCCGCCTCGATCAGATCTTCTTCCGCCTGCAACCGGTCGCGGGCAGCCAGGCCGCCCGTCAGGTGAGCGAGCTGCACGTCTGGCGCCAATACAGCTGGCAGCTGGATGAAACCAGGGCACAGCAGGAGTGCGATGAACCCCAGACCCGCCAGGAAGGGGACAAGACCATCAGCTACCGGGTGTGCCGCCAGACCCTGCCCGCCGGCAGCGAGGTGCAGGTGGTGCTCAAAGACACCGGCTATCAATACCCGGTGGGGGGCAGCGAATGGCAGGCCCTGCCGGAGACAACCGAGTGGCAGGAGAGCCGGGTGCTCAATCGCCCCCTGGTGCTGGCCAGCAAGGAGGAGCGGCTCGACTGCCGCCGTGCCGACGGCCGCCCCTGCTCCGAGCCGGATCTGCCCGATACCGATCTGCTGGACGCCGACGCCGCCAGGATAGTGCAGGACGCCAGCGGCCAGCCCGCCCCGGTCTGGCAGGAGAACTATGGTCATGACGATGCCAAGCTGCTGGCGGTGTCCCGCGGCATCCAGCGCCTGCTGGCGGCCAATCAGCCGGCCCATCCGGCCATGAAGCTGCTGCTGGAATACGTGCGTGCCCACAACTACCACAACTACGGCAAGCACAAGGAGGACGGCCCGGCCGCCGCCGAGGCGCTGGCCGAGGCGCTGACCGCGCTGGGTGCCCATCCGCTGCTCTTCCCGGAGCAACCCACCGATGAGGTGGGCTCCGTGATCGGTGCCTGGAGCATCGCCCTGCACGGCCAGTTCAAGAGCCCGGCAGTGCAGAGCCGCTTTGGCACCCTGCTCGGCCAGTTCAACCAGATGCTAGCCTACGCCACCCGCCATGCCAGCGAGATCAACGGCCAGCACGCCTGGGCCACCGGCCTGTTCGATCTGCTCAACTTCCTCGACTTCGCCAGCGACCATAGCGACGCTTTCGCCAACGACTTCCGCCAGCAGGATGGCGAACTGCGCAAGCAGCTGCACGCCCTCGCCATGAGCGAGCTCGCGTTGTGGCAAGGAAGGGATGGCAAGGATCTGTTCCTGCTCAACAACGTGCTGGATGCCTACACTCGCCTCTACCGGGTCGCCCGCTATACCCGCCCGGACGAGCTCGACGGCTACCGCAGGCTGCTGGATGGCTCAGTCATCGAGCTTATCCGTCATCACGGCCTGATCCCCGGCGGCCAGCAGAGCCAGGATCTGCTGGCAGACATGTCCCTGACCCTCTCCACCTACTACCTGACCTACACGGATCGCACCGGCGAAGCCTGCATCAGCGGTGACTTCGCCGGGCTCTGCACCCCTGTCCGGGTGGAGGAGGTGCTGCCGTTCGAGCGCACCTGCTCGCCGACCCTGCGCCTGCGGGCCCAGGATCTGACCATGGAACAGGCCGAGGGGATCTGCCGCGAGCTGGGGGCCGAAGAGCAGCAGTTCCACCAGCAGATGGAAACCGGCTGGCAGCCGGTGGCGGACGATCACAACGAGGCGCTGGAGCTGGTGATCTTCGACTCCTCCGCCGACTGGAAACGCTACGGCAGCGCCCTGTTTGGCGGCGTTTCCACCGACAACGGCGGTATCTACATCGAAGGGGATCCGGCTCGCCCCGGCAACCAGGCCCGCTTCTTCGCCTACGAGGCAGAGTGGAAGCGCCCTGCGTTCCAGGTGTGGAACCTGCGCCACGAGTACGTCCACTACCTGGACGGCCGCTTCAACCAGTACGGCAGCTTCGGCCACTACCCGCTCAACCGCACCACCTGGTGGTCGGAAGGGCTGGCGGAGTTCGTCGCCCACGGCCAGTGCTTCGCCCGCGGTCTGGACAACGTCGCCGGTCGCCCGGCGGCCGAACGACCTGCCCTGGCCGACATACTGCACCTGGATTACGACAAGGGGGGCGAGATGGTCTACTCCTGGTCCTACACTGTGCACCGCTTCCTGAACGAAACCGGTCGCGGCGCCAGCTGGCTGGCCATGGCCCGGGCCCTGCGAGGCCCGGACCGGCAGCAGGCGATGAGCGACTTCGAGGCCGAGCTGGATACGCTGATCGCCAATGACAGCGAGGCCTACCAGCAGTGGCTCGGCCGCGAGCTGCTGCCCTGGTGGGAGGCCAACAAGGAGTCCGACGAGTGCAAGGCCAACGACTCTTCCCACTGAGACGCTGGTATCCACACCCGAGGGCGGCCATGGCCGCCCTCTCTTATGGCGCCGTTTGAGAGGGCAGGAGGGCCGGCCACGCCCTGCGACAACCTGTGCCCGAGTGACACCATGGAGGCGCATCAAACCTGACGCGCCAGGGGAAGTTGTAATAGAATACCCCCCTGTCATTTTCTTACTTCAGACCCGCACCGCACCGCCCATGACCAAGCTTCGCAAGACACTGCTCATCTGCCTCTGCCTGTTGCTGGGCGGCGCCGCCCTGTTGCTGGCCTATGGAGAGTGGGTCGTCTCCGAGAGCCGTCACTACACCTATGACGATGTCGATGCCGTGCCCTACAACCGGGTCGCCCTGGTGCTTGGTACCTCCAAATACCTGATCGGCGGCGGCACCAACTACTACTTCCAGACCCGGATCCGGGCAGCCACCGAGCTCTACAACAACGGCAAGGTGGACTACATACTGGTCTCCGGCGACAACGCCACCCTGCAATACAACGAACCGCGCCAGATGCGCCGCGCCCTGATCAAGGCGGGCATCCCGGCCAGGGCCATCTACAGCGACTACGCCGGTTTTCGCACCCTGGACTCCATAGTGCGGGCCAGGGAGGTGTTCGGCCAGGCACGCTTCACCGTGGTCTCCCAGGCGTTTCACAACGAGCGCGCCATCTTCATCGCCCGCCATTTCGGCATAGAGGCGGTCGGCTTCAACGCCCAGGACCCCAGCGCCTATCAGGGCATACGCACCCGGGTGCGGGAGGTGTTCGCCCGCCTGATGGGGGTGCTCGATCTCTATATCCTCGACAAGGGCCCCAAGTTTCTCGGCCAGCCGGTCAACATAGGCGAGCCCATTCCCTGCCAGCCCCTGAGCACCCTGGGACTGAGCCAGCCCTGCCTGCCTCTGCCCACCGAACCCCTGGCCAGTGGCGAGCAGGTGCTGATCCAGCCCTCGGCGGCGCAGGCGACCCAGGCTGAGTGACACGGGCGCCCCCTGACATGAAAAGACCCGCCGAGGCGGGTCTTTTGCTGTGCGGGCCTCAGGCGGCCAGGGCCAGGCGGTAGTTGTCCGCCACCCGTTCCCAGTCGATCACCTGGTAGAAGGCGGCGATATAGTCGGGGCGCTTGTTCTGGTACTTGAGGTAGTAGGCGTGCTCCCACACGTCCAGTCCCATGATGGGCACCAGCCCCTGCATCAGGGGGCTGTCCTGGTTGGCGCTGCTCTCCACCTGCAACTTGCCAGACGGGGTCACCACCAGCCAGGCCCAGCCGCTGCCAAAACGGGTCAGGGCCGCCTGGGTGAACAGCTGGGTGAAGGCCTCGACGCCCCCCAGATCCCGCTCCATGGCCGCCAACAGTTCCCCCTGGGGCTGACCGCCCCCCTGCGGGCTCATCACCTGCCAGAACAGGGAGTGGTTGGCGTGGCCGCCGCCGTGGTTGCGCACCGCCCCCTGCAGGCTGGCGGGCAGACTCTCTATCTGGCCAAGCAGCTGCTCCAGAGGCGTGTCGGCCCACTCGGGGGCGGTCGCCAGGGCGGCGTTGAGGCCGTTGACATAGGTCTGATGGTGGCGGCTGTGGTGGATCTCCATGGTGAGGGCATCCAGATGGGGTTCGAGTGCATCGTAGCCATAGGGCAGGGCGGGCAGGACATGATTCATAGGCAACTCCTTGCGATGTATGGATATTCAATGAAGGGTGTGAGCGGCACGCTCCTGACAGGCGCACTGTCCGAGACAGGCCTGGATGGCGGCATTCGGCCCCCGCTTGCGCAGGAAGGCGAGCAACTCCATCTGGGTGTGACGACTGTGGTTGCGGGCGGCCGCCCTGAGCTCGCTGCGACAGTGAGGAGAGCCGGAGAGGTGCAGCAGTTGCTGATGGGCCTGGCAGAGCAAGGTGCAGGCATCGTCCGTCTCCCCCATGGCCAGCAACAGGTCGGCCAGGTTGTGGCTGGCGACCACCAGGGCGGCGACCACTTCGTCCGCATCCTGCCAGTCGAGCAGCTGCTGCTCGGCCAGCAACAGGGCCTGGCGATAACCTGGCAGGGCAGCCAGATGGTTCCCCTCGGCGAAGTGGTGATTCGCCAGCCGGGTATGGTGCCGCCATTGCGCCATGGGATCCTGTCTTGCCATCGTCTCGCCCGCCCCAACATTGAATGATAGTGATTATCATTTCATACTAATTCGCCCCAGACAAGCGGACCCGGGCAACCCCATATGGGGGAGCGGCGAGCGCGCCTCGTCGTTTAGTGATCCCAGACACAACCCGGCTCCCCTTCGCCAGCCATGCTGTGCAGGCTGGCATGATGCCGGCCGTGACCCATGACCCTATCAACAAGGATGCTGATATGAAGAGATGGTGGTTGCTGCTGCTCTGCACCCTGCCCCTGCTGGGCCAGGCGAGCGGCTATACCCAGACCCGCTACCCCATAGTGCTGGTCCATGGCCTGTTTGGCTTCGACAGATTGCTGGGGGTGGATTACTTCTACGGGATCCCCCAGGCCCTGAGCCGGGATGGCGCCCGCGTCTATGTGGCCCAGGTTTCCGCCACCCAGAGCTCGGAGCTGCGCGGCGAGCAGCTGCTGGCCCAGGTGCAGCAGGTGCTGGCGGTGACAGGAGCCGACAAGGTGAACCTCATCGGCCACTCCCACGGCGGCCCCACCATTCGCTACGTGGCCTCGGTCGCCCCCGACATGGTGGCCTCGGCCACCAGTGTCGGCGGCGTTCACTTCGGCTCTGAGATAGCGGACAGGGTACGGATGCGGGTCACCCCGGGCTCGGCCGAGGAGGCCCTCGCGGCGGCGGCCGCCTCGGCCCTGTCCGGGGTCATCTCCCTGCTCTCGGGGGGCGGTGACCTGCCCCAGGATCCCATCGCCGCCCTGGACGCCCTCACCAGCGCGGGGGCCGTCAACTTCAACGCCGCCTACCCGGAAGGGCTGCCGAGCCGCCATTGCGGCGAGGGGCCCCTCCAGGCCGAGAACGGCGTCTACTACTTCTCCTGGAGCGGGCGCGGCAACCTGACCAACATCCTGGATCCTGTGGATCCTGCCCTGGTGCTCACGGGGACCTTCTTCGGCGAGGCCAATGACGGCCTGGTGGGGGTGTGCAGCAGCCACCTCGGCAAGGTGCTCGGCACCCACTACCGCATGAACCATCTGGACGAAGTGAACCAGTCCTTCGGCATCCATCACCTGTTCGAGACGGATCCGGTCAGCCTCTACCGCCAGCACGCGAACCGCCTCAAGGAGATGGGGCTGTGAGGGGCCTGGCCCTGACGGCCCTGGGCCTGCTGTTCGCCCTGCTCGGTCACACCCTGTACCAACAGGATCACGACCCGGCCGACGCCCAACCCGAAGGCGCCACCCTGCGCCAGCAGCTGGTGGAGCGCCTCGCCAGCGGCCAGCCCATCAAGGATCCCCTGCTGGCGCGCTACCGGGACTTCCTCGAGCAGGAGGCCAGGCTGCCCCTGCCCCGGGCGCCGGATCTCGCCAGCCTGACCCGGCTGTTCGAGGCCCGCGACCAGCTGCGTCGCCTCACCTTCACCCCGGAGGAGCAGGCCAGGCTGTTTGCCGAGGAGCGGCTGATGGAGCAGTGGACCCTGAGGCGCAAGGCCCTGGCCGAGGCGCCCCCCGCCGAGCAGGCCCAGCTTGGCGAGGCGCTGGCACTCTGGCTCGCCGAGCAGCCGGACTGGTTCCAGGAGGCGGAGAGCAACGGTCGCCTGATAGGAGATCTGCAACGGATCGACGCCCTGCCCCCGGAAGCGCGGCGGCTCGCCCTGCTGGAGCGGGTCGGGCCGGAGGCCCAGGGGCGTCTGCAGCAGCTGGCTCAGGACCAGCAGGCGTTCGAGCAGCGGCTAGCCGGTTACCTGACGGCCCTCGCCGCCCAGGGGGATCCTGCCCCCGAGGCGGATCGGCAACTGCTGGCGACCTGGTTTCCCGAGAGCCAGTGGCGCCGGGTGGCGGCCCTGACCCGGCTGCGCCAGGGGCAATCAGAGCCGCAATAGCCCCCAGGCCCGGCCGCCGACGCCGGGTCATGGCGCCTCCCTAGTGGCACCGGATCAGACGCCGCCCCATGCAGCCAGGGCCGCAACAAGCACGGGGCCCTGAGGCCCCGTGTGTGTCGATGATGTCTTCCCTCTCAGCGCGGCTTGTTGGCCCCCGGCAAGGGTTGCCAGGTGAGGCGAGTGACCCGGGTGCCCTGCACCTCGCACCTGAGGCTCAGATCCTGCCACCCCGCCTCCCGGCGCAGGGAGACCTCCCCCTTCATGCCCTCAGCGCCCGTCTTGAGCCTGTCCTGATCGAAGGTCACCTTGTCGCCGCCGGTCAGGGCCATCAGCTTGTCGTTGCAGAGCCAGTGGGCAAGCTCGGCCCCCTTCAGCTTGACGCCGCCCCGCTCGGCTTTCTGCTCCGCCGGGCTGGGGGCGAACAAGGCACTCAGCTCGGCGGCGCGCCGGGTGAGCCAGGTCTCCCGCTGCGCCATGCTCATCTTGCTGACGAACTCCGCCGGCTGGCCCTGCTCGTCGAGCCACTGGGTCAGCTTGCCACTGTCGTCAAAGGCGAACTGGGCGGCGGGCTCCTTGACCCCGAACAGCTTGCCCCCCTTGAAGTAGTAACGGCTCTCGCCGACCAGCCTGCCCCCCTCGTCGCGGATGGGCACGGCTATGATGACGGGCACGCCGTCGACCCAGGCCTGGATATCCACCCCGTCATGGCTCATCAGCCGGGTGTCGAGGCCATATTCGGCCCCCTTCTCCATCAGGGTGAATTGCTGTGCCAGGGGAGTGGCCAGAGCAGAGAGAGAGCAGAGCCCCAGGGCTCCGGCGAGAAGGATCTTGCGCATACGTATCCTGTGATTGGCCCTCGGGCCTTGAATTAACGCTCGAGCAACCAGGCCCGCAATCCATCCCGCTGCCCTTCGTCAAGGGGAACGGACTGACGGGTCTGATAATCGAAATGGATCAGGGTGGTCTCTCCGGTCACCGCCAGCTCGCCCCCCTGCCAGGCCTCCTGCCAGAGGGTGAAGGAGCTGGTGCCGATGCGGCTCACCCAGGTCCTGATGGTGACCGGCTGACCATAGAAGAGTTCCCGTTTGAACTGCACTGCGTAGCCCGCGATGATCAGGTGCCAGTCCCCCACGTCGAGATCAGGGGAGAAGAGACGAAACAGGGGATCCCGGGCCGACTCGAACCAGACCGCCGGCACGGTGTTGTTGATGTGCCCCAGGGCATCCGTCTCCTGAAAGCGGGGGTGGATCTGCATCTCCAGCATGGCTGACTCCTTGTCGGTGGGTGAGGGGCCCGTGACCCTCTTCAGAGGATCAGGATGTTACCCCATCTGCGGGGCCAAAGGACAGGGACCAAGCCAGGCATGCCAAGGCCATGCCCGGACAAGAAGACGCCCCGCACAGACCCTGTGCGGGGCGTCGGGTACGACCTTAGCCGATGAGATCGAAGCGATCCGCGTTCATCACCTTGGTCCAGGCGCAAACGAAGTCAGCCACGAACTTCTCCTGGCCGTCCTGCTGGGCATAGACCTCGGCGTAGGCCCGCAGCACAGAGTTGGATCCGAACACCAGATCGATCCGGGTCGCCGTCCACTTCAGGGCGCCGCTCTTGCGATCCCGCACCTCGTAGCTCTGCTTGCCGCTGGGCTGCCAGACGTTGCCCATGTCGGTCAGGTTGACGAAGTAGTCGTTGGTCAGGACCCCTTCCCTGTCGGTGAAGACTCCGTGCCGGGTGCCGCCATGGTTGGTGCCCAGCACCCGCATCCCGCCCACCAGCACCGTCATCTCATGGGCGGTCAGCCCCATCAGCTGGGTACGATCCAGCATCAGCTCCTCCGCACTGACCACATAGTCCCTTTTGAGCCAGTTGCGGTAACCGTCGTGCAGGGGCTCGAGAGGTTCGAAGGAGTCGATATCGGTCTGCTGCTGGCTGGCATCCCCACGGCCCGGGCTGAAGGGCACCGTCAGCTCGACGCCGGCCGCCTTGGCCGCCAGCTCGATGCCCACGTTGCCCGCCAGCACGATCACATCCGCCAGGCTGGCCTGACTGGCGGCAGCCAGGGGCTCGAGCACCTTGAGCACCTTGGCCAGCCGGGCCGGCTCATTGCCTTCCCAATCCTTTTGCGGCGCCAGACGGATGCGGGCGCCGTTGGCGCCGCCGCGCATGTCCGAGCCACGGAAGGTGCGGGCACTGTCCCAGGCGGTGGCGACCATCTCCCCGATGGAGAGGCCAGAGCCGCGGATCTGCGCCTTGAGTGCCTGCACGTCATAGTCCCGCCGACCGGCGGGCACGGGATCCTGCCAGATCAGATCCTCGGCCGGCACATAGGGCCCCAGATAGCGGCTCTTGGGTCCCATGTCCCTGTGGGTCAGCTTGAACCAGGCGCGGGCGAAGGTATCGGAGAAGTAAGCCGGGTCGTCGCGAAAACGCTCGGCTATCTTGCGGTACTCGGGGTCCACCTTCATGGCCATGTCGGCGTCCGTCATGATGGGGGTGCAGCGGAGCGACGGGTCTTCCACGTCGACCGGCTTGTCCTCCTCCTTGATGTCGATGGGAACCCACTGCCAGGCCCCGGCCGGGCTCTTGGTCAGGGTCCACTCGTGGCCGAACAACATGTCGAAGTAGCCGTTGTCCCAGCGGGTCGGATGGCTGGTCCAGGCCCCCTCTATGCCGCTGGTGACCGTATTGCGGCCAATCCCGCGGCCGGTCTTGTTGAGCCAGCCGAGCCCCTGATCCTCGATCTCGGCCCCCTCGGGTTCGGGGCCCAGCAGCTTGGCATCGCCGTTGCCATGGGTCTTGCCCACGGTATGGCCGCCGGCGGTCAGGGCCACCGTCTCCTCATCGTTCATCGCCATGCGGGCGAAGGTGACCCGGATATCCTGGGCGGTCTTGAGGGGATCCGGATTGCCGTCCACCCCTTCCGGGTTGACGTAGATGAGCCCCATCATCACCGCCGCCAGCGGATTGTCGAGATCCCGCTCCCCGGAGTAGCGGCTGTTGGGGTTGTTGGTAGGCGCCAGCCACTCCTTCTCAGCACCCCAGTAGATATCCTTCTCCGGGTGCCAGATATCCTCGCGGCCAAAGGCGAAGCCGAAGGTCTTGAGCCCCATGGACTCATAGGCCAGGGTACCGGCCAGCAAGATGAGATCGGCCCAGCTGATCTTGTTGCCGTATTTCTGCTTGATGGGCCACAGCAGGCGACGGGCCTTGTCCAGGTTGGCGTTGTCGGGCCAGGAGTTGAGCGGTGCGAAACGCTGGTTGCCGGTGCCGCCACCGCCACGGCCATCGGCGATGCGATAGGTACCGGCGGCATGCCAGGCCATGCGGATCATCAGGCCGCCGTAGTGACCCCAGTCTGCCGGCCACCAATCCTGGCTGTCGGTCATCAGGGCCAGCAGATCCTGCTTGAGGGCATCCACGTCCAGGCTCTTGAGTGCTTCGCGATAGTTGAAGTCCTGCCCCAGGGGATTGGTCTTGGTGTCATGCTGGTGGAGAATGTCGAAATTCAGGCTCTTGGGCCACCACTCCATGTTCGCCATCTCGGCGGCCGTGGTCCCTCCGTGCATGACAGGGCATTTTCCTTGGGAACGTTCTGAATTGTTGCTCATTGTTTTCCTCACTTGCTCTGCTTTCCATAACCAGAATCAGCATGGCACAGGACAATGACACCATCTGTGATCCCTGAGTCTATTCACCGCTTTTGATGCCCCGCACAATAGCCGAGGGCGTCATTGGGTGTCGCTGTGCCCCTGCTCCCGGTCATCAAGCCGCCGGGTTCTCCCACTCGGGCCTTAGCCAGGCGCTGCGAAAATCGAACCAGCCGAGGGCCGTCATCCGCACCCCGTGCACCCCGACCCGGCTCTCCAGCTCCAGCCAGTGGTGAAACAGGGGCACGAACCAGCCCTGGCGCTGCACCTCGGCCAGCAGGGCGCGCGGGCCGGGCTCGGCGCCGCTGGCGCGCCACTGTGCCAGCCCCTGCCAGAGCGCCTGCTGCCCGCCCCATGCCTGCTGCAGCAAGGGAGTGCCCTGCAGCCAGGCATAGGGGGCAAACGGCCCCTCATGTTCCAGGTTGAGGGTGCCCAGCCAGAGATCCACGTCTTCGTCGGCGCCGCTCACCCAGCGGCGGTAATCCAGGGTGCGCACCTCTAGCCGGATCCCCTGCTCTGCCAGCAGATTGGCCATGGCATTGGCGCACTCCTCAAACTCCAGATGCTGGTTGAAGCAGGCCAGCACCAGGCGCGTCGGCAGGGTGGCTGGCTCGGGGCCGTGCGGGAGTGGCGGCTCGCGCCAATGGGGCAACAGACCGACTGCGCCGGTCAGGCCCCGTTGCAGCTCGGGGGCGACCCGCGCCATCAGGGCGATGGGATTGAGCAGCCGGGTCAGCCACTGGCGCAGGGCCGGATCCTGCAGGCGGGGGGACCTGTCATCCTGCAGCAGGAAGTAGCAGCCCGATTCGAGCTCGGACTCGCCGCGCATGGTGCCAAGCTCAGGGGTGTCGCTGCCGATCCTCAGGTGGCTCTCCAGTCGCTCCGCCAGCTCCGGCAGCATCCAGATGTCGATCTCGTCGAGCAGGGCCCGCAGCCCGAAGTAGTCGTCGAAGGCGGTCAGCCGCAGTTGCAGGGGATCGTTGGCACTCACCTGGTAGGGCCCAGTCCCCACCGGCCGCAGGGCGAAGCCCGCCTCCCCCGCCAGCTCCCGGGGCAGGATGGCGGCCACCGGCTCCGCCAGCAGGTGGGGCAGCCAGGGATCCGGGCTGGCGAGCCGGATATCCAGGGTGCGGGGCCAGGGGCTGTCAAACCCCGCCAGGTGGCGAAACAGCGGCCGCGTCCCCAGGGCCGCCAGGCTCTCCATCACATCCTCCACCCCCAGCTCGCGGCCATGGTGAAAGCGCACCGCAGGGCGCAGATAGAAGCGCCAGTGACAGGGGGAGAGCGCCTCCCAGTGGTGGGCCAGATCTCCCTCGATTTCCCCATTTTCCTCATTTCGCCGGGTGAGGCCATTGAAGATCTGGCGGGCCAGATGTACCTCGGATCGGCGCAGGGGCCCGCTGGGCAGCAGGCTGGGCAAGGGGCGATAGTAAGGCACCCTCAGGATCTGGCGCCCCTCCCGGGTCGCCTGGCCGAGCTGCTCGTAGAGCAGGGGGGTGAGCAGGTCCAGCCGCTCCCCCGCCAGGGTCATGGCCTGGGCCAGCTGGCCCTGACGCAGCAGCTCCCTCAGGCGGCGCCGGGTCAGGCTCTCCTGATTGTCCAGCAGGGTGAGGCGGGATCGTCGCCCCCGTCCTGCCTCCGCCGACCAGCTGAGCCAGCCCTGATCCTGCATGCGCCGCAGCAGCAGGCGGGCGTTGCGCGGGGTGCAGCAGAGCAGGTCCGCCACCTCGGCGAGGCTTGCCTCCCGCTCATCACAGCCAAGCTGCTGGGCGAGTCGTTGAAATTGTTGATAGAGACGGCTGCTGGGCATAAAAGGGGAAATCCTGTTGCTATAAGTCATCAGTTTTTACTTCCGCATTTTAGCTCAATACTGATGACGAACATGAGAGCCACAGCACAGGAGCACCATCATGCACCAGACCAGCCCCCTCAAACCGAACCGGATCCAGCAAGGAATGCGCCGCTACTTCCGCCGGATCCTGTCCCGCCCGCTGCCGCTCATCGAGGATCCCATGGCCCAGCTCAACCGCCTGATGCAGTGGGACATGGATCAGATAGATGACAGGGAGTATCGCCGTCGTCTCTGAATGAACCCCTTGTGAGGCAAGAGAGACGGGGGATCGCCGCCATCAGCCAGCGGCACTTGGCCGGACTCGGAGGTTTACATCGGCGCCGGGCCTGCTAGATTGGACGTCTATCCATCCATAATGACGACGACGTCCAACAAGGAGTGTGTGATGAAAGATGCGACCCTGGCCCTGCACCACGGCTTTGCCAACGACCCCACCACCAAGGCGGTGGCCGTGCCCATCTATCAGACGGTGGCCTACGAGTTCGACAGCGCCCAGCACGGGGCGGACCTGTTCAATCTGGCGGTGCCGGGCAACATCTACACCCGCATCATGAACCCCACCAACGACGTGCTGGAACAGCGGATGGCCGCCCTGGAAGGGGGCATCGCCGGTCTGGTGGTCTCGGCGGGCTCTGCCGCCATCACCTACGCCATCCAGGCGCTGACCGCCGCCGGCGACAACATAGTCTCCACTCCCCAGCTCTATGGCGGCACCTACACCCTGTTCGCCCACATGCTGCCGAGCTTCGGGGTCGAGGTGCGCTTCGCGAAAGACGACAGCGCCGAGGCCATCGCCGCCCTCATCGACGACAAGACCAAGGCGGTCTACTGCGAGAGCATCGGCAACCCGGCGGGCAACATCGTCGATCTGGCGGCCTTCGCCAGGGTGGCCCACGCCCGTGGCGTGCCGCTCATCGTCGACAACACGGTCGCCACCCCTGTCTTGTGCAAACCCATAGAGCACGGCGCCGACATAGTGGTGCACAGCCTGACCAAGTACGTGGGCGGTCATGGCAACTCGCTCGGCGGTGTCATCGTCGACTCGGGCAAGTTCCCCTGGGGGGATCACCCTGAGCGCTTCCCCCAGCTCACCCAGCCGGAGCCCTCCTACCACGGGGTGGTCTATACCGAGGCCTTTGGCCCGGCCGCCTTCATCGGCCGGGTGCGCACCGTGCCGCTGCGCAACACGGGGGCGGCGCTGGCACCCATGAACGCCTTCCTGCTGTTGCAGGGGCTGGAGACGCTCAGCCTGCGCATGGAGCGCCACGTGGACAACGCCCTGCGGGTGGCCCATCACCTTGACGCTCACCCCAAGGTGGCCTGGGTCAGCTACGCCGGTCTGCCGAGCCACCCCCACTATCCGCTGGCGGAGAAGTACATGGCCGGCCGTCCCTCGGCCATCCTCTCCTTCGGTCTGAAGGAAGGGTATGAGGCGGGGGTGCGCTTCTACGATGCCCTCAAGATCTTCAAGCGGCTGGTCAACATCGGCGACGCCAAGTCCCTGGCCTGCCACCCCGCCTCCACCACCCACCGCCAGCTGAGCGAAGCCGAGCAGGCCAAGGCCGGGGTCAAGCCGGAGATGATCCGGCTGTCGGTGGGGATAGAAGCCATCGAGGACATACTGGCGGATCTGGATCAGGCGCTGGAGGCCTGAGTCGGCACGGAGCGGGCATCTGCCCGCTTTTTTTGTCCATCGGTGAACCACTTGCCTCGCCCCTTCGTACACTCCATCCCGCCACCGAATCGAGGTTTCCCATGATAGTTCTGCACCACCTGAACAAGTCCCGCTCCCAGCGCATCATCTGGCTGCTCGAGGAGCTGGGCCTGCCCTACGAGATCAAGGCCTACCAGCGCGACGCCACCACCTTTTTGGCGCCCCCCGAGCTCAAGGCCATCCACCCCCTCGGCAAGTCACCGGTCATCGAGCTCGACGGCCGCGTGCTGGCGGAATCCGGCGCCATCACCGAATACCTGATAGCCCGCCACGCCCCCGAGCGGCTGGCGCCGGCCACCGACAGCCCCGACTACCCCGAATACCTGCAATGGCTCCACTTCGCCGAGAGCTCAGGCATGCTGCCGCTGCTGCTCGACATCTTCGTGCGAAAAGACGGCAGCCCGATGCGCTTCCTGCCGGACTACGCCAAAGCCGAGTGCGCCAAGGTGCTGGGCTATCTCAACGAGGTGCTGGCAAGCCGCCGCTATCTGGTGGGGGATCGCCTCTCCGGCGCCGACATCATGAACTCCTTCCTGGTGGATCTGCTGGCGCAAAACGGCCAGCTGGCCCGGTTCCCGCACCTTGAGGCCTACTGGCAGCGCCTCAACACCCATCCGGCCCGCCAGAAGGCGGCGGCCCTGGAGCACGAGCTGGACAGGGACGCCTGAGTCCCGTGAGCCAAAAACGGGAGCCAGCCATCAAAACGGTGCAAGGCCGTCACCTGGCATGAGGTACTCGGTTGTCCCTTTGCTATGGTGTGACTGGGAGGGGTGACCGAACGCCTCCCATCACAATGACGCCACCAGGGTTTCGTCATCTGGGCGCTCTCGCCGGGCGCCGCTCTCTAGCCACAGGGTCTCAATCATGAAACTGAAACACGCATGGATCGCCGGTTTGCTCACCCTCTGCACCAGCCCTCTGATACAGGCCGCCGAAGCGACCGCCAATGTGGCCATCGCCCCGGGTCAGGTCAGCCTGGCGGAAGAGGTGAAGGCCGAAGCGACCGTCACCGCCATCGACATGGCCAGCCGCAAGGTCAGCCTGACAAACGCCGAAGGCAAGGTGTTTGACCTGGTCGCCGGGGAGGGGGTCACCAATCTCGATCGGCTCAAGGTGGGGGACATGGTGACGCTGCGATACCTGCAGATGCTGGATCTGGAACTGCTCAAGGGCAGCGCCGGGGTGAGAAAACGGCTGGTCGAGGTGGATGGCAGCAAGGCGGCCGCCGGTGAACAACCTGGGGCCGAAGCGGGTATGCAGGTGACCCTCTATGCGGACGTCATCGATGTGGACAAGGCGCAGCAGACCATACGGGTCAAGGGAGTGGACAAGACCCTCACCCTCAAGGTCAATGATCCGGCCCAGTTCGCCCTGATCGCCAAGGGAGATCAGATCAAGGCCGTCCAGACCACGGCCATCGCCATAGGGATAGAGCCCAAGCCGTAAGGGGGGCGACGGTCCCATCCATCCGGCAAAGCAGGAGGCACCCCTCAAGGTGCCTCTTTTCATTGCGCCGAGACCGGCAGTCAGCCGCGGCTGATATGCAGCGGGCCGAAGGTCTGGGCCACCGGCATGATCTCTATGCTGTTGATGTTGACGTGGGCGGGCTGCTCGCCAATCCAGAGCACGGTATTGGCGATGTCTTGCGGCGAGATGGCCTGCACCCCCTGATAGACGGAGGCCGCCTTGGCATCGTCACCGTGGAAGCGCACGTTGGAGAACTCGGTGCCGCCGCACAGGCCCGGCTCCACATTGGTGACCCGCACCGCCGTGCCCGCCAGATCGGCGCGCAGATTGAGGCTGAACTGCTTCACGAACGCCTTGGTGGCGCCATAGACGTTGCCACCCGGATAAGGATAGGTACCGGCGATGGAGCCTATGTTGATCACATGGCCGCGGTTGCGCGCCACCATGCCCGGCAGCAGCAATCGGGTCACCAGGGTCAGGCCGCTGATATTGGTGGCGATCATCTGCTCCCAGTCTTCCAGCTCGGACTGGTGAGCCGGGGCCAGGCCCAGGGCCAGGCCGGCGTTGTTGACCAGCAAGTCCACTTCGCTCCAGCCGCTGGGCAGGCCATCGAGGGCGGCCCGGGTGGCGGCCTTGTCCTGCACGTCGAACACCAGAGGCAGGAAGCTCTCTCCCAGCTCATCGGCCAGACCGGCCAGCCGCTCGGCGCGGCGACCCGTGCCTATGACCCTGTGCCCGGCGGCGACCAGGGCGCGGCTGATCGCCTCACCAAATCCGGACGATGCGCCCGTTACCATTGCAATCATCTGAGCCTCCTTGGCTGTCATCAGGTTGTCGATTGAATTCATTTCACGGCGATGCCGTCATTGCAGCTCCCGTCCCGTGCTCTTGCGCCAGACAAAGACCAGCAGATGCAGGGTGAGCAGGCCGGAGCCGGCGAGGCCGAACAGCAGGGCCGTCAGGGCATTGACCGAACTGTCTGCCCCAAACCACCACCAGAGCCCCCAGCCCCCCAGGGCGATGAGCAGACACTGGCAGGCGCAGAGCGGACAGCGCCCGAGCTTGGCCCGGATTGCACTGGCGAGGCAGGCATCACAACTCATGCCGCGCACCCGAGAGCGAGGAAGGCATCATGGCTCATACCGCTTTTCTCGCGCGCACGCTGGCGGCGGGCTCCCGCAGGGCCAGCACCAGCCGATGGGCGTGCTGGCCCCGGCCATAGTAGTCGGGCAGCCGCTGCTGGGCTCGAAAACCGAGTCGACGATAGAGGGGCAATGCCTCCTCGTTGCCGTCGGCCACCTCGAGCCGGACGGCGCCCCACCCCTGCTCCCGGCCATGGGCGATCACCTGCTCGAGCAGGCGACGGGCCCAGCCCTGCCTGCGCACCCGCCAATGGATGGCCAGGGTCTGGATCACCAGGCGATCCCAACCCTTGTGCTCCAGCAGGCAGAGATAGCCCATCAGCTGCTCCCTGTCGTCGTGCAGCAGCAGGGTCCGCCCCTTGGCATGGGAGAGCAGATAGTGCCAGCGCTGGCGGCCGAAGGCGACCTCGGGGGGAAAGCAGTATCGCTCCAGTTTTACTATGACCCCCAGATCATCGAGACGGGCGGCACGCACGGTCAGCACAGGAGAGTCCTCGCTTGAGTTATTTATCTTCAGCATCAGCAATGAGACTTGTATCACAAGTTACCAAGGCAGAATATTAGGCACTGTAACCTCTTGTCTCCCCTCGCGCCATTGTCGTGCTTGCCGGTGCATCGAAGCCCACTGGGGATCCTGCCGTTTTGGCAGTCCTTTCTGTGGAGCCCGAAAATATGAGTACCTATGTCATCGTCGAAGAGCCGGGGGACTGGCCTTGCCAGGGCGATTATCTGCTGACCGCCCGCACCTATCTGCAGCATGGCCTGCCCACCACAGGGGGGCACGGTCGCATCATCAACCTCTGCCGCAGCCTGGATCACCTGAGCGCGGGCTACTACTGCTCCCTGCTGGCCCAGGCCAGGGGACACCACTGCCTGCCCGGCTTGCAGGCCATCAGCGTGCTGCAGCCCCAGCAGCCGCCAGCCAAGCTGTGGCGCAAGCTGCAAGGCTGGCTGGCCCAGCAGAGCGAGGACAGGATCCGGGTGCGCGCCATCTTCGGCCAGTGCGAGCAGAGCGAGCTGGCGGGACTGGCCCGCTACTACTACGGCCTGAGCCAATTGCCGCTGCAGGAGCTGACCCTCAAGCGCGGCCGTCACGGCTGGTCGGTGCGCCAGCAGCAGAGCCTCTCCCCCCTGGCCCTCGGCGAGGGAGAGCGCACCCTGATGCTGAACCATGTCCGCACCCTGATCGGGGACGAAGCGGACCCCGCCGCGCCCCGCTATCAGCTCGCCATTCTGGCGGATCTGGAGGATGGCCGCGCCAGCAGCGATGCCCTGGCCCTGGCCCGCTTCACCCGGGCCGCGGCGGCCCAGGGGATCCGCACCGAGATCCTCTCCCCCGCCGCCATCGAGCGGCTGCCGGAGTTCGATGCCCTCTGGCTGAGGTCGGAGACGGCGGTGGGCCACTACACCTTCGAGTTTGCCCGCCGCGCCGAGCAGCTCCAGATGCCGCTGATCGACAGCGCCCGCGCCATCCTCGCCTGCAGCAACAAGCTCTACCTCTACGAGCTGATGGTGCGCAGCGGAGTGCCCATGCCGCCCACCATGGTGGTGACCCGCAGCGGGCGCCACCAGGTGGCCGATCTGGTACAGCGCCTCGGCCTGCCGCTGATGGTGAAGATCCCGGACGGTGCCCAGGGGCGGGACCTGGCCATGGCGAGCGACGAGACCCAGCTCGCCCGCCTGCTGGACGAGGGGCTGGGTCGCTCCGCCCTGCTGCTGGTGCAAAGCCGGATCCCGGCCGAGTTCGACTGGCGCATCGCCCTGCTCGACGGCTCGCCGCTGTTTGCCTGCCGCCGCTATCGCCCCGAGCCCGGCAGTCGCATCCGCCGTCGCAAGCACCCCCTCGATCTGAGCCGGATCGAGGCCCTGCCGCTGACCGAGGTGCCGGAGCGGGTGTTGCAGACGGCGCGCCGCGCCGTGCATCAGCTCGGCAACGGCCTGTTCGGGGTGGACCTGCGCCAGCAGGGGCAGGGCTGCGTGCTGCTCGAGATCATCGACAACCCCTGGATCCGGGGCGACATGGAGGACAGGGAGAGCCCGGATCTCTACGACAGGCTGGCCCGCGCCTTTCGCCAACGGCTCGAGGACAGGGGGCAGCATGCCCTCTTCTAGGGCGGGATCCTGTCGCCCACAGACCAACAAGGGGAGCCTGGGCTCCCCTTGTTGCATCTGGCGCCATGACGGCGCTCAGATCCGGCTCACTCCGCCGGCTTGTGCTTGCGGCTCGCCTTGAGCTCGAGAAACTCGATGATCTTGCCCGCCACATCCTTGCCGGAGGCCGCTTCCACCCCTTGCAGGCCGGGGGAGGAGTTCACCTCCAGCACCAGGGGGCCGCGGGCGCTGCGCAATATGTCCACCCCGGCCACGTCCAGCCCCATGATCTTGGCGGCCTGCACCGCGGTGGCCCGCTCTTCCGGGGTGATCTTGATGGCTTCGGCGGTTCCCCCCCGATGCAGGTTGGAGCGAAACTCCCCGGGCTGGGCCTGACGACGCATGGCCGCCACCACCTTGCCGTTGACCACCAGGCAACGGATGTCTGCACCGTTGGCCTCGCGGATGAACTCCTGCACCAGTATGTTGTTGTTGGTCTGGATGAAGGCCTCGATCACGCTCTCGGCGGCCTTGTGGGTCTCGCACAGCACCACCCCTATCCCCTGGGTTCCTTCCAGCAGCTTCACCACCAGGGGGGCCCCGCCCACCATCTTGATGAGATCCGGTACGTCGTGGGTGCTGTGGGCATAACCTGTGATGGGCAGGCCTATGCCGTGACGGGAAAGCAGCTGCATGGCCCTCAGCTTGTCCCGGGAGCGACTGATGGCCACAGAGCTGTTGAGGGCCATGGTGCTCATCATCTCGAACTGGCGCAGCACGGCGGTGCCATAGAAGGTGATGCTGGCGCCGATACGGGGGATCACGGCGTCATAGTCCCCCAGCTCCACCCCCTCGTAATGAATGGAAGGATTGTGGGAGGCGATGTTCATGTAACAGCGCAGGGTGTCGAGCACCTCGACCTCATGACCACGGGCACGCGCCACCTCGACCAGACGACGGGTAGAGTAGTTTCTGGGCTCACGGGATAAAACAGCAATCTTCATGACAATTCCGCTAGAAGGCAGCGCCTGGGCAGGATGGGGCGGGAGAGTATAAGGTGCCACAGCGCCATGACAACGCCAATTGTTTATCCTGACAACAAGACAAACCACACAAAACCCGGATAAAGCCGACGACTGTCATCCGGATGTAAAACGGCGGCCCCATACTGGGGCCGCCGTTTTCATGGGACTGAGGGTCAGCCTGGCTGACGCGCTTCTCAACCCAGGTTAGGCCCCAGCCAGCGTTCGGCCTCACTCAGGGTCATGCCCTTGCGCATGGCGTAGTCTTCCACCTGATCGTGCTGGATCTGCGCCACCGCGAAGTATTTGCTGTCGGGGTGGGAGAAGTACCAGCCGGACACCGCCGCCCCCGGCCACATGGCATAGGACTCGGTGAGCTGCATGCCGATGGCCTGCTCGACATCCAGCAGCTCCCAGATGCTGCCCTTCTCTGTGTGCTCAGGGCAGGCCGGATAACCCGGCGCCGGGCGTATGCCCTGATAGTTCTCGCGAATGAGCTCCTCGTTGCTGAGGGCCTCGTCCGGGGCATAGCCCCAATGCACTTTGCGCACCTGTTCGTGCAGGTATTCGGCGAAGGCCTCGGCGAGACGGTCGCACACCGCCTGGATCAGGATGGCGTTGTAGTCGTCGTGATCCGCCTTGTAGGCTTGCGCTATGGCCTCCTCGCCGATGCCGCCGGTCACCGCGAAGGCACCGATCCAGTCCGGCTTGCCGCTCTCCTTCGGGGCAACATAGTCCGCCAGACAGTAGTTGGGGAAGCCCTGCTTCTCGCTCTGCTGGCGCAAATGGTGCAGCACCTTGATGACCTCGGTGCGGGACTCGTCCCTGTAGACCTCTATGCTGTCCCCCACCCCGTTGGCGGGGAACAGGCCTATGATGCCGGCGCAGCGCACGCTCTCATCCTTCTCCAGCCGATCCAGCATGGCGTTGGCATCGGCAAACAGCTTGGTCGCCTCTTCGCCGATGATCTCGTCTTCCAGGATGCGCGGATACTTGCCCGCCAGCTCCCAGCTGAGGAAAAACGGCGTCCAGTCGATGTAGGGGCGCAGCACAGAGACGGGCACGTTCTCGAAGGTCTGCACGCCTGGCTCGCGGGGTGCTGGGGGCTGATAGTTCACCCAGTCCAGCTGATGACGGTTGGCCCGGGCATGGGCCAGGGAGACCGGCTTGGAGCGCGGCTGCTTGCGGGCATGCTGATCCCGCGCTATCTCGTACTCCTTGTCGATGCGGGCGACGAAGGCGGGCTTGAGCTCCGGGCTCAGCAGGCTCTGGGCCACCCCGACGGCGCGCGACGCGTTCGACACATAGACCACGGGTTCGGAGTAGTTCTGCTCTATCTTCACCGCGGTGTGGGCCTTGGAGGTGGTGGCACCACCGATCAAGAGCGGCAGCTTGAAGCCCTGGCGCTCCATCTCCTTTGCTACGTGCACCATCTCGTCCAGGGAGGGGGTGATGAGGCCGGACAGGCCTATGATGTCGGCCCCCACTTCCCGCGCCGTCTTGAGGATGGTTTCGCAGGAGACCATGACCCCGAGATCGACGATCTCGTAGTTGTTGCACTGCAGCACCACCCCGACGATGTTCTTGCCGATGTCGTGCACGTCCCCCTTGACGGTGGCCATCACAATTTTGCCGTTGCTGGAGCCGCCTGACTTCTCCGCCTCTATGTAGGGTTGCAGGTAGGCGACCGCCCGCTTCATCACCCGCGCCGACTTCACCACCTGGGGCAGGAACATCTTGCCGGCGCCGAACAGGTCACCCACCACGTTCATGCCGTCCATCAGCGGCCCCTCGATCACGTGCAGCGGCTTCTCGGCCCCGGCCCGCGCCTCCTCGGTGTCCTCCTCGATAAAATCGGTGATGCCCTTGACCAGGGCATGCTCCAGTCGCTTGCCCACAGGCCAGCTGCGCCACTCCTGATCCCGGGGATCTTCGGCCTGGGCGCCGGCGCCGCGATACTTCTCGGCGATGGCGAGCAGATCCTCGGTGGCGTTGTCATTGAGGTTGAGCACCACCGCCTCGACCTTCGCCTTCAGCTCCGCCGGAATGTCTTCGTAGATGGCGAGCTGACCGGCGTTGACGATGCCCATGTCCATGCCGTTCTGGATGGCGTGGTAGAGGAAGACGGCGTGGATGGCTTCGCGCACCGGCTCGTTGCCACGGAAGGAGAAGGAGACGTTGGAGACGCCGCCGGAGATCATGGCGTGGGGCAGATGGGTCTTGATGTCCTTCACCGCCTCGATGAAGTCCACCGCGTAGTTGTTGTGCTCGTCGATGCCGGTCGCCACCGCGAAGATGTTGGGGTCGAAGATGATGTCTTCCGGCGGGAAGCCGACCTGGTCCACCAGGATCCGGTAGGCGCGCTGGCAGATCTCGAACTTGCGGGCACGGGTATCGGCCTGGCCCACCTCGTCGAACGCCATCACTATGACGGCGGCGCCGTAGCGGCGCAGCAGCCTGGCCTGCTCGATGAACTTGGCCTCCCCCTCCTTCATGGAGATGGAGTTGACCACAGGCTTGCCCTGCACGCACTTGAGGCCCGCCTCCAGCACCTCCCACTTGGAGGAGTCGATCATCACAGGCACCCGGGCGATGTCCGGCTCACCGGCGATGAGGTTCAGGAAGCGCACCATGGCCGCCTCGGCGTCCAGCATCCCCTCGTCCATGTTGATGTCGATGATCTGGGCGCCGCTTTCGACCTGCTGCTTGGCCACGTCCAGGGCCTCGTCGTAGAGCCCCTCCTTGATGAGGCGCTTGAACTTGGCCGAGCCGGTGACGTTGGTGCGCTCCCCCACGTTCACGAACATGGACTCTGGGGTGATGATGAGGGGCTCGAGGCCGGACAGGCGGCAGGCCACCGGGATCTCCGGCAGGGCGCGGGGCGCTATGCCCGCCACGGCGTCCGCCATGGCGCGAATATGGGTCGGGGTGGTGCCGCAGCACCCCCCCACCAGGTTGAGGAAGCCGCTCTGTGCCCACTCGCGGATATGCTCCGCCATCTCGCCCGCGTCCAGATCGTATTCGCCAAACGCATTGGGCAGGCCGGCGTTGGGGTGGGCGCTGACAAAGGTCTCGCTGATGCGGGACAACTCTGCCACGTACTGGCGCAGCTCGTCCGGGCCCAGCGCGCAGTTGAGGCCGAACGACACGGGTTTGACGTGGCGAAGGGAATGGTAGAAGGCTTCCGTGGTCTGGCCCGAGAGGGTGCGGCCGGAGGCATCCGTGATGGTGCCGGAGATCATCACAGGCAGGCTGTAACCCAGGGCTTCGAATACCCCTTCCACCGCGAAGGCGGCGGCCTTGGCGTTCAGGGTATCGAAGATGGTCTCGATCAGGATGAGGTCGGCGCCCCCCTCGATGAGGGCATGGGTCGATTCTGTGTAGGCGGCCACCAGCTCGTCATAGGTGACGTTGCGCTTGCCGGGGTCGTTCACGTCCGGCGAGATGGAGCAGGTGCGGTTGGTGGGCCCAAGCACCCCTGCCACGAAGCGCGGCCTGGCCGGGTCTTTTGCCGTCCATTTGTCCGCCACGGCACGGGCCAGACGGGCCGCCTCCCGGTTGATCTCGGCGGAGAGATCCTCCATCTCGTAATCGGCCATGGCGATACGGGTGGCGTTGAAGGTGTTGGTCTCGAGGATGTCAGCCCCGGCGGCGCAGTATTGATCGTGGATCTCGCGGATGATCTCGGGCTGGCTCAGCACCAGCAGGTCATTGTTGCCCTTGATATCCGTATGCCAGTCGGCGAACCGCTCGCCACGATAATCCGATTCGCCGAGCTTGTAGCCCTGGATCATGGTGCCCATGGCACCGTCGATGATCAGGATCCGCTCCAGCAGACAGGCCTGCAGACTCTTGTTTGTTGTCGACACCGCTCTTACCTCTTACATCCATGCAACTGCGTGGCTTTATCCTAACAGCAAAGAAAAAAAATGGAAATCTAGCCGTCTATCTGTCTAAATTAACCAGCGATACCCAAAAGTAGGTAGTGAGTAAACTATCACCACGGAGTACCCTATGCCCGTCCTTTTACGGACTCGTGCTTGCTGTCACTCCAACGAGAAAAATAATCATGAGCGTCTATTACACACTCTGCTTCTTGGCGGCGTTGGCGATTTTTATCGCATTCGCCAACCAGTATGTCATCAAGATCCAGACCACCATCGCCATCACCGCCGGCTCCATGCTGATCTCCGCACTCATGGTGCTGTTCGGCAAACTGGGCTGGTTCAACCTCGAGCCCCTGGCCGTCGAGACCATGGAGAGCATCGACTTCCAGAACTTCCTGCTCAAGGGGATCCTGGGCTTCCTGCTGTTCGCAGGCGGCCTTGGCATCAACCTCAAGGCCTTGCGCAGCCAGAAGTGGGAGATCACCATTCTGGCCATCCTCGCCACCCTGCTCTCCACCTTCATCATCGGCTACGGCTTCTGGTTCATCGCCAAGCTGCTGGGCTGGGATCTGCCCCTGGTCTACTGCATGCTGTTCGGTGCCCTGATCTCCCCCACCGACCCCATTGCCGTGCTCGCCATCGTCAAGAAAATGAAGGCGCCCCCCCAGATCGCCATCCAGATCGAGGGAGAGTCCCTGTTCAACGACGGCGTCGGTCTGGTGATCTTCGCCACCGTGTTCGCCGTGGCCTTCGGTGGCGTCGAGCCCACCTTCACCAGCGTGGCCGGCCTGTTCCTGCATGAGGCCCTCGGCGGCATTCTGTTCGGCGCCGTGCTCGGCCTCATCGCCCACGTGATGATCAGCGCCACCGACGATGGCTCCCTGGAGCTGTTGCTGACCCTGTGCATTCCGACCGCCGGCTTCGCCCTGGCCAACATGCTGGGGGTCTCAGGCGCCCTGGCCATGGTGGTATGCGGCATCATGATCGGCAACTGGACCCGTCACTCGGGTTTCTCCGAGCAGAGCAGCCACCACCTGGATCACTTCTGGGAGTTGATGGATCAGTTCCTCAACGCCCTCTTGTTCCTGCTGATCGGCCTGGCCCTGGTGCTGCTGGATCTCGCCTGGCAAGACTGGATCCTGCTGGTCATCGCGGTGCCGCTGTGCCTGGCGGCCCGCTTCATCAGCGTCTCCCTGCCCTATGTGGCCTTTCGCAAGTTCCGCAGCTACAACACCTTCTCGGTGCGCATCCTCACCTGGGGCGGCCTGCGCGGTGGCCTGGCCATGGCCATGGCACTGGCGCTGCCGTCCGGTGTCATGATGATCCCGGGCAGTGATGTCGATCTGCGCCAGGTCATACTGGTGATGACCTACTCGGTGGTGATGTTCTCCATCGTGGTGCAGGGGATGACCATCACCCCCATGATAGAGAGAGCCAAGAAGGCCAGCGGCGACATCTGATCCGTCGCCCTGAATAACGAAAAAGCCGCCTCTCTGGCGGCTTTTTCGCAGGCGATCCCGAAGGGGAGCCTCAGCTCCTGGGTTTTTCGTAGGTGAACACCTTGCCGATGTCCTCCAGCCGGTAGCTGGTGAGCTGGTAGACATAGTAGTTGAGCCAGTTGGCAAACAGCAGGTGGCCATGGCTGCGCCAGCTGGCCCTTGGCGGCTGGTCCGGGTCGTTGCCCGGGTAGTAGTTGACCGGAATGGCGGGGGCGAGCCCGGCCTCGAGGTCGCGCTTGTATTCGCCATCCAGGGTCAGCACATCGTATTCGGGGTGACCGGTGACAAACACCTGGCGGCAATCCTTGGTGGCGGCCAGATAGACCCCTGCCTCCTCGGACTCGGCGAAGATCTGCAGATCCGTGTGGGCACGAATGAGATCGCCATCGAAAGCCGCATAGCGGGAATGGGGGGCCACGAATTCGTCATCGAAGCCGCGCAGCAGGGGCTCGTGTTCATCGAGCCTGTGGTGGCGATAGATGCCGGACAGCTTCTCGCCATGGGTCTGCTTGTCCATGCCATACAGCGCCTTGAGCGCCGCCTGCACCGCCCAGCACAGGAACAGGGTGGAGGTGACATGCTCGTGGGACCACTCGATGATCTCGACCACCCTGTCCCAGTAGACGACCTCCTCGAACTCCACCCGGCCCAGGGGCGCCCCCGTGATGATCATGCCGTCGTAGTTGTTGCCCCGCACCTGTTCGAAGTCGTGATAGAAGTTCTCGAGATGGGCCTGGGGCGTGTTCTTGGACTCCCGATCGTCGATACGCAGCAGATCCACGTCCACCTGCAGCGGTGAATTGGAGAGCATCCGCATCAGCTGGATCTCGGTCTCTATCTTCTTGGGCATCAGATTGAGGATGAGCACCCGCAGCGGGCGTATGTTCTGGGTGACGGCCCGGGATTCCGTCATGACGAAGATGTTCTCCTGCCCCAGCACTTCGGCGGCGGGTAACTGATCCGGGATCTTGATGGGCATGCTGACTCCCTGTACTGCATCAGTAAAAATGTCTGGACATCTAGAAGCCTATAATAAAGCGTCCGGACTGTCATCCGATACCTTTGTATTCACTCTCGCCATTGACTAGCATACGGCTCACGTGCCCCTCACTGCGAACCCCATGGCCGGTATCACCATTTCAGTAGACAGGCTGCAAGTCGGCAACTATGTCTCCCTGCCTCTGGGCTGGCGCGCTCACCCCTTCCTGTTTTCCAGCTTCAAGATCAAGAACGAAGAAGAGATCGCCCTGATCCGCCACCTGGGCCTGGCCAGGGTCACCATCATCCCGGAGAAGAGCGACTGCCCGCCTCTGCCCCCCGATGCACCAAGCCGTGAGGTCGTGCCAGATCCGGCTCAGCAGAGGGAGATGGAGCAGGACAAGGCGCAGCGCATCGCCCGCTTGCAGCAATACCGCCGGGACCTGCAGCAGTGCGAGAAACAGTTCCAGCACTCCTTGAGCCAGGTGCGCAGCCTGATGAGCAAGGTGCAGGCCCGCCCCCTCAACGCCATCGATGACGCCAAGGATCTGATCGATGCCATCGCCAGCCAGCTGCTGGCGGCGGACGAGCTGGTGCTGCACCTGATGGGGGACGGCGAGGAGGGGGACCCCCTCTACTATCACTCCCTCAACGTCAGCGTGCTGAGCATGATGCTGGCCAAGGAGTGCGAGATGAATGCGGAGCAGATCCGCCTGGTCGGCATGGGGGCCCTGTTTCACGACATCGGCAAGCTGAAGATCCCGAGCCAGATCCTGCGCAAGAGCGCCCCCCTGACCAGGCCGGAGCAGAACCTGCTGGCCCGGCATCCCCGCTACGGGCTGGACCTCATCAACCTGGCGGCATCCTTCCCCTCCGAGGCCAAGGGCATAGTGCTGCACCATCACGAATATCTGGACGGCAGCGGCCCGGAGGGACTCAAGGCTGGGCAGCTCGACCCCATGACCCAGCTGGTCTCCCTCATCAACGAATATGACAACCTCTGCCACCGCCACGGCAAGGTGCCCTACTCCGCCCTCTCCAGCCTCTACAAGCTGCGCAAGGGTCAGTTCAACCCGGACAACATGGCCCTGCTGATCCGCCTGCTCGGCATCTATCCCCCCGGCAGCGTGGTACAACTCTCCAGCGGCCAGCTGGGCCTGGTGATGTCCGTCAAGGGGAGCAGCCTGCTCCACCCCAGCGTGCTGGTCTACGATCCCGCCATCCCGCGCCAGGAGGCGGCCGTCATCGCGCTGGATCGGGCCGGACTCACCATCGCCAAGGTGATCCACCCCAGGTGTCTGCCCCCCGCCGTGTTCGAGTACCTGAATCCGCGCACCCGCATCAGCTACTACTTCGAACCCAAGACCAAGTGACCCTGCAGGAGTCTTCATGCACATAGAAATTGTCAGCACCGGCGACGAGATAGTGACCGGCCTGGTGGTCGATACCAATGCCGCCTGGCTCAGCGCCCGCTTGCTGGATCAGGGCTGGCAGGTGCGCCGCCGCCATACGGTGGGGGATGATCTCGCCGATCTGACCGCCCTGCTGCGCGAGTGCGCCGAGCGCGCCGACCTGGTGCTGGTGTGCGGCGGCCTGGGTCCGACGGCGGACGATCTCACCGCCCAGGCCGCGGCCGATGCCTTCAACGCCCCCCTGACCCTGCATCCCGGCTGGCTCGATACCATAGCGGCCCGCTACGCCAGCCGGGGTCGCCCCATGCCCGCCAGCAACGCCAAGCAGGCCTGGCTGCCCGCGGGCTGCGAGATCCTCGACAACCCGGTCGGCACCGCCTGCGGCTTCCTGTTGCAGTGGGGACGCTGCCGCATCGCCTTCACACCAGGGGTACCGTTCGAATTCAAGCAGATGGTGACGGAGCAGATCCTGCCCCGCCTGTACAACGAGCAAGCCAGCGGGGAGACGGCGCTGCGCCGCTTCTACAGCTTCGGCATCTCGGAATCCGCCCTGAGCGATCGGCTCGACGCTGCCCCCTGGCCCGTCGGGATCACCCTCGGCTACCGCTCCGCCATGCCCCTCATCGAACTCAAGCTGATCGGCCAGGGCGCCACGACCCGGGACATGGAGGCGGCACAGGCGCGCCTGCTCGAGCAGATCTCCCCCTGGCTGGTCGGTCAGGGTAACGAGGAACCGGCGCGGCAGATCCTCGCCCTGCTGGGGGACAGGCCCCTGACCCTGTTCGAGGGGGAGAGCCGGGGCGCCTTGCTGACCCTCTGTCATCAGCATCCCGGCCTCACGGCCCACTTCAGCCAGCAGCCTGCCGGCGAACCGGCCCAGCCCCTGGGGGACGGGCGAGGGGCCAGCCTGACCATAGGGATGGCGGGACCCCAAGGGGTACCATTGCGGCTCTGTATCGATGGCAAGTGCGTCGGCCAGACGGTGAAGGTCAGCCACCCGGATCCCGAGAGCGCCCGTGCCATCCTCGCCTTCGCCGCCCTCGACATGCTGCGCCGTCACCTGGCGGGGCTGCCGGTGATCGCCGACTATCTCACCCTGACCCGCACCCAGCCCCTGGGCTGAGTCGCCCCGGCCAGCGAGCCAGTGCTGACTCGCTGGTTCGCCCTCCCCTCGTCTCCCTCAGGGCGGCGCTGCCTGACCGTGTCCCCATGGCGATTTCTTCAACCGCCTTCACCCATTTGGACATAGATCATTGACCAATAAGAAGAATGATCAGGATACTGGGGCCTCCTTGCCGCCGAGTCGGGAGAACCAGCATGGGGGCATCATGGAATTGATAAAGAAATCAGTCAGATGGACTGAGCAGGAGCCAGAGTGTTAAACAAAGAGTGGTTACAGTTGTCGGCGGATATGGAGCTGGCCTGCCTGCGCATCCTGCCCGGGCTGGACGAACCGGTGCGCGAAGCCGATGTGCTCACCCTGCTGCTCTCCTCCAACTGTCGCCGCTATCAGCCCCTGCACGAGGGGATCAAACAGGTGGTCAGCCTGCTCAATACCCTGCAGGCCAAACCGGACGCCCCCATACCTCCCAATCCCGTCCCCATCGCCAGGCGCCAGGACGCCCGGCTGATGATACTGGTCGACAGCGACAAGATGACGGCCCGGGCCCAGATCACCTGCGACTGGGGCGGCAAGCCGCTCACCCTGGATGCCTTGCAGCAGGCCCTCGGCGAGAGCGAAGTGAACAGCGGCGTGCAGGGCATACTGCTCGAGCAGGCCGTCAAGCTCGCCAGGGAGGGGGCCCCCGGCAGTCTGATCCAGCCCGCCATCGCCTACGGCATCGCCCCCATTGCCGGCCAGGACACCCGTTTCGAGCGTCTGGTCGATACCCCGTCCGATCGCATCCTCAAGCCTCAGGAGACGGAGAACGGCAAGGTGGATCTGCGCGACCTTGGTACCCTGGTGACGGTCCGGGCGGGGGAGCCGCTGATGCGCCGCCACCCGGCGACCCAGGGCTCCCCCGGTCTGACGGTCACGGGCCAGACCCTGCCGGTCAAACCGGGCAAGGAGCTGGCCATGGTCCCCGGGGTCGGCACCGAGATAGCCAGTGACGACCCCAACCTGCTGCTCGCCAGCCGCCCCGGCCTCCCCTGCCTAGAGAAGCAGGGCATGCGGGTCGATGATGTGCTCAGCCTCAAGCAGGTGGATGCCCGCAGCGGTCATGTGACGTTCGAGGGAGCCCTCATCATCAGCGGCGACGTGTTCGCCGGCATGCGGATCCGGGCCAGTGGCGACGTGGTGATCGGTGGCTTCGTGGAGGGTGCCGACATCGAATCCGGCGGCGCCATCACGGTGCGTCACGGGGTCATCGGCCGCAAGACGGAGGATGACGACCCCCTCTGCCGGCTCAGCGCCCAGGGGGAGATACACGCCGCCTATGCCCAGTACGCCAGGCTGGAGGCGGGAGGCAATATTCATATCCAGACCCAGCTCACCCACTGCCACACCCGCAGTGGTCAGGATCTGCGGGTTGGCGACAGCGCCATGCGCAAGGGCACCCTGCTCGGCGGCATCAGCATCGCCAATCGCCAGATCCAGGCCCCCAGCATAGGGGCCAGTGCCGCCAACCATACCCGGTTGCAGATCCTTGGCGGTTACTTCAGCCACAAGCAGCAGGAACAGGAGCTCAAGCAGCGCAAGCAAAGCTGCCGCGACCAGCTGCTCAAGGTGCAGGATCTGCTGCTCAAGCTGCTGCAGCTGCCGCGGGAGAAGCGCAACCCCGAGACCCTGGACAAGATCAAGACCCTGCGCCAGCAATACCTGGGCCAGAGCAAGGGACTGGACGCCAAACTGGACGAGGCCCAGCAGGCCCTGCAGCAGCTGCTCGGCGAGATGGAGATCACCGCCACCCAGCGCCTCTATGCCGGTGTCGAGGTGGAGCTGGCCAACAGCAGCTACCGGGTCGATATCGACCATGGCCCCATTCGTATCGCCTTCAAGCAGGAACAGATAGTGTTGCAGCCTCTGGAAGGACGTAAATAAGTCAGGGCGAGAGCCCGTGTCCCCTGCCCACCTGGGGCCAGCCAGCCCCAGGTCCTGTGCCGGGCAGAGTCGGCCATGCCGTGATCCCTGACCCGAACTTGGGTACACTGCCAGCCTTGCACGCCACACAAAGCAGGTAACAGTCGATGTACAAACTGATCGCATTGGATATGGATGGCACTCTGCTCACCCCCCAGGGCACCATCTCCCCGCGCACCCATGCCGCCATCACCGCCGCCCGCGCCAGGGGCGTGACCGTGGTGCTGGCCTCCGGCCGCCCCCTGGAGGGCATGACCCGCTACCTGGAAGAACTGGGGATGACGGGGCCGGAAGATTATGTGATCAGCTACAACGGCGCCATGGTGCAGCGGGTTGCCGACGGCGCCCGGATCCGCAGCCAGCTGCTGACCGGGGCCGATGCCAGCCTGGTGGCGCGTCTGGCCGAGCAGCAGGGGGTCAATGTCCACGGCTTCTCGGTGCGCCAGGGCCTCATCAGCCCCCGCCTGAGCCACTATACCGAGCACGAATCCCGCCTGACCGGCATGCCGGTCAACCTGGTCGACTTCGCCACCCTGCCCCCGGACGAGGCGATCCTCAAGGTAATGATGATCGACGAACCCGCACTGCTGAGCCGGGCCATCGCCGCCCTGCCGGCGCAGCTCTATCAGGACTACACAGTGGTGCAGAGCGCCCCCTACTTCCTCGAGATCATGAACAAGCAGAGCCACAAGGGGAGCGGAGTGGCCGCCCTGGCCGAGCACCTGGGCCTGGATGCCAGCCAGGTGATCGCCGTGGGGGATGCGGGCAACGACAGCCACATGATCGAATACGCCGGCCTCGGCGTCGCCATGGGCAACGCCACCGACCCCCTCAAGGCCCTGGCCCAGCACATCACCAGCCGCAACGATGAGGACGGGGTCGCCCGGGTCATCGAAACCTTCGTGCTGGCCTGATCCCCACGGCCACGTCCATCCGGCAGGCCCCCTGCCGGATGTTTAATATATCCACCCATCAAGCCAGCCCCAGCCCCGAACTTGCCCCCACTCTCCCCATCAAACGGGCGAAGAAGCCATATATGCACCATCTCGCTTAACATAAACCACTCATTTTGTTTGACATATTTAACGGCCTTGGCAGACTGAAATCAGGATCCAGGCTCTCGCCGCTGCGCGCCTTCTCCTGACACCAGCCGATGCGAGCCCGGGATATCCTAAACTTGCCTTGAGGCAGGCCCTGATATCGGTCAGGGCGAGCCCAAGGCGCCAGGGTCCCTCGGGACCGCAAAGGAATGCCAAGGTGATTTATGTCTGCACATACCCCATCCGCCTCACCCCGCAAGCCTCTGGTTCTGATGACCATGGGCAGCCAGGCCCGCAACGGCCATGACTATCAGGTCATGACCCACAAATACATCAAACCCCTGGTGGAGATCAGCGACTGCACCCCGCTGCTGGTGCCCACCTGCTGCGGCACAGAGGCCCTCGAGCACTACCTCTCCCTGGCCGATGGCATCTATCTGAGCGGCGCCGGATCCAACATAGATCCCGCCCTCTATGGCCAGCAGAACCTGACCCCGGACAAGGCCCAGGACAGGGAGCGGGATCTGTTCGACATCGCCCTGGTACGGGCCGCCATCGACAAGGGGGTGCCCATCCTCGGCATCTGTCGCGGCATGCAGGAGATCAACGTCGCCCTGGGAGGGGACATACATCAGAAGGTCTACAGCGAACCCGGCTTCGATGACCATCGCGAGGATCCCGAGGATCCGCCCGAGCTGCAGTATGGCGAGAGCCACATGGTCGAGCTGGTGGAGGGTAGCTGGTTTGCCGACCTGATGGGCACTCGCCGCATCCCGGTCAACTCGCTCCATGGCCAGGCCATCAGGCGCCTGGGCAGGGGGCTCGCCCCCCTGGCCCATGCCGAGGACGGGGTGATCGAGGCGATCCATGCCCCGGGCCTGCCCCAGTTCACCCTGGCGGTACAGTGGCACCCTGAGTGGCACGCCAGCGAGAACCCCCACTCGGTCAAGATCTTCACCGCCTTCGGCGAGGCCTGTCGCAGACAAGCCGCCCAACGCTAAACCGGCGGCAAGATCCACAGAGGGGCCCGCGGGCCCCTCTGTGTCTGTCTGACCGTTGCCTCATGGGCCCTGGTCTCACTCGCCAAAGCCCCTGGCCTTGAGCTTGGGCAGGCCGCCGCGCACCGGTCGCAGGCCGCGGCAGGCATCCAGCCCCTTGAGCCCCCGCTGGATATGGTCGGGAGAGTGGCCAAAGACCATGCCGTTGCTGCGATAGAGGTTGTTGTCGTCGAGCTCGAACCGCTCGCCGCCGATGAGCAGGGGCCGCCTGCCCTCCTCCTCCTTGCCGCGCTTGAGGGGCAGGACGAGGTCGGTCAGTATCTCCCCCGTGGCGCAGCCCTCACGCCAGCGAGCCTCATCGGAGAAGGGGGTGATGGCTATTTCGCGCCAGGATCCATCCCCGAATTCGACCCGATAGTGGTCGGTCAGCAGATCGCAGCCTGCCAGCAGACCCAAGCATCCCAACAGACAGTAACGACTCAGGCGCGGCATCTCTCCCTCCTGTCCGGCCGGGGCAGCAAGGTGGCGGCATCGCCGCGGCGCATCTGCGGCCTCATGATGGCGCCCACTCATGGCCAAGCAGCAGGGGGCCCAGCTCTTCGAGCCTGTTCAACATGAGATCCGGCAGCTGGCTGAGGCGGCGCCAGTCACCCTGGCCGTCATTGAGCCAGGCGACGCGATAGCCCTGCCGGCGGGCCCCCAGCACGTCGCTGCGCTCATGGTCTCCCACGTGCAATATCTCGGCGGGAGCCAGCCCGAGATCCCGGGCCGCCGCCACGAACATGTCGGGGGCCGGCTTCATCAGGGTGCCGGCGCCCGCCTTGTACACGGTGCGAAAATAGCCGTCGAGCCCGGCCCGGGCCAGATCCAGGTTGCCATTGGTGATGGCCACCAGAGGGTAGCGCCGGGCCAGGGCCGCCAGCAGGGTATGGGTGCTGGCGGATACCGCTATGGCGGAACGCTCGGCCAGGAAGCCGGCAAACACCTCGGCGGCGGCACGCTCGGCCGAGGCGCCATCCATGCCGCCTTCCCGCAGTGCCCGCCCCAGGCTGACCCTGCGAGCCAGGCTGACATCATGATGCAGGGCGGGATCCTCCAGCAGCACCTGGCGCTTGCAGGCGTGCCAGCGCTCGGCATCCAGCATGGCCCCCGCCAGGTATTCGCTGCGCAGATGGGCCAGCATCCAGGCCTCGGCGCGCGCTATGTGGGGACCGTTGTCATAGAGGGTGTCATCGAGATCGAAGGAAAGCGCCTTGACCGGCTGCCAGCGGCGGAAAAAAACCATGCTCACTCCTGTTCGTCGTCCTTGTCGCCACCATGGCGCCTGGCCCTGGGGTGGGCCCCATCATAGACCTTGGCAAGGTGCTGAAAGTCGAGGTGGGTGTAGATCTGGGTGGTGGAGAGATTGGCGTGGCCGAGCAGCTCCTGCACCGCCCGCAGATCCCCCGACGACTCCAGCATATGGGTCGCGAAGCTGTGTCTGAGCTTGTGGGGATGCACATGGGCGTTGAGGGCCTGCTTGCCGCCCCAACCATCGAGGCGCATCTGCACCGAACGGGCCGAGAGACGCCGCCTCTGCCTGGAGACGAAGAGGGCAGGCTCCTCGGCCGGGGCCAGGGCCGGACGCAGGGCCAGCCACTTGTGCAGCCACTCCAGCGCCATGCGCCCTATGGGGAGCACTCGCTCCCGCGAGCCCTTGCCCACCACCCTCAGCTGGCGATCGTCCAGCCGCAGATCGGTCAGATCCAGCCCCACCAGCTCGGCGAGGCGCAGGCCGGAGGAGTACATCAGCTCCATGATGGCGCGATCCCGCACCGCCAGCGGATCCTGCTCGTCGCTGATGTTGAGCAGCTGATACATCTCGTCCACATCCAGATTCTTGGGCAGGGGGCGCCCCTGCTTGGGGGTGCTGATGCCCCGCGCCGGGTTCGCCACCAGTCGCCCCTGGCGCACCTGCCAGTCACAGAAGCTGCGCAGGGCAGAAAGCTTGGTGGCGAGCGAGCGGGGCGCCAGTCCTCCCTTGTGCATCCGGCTCATCAGGCTGCGCACCTGGCTCGCCTCGAGCCCGGGCCAGTGGCTCAGTCCCAGCGCCACCAGCTGGCCCGTCATGGCGATGAGGTGGGCCAGATAGTGGTTGCGGGTATGGGCGCTCAGCTGGCGCTCCACCCTCAGGTATTCGATGAAATCGCCGAGATCCTGCGCCAACGCGGGAGGCAGGCCGGCGAGCCCGTCAGCGCTGGCCGTCACGGATCAAGGCCGGCAACCGCAGCTGCAGCAGGCGGCCGAGCTGGCCGAGCAGCAGAGGGTCGTTGTGGGGGGTGAAGTGACCGGGATCCGGGCTGGCGAAGGCCAGCAGGCCCAGATCGCCCAGACGCATCAGCGCCACCGAGCCCACCAGCACTCCCTGGCCGAACAGCAGCTGCTGTTCGCTCTGATTGAGGCGACCGAAGTAGAAGCCCTGGCCGGGCAGACGCTGACCCATCAGCTGCTCCATCCCCTTGCCCGTCGCAAGGAAACGCGCCCCCTCCTCCCCCGGCTGACACTGCCTGGGATTGAGCCAGAGCCGCAGCCCGGACAGCCGCAGCCGCTCGACGAAGGCCTGCTGCATGGCGTTCACCAGCTCGCTCAGGGTCTGGCAACCATGGATGTCGCCATAGAGATCCGCGTAGACGCGAAAGATCCGCTCGTTCTCGCTGGCCAGGCTCATCAGCTCGGTGATCTCCAGCTCCAGCCGCTCGATGCGGTCGCGCTGGCGCTCGAGCTGGCGCTCGACCAGGGAGACGCTGCCCCTGCGCTCATGGGGGATGCGCACCCGATCCAGCAGGCTCGCGTGTTGTTGGAAAAATTCGGGGTAACGGGCCAGGTACGCCAGCACCTCGGCCTCATCGACCTCGTGCTCCTGCCGTTTCGCTTCACTCATGCTTGTTCAATCCCGTTTTGATAGTCCTGTGGGCGCCAGATGTGCCGACACAGGGGACCCTGTGGTCCAGGCCCCCTATTAGAACCCTATCGGGGCGTCAAATACAGTCGCGTTTGCAGATGGGGGCACAGGCTCCCCCACCGGGCAGAAGAACGGCGGCCCGGGCCGCCGATCCTCACAGCTCTATCTGGCCGTCGAACACATGCTCGGCGGGGCCCGTCATGTAGACCGGCTGACCGGGCCCCTTCCAGGCGATGGTCAGCTTGCCGCCGGGCAGGGAGACGGTCACCCGTTCCTTGAGCTTGCCCTGGCTCATGCCGATCACCGCGGCGGCGCAGGCCCCGGTGCCGCAGGCCAGGGTCTCGCCCACCCCGCGCTCGAACACCCTCAGCCGGATCTGGGTGGCATCGACCAGCTCCATGAAACCGACGTTGACCCGCTCGGGGAAACGCTCGTGGCGCTCCATGATGGGGCCAAGGGTCTCGACCGGGGCATCATCCACCGAGGGCACCTCGATGACGCAGTGGGGATTGCCCATGGAGACGGCGCCGCACATGACGGTGTGCTCCTGAGCCCGCAACAGGTAGGTCTTCTCCGCCTTCTGGGCGCGAAACGGGATCTTGCCCGGTTCGAACTGGGGCACTCCCATGTTGACCGTGACCTGGTTCTCCCCCTCCAGCTGCAGCACGATGCGACCGCGCGCCGTGCTCACCGCGATGCGATCCCGGTTGACCAGCCCCTTGAGCCGCACGAAGCGGGCGAAGCAGCGGGCGCCATTGCCGCACTGCTCCACCTCGCTGCCATCGGCATTGAAGATACGGTAATGAAAATCGAGCTCGGGATCATAGGGCGGCTCCACCAGCAGCAGCTGGTCGAAACCTATCCCGAAATGGCGATCCGCCAGCTTCTTGATGACGTCGTTGCTGAAGAACACCTTCTGGGTGACGCCATCCACCACCATGAAGTCGTTTCCCAGGCCATGCATCTTGGAAAATTCAATCAACATCTTTTTTCCCTGCGCTGTTCAGGCCGCAATAAAGGTCGTTCACCACCATGAAGGCGCTATCCGAGGCCCCATGCATCCTGGAAAAATCAATCAAGATCCCGCGTGTCAGAGCCTTGATCGCGCGTGCAATGCAGGGGTGCGCCGGAGTCGCCCTCCCGCGCGCCCCTGCCCGGATCACGGCAGCAGGTGTTCACCCTGCCAGAGCGAGGCCAGCGGCTCACGCTCGCGAATGAGGAACCCCTGGTCGCCGTCCACCAGCACCTCGGCGGCGCGGGGACGGGTGTTGTAGTTCGATGCCATGGTAAAGCCGTAGGCACCGGCGGAACGCACCGCCAGCAATGAGCCCTCGGCAATCGCCAGGGTGCGCTCCTTGCCGAGGAAGTCGCCGGTCTCGCACACCGGGCCCACCACGTCGTACAGCGCCGGCGCATGATCGGTCTGGCTGTCCACCTCTATGATGTTCATCCAGGCGCCATAGAGGGAGGGGCGCAGCAGGTCGTTCATGCCGGCGTCGATCAGCGCGAAGTTGCGGGTCTCGCCAGGCTTGAGGTATTCGACCCGGGTCAGCAGCACGCCGGCGTTGGCGACGATGGCACGCCCCGGCTCGAACAGCAGGGTCAGATCGCGACCCGCCAGCTTGGCCTTGAGCGCCTCGGCGTATTCGGTCGGGTGCGGCGGCTGCTCGGCGCCATAGTTGACCCCGAGACCACCGCCCACGTCCAGGTGATGGATATGGATGCCTTCACCGGCCAGCTCGTCGATGAGCCGCAGCAGCTTGTCCGCCGCCTCCATAAAGGGATTCAATTCAGTCAGTTGAGAACCGATATGGCAATCCACCCCCTTGATGGCGATGTTGGCCATGGCGGCCGCCTTGCGATAGATGGCGGGAGCCTGCTCGATGGGGATGCCGAATTTGTTCTGTTTGAGGCCGGTTGAGATGTAGGGGTGGGTACCGGCATCTATGTCCGGGTTGACCCGCACCGAGATGGGGGCCACCTTGCCCATGCTGGCAGCGACCCGGTTGAGGCGCTCCAGCTCGGCTTCGGACTCCAGGTTGAAGCAGAGGATCTCTTTCTCCAGCGCGAGGCGCATCTCGGCCTCGCTCTTGGCCACGCCGGAGAAGACCACCTTGGCCGGATCCCCGCCCGCCGCCAGTACCCGCGACAGCTCGCCGCCAGAGACGATGTCAAAGCCCGAGCCCAGGCGAGCCAGCAGATTCAGGATGGCGATGTTGGAGTTGGCCTTGACCGCATAGCAGACCAGGTGGGGTATGTCCCCTGCCGCCTGATCGAAGGCGTGCCAGTGGCGCTCCAGGGTAGCGCGGGAGTAGACGTAGAGCGGGGTGCCGTGCTGCTCGGCCAGTTGCTGCAGCGAGGTCTGTTCGGCCTGCAGCTGACCGGCGGCATTGTAGTTAAAGTGATCCAAGGGGCGGTTCCTTCCAAATTATGACGAGTGCGGCGCAGCCTCTGGGGTCGACTCGGCCGGGGTCTGGGGAGCACTCTGCTGGCCATCCGATGGGTCGGTCGGCGCCTGGGCTGGCTGGGCCTCTTGATTCTGCGGCTGCTCGGCAGGCGGCATATAGAGAGGACCTTTCAGGCCACAGGCGACCAGGGCGAAAGCGAGAAGCGCGGCAGACAGGCACCGGACGAGTTGAGTAATCATAATGGTTCGCTGCGAAAAATTTTTTGGCCCTCTATAATCGCACTCACATTGTTAAAAGCAACAGGATAAACCGATGAAGGATCACGAGTATCACGCCCTGGTAGACACCTTTTTCCAGTCTGTGGAAGACCGCATAGACGCGAACTACCCGGATATCGATTGTGAGCGGGCGGGCGGCGTGCTGACCCTGGTGTTCGAGAACAAGACCAAGGTCATCCTCAACAAGCAGGAACCCCTGCACCAGATCTGGGTCGCCACCCGGGAGAACGGCTTCCACTTCGAGCTGCAGGGAGACACCTGGATAGACAACCGCTTCGGCCACGAGCTCAAGGCCCTGCTCGCGCGCGCCTGCACCCAGCAGTCCGGCGAGGACGTGCGCTTTCCATGATTGACATCCATCCCGCTGGCGCCCGCCATGCCGTGATCTGGCTCCATGGCCTGGGAGATTCCGGCGCCGGGCTGGCGCCCCTGGTGGAAGCGCTGGCCTTGCCCGCCGACCTGCCCGTCCGCCACCTGCTGCCCGATGCCCCCGAGCGCCCCATCACCATCAACATGGGCTACAAGATGCGCGGCTGGTACGACATCAGAAGCTTCGACGACCCGGCGGATCGCGCCGTGGAAGCCCATGTCCGCGAGTCCGCCGATCGTATCGCCGCCCTGCTGAGTCAGCTGGTGGCCGAAGGCTTTGCCCCGGGCAACATAGTCCTGGCCGGCTTCTCCCAGGGGGGCGTGATCGCCTCGTTCACCGCCCTGCGCCATCCGGCGCCACTGGCGGGCCTGCTCTGCATGTCCACCTATCTGGCGGCACCCGAGCAACTGGTCGAGGAGATGAGCGAGGCCGCCCGCGCCCTGCCCATCTGCTACATGCACGGCATCTATGACGACGTGGTGCCCCTCTCCATGGGGTGGGATGCCAGGCAGCAGCTGGAGGCGGCAGGCCTGACCCTCGCGTGGCACGAATACCCGATGCGCCACGAGATCTGCCGGCCCCAGCTGGGGGATATCCGCACCTGGCTGCTGGCGCGCCTCCTGCCCTGAACCAGGACACCCGCAAAATGAGAGGGCCTGCATTGCAGGCCCTCTTCATATCATGGCGGCTGGCTCAGCCCACTTCCCGCGCCGGGCCCTGGGGCTCGCGTCCCAACCCCTGGCTGCGATACGGGATCACCTCCAGCGCCTCCCCCTTCTCCACTATCTCGTAGTACTGGGGCAGGTTGAAGTTGACGGGCTGACCATCGTCACCGAATCGCTCGTGGCTCGAGGTGTAGAAACGGTTGACCCCGGTCACCAGCTCATCCTTGTTGCCGGCGAAGTGCTGGTAGATCTCCACCCGGTTCGCCTCGTCCAGGATATAGATGTTGGTGCCCGCATTGCGGGTATCGAAGAAGAACTGCACCAACCCCTCGCTGGCATAGGCATCGACGATGCCGGGCAGGTGCTGGCTGTGGGTCTTGTCGAGGCGCAGCGGCAGGTGATCCAGCTTGTTGTGGGAGATGTGCCGGTAGAAGTCGATGGCGTTCTCCAGCTTCTTGACCGATACACCGCGCCGCTCGAAGAAGATGCCGTACTTCTCCTTGCCAAGGACCAGCGTCTTGACCAGCTGCTGCTTGTCCCGGGCCAGACGCAGCTCGATGCACTCGGCCACCAGCTGCTGGAAGCGGGAGCGCACCAGGGAGCGGAAATGCTGGCTGTAGCAGAAGACGGCGATGGTCTCCGGGGCCGCCGCATCCTGGTGCATCTTGCCGAGTATGGTGGTGAGGGCATCGACCACGGCCTCGTCACCGCGAAAATGCAGGGTACGGATCTCGCTCCAGGAGTTGCGGTAGACCAGATCCACCGACCCCACCAGACACTCCAGGTTGCGGCCAAACGAGAAGACGTCCGCGCTGTTGGCATCGAACTCGATCACCTGACCGACCCAGTGACTGGTGGGATCCACCTCGAGGTTGAGGTAGATGGAGAGCTGGCGGATCTCGCAGGGGCGGCTCAGGGCCAGATTGGTGGCGCGGGGATACTTGACCGGGAAGCAGCCGGCCAGATCGCGACAAAACTGATGCAGGTTGTCGATATGCAGATCCGAACCCTGGTTGAACAGGTGCACCCGGGACTGGGCCGTGAGCAGATCGTTGAAATAGGCCCAGGCCACCAGCTTGCTGATGTAGCTGTTATGTTCGAGCGGCGCCCGCCCTATGATGTCCGCCGGCTCCAGGGACTGCTTGTAGAGGTACCAGCCGGCGCGATTGAGCCGCCCGTGAGGCACCTGCACCAGGCTGAGATCCGGCTCGCTCAGATCCGGCGCTATCTTGAGGTTGATGCGCTGCACCTTGCCCGGCAGGCTCTCGAACGCGGCATAGAGCTTGCGCGACAGTATGCCGATGTCTTCCGGGTTGATGGACTCGCTGATGTTGTTGCGCCGGGCGAACTGGATCAGGTTGCGATAGCTCTGCATCAGGGCCTCGAGCAGCTCGGCATAGGCCACCTTGACCTGCTCCACCTTCCACTCCAGCCGGTGATCCAGATGATGGAGCCGCGCCGGGCTCCAGCCCCAGTAGGCGACCAGCTGCTCCAGCTGTTCCCGCCGCCACCGGGGCGACCCCTCCTGGTTGGGGTGACTCAGGCCATCGCACACCTTGAGGTAGAAACAGCGGCGCACCAGATCCAGCCGCGCCATGTCACCGATGGACTTGAGGTAGTTGGTCACCTTGTCCAGCATCAGACAGTAGTTGTCCTGGCGAAAGCTCATGCCCTCATGCTGCTGGAACCAGTCACGGCTGATGAAGGAGAGCAGCCGGGTGTTGGGGTACTCGTGGGAGTAGGCCTCCATCAGCACAGATTTGAGCACCGCCTTGTAGGGGGAGTCGATGCCCTTGTAGAGCTGCCAGAGGGCAGAGCCGAAATACTCTTCCGCCGGAATGCGGTTGAAGCTGCCCAGATCAAGCCAGTCATCCTGACTGAGCTGGCCGCTCGCAAACAGGCTGGCCACATAGTCGTCGTAATGGTCATCGTATGCGCGGGGCACCAGGTACCACAGCAGCCGCTTGCCCGCGATGTGCATGGCACTGCGGTAGAACTCGTCGAGCAGCAGCAGGTGCTGGGCACTGCCGCAACTCTCCCCCTGCATCTGGGCATCGTTGTGCTGGCGGAACTTGTCTTCGGGAATGAGGAAGAAGTTGAGGTCCACCCCCCGCTGCTCGGCCCACTTGGAGAGCTGCTGGCACTTCTGATCCAGCAGGGCCAGCCGCTCCGGCGAGAGACCGGCCACATGGCAGACCCAGATGTCGAGATCCGAGTGGCAGCACTGACCGATGGAGGAGGTGCTCCCCATGGAGTAGAGCCCCTGAATAGCCCGATCCGTGGTTGCCAGCCCCCCCTGACAATTGGCGTTCTGACACAGATCTTCGATGAAGGCCTGCTGCACCTCATCGGCCTTGAAACTCCAGATCCCATGGGGCACATCCCCGGCCACATACCCGGGCAGGAGGGGATGATTGAAGTGCAGCATGACGGGCAGCAGTTGGAATACCTGCTGCCCGTAGCGACTCATGAGACCTAGCGCCCGCTGCGTCTTGAGACGATTGATCTCGTCATAACGCGACACGAGCACATCGAGTTGTGCCAGCAATGACCTGCCTATATGGGGGTTGCAATTGACGCACCAAAACGGTGAAACGTCAAAAAAGTGTGATCATGTTAACAATGCAAACTGCGGTGGTAAACAAGCCCACAGCGAATAGCAGGATTATTTGTGACAGTCGGCTTAACAGTATCAGAAGAAAACAAATAATATGTTTTAAATCATTCAGTTAACATTCAACTTTCGCGGAATGAAAATCCTTTTCTTCCCTTCATTTTTCGCCAGGATCCCGGTTTTGCGGCCCATGCCATGAAAGCCCCTGTAAAGGGTGGTAAGATCATTTCCCTTCTAAATATGAAACAACTGATTGATATGGCAGCCCGAACCCTGAGAATCGCCACACGCAAGAGCCCACTGGCCCTGTGGCAGGCCAACTTCGTCAAAGAGCGGCTCGAGGCCCTGCACCCACAGCTCGTCGTCGAGCTGCTGCCCATGAGCACCCAGGGTGACAAGATTTTGGATACTCCTCTGGCCAAAGTCGGCGGAAAAGGGTTGTTCGTCAAAGAGTTGGAAACCGCCATGCTGGAAGGACGGGCAGATATCGCCGTTCACTCCATGAAAGACGTGCCGGTTGAGTTTCCGGCTGGATTGGGGCTGAGAACCATCTGCGAACGGGAAGACCCCCGCGATGCCTTCGTCTCCAACCGCTTCGCCAACGTGTCCGACCTGCCCCAGGGGGCCGTGGTCGGCACCTCCAGCCTGCGCCGCCAGTGCCAGTTGCGCGCAGCCCGGCCGGATCTGGTGATACGCGACCTGCGTGGCAACGTCAACACCCGCCTCGCCAAGCTCGATGCCGGCAATTATGACGCCATCATACTGGCGGCGGCCGGCCTGCTGCGCCTGGAGATGGCGGAGCGGATCCGCGCCTTCATCGAGCCCGAGCAGAGCCTGCCCGCCAATGGCCAGGGGGCGATCGGCATAGAGTGTCGCGACGACGACCACGAGCTGCACGCCCTGCTGGCGCCGCTGGAGCACGCCGAGACCCGGGCCAGGGTGTTGACCGAGCGCGCCATGAACCGCGCCCTGCAAGGGGGATGTCAGGTACCGATCGGTGCCTACGCCCTGGTGCAAGAGGACGAGATCTGGCTGCGTGGCCTGGTGGGTCAGCCGGATGGCAGCCGAGTGCTGCGCGACGAGATCCGCGGCCCACTCGCCCAGGGCGAGGCCCTGGGCCTGCAGCTGGCCGAACGCCTGCTCGCCGCCGGTGCCGACCAGATACTCGCCGAGGTCTATCAGTCATGATGGCGCCGGGCGGCCTCTGCAAGGGGGGGATCTCCCGGTGAGGCCCCTGGTGATCAGGCCCGCCGGGCAAGGCGTGGAGCTGGTACGCTTGCTGCGCCGCCACGGCCACGACCCCCACCCCTGCACCCTGCTCACTCTGGCCCCGGGCAGCGAGCTAGAACGGCTGCCCTCCCTGCTGGCGCAGGCGGATATCGTCATCGCCGTCAGCGTCCATGCCGTTATTTTTGCTGATCATTTTCTGTTGCAAACTGGTCAGACCTGGCCAAATATTGACTACCTTGCGGTGGGAGACGCCAGCGCGGCGGCCTTCGCCGAACGCGGCATCAAGGCCCTCTGCCCGGCCGATCCCCGCAGCGAAGGCCTGCTGGCCCTGCCCGCCCTGCAAGGGGTGGCAGGCAAAAACGTGCTCATCTTGCGCGGCAACGGCGGCCGGGACCTCATCGCCCAAACGCTGGCCTCGAGGGGGGCTCTGGTGCACTATTGTTGCACCTATGAACGCCACTACCCCGAACAGGATGGCGCGGCCTTGGCCAGGGAATGGCAACAGGCCGGGGTCGACAGCCTGCTCGTCACCAGCGGGGAGTTGTTGCAGCGTCTACAGACGCTGGTACCGGATGATCGCCACCCCTGGCTGCACGGCTGCCAGTTGGTGGTCCCCAGTTCCCGAGTAGCCGAGATGGCCGAAGGGTTGGGTTTTCTCCATATCACGATTGCCCAGGGGGCAGCCAATCCGGCCCTGCTGGCCGCCCTGGAACAGAGGAAGATGCGATGACAGAACAACAAGACGTGCAAACGAGCACCGCGCCAGGCCAGGAGGCCACCAGCCAGACCACTCACGCCAGCCAGGCCGCAGCTCAGCCACAGCAACCGGCCCAGAGCAAAGGCCGCGCCGGTGTGCTCATGGGGGGGCTTGCCATCCTGATCGCCCTGGGGCTGACCGGGGGGCTCTACTATCACGGCCATCAGGGCGCGCTGGCGCAGCAGGCCGAGCTTGCCCAGCTCAAGCAGCAACTGACCCAGGTCAGCGATCGCCTCGCCCACAGCGGTGGCGAAGAGCGCGCCCTGCTCGGTGAACTGGGCAAGCAGCAGCAGACCCTGCAAGAGGAGTTCAAGGGCTTGCAGAACCGGGTGCTGGATCTCAATGACAAGCGTCCCAATGACTGGATGCTGGCCGAATCCGAGTATCTGGTGCGCATGGCGGGCCGCAAGCTCTGGCTGGAGCACGATCTCGTCTCCGCCATCACTCTGCTCGGCAACGCCGACGAGCGTATCAAGGCCCTCAATGATCCCAGCCTGATGCCCATTCGCAAGTCCCTGGCCGAGGACATTACCCGGCTCAAGGCGATGCCGCGCATCGATCGCGAAGGGCTGACCCTCAAGCTGGCCGCCCTCGAAGACCAGATCGAACTCCTGCCCCTCTCCAACGTCACCATGCCCGCCGCCCAAGAGCAGCAGAGCCAGGCGGTCAGCAGCAATCCGGACGAGTGGGAGAGCAACCTGAAGAAGAACTGGGTCAAATTCACCGAGAACTTCATCACCATTCGCCGCCGGGATGGCGCGGTCGAGGCGCTCATCTCGCCCCAGCAGGAGATCTACCTGCGCGAGAACCTCAAGACCAAGCTGCTGCAGGCCCAGCTCGCCGTCTACCGCGAGCAGCAGGGGCTCTATGAAGACAGCATCGACAAGGCGCAGCGCTGGCTCGGCCAGTACTTCGACACCGACAACAGCGCGACCCGCTACCTGCTGGGCGAGCTCGACAAGCTCAAGGGCGAGCAGATCCAGTTCGACTACCCGGACAAGTTCAGCTCCCAGGCCCTGCTCGAGCAGGTCCTGACCGAGCGCCTGCAACGCATCGCGACCGGTAACTGAGGAGAGCCCCATGATCCGTTTGATTATTCTGGTTGCCGTCATGGTGGCGGGCCTGGCCTTCGGCCCCGAGGCATCGGGCAACAAGGGTTATGTGATGATCTCCCTTGGCAACTACACGGTGGAATCCTCCGTGACCAGCGCCGTCATCCTCGCCATCCTGTTTTACGGCCTGCTGCTGGCCGTGGAGTGGCTGCTGGCGCGGGTATTCGGGCTGCGTCGCAGAACCCTCGGCTGGTATGGCTCCCGTCGACGCCGCAAGGCCAACCAGCAGACGGTGGCCGCGACCCTGGCCTTCGCCGAGGGCCAGTATGGCCAGGCGGAGAAGCTCATGGTGAAGGGGGCACGCAACAGCGAAACTCCCCTGCTCAACTACCTCTCCGCCGCCAAGGCGGCCCAGGCCAGGGGGGATGAGAGTCGCCGGGATCACTACCTGCAACAGGCCCAGGAGGAACACCCCAAGGCCGAGCTGGCCCTGACCCTGACTCAGACCCAGCTGCAGATAGAGCAGGGTCAGTACGAGAGCGCCCTCGCCACCCTGGAATCCCTGCGAACCCTCAATCCCCGCCACCCCATGGTGCTGGATCAGCTGCGCCAGGTGCAGCTCGCCCGCCAGGACTGGCCGGCCCTGCTGGAGCTGATCCCCATACTGCACAAGGTCGGCAGGCTCACTCCCAAGGAGGAGGAAGCGCTGACCCGTCAGGCCTGGATCGGCCGCCTGCAACAAGGGGCGGGTGACGCCGACAAGCTGGCCGCCATCTGGCAGGCCATGCCCAAGAAGCTACGTCAGGATCCCGAGCTGCTGCTCGGCTATGGCCGCCAATTGCAGGCCTTGCAAGGGGATCAGGCCGCCGCCCAGCTCTGGCTCGACGCCCTGCGCAAGGAGGCTCACCCCGAGCTGCTGGCCGAGCTGCCCCGGCTGCGCCTGGATGACTATCAGCCCCTGCTGACCCTGCTTGGCAAGATGCAGGACAAACCCGGCGCCCAGGCGGCCCTCGCCCAGATTTGCCTGCTGGCCGGCCAGCTGGATCAGGCCCAGCAGCTGCTGGAACTGGAGCTCGCCAAGGCGCCGAGCGCCGCCCTCTGCCACGCCATGGGCCAGCTGATGGACAAACGCCGCCTCACCAACAAGGCCAACGAGTACTATCGCCAGGCACTGCAACTCGCCGGTATCTAGTTACCAGTCAACACGAAAAGAGGCCGCGATTGCGGCCTCTTTTGTAGGGAGTCGGTGCAGAGGCGGGGCAATGGCGCCCTCAGGAGGTCAGTCGCTCCCACTCGCCAAGCAGCCAGATGGCCTCCCCTCTGTGGCTACCGCACACATCCACCATGGGGCGAAAACCGCTGCACACGGCCGGGCGCTCCGGCAGGCCGAACAGGCGACAGCCCAGCCGCTCGTCGAGTTGAACACAGGGCACACCGGCGGGCTTGCCCTGGGGCATGCCGGGGATGGCACTGCTGATACTGGGGGCGATGCAGCAGGCTGCGCAGCCGGAACGACATTCCATGACGAGGTCCATTCAAGGGGGAGGCCCAGTCTACCCCAGCGCCCGGCAACGGCTTACCACTATCTCGGCGGCGCCCTCGTCACCAGGCAAATTATCGCGCGCAGCCGCCCCCATATGATGCCAGCCATGGCCTGACCTCGCGCCCCGGAGCCTGGATGACCCCAGCAGAGTCCCCTGACAACAACAAGCCCGGCACAGGGCCGGGCTTGTCTCTCGTACGCGTCAATCAGGGACTCAGAGGATGATGTCGCGAATGACCTCGTCCTTGCGATCCAGGTAATGGATGGACTTGATGCGACGAATGGTACGGGACTTGCCGCGGATCAGCAGGGTCTCTGTGGTCGCCATGACGCCATCGCTGCTGATGCCTTCCAGCAGATCCCCCTTGGTGATGCCGGTCGCCGAGAAGATGACGTTGTCGTTCTTGGCCAAGTCTTCCAGCTTGAGCACCTTGGTGACATCGATACCCAGCTCGGTGCAACGGGCTATCTCCTGCTCCCCCAGGGCGCGGGCATTGGCATCGTCGCCCTTGACCTGATGACGGGGCATGAGGCGAGCCTGCATGTCGCCGTCCAGGGCGCGGATCACCGCCGCCGAGATGACCCCTTCCGGTGCGCCGCCGATGCCATAGAGCATGTCGACTTCGCTGTCCGGCAGACAGGTGAGGATGGAGGCGGCGACGTCACCGTCGGGAATGGCGAACACCCGCACCCCCAGCCCCTGCATCTCCTTGATCGCCTTGTCGTGACGCGGCTTGGCCAGGGTGATGACGGTCAGGCGGGAGAGCGGTTTGCCCAGCGCCTTGGCCACGGCCTTGAGGTTCAGCTCCAGCCCCAGGCTCAGGTCGATCACGCCCTTGGCCTTGGGGCCCACGATCAGCTTTTCCATGTACATGTCGGGGGCCTTGAGGAAGGAACCCTTGTCGCCGACGGCCAGCACGGCCAAGGCATTGGACTGGCCCATGGCCGTCATGCGGGTTCCCTCGATGGGGTCGACGGCGATGTCTACCGCATCCCCCTGGCCTGTGCCCACCTGCTCGCCGATGTAGAGCATGGGAGCTTCGTCGATCTCACCCTCGCCGATCACTATCTCGCCATTGATATCGATCTGGTTGAGGATATGACGCATGGCCGCCACGGCCGCACCATCGGCGATATTCTTGTCACCACGTCCGAGCCACTTGTAGCCAGCCAGTGCAGCCGCTTCCGTCACTCGGGAAAATTCGATTGCCAGTTCACGTCTCATCGCTAATCCAACCTATTGGAGCTCGAAAAACGGGCGGCATTCTACCACAAGGGCAAACCTTTGCGCGCAAAACTGCGCGGTTGCCGTATTTTTACCGCCCGACCCGCCATAACCGTCCCTTTCCCCTGTCACGAAACCGACACGCAACCACCATTTAGACTTCATTTTTCAGTCACGCAGCCGTCATCCAGCCTCCCTAGCATAGCCCCCGTCTTTTACAGCAAAAGCTTGCAACACAAGGGATTAAGATGAAAAAGCTGACAGTAGTAGCGCTGGCAATGACCGCCGCCTTCCAAGCCCAGGCCGTCGAAGTTTTCAAGAATGACACCACCAAGCTCGACCTCTACGGCCGCATCTATGCCGGCCACTTCTTCGGTGACAAGAAGGAGCTGGATGACAACGGTGACATCAAGAACGACTACAGCGGCAAGCAGGGGGCGAACCAGTTCGTCCGCTTCGGTGCCAAGGTCGACAGCCAGATCAACAGCAACCTCAAGGCACTGGCCCAGTACGAGCTGCAGCTGTACGTCAACGACAGCGAGAAGACCATCAGCGACAACTCGGACAACATGCGTACCCGCCTGGCCTTCGCCGGGGTAGGCGCCGACTGGGGCAATGTCACCTTCGGCCGCCAGAAAGGGGCCCCGGGCTTCCTGGCTGACTGGACCGATGTCTCCCTCTCCGATGGCTACGGCAACGAGGCGCTGGGCGCCAAGACCGACACCTTCGCCACCAACCGCGCCGGTTCCGTGCTGAAATACTCGGGCCTGTTCAACGGCTTCCAGATCGATACCAGCTACAAGTTCGATGGTGGCGACACCGAAGACGAGGGCAGCAAGGACAGCGATCCGGCCTATGGCGCCGCCGTCGCCTACACCTTCCCGTTCAACCTCTCTCTCGGTACCGCCTACAACGTCGGCCTGCGTCAGCAGGATGGCGAGAAGGACGCCAAGCTGTGGCTCATCTCCGCCAAGTATGACGACAAGGCCATCTACGCCGCCCTGAGCTATGCCGACGGCAGCGACTTCCTGGGGACCGACAAGGATCACACGGGTTGGGAAGCCGCCTTGGGCTACAACTTCAGCAACGGCATCGGCCTGATGGCCCTGTGGAACAAGCAGGAGATCGAGCAGAAGGGCAAGGATGACGTCGACTCCATCGACTACTACACCCTGGGCGCCCAGTACAAGTTCAACAGCAACTTCCGGGTGATCGGCGAATACCGCATCAACAACCTGGACAGCCAGCCGAACAAGGCCGTCGCCAACCAGGACGACTTCCAGCTGGCCGCCCGCTACGACTTCTAAGTCAGACCCGGCCAGACTCCCGACAGGCGATGAGCGACTCATCGCCTGTTTTTATTGCACCCGTTTTATTGCACCCGTTTTATTGCACCCGGCATCAGAGCAGCAGATACCTCCAACCCAGGCAAGAACAGCATACTGAGCGAAGTTATGCAAAGGGGGGGGAAGGTGGGCATTCTCAACCTCCAATACAGTCTTCTACGGCGACTGGTGTAGCCGTCAACTAAATGAACATCGAAGTGATGCAAGCTGCCACAAGGCCCGGGAAGAGGAGGGGGCTATGCTACCAAGATCATCGCAAGCCCGTTCATGGGCGAAGCTAGATAGGATGCTCGTCACCAAACTGGTTCCCTGCCGTTGGCCATTCACTGCCGTCATGGCTTGGACCTCTGGCAACGGGTAACGAATGGTCACAAATGATTTGCCCCGGAAACTGACGGCGCCCCTTATCATGTCCTCTCATCCCCCCCGAAGCGGCTGATGCCGCATCAAGATAAGGATCCTCGCCTATGAAGTCATTTATCCGGCAAGAGATTGCTCTGCCTGTCGGTCTGCTGACCCTGCTCTTCTTCAAGACCCTGGGCAGCGACCTGCTGACGGAGGCAACCCCTCTCGCGGTCTACCTGCCGGTGTCACTGGCCCTGCTTGCCATCGTGACCTGGGCCATCTTCTCCGTCGTGCGTCACTCCGACGCCCTGGCCATCAAGCTGGGGGAACCCTTCGGTACCCTGATCCTGACCCTGTCGGTCATCTCCCTGGAAGTGGTGATGATCTCCTCCGTGATGCTGACCGGCGAGCCCAACCCCACCATGGCCCGCGACACCATGTTCGCCGTGGTGATGCTGGTGAGCACCGGGCTGGTTGGCTTCACCCTGCTGTTTGGCGGCTGGCGCTATCACACCCAGAACTTCAATCTGGACGGGGTCAAATCCTATCTGGTGGCCATCATTCCCCTGGCACTGCTCTGCCTGGTGTTGCCGAACTTCACCCAGGGCGGCACCCTGGGCGGGCTCTCCAAGGCCATGTCCTGGATGCTGATCATCATTTCCATCCTGCTCTATGGCGTCTTCCTGCTGATCCAGACCCGCAGCCACAGCCACTTCTTCGTCGACAGCGACCACGAGGATCACGAGGAACACCACGGCCCGCTGCAGAGCAACGTCTATCACACCCTGCTGCTGCTCGCCTACCTGGTGGTGGTGATCCTGCTGGCCAAGACCCTGGCCATCCCCATCAACTACGGGGTCCATGTGATGGAGGCCCCGGCGGCCCTGGGCGGCTTCATCGTGGCCTGTATAGTGCTGGCCCCCGAGGCGGTCGGCGCCATCAAGGCCGCCTTCAACAACCAGTTGCAGCGGGCCATGAACCTCTACTTCGGATCCGTGCTGGCCACCATAGCCCTGACGGTGCCCTCTGTGCTCTTCATCGGCGCCCTGATGGGGCAGGAAGTGCGCCTGGGCCTCTCCCCTGCCGACATGGTGCTGCTCGTCACCACGCTCATGGTGTGCAAGGTGACCTTCAGCAGCGGCCGCACCCACGCCCTGCACGGCGCCACCCATCTTGTGCTGTTTGTCGTTTACCTGTTCTTGATGTTTGAACACGGATAAGGCTGCCAGCACTCACCCCGGTGCTGTTCGTGGTTTATCTGTTCCGGATGTTTGAACACGGATAAGGCTGCCAGCACTCACCCCGGTGCTGTTCGTGGTTTATCTGTTCCGGATGTTTGAACACGGATAAGGCCGTCAATCCCTATCTGCTGCCACTCCGCGCTGCCCGCTTCCGATGGCCCCGACGCGGGGCGCGAGAGACGGAAATGAAAAGACCGCCCCATGGGCGGTCTTATTTATGGTTTGCTCAGACTCGGGTTCAGAGGCTGGGCAGGGTCCCGGCCGGGATCAGATCGTTGTAGCTGGCGGCGCCCAGCAGGGCGGCGGCGGCCTCGATGTCCGGCGAGAAGTACCTGTCCTTGTCGTAGAAGCTGACCTCTTCACGCAGTCGTCCCTTGGCCAGCTCGATGAGCTCGGTGCTGCGCAGGGGCGCGCGGAAGTCCAGGCCCTGGGCTGCGGCGAGCAGCTCGACCGCCAGTATGCCGCGGGTGTTCTCCGCCATGTCCGCCAGACGGCGACCGGCGAAGGTGGCCATGGAGACGTGGTCCTCCTGGTTGGCGGAGGTGGGCAAGCTGTCCACCGAGGCCGGGTGCGCCAGGGTCTTGTTCTCGGAGGCCAGCGCCGCCGAGGTGACTTGGGCGATCATGAAGCCGGAGTTGACGCCCCCATTGTTCACCAGGAAGGCGGGCAAGCCCGACATGCGGGAATCGATCAGCAGTGCCATGCGTCGCTCGGACAGGGAGCCTATCTCGGCGATGGCCAGGGCCAGGTTGTCGGCGGCGAAGGCCACCGGCTCTGCGTGGAAGTTGCCGCCGGAGAGGATCTCCTCGTCCTCGGCGAACACCAGGGGGTTGTCGGAGACCGCATTGGCCTCGCACACCAGCACCTCGGCAGCCTGACGGATCTGGGTCAGGCAGGCACCCATCACCTGGGGCTGGCAGCGCAGGGAGTAGGGATCCTGCACCTTCTCGCAGTTGTGGTGGGACATGCCGATCTCGCTGCCGTCCACCAGCAGGTGGCGATAGCAGGCGGCCGCATCGATCTGGCCGCGCTGGCCGCGCACCTCATGGATGCGAGCATCGAACGGACGGCGGCTGCCAAGCGCCGCCTCCACGCTCATGGCGCCTATAGTGATGGCACCGGCGAACAGATCCTCGGCATGGAACAAGCCTTCCAGCGCGAACGCCGTGCTCGCCTGGGTGCCGTTGAGCAGGGCCAGCCCCTCTTTCGGTGCCAGGGCGATGGGCTCCAGGCCCGCAATCTTGAGGGCAGTGGCGGCGTCGATCAGCTCGCCCTTGTGGCGGGCCTTGCCTTCACCTATCAGCAGGCAGCTCATGTGGGCCAGGGGCGCCAGATCGCCGGAGGCGCCGACGGAGCCCTTCTTCGGCACCACGGGATACACCTCGGTGTTGATGAGGCGCATCAGGGCCTCGAGCACCGTCAGCCGAATGCCGGAGAAGCCGCGGGCGAGCGAGTTGACCTTGAGCACCATCATCAGCCGCACGGTGGCGTCATCCATGTACTCGCCGATGCCGGCGGCATGGGAGAGCACGATGGAACGCTGCAGCTCGTCCAGCTGCTCCACCGGAATGCGGGTGTTGGCCAGCAGGCCAAAGCCGGTGTTGATGCCGTAGACCACCCGGTTTTGCTCGATCACCTTGGTGACCACGGCGGCGGAGGCGTGGATCCCCGCCAGGGCAGCCGGATCCAGGCTGACGTGTACCGGCTCGCGGCTGACACGGCGCAGGGTGGCGAGGCAGAGTTTGCCCGGTTGCAGATTGAGTTCGAACATCTTATTTCACCCCTTTGCCGGTCGCGTCGATCATCGGCAGATCCAGTTTCGCCTCGTGGGCACAGTTGATGGCAATCTCGTAGCCGGCGTCGGCGTGACGCATCACCCCGGTGGCCGGGTCGTTGCGTAGCACGCGGCCGACCCGCTTGGCGGCATCGTCGGTACCGTCACAGACGATCACCACGCCGGAGTGCTGGGAGAAGCCCATGCCCACACCACCACCGTGGTGCAGGGAGACCCAGGTCGCGCCGCCGGCGGTGTTGAGCAGGGCGTTGAGCAGCGGCCAGTCGGAGACGGCATCGGAGCCATCCATCATGGATTCGGTCTCGCGGTTCGGGCTCGCCACCGAGCCCGAATCCAGATGGTCACGGCCGATGACGACAGGCGCCTTCAGCTCGCCATTCTTCACCATCTCGTTGAAGGCCAGGCCCAGGCGCACCCGATCCTTGACACCGACCCAGCAGATCCGCGCCGGCAGGCCCTGGAAGGCGATGCGCTCGCGGGCCATGTCGAGCCAGTTGTGCAGGTGGGGATCGTCCGGGATCAGCTCTTTTACCTTCTGATCTGTCTTGTAGATGTCTTCCGGGTCGCCGGAGAGCGCCACCCAGCGGAACGGGCCAATACCCTCGCAGAACAGCGGGCGTATGTAGGCCGGCACGAAGCCCGGGAAGTCGAAGGCGTTTTTCACCCCCTCCTCCAGCGCCATCTGGCGGATGTTGTTGCCGTAATCCAGCGTGGCGGCGCCGCGGGATTGCAGGGTCAGCATGGCTTCGACCTGACGGGCCATGGAGCGGCGAGCCGCCACGTTGACCTCATCCGGTGCGCTCTTTTGCAGATCGCGCCATTGGGCCACGCTCCAGCCCTGGGGCAGGTAGCCGTGTACCGGGTCATGGGCGGAGGTCTGGTCGGTCACCACGTCCGGCGTGATGCCGCGAGCCACCAGCTCGGCGAAGACGTCGGCGGCGTTGCCGAGCAGGCCGACGGAGACGGCGGTACCGCTGCGTTTGGCCTCCTCGACCATGGCCAGCGCCTCATCCAGGCTGTGGGCCTTCTTGTCGACGTAGCGGGTACGCAGACGAAAATCGATACGGGTCTCGTCGCACTCCACGGCGATCATGGAGAAACCGGCCATGGTGGCGGCCAGAGGCTGGGCGCCACCCATGCCGCCGAGCCCGCCGGTCAGGATCCATCGCCCTTTGGGCTCGCCATTGAAGTGCTGGTTGGCCACCGCGAAGAAGGTCTCGTAGGTGCCCTGCACTATCCCCTGGGTGCCGATGTAGATCCAGGAGCCGGCGGTCATCTGGCCATACATCATCAAACCCTTTTTATCGAGCTCGTTGAAGTGCTCCCAATTGGCCCAGTGGGGCACCAGGTTGGAGTTGGCGATGAGCACCCGCGGCGCATCCTTGTGGGTCTGGAACACCCCGACCGGCTTGCCGGATTGCACCAGCAGGGTCTGATCGTCCTCGAGCCGGGTCAGCACCTCGACGATCTTGTCATAGCAGGCCCAGTTGCGGGCGGCGCGGCCGATGCCGCCGTACACCACCAGGGACTGGGGATGCTCGGCAACATCCGGATCCAGGTTGTTCATCAGCATCCGCAGTGGCGCTTCGGTGAGCCAGCTCTTGGCGGTCAGCTGGGTGCCGTGGGGGGCGCGGATGACCCGGCTCGGGTCATGGCGGGGATCCTGTTTCTGATGATGCTCGGACATGTGACGCTCCTTGTGCGCTCTGGGGCTCTCGCCCGCTTACTTGGTCAATTGGTGGATCAGACGGGCGGCCACGCGGGCACTGATGCCGTCCCGATCCAGACTCGGGTTCAATTCAGCCAGATCGGCGAGGCGCAGCTTGCCGCTGGCACGGATCTCGGCGATCAGGGGTTCTATCAGACTCAGGGCAACCCCATGGGCGGCGGGGGCGCTCACCCCGGGCATCTGGCCCGCGGGCAGCACGTCGAGATCGATGGTGAGGTAGAGGTGATCCACCTCCGCCATGAAGGCGTCCAGACCCAGGATCAGGCTCGGCAACGCCCGCGCCGTCATCTCCTCGTCCTTGACGATCCACACATTCAGATCCTCGGCGCGGGCAAACAACGCCTGGGTGTTGGCGGTCTCGGCCACCCCGAGGCAGGCGTAGCGAAACGCCGTGCCCTGCAACTGGCACTGCTCGGCAATCTGGAAGAAGGGGGTGCCCGAGCTCGCCTGGGGCGCCTTGCGGCGCAGGTCCAGGTGCGCATCGAAGTTGATGATGCCGATGCGGCCACGACCAACCAGATGACGATTGAGGCCGCTCCAGCTGCCGAAGGCCACCTCATGGCCTCCCCCCAGCACCAGGGGGAACTGGCCATCGGCCAGGAGGGCGGCAACACCCTCGGCCAGCCGCTCATGGGCGGATTCCAGATCCCCGTCCTGGCAGAGGACATCCCCCGCATCCCAGGCAGGGAGGCGACCATGCCAGGCGGTATTGGCCAGGGCCTTGCGGATATGCAGGGGCCCCTCGACGGCGCCGACCCGCCCCTTGTTGCGACGCACCCCTTCGTCACAGGCAAAGCCCAGCAGGGCGATGCCCTTGGCCGAGCCCGGCTGCCAGGGCTGCACCTTGTCGTGCCAGCGCAGGGCGAGTTCGCCATCTTCCGGATCGCAACGACCCTGCCAGACGCTCATATCAACCATGGATCGTCTCCTCGCCATTGACCACGCGGCAGACCGGCTGCTCGACACCGACCAGATAGCTGAGCTCGGCGGGATGGGCACAGCTCCACACCACGAAATCCGCCGCCATGCCGACCCGCAGCTGTCCCAGCCGCTCCTGTTCCCCCAGGGCGCGGGCGGCGTGACGGGTCACCCCGGCCAGGGCCTCTGGCGGGGTCAGGCCAAACAGGGTGCAGGCCATGTTCATGGCCATGCGCAGGGAAACGATCGGAGCCGTACCCGGGTTGATGTCGGAGGAGACCGCCATGGGCACATGGGCGCGGCGCAGGGCCTCGACCGGCGGCAACCTGGTCTCCTTGAGGAAGTAGAAGGCAGTGGGCAGCAGGGTGGCAACCACGCCGCGATGGGCCAGGGCATGGATGCCGTCCCCATCCAGATACTCGAGGTGATCCACCGAGAGGGCGCCGAAGTTGGCGGCCAGGGTGCTGCCCCCCAGATTGGAGAGCTGATCCATGTGCCCCTTCACCGGCAGGCCGTACTGGGCCGCGGCAAGGTAGACCTGTTCGGTCTGGGCCAGGGAGAAACCGATGTGTTCGCAGAACACATCCACCGCATCGGCCAGTCCCGCCTCGGCGGCGGCCGGAATGATCTCCTGGCAGATGGTCTCGACCCAGGAGTCGGGATCGTCCCTGTATTCCGGCGGCACGGCGTGGGCGGCCAGCAGTGTGGTCTTGACCCGGATGGGCAGGGACTGGCCGAGGCGACGGGCGACCCGCAGCATCTTGAGTTCGTCCGCCAGGGTGAGGCCGTAACCGGACTTGATCTCCAGGGTGGTGACCCCTTCCCGCATCAGCGCCTTCACCCTTGGCAGGGCGAGATCGTAGAGACTTTCTTCGCTCGCGGCCCGGGTCGCCTTAACGGTGGAGAGGATGCCGCCACCGCGCCTGGCGATCTCGGCATAGGGCACCCCCTTCTGGCGCAGTTCGAACTCCTCGGCCCGGCTGCCGGCGAAGACGAGGTGGGTGTGGCAGTCGATGAGACCCGGAGTCACCAGCTTGCCCTTCATGTCTTGCCAGTGGGCGGGGAAACTGCCCTTGAGCTCATGCATGGGGACCAGCCCATGGATCAGGCCGTCGCGCACGCCGATGGCGTGGGGCTCCAGCAGGCCATAATCGGCCAGATCCGGCCTCATGGTCGCCGGCAGCACATTGAGCCAGACCCGCTCGCAGTTCAACAGTTCCTTGTTCATATCGCCCCCACAAATGTATATACAATACGTTATAGCCTATCTCGAACCAAAAATACAGTAGCGAGATCACATCTTGGCAACACTGAATTTACTTGAGTATAGCCATGAAAAAGCCCACCTGACGGTGGGCACATATTCATGCTAATATGTATATACAATTTAATTCAAGCGAGCCAACCCAGGGCGATGGCGACCTTGCCCAGTCCCCCGGCCAGCAGCAGGCCAAGCAGAGTGCGGATCAGCCAGATAACCAGCAGCTGACCCACCCCGAGGGGAATACGGGTGGCCAGGATGCAGGGGATGGAGGCGGACAGGAAGAGCACGGAACTGACCGACACCACGGCCGCCACGAAGCGCACCAGCAGATCCGCATCCTTGAGCAGGATGGCGGGCAGGAACATCTCCGCCAGACCGGCCGCCAGGGAGCTGGCCGCCACCATGGGCTCATTCATATCCATCAGCCAGGTGAAGGGCAGGAAGATCCAGCCGATGACGTCGAACAACGGCGTGTGGTTGGCCAGCAGCAGCCCCATCAGGCCCACCGAGAGGATGGAGGGCACCACGGCCGCCGCCATCTGTACCCCGTCACGCAGGTTGTCCAGCAGCTGGCGCCAGATCGCCGGTGCCTGGCGCGACTGACTCAGGCCCGCCGCCATGCCCGCCTGCCAGCGATTCATGCCGGCGGGCAGGGGCTCGTCCTCGCCCCCCTCATCATCGAGCCGGGAAATGGGCGGGATCCGGGCCGTGATGGCGGTGATCAGGAAGGTAATGACCAGGGTCGACCAGAAGTAGAAGTTCCAGTGAGGCATCAGGTCGAGGGTCTTGGCGACGATGATCATGAAGGCCGCCGACACTGTGGAGAAGCCGGTTGCTATGATGGCGGCTTCGCGCAGGCTGTACTTGCCCGCCAGATAGACCCGGTTGGTGATGAGCAGGCCCACCGAGTAGCTGCCGACGAAGGAGGCCACCGCATCGATGGCCGAGTGACCCGGGGTGCGCCAGAGGGGACGCATGATGGGCTGCAGCAGGACGCCGATCAGCTCCAGCAGACCGAATCCCAGCAGGAAGGTGAGCGCCAGGGCACCGATGGGGACGATCAGGCCCACCGTCATGGCCAGCTTGTCGAACAGGAAGGGAAGACTGCCCGGCGCCATCAGCCAGGCAGGCCCGACACCGCTCAGATAGACCAGGGCCAGCCCCAGGCCGAGCAACTTGAACAGGGTCAGCACCCTGTCGATGGGACGGGCTCGCCAGCGGCCGTTCCACAGGGGCGCGCAGGCGCCATAAATGATGAGCCCCATCACCAGACTCACCGCCAGGGTGCGCTGGGCCACCAGCTGGCTCGCCAGATGATCCACCAGTATGGTGCTCTTGCCCCCCCATTCGAAGGGCACGAAGAAGCTGCCGATCCCCAGGATCGCGGTAAGGATCAGCTTGAAGGCCGCACCGGCCCCCGTGCTGGGCGCCATGACCTGTTCCCTTTCCATCTTGTCTCTCCCTGTTTTTTGACTCACCCATGCGGTCACCCGGGAGGGTTACCGCAAATGTATATACATATCTACACCAGATTGCCGGGGAGGACAAAACAAAAAATTAACAAGGATTAAACATGGGGAACCATGACGGATCCCGACGGGATCCCGCAATCGGGAAATTAAAAAGGCCCGCGAGGGGCCTTGGGCTGTGATTCCTGGTTCAGGACATGCGGGTCTGGGACCTCAGCTTGTAGCGGGATCCCGGCGACAGCAGCCTGGCATAGGAGACCAGGGCCCCGTCGGACCAGGTACGACGATGGAGCAGCAGGCAGGGGGTATCGACCCGCACCTGCAACAGGCCCGCCTCACCGGCGCTCGGCAACACGGCCTCGACCACGTGTTCCATCTCGGAGAGGGGACACTCCTCCATCAGATAGCGGTTCGGGGTCTGGCGGGTGAAGTCCTGCTCGCCGTAGCCGGGCAGCTGCCTGGCATCGACGAAGCGCTCCTCCAGCTGTAGCGGCTCCCCATCGGCCTGATGGACGATCAGGCTGTGGAAGATGGGGGCACCGACCCGCAGGCCAAGCTGCACCGCCACCTTCTCATCGGCGGCCTGACGTTCGAGCCGGATCACCCGGGCGCTGTACTCGGCCCCCTGCTCCGCTATCTCGTCCGCTATGTTGCGAATGGCAAGCAGGGTCGACTCGGTGCGCCTGTCCGCCACGAAGCTGCCGGAGCCGGCGGTGCGGTTGAGCCAGCCTTCGGCCACCAGTTCGCGCAGGGCCTTGTTGACCGTCATCCGGCTCACGGCAAACTGCTCGCACAGGGCGGCCTCGGTCGGGATCCTGTCTCCCGCCTCATAGTGGCGGGAGCGGATGCCGTCGAGCACGTGTTGCTTGATCTGCAAATAGAGCGCAGGGGCCAACGGCAGCGTCCTCAGCGACGGCGATGGGGCGGACGCTTGTCCGGCCAGGCGCGATAGACATCGGGGATCTGATCCGGCCCGCTGATGCAGAGATCCAGATCGTGCAGCAGACCATCCTTGATGCCGTAGATCCAGCCGTGCACCGCCAGCTCCTGACCCTTGCGCCAGGCGTTCTGGATGATGGTGGTGTAGCAGACGTTGGCAACCTGCTCGGCCACGTTCAGCTCGCACAGGTAGTCGAACCGCTCGTGTTCATCCTCGATGGCCTCGAGCTCTTCACCGTATTTGTGGTAAACGTCCTTGATGTTGCGCAGCCAGTTGTCGATGAGGCCCAGCTCCTGGTTCTGCATCGCCGCCTTGACGCCACCGCAGCCGTAGTGACCGCAGATGATGATGTGCTTCACCTTGAGCACCTCGACCGCATATTGCAGCACCGAGAGGCAGTTGAAGTCGGTGTGCACCACCAGGTTGGCGACGTTGCGGTGGACGAAGACGTCTCCCGGCAGCAGTCCCATCAGCTGGTTGGCGGGTACCCGGCTGTCGGAGCAACCGATCCAGAGGTATTCGGGGGCCTGCTGGGCGGAGAGGGTAGCGAAGAAATTCGGGTCCTCGGCCTTGATCCGCTCCGCCCACTCGCGGTTGTTGGTAAACAGGTCGTTCAACAGTTTCACTATCTGCTCTCCCTACTGTGGCAGTGGCGGCAACATAACATACACAAGGGTAACCAAGGCAAGGCCGACCAGATGCTCTCGAAACAAAAACAGGGCCATCAGGCCCTGTCTTGTCGATGAAGCATCACGCCACCATGGCGTCTTTCAGCTTCTTGAGGGCATTTTTCTCAAGCTGGCGAATTCGCTCGGCGGAGACGCCGTAGCTGTCGGCCAGCTCCTGCAGCGTGGTCTTGTTGTCATCATCCAGCCAGCGGGCACGGATGATGTGCTGGCTGCGCTCATCCAGGGTCGCCAGGGCCGAGCCCAGACGGCGGGTGGCATGGCTGTCCCAGTTGTCGTTCTCTATGGTGGCGGCGAGATCGGACGACTTGTCTTCCAGGTAGTGGACGGGGGCGAAGCCGGCTTCGTCATCCTCGTCACCCACCAGATCGAACGCCTGATCGTAATTGCTCATGCGCGCTTCCATCTCGGTCACATCGCTGACCGAGACGCCGAGTTCGTCGGCCACGGCGCGGGCCTCGTCGTGGCTGAACCAGCCCAGACGTTTCTTGGATTTGCGCAGGTTGAAGAAGAGCTTGCGCTGGGCCTTGGTGGTCGCCACCTTGACCATGCGCCAGTTACGCAGCACGTATTCGTGAATTTCGGCCTTGATCCAGTGCACGGCGAAGGAGACCAGACGCACCCCCACACTGGGGTCGAAGCGCTTGACCGCCTTCATCAGGCCGATATTGCCTTCCTGTACCAGATCAGCCTGGGGCAGGCCGTAGCCGGCATAACTCTTGGCAACGTGAACGACAAAGCGCAGGTGCGACATGACCAGCTGACGAGCAGCCTCGAGATCGCCATCCTGCTGCAACCGCATCGCCAGCTCACGCTCCTCTTCCGCGCTGAGCACGGGGATCGCGTTAACGGCCTGGACATAACCTTCCAGACTGCCTTGGGGGATAAGGGCCATAGTGCGTTGCAATGAAGTTCCCATCTTTTACCTCTTACTCTTGCGTCGCGCCAGTCTAGCACCCTCAGTCGGGCTGTCCAGGCGGGGGCGACCATTCTGCGGCCTGAGTCAACAACTGAACCAGGTCAGAACCCGGCTCATCTTAGGATCACGGGATGAATCATCAATGAACAGTCAAAAAAAAGGGGTCACAGTGAAGGACCCCCGAAAAGTAGCATGCTAAGTCCATTGTTGCGGAGCTCGCAACCTTCACATGCTTGCCAAGTCTGACGAGCGGGGGTCTTACGCCACACCCGTATAAGTTCGATTTTAAGACTGTGTTATTTCGATAAGGTTCAATGGATCTCGGGAAGATCCTGGCGATCATTGACGTCCAGATTACTCCCTGAACGCGAGCTGTGCCAGAAAGGGTCATTTTTTTACTTGATCCAGCTCGCAAAATCCAGTGAATATTTGTCGATTCCTTGCTCAGGAAGGCTCTATGTCGCGGATATGGCGATGCACGGAGAACCAGGAGGCGATCAAGCCCAGCAGGGCGCCCAGCAGGATCAGGTTGATCCCGTCGACCGCCCCCATGCCCACCAGCCGGAAATGGCTGTTGTAGAGGCCGGCCAGCTCCTTGACCACCCCCTCGCTCCAGATCACCATCACCTCGGTCAGCCACCAGGCCAGCATGCCGCCGATCACCCCGTACCAGATGCCGGTATAGAGGAAGGGCCTGTGGATGAAGGCATCAGTCGCCCCCACCAGCTTGAGCACCTCAATCTCGGAGCGCTGGTTCAGGATGTTGAGCCTGAGGGTGTTGCCGACGATGAGCAGCACGGCGCACAACAGCAGGGCGGCGATACCCGTGATGGTGTGGCGCAGCAGGTTCATGATGCCCTGCAACCGGGTCAGCCATTGCAGGTCCAGCTTGCCCTGCTCTATGCCGGGCTCGTTCTCCAGCTTGGCCAGCAGTTCGGCAGCCCCTTCCGGATTCTGCCAGCGGGGATCCGGGATCACGCTCAGCACGGGGGGCAGCGGGTTGCTGTCCAGGTAATCGAGCGCATCGCCAAAGCCCGAGATCTCGCGAAATTCCTTGAGGGCCTGATCCCGGCTCATGTAGGTCACCGAGGCCACCTCGGGGTAGAGCTGGATCCGCTGCCTGAGCTCCTGGATGTTCTGCTCCGGCAGATCCTTGCGCAGATAGAGGGAGATCTGGGAACTGTTCTGCCAGTTGCCCTCCACCAGCTCGGCGTTCTTGAGCAGCACATGGAAACAGGAAGGCAGTGCCAGGCTGACCCCGAGCACGGCCAGGGTCATCAGGGAGGCGAGCGGATTGCGCCACAGCTCCCCCAGGCTGGCGAAGGCCTGACGCAGATGATCGACCCAATACATGACGAAGCGACGCAGCAGTGGCTGCTTGTGACGCACGATAGCCATCAGTTTTCCTCCTGCGGGGAGTGCATCCGTCCCGCCTTGAGGGTGAAGGTGCGATAGCGCATGCGGGCGATGAGGCCAAGGTCATGGGTGGCGATGAGCACGGAAACGCCGAAGCTGTTGAACTCCTCGAACAATCGCATGATGTCCATGGAGAGCTGGGGATCCAGGTTGCCGGTCGGCTCATCCGCCAGCAGCAGGGGCGGCTTGTTGACGATGGCGCGGGCGATGCCGACCCGCTGCTGCTCGCCGCCGGAGAGCATGCGCGGCTGGTAGCGCTCCTTGCCAAGCAGACCCACCTTGTCCAGGGCTGCGGCGACCCGCTTGTTGATGTCTCCATGGCTGTAACCGTCGATCACCAGGGGCAGGGCCACGTTGTCGAACACGGTTCTGTCCATCAGCAGGCGGTGATCCTGGAAGATCATGCCGATCTGACGGCGCACATAGGGGATCTGGCGCCGCTGGATCCGGCTCACATCCTCCCCGTGAAAGAAGACGCGGCCATCGGTGGGCCGCTCCATCACGCTGATCAGCTTGAGAAGGGTGCTCTTGCCCGCCCCGGAATGACCGGTCAGGAAGCCCATCTCCCCCTTGCGCAGGTGAAAACTCACCTTCTGCAGCGCCTGATGGCCGCCGCTGTATACCTTGCTGACCTGATCAAAACGAATCATCTCTGGTCCCTGAAGCTTGAGCTGGCCCCGGCTAGGGGGCGCTGGAGAGAGCAAGGGCCGCCCATGGACGGCCCTTCGGCTTATTCGTCGCGGCTAAACAACGCCTCGATAAAGTCATTGGCGACGAAGGGGCGCAGATCGTCGATCCCCTCGCCCACCCCGATGAAGCGGATCGGGATCTGGAACTTGTCCGCCACCGCGAAGATGACCCCCCCCTTGGCGGTGCCGTCCAGCTTGGTGAGGGTGATGCCGGTCAGACCCACCGCCTCGCTGAACAGCTTGGCCTGGCTCAGGGCATTCTGGCCTGTGCCCGCATCCAGGGTCAGCATGATCTCGTGGGGCGCCTCCTCGTCGAGCTTCTTCATCACCCGCACCACCTTCTTGAGCTCTTCCATCAGGTTGCTCTTGTTTTGCAGGCGGCCGGCGGTGTCGGCGATCAGCACGTCAGCCCCGCGGGAGCGGGCGGCCTCGATGGCATCATAGATGACGGAGGCGGAATCGGCCCCCGTGTGCTGGGCGATCACCGGGATATTGTTGCGCTGACCCCACACCTGCAGCTGCTCGACGGCGGCGGCGCGGAAGGTATCACCGGCGGCCAGCATGACGCTCTTGCCCTCGGCTTGCAGCTGCTTGGCCATCTTGCCGATGGTGGTGGTCTTGCCCACCCCGTTCACGCCCACCATGAGGATCACATAGGGCTTCTTGCCGGAGTCGATCACCAGGGGCTGTTCGACTTTCGCCAGCATCTCGCCCATGTCCTGCTTGAGCAGGCCGTAGAGGGCTTCGCCATCCTTGAGCTGCTTGCGACTGGCGTGCTGGGTCAGGTTGTTGATGATACGGGTGGTGGTGTCCACGCCGAGATCTGCCGTCAGCAACTGGGTCTCCAGCTCTTCAAACAGCTCATCGTCGATCTGCTTGCCGCTGAACAGGCCGAAGAAGCCTGAGCCGATATTCTCCTTGGTGCGGACCAGACTGCGCTTGAGGCGGGCGAAGAAACCCTCACGCTGCGGCTTGACCTGGGTGTCATCGTCCACTTCCGCGGCCAGGGGCAACGCAGCCAGTTCGGCGGCAACGCGGGCAGCCTCCTGTTCGGCGGCAAGGCGGGCAGCCTCCTGCTCGGCGGCAACGCGGGCAGCCTCCTGCTCGGCGGCAACACGGGCAGCCTCCTGCTCGGCGGCAACGCGGGCAGCCTCCTGCTCGGCGGCAACACGGGCAGCCTCCTGCTCGGCGGCAACGCGGGCAGCCTCCTGCTCGGCGGCAACGCGGGCAGCCTCCTGCTCGGCGGCAGCGCGGGCAGCCTCCTGCTCGGCGGCAACGCGGGCAGCCTCCTGCTCGGCGGCAAGGCGAGCGGCCTCCTGCTCGGCGACAACGCGGGCAGCCTCCTGCTCGGCAGCAGCGCGGGCAGCCGCTTGTTCTGCGGCAACGCGGGCAGCCTCCTGCTCGGCGGCAACACGGGCAGCCTCCTGCTCGGCGGCAACGCGGGCAGCCTCCTGCTCGGCGGCAAGGCGGGCAGCCTCGGCCGCCTCGTCACGGGCCAGCAGGTCAGGGTTGACGATGACCGGCTCCAGATCGCTGGCGCACTCCTCAATCACCAGGGGGCCGGCGCTCTCCTCCTCGCCAACGGGCGTCGCATCCGGCGCCGGGGAGACGGGGGTGTCACTCGATTGGGAGGGGACGTCGCTGGCGCCGTCGCTGACAGTCTCTGATTGGGGTGTCTCCGGTTGGACAACCTCGGCCTCTTCTTTCTTGCGGCCGAACCCCAGCCAGGAAAACAAACCTTTTGCCATCTAAAAATACTCACTTCGTTGGCTGACTGCTAAGATAGCCGTCCCTCGGCGGGTCGGCATAAAAATGAACCGCCTTATACTATCACTTTATTTTCTGACGACGAAACGCGATGCCCAGAGTGAAATCCAGCAGCAAACGCCCGGGAACCCAGGGTAAATCCGGCTTTGTCCGCATCATCAGCGGCCAATGGCGCGGTCGAAAACTGCCGGTGCAGGATGTGGAGGGACTCAGGCCCACCACGGACCGAGTCAAGGAGACCATCTTCAACTGGCTGGCTCCCCATGTGCGCGGCAGCCGCTGCCTCGACCTGTTCGCCGGCAGCGGCGGGCTGGGGCTGGAGGCGCTGTCCCGCTACGCCGAGCAGGTGACCCTGGTCGAGATGGACAGGGGCGCCGCCGAGCAGATCAAGAAAAACCTGCTCACCCTGGGGTCCAGCCAGGGCCAGGTGATCCAGGCCGATGCCGTGAGCTGGCTGCAAGGCCCGGCCACCCCGTTCGACCTGGTGTTTCTCGATCCGCCGTTTCGCCGCGAACTGCTGCCCCAGGTGTGCGACCTGCTGGAGGCGCGCGGCTGGCTGGCGCCGGACGCCCTCATCTATCTGGAGCGGGAGAAGGAAATGCAGGATCTGCCGCTGCCCGGCACCTGGCAGTGCCTCAAGGACAAGCAGGCCGGCCAGGTCTGTTATCAGCTCTATCAGCGTGAGGGGAACCAAGCATGAAACGCCTGCTGACGCTATTGGCCATGGGACTCACTCTCAGCTTCTGGTGCGGAGTCTTCCTCAGCCTGCTGGCCCCCTTGCCCGGCCAGCTCAACCAGATCCTGCCCCTCTGCGGCGTCGTCGTCGCCCTGATGCACTGGCTCCAGGCCGGGATGATCCGCTCCGCGTGCAAGCCCTACTTCACCGTGACCCGGACCGAGCTGGTACTGGTGCTGGTGTTCGGGGTGTTTGCCATGGGAGAGATCCGTGCCCGCCTCAAGGCCATCATAGCCGCGGGGGGCAAGCCGCAGTCATAGCCGCAGGCTTGCTCCCCTCCAGTCTGTCTGCAAGGCCTGCTCGTCAGGCCTTCTCTTTTTTGCCGACGCTGATCCCCAGCTTGATGGAGAGCGCGGCCAGCAGCAGCAACATCATGATGAGCGAGAAGAAGTTGCTGCCCAGCTCCGGGTGCTGCACCTTTTCCAGCGCCGAATGACCGAACACCCCTATCAGGAAGCAGAGCAGGACGCAGACCGGGGTGTTATCCTCCATGGGCTCGCTCACATAGCAGCGATAGAGCTGATGGGCCGCCAGCAGGAAGGCGATGATGGGAAAGAAGGAGAAGGGCACGGGGTCGGAAACCAGCACGGAGAGGCTGGCATCGCCACAGATGCCCACCAGCAGGGCCAGCAAGAGCGGCTGCTTGGGGATGGTGTTGACGTCATGCATGGGGAAACTCCTGTTGATTCCGGGAATATGACTCAGATCAGGCCATCGCGGCGGCGCTGGTTCTGCACCTCGGCCCCGATGGCAATCATCCGCAACTGGCGCACGGTACGCTCGGCCAGGGCCTTGCACTCCTCACGGCTCAAGTCGAGGGCATCGGCACCGGCGCTGAAGACGATGGTCACCATGGCTTCGGCCTGGATGTAGGCCTCTTCCCTCGGCGCCCCCGAGGTGGCCTCCAGATAGTCGGTCAGCTCGGCGATGAAGTGCTGGATCTCTCGGGCCACCGCCTGGCGAAAGGCGGCCGAGGTGCCGGAGCGCTCCCGCAGCAGCAGCCGAAAGATATTGGGATTGTTCTCGACGAACTCCATGAAGGTCATGACGGAGGTGCTGATGACGCCGCCGCCACCGGCGATGCGCTGGCGCGCCTGACGCATCAGCTGACGCAGGGTCAGGCCACCCTCATCCACCAGGGTCAGCCCCAGCTCTTCCATGTCGCGAAAGTGACGATAGAAGGAGGTGGGCGCTATACCGGCCTCCCGCGCCACTTCCCGCAGACTCAGGTTGGAAAAGCTGCGATTGGCACACAGCTGGCTAAATGCCGCCTCGATCAGCGTACGCCGGGTCTTTTCTTTCTGTTGTGCGCGAATACCCACGAAAACAATCACCTTCCACTTGTCGAGGCCAAATGATAACCCGAAGGCGGGCGCGGATCAGGTTTGTCTGCGACTTTTTTACCATTGACCCGCCGCCGGGTTGCACAGAGAATAGCTAACAGCTGTTAGCTGAAAAGGACCCCTTCAGGATGGAACGCCCACCTATCATCATCACCAACACCCTGCTGTTTGCCCTCTCCGGGCTGACGGCACTGATCGCCGTGCCCTGGTACGGTCTGACCCACGGCTTCGATGCCTGGCAATGGGCCAGCTTCCTCCTGCTGTTCTGCTATTGCGGTATCTCCATCACCGCCGGATACCACAGGCTCTGGTCCCACAAGGCTTACAAGGCGCATCCGGCGCTGCAATGGCTGTTCGCCATCGGTGGCGCCCTCGCCTTGCAAAACTCGGCGCTGCACTGGTCCTCGGACCACCGTCGCCATCACCGCCATGTGGACCACGACCAGCAGGATCCCTACTCCGCCAGCCGCGGTTTCTGGTACTCCCACATCGGCTGGATGCTGCGGGAATACCAGCGCGATACCTACCACGACTACAGCAACGTGCGGGATCTGCAGAACAACCCCGTCGTCGCCTTCCAGCACAGGCACTACCTGGCGCTGACCCTGGCCACCAACATCGGCATCCCGCTGCTGCTGGGGCTGATGCACGGCGATCTGCTCGGCATGCTGCTGCTGGCGGGGGTGCTGCGCATGGTGATGACCCATCACACCACCTTCTTCATCAACTCTCTGGCCCATATCTGGGGCAGCCAGCCGTTCACGGATCGCAACAGCGCCCGGGACAACGGCATCCTCGCCTTCTTCACCTTCGGCGAGGGCTATCACAACTACCACCATCTGTTCGAGAACGATTATCGCAACGGCATTCACTGGTGGCAGTTCGATCCGACCAAGTGGCTCATCCGCGGCGCCGCCTGGCTGGGATTGGCCAGGGATCTGCGCACCTGTCCCGAGGAACGCATCGAGCAGGCGCGGTTGCAGATGCAGCTCAAGCGGGCCCATGCCAGGTTGCAAAAACGCGAAGACATGGAGATGTGGCAGGCACTGCTGCAGGAGGAGTACGACAAGCTGAGCCAGCAGCTGCAGCACTACTACGCCAGCCGCAAGCGTCTGCTGGAGCAGCGCAAGCGCAAGGCGCTGGCCCGCTACGACGCCCTCAAGCTGCAGCTCGAGTACCGCAGCCTCAAGGGCGGTTTTCGGGTCAGTCGCCGCAACTGGCATCGCCTGCTCGCCAACCTGAGCTGACCCATGACCCCAGCACCAGAAGGCCTCATCGCGAGGCCTTCTCTCTTTGTGTCGCCAGGGCAGGTCCGGCGGCGGACATAAAAAAATGGGGCGACATCTGGATGTCACCCCCTCGCAAATAGCATGTTCCATTTGGAATCAGACTCATCGACCTGCCTCCCCTCTCCGGGTTTCCGCTCCCAAAGAGACGAGCCGCCATGCGTTCGCACGGGGTGGGCCGACGCTTCCTCTTCCCCAACCCGGCAAGCCGGATTGGTTGTCCTTGCAACTGAAATCTTACCCAGTTCATCGTGAGAAAAACGTTTAACCTTGGCCGGATTCCGCCAACGGGCCTGAAATCCTGGTGTCACATCTCAATTTTCTTTTTAAAAACATATGGTTGGTTTTCACTCATTGGCAGTTTTGCCGCCGCACTCCCCCAATGGCTTACAAGGTTTTGCGAGATCTCGCACAAGGGGGGGATGAAAGCGCTACAGCCAGGGGCGCAGCGGCAGCCAGTGGCTCAGACGGGCAACCAGGCGGCGCCACCAGGGGGAGACGGGATCCGGCTCGCTGGCGGCACGCCGCCACTGCTCCAGCCAATCGTGCAACTCGGCGCAGAGGGGCGGACAGTGCAGGCGCAGCATCAGCTCGGTGTTGAGGTGCAGGGAGCGCGGATCCAGGTTGAAACTGCCGAGCAGGGCCTCCCGCTCCCCCAGCAGGATCAGCTTGGCGTGCAGGCTGAACCCGCTGCTGGCGGGCAGTTCGGCCAGGGCGATCCCCTGGCGCAGCAACCAGGGCTTGAAGCGATGATAGGCACCATGCACCAGGGGCACGTCCGTGCTGGCCAGGGAGTTGGTGAGCAGGCCGATGGCGATCCCCTGGGCCCGCAGTCGCTGCAGCTCACGGCGCAGGCCCCGGGTCAGGATCAGGTAGGGGCTCACCAGCTGCAATCCGCCCCGGGACTCGGCGAGCCGGCGCCACAGATAGCGGGCAGTGCCCGGCCGGGAGACCAGCCCCTTGCCGGGTCGATCGAACAGCACCTCGGCACGCCCAGGATGCCACGCCGGCTCAGGGGCAGGCTCAAACAACGAGGCGGGCAGGTCATAGATGGCGGACGTGGCGGGGTCGCAGAGGGTGAGCAGGAACTCGTTGACCACGGTCGCCTCCGTGGTCCCGATGCGACGGCGCAGCAGATGGCGGATGGGCTGGCTCCAGCGGCTGCCCCAGAACTGGACGAACCCTTGCTCCAGCTGCTGGCAGAGGGCGCCGCGACACCCCAGATCCAGATCGAGGAACTGGGATCCGCCCCCCAGACCGAAGTAGGCATCCCCAATGTTGCGTCCCCCCAGGATCCCCCGGCTGCCATCGACCAGCAGCAGCTTGTTGTGCATCCTGTGGTTGAGGCGCCGAAAACTGAGGCAGGCCTCCAGCGCCAGCGCCAGGGGGCGCCAGCCCCGTAGCCAGAAGGGATTGAACAGCCGCACCTCGATCCCGGGTTCGAACGCCAGCATCTCCAGGAAACGGTTGTCGCCGGCGTAGAGATCATCGATGAGCAGCTGCACGCGCACGCCGCGACGGGCGGCGCTCAGCAGCTCTGCCAGCAGCAGCTTGCCGCTGCCATCCTCGGCCCAGCTGTAATACTGGGCCTGGATCCGGCTGCGCGCGCCGCGGATCAGGGCAAGCCGCTGCCTCAGGGCCTGGGCCGGCTCGGCGATCAATGCAAACTCCCCCTCCTTCACCGCGCCTCCTCTTGCATGTTGGGTCAGGCAGAGCATAAAGCGCCCCTCCCTGCCTGTCTTCCCCGCCGTCATCGCCCTGTCACACGGCTCGTTCATATAGTGGCAGCACGACCAGCAACAAGGAGTTTCTTATGGACCTCAGTCAGCGGCCGTCACGCCCCCCATACAGCCCACCCCGCCATCAGCCGCTGTGGTCGCTGCCTCCCTGGTTCCTGCTGCATCGGGATCAACCCGGAGGCCAGTGACGCCAGCGGCGACTCAACGCCTGGCCGTGGTGGCCTCGATGGCGGCGGCCTTGCCCTCTATCTGGGGCAGGCTGAAGCGGTAGGCCACATAGTACTTGTAGATGGTGCCCACATAGTTGATCGGCCCCTGGCCCACCTCCTTGGCCACCAGCTGCTCCACGTTGCCGAACCAGATATCGGGATCCAGCCCCTGACCTGCGGCCTTCTCCCTCAGGCTCTGCAACCGGTTGGGCCCGGCGTTGTAGGCCGCCAGCGCCAGCAGGTGACGGTTGAGCACGTCGATCTTCGGATCCTGGAAGTAGGTATCGAGCAGGAAGCGCAGATAGCGGCAGGCCGCCTCCACATTGCCCTCCAGGGACGCCAGTCTGGCGCCCCGTATCCCCACCTCGGCACCGGCCACCGGCCTGAGCTGCATCAGGCCAATCGCCCCGCCCGGGGAACGGGCCGCCGGATCCAGCCCGGACTCCTTGTAGGCCAGGGCCGCCAGCATCAGCCAGTCCAGCTGATACTGGCGGGCATACTGCTCCAGCACGGTGCGGATCCGGGTCAGGCGGGCCAGCCGTTCGGTGGCGAGCAGGTTGCTCATGGGATCGACCTGGCTCAGCAGGCGGCGCAGCATGAGGTCGCTGTAGAGGCGGCGGCTGTCGGTCTGGGCCAGATAGCGGTTGGCCGCGTCGAGCAGGCCTGTGCTGTATTTGGGCAGGGCCCAGGCACTCTTGCCGTTGTCCCGCAGGGGCACCAGCTTGTGCGCCTTGAGGCCGGGCAGCAGATCGAGCCAGATCCGTCCCTTGAAGCTGTCGGTCACCGTCAGCGGGATCAGGCCGGCGGACACCATCTCCAGCAGATCGCCATCCTGCAGGTATTCGGGTACGGTTTCGATGTAGACGGGGGGCAGGCCGAGCTCCCGCAGCAGGCGATTGAGCTGGCCCAGACTCTCGTGGTAACTGGAGCTCTCCCGCACCCAGATGCGGCGGCCGGAGAGCTGGGTGATGCGATTGAAGCCTGGCAGGCTGTTCTGGCTCACCACCCACTCCTCGATGGGGGTGATCACCGGCTGGGTGAAGCTCACCTGCTCGCCCCTGGCCTGGGTCACGGTCAGGTTGGCCGCCACCAGATCGCCGCGCCCCTCGGCCAGATAGTCGAGCAACTTGTCCTGGCGCACCGGCACATAGACCACCTTGAGCTTGATGGGATCCCTGGCCAGATAGGTCTGATTGAGCCAACGCTCGAACCCCTGCAGCTGATTGACCAGCACGCCGCGCTCCGACCCCTTGTCGAAGAAGAAGAAGCCGCGCTCATAGACCACCAGGGCCCTCAGCTCCTTGCGCTGCAATATGCTGTCGAGATCGCCGGGCTGGGGAAGCAGGTGCGGCTTGAGATCCGCACCCAGCAGAGGAAATACCCACAGGGCCAGCAGGGCCCAATACCATAGCCGCATCGATCCGCCTTCTTGTCATCGGCCCGCTCCGGCCGTTCGTGATGACTAACTATAGGACGCGACCGACGGCAAACTGGTCGACTCGGCCCCCGGAAGGGCCTGGGGCTGGGCGTCTCAGAGCGAGCGGGAGCGCATCTCGAAGATCAGCTTCTCGGCGGTGCAGGTAAACTGCAGTCTCGCCTTGAGCTCGACCCCATCCACCCCCTGAGCCAGGGTGTGACTCAGCTCGACCTCGGCGCACACCTGCCGGGCGAGGGTCTCGTAGCCGGCCAGCTTGGCGAGGGCCGCCGCCTCGGTCGGCGCCGCTATCACCAGATCCAGCACATCATCGCCTTCGCCAATGATGGTGCCTATCTCGGCGAAACAGCCGCAGCTGTCGCAGGTCTCTTGCACTTTATCTTCTACCGACATGATGACACTCCTACTTCACATGGATGATTCATGGCCCAAGGCCAGCGGATGACAGTTGTAACAAATGAGACGATGACCCGACTTGGGCGAAATCAAGAGTGGCGCAATTAGGACATGGGTACCATAAAAAAATACGGCGACCCAGGGTCGCCGTCGCAAGTTGGTGCTACTCGTCCCTCAACCGTCACCTCCTGTGACAGCCGGCACAAGGCCAGAGACGGCAGTCAGGATAGGAGCCTGGAGATATGAAAACAAATGGTATAAATTCATCTTAGAATTGAAGGAGATTCATAACCCATGTTTCTGGAACAGCTGGCCCGCACCGATCTCAACCTGCTCATCATATTGCAAGTGCTGCTGGAGGAGCGCAACGGCAGCCGGGCCGCCCGCCGCCTGCACCTGAGCCAGTCCGCGGTCAGCAAGGCCCTGGGACGGCTGCGGGAGACCTTCGACGATCCCCTCTTCATCCGCTCCGCCTATGGCCTGGATCCCACTCCCCGCGCCCTGGCACTGCAACAGCAGCTGCAGCCCGTCCTGCTCTGCCTCGACACCCTGCTGCAGCCCCCGGCCTTCAACCCTGAGAGTTCGGAGCGGGAGTTCGTCATCGCCAGCATGGACAGCGCCTTCACCCTGTTCGCCCCCCTCTACCTCAATGAGCTCAAGCGCCGCGCTCCCAGGATACGGCTGCGCTACGAGGAGTGGACCGAGCACAGCCTGACCGAGATGGGCCAGGGCCAGGTGGATATCGCCATCACGGTGCGGGAGAACTGCCTCACCTCGGACTTTCGCCAGGACACGCTGCCGGGCACCATCTGCCAGCGGCTGCTCGCCATCGACAACCTCACCTGCCTGGTACGCCAGGGCCACAGCGCCCTGACCGAACCCCGCTGGGATCTGGCCCGCTACCTCGCCTATCCCCACGTGCAGACCTACTGCGAGGGGCGGGATCGCTGGATGCTGGATCACAAGCTGGCGGAGCAGGATCTGCAACGGCGCATCGAGGCGACCGTGCCCTCGTTCGAGGCGGCCCTGCGCATGAGCATGCACTCTGACATGATAGTGACCCTGTCACGGCTCTATGCCCGCCATGCCACCCAGGTCTACCCCCTGGTGCAGCTGGCGCTGCCCATCGCCCTGGACAGCATCTCCCACCTCCTGATCTGGCATCAGAGCCACGAGGCCGACCCTGGCCATCGCTGGCTGCGAGAGACCCTGCTCACCCTGATCCTCGACAAGCTCGACAAGCCGGAAGCGGCATGAAGATCGAACACGTCAGCCTGACCATCGCTGGCTGCGGGAGACCTCGCTCATCCTCATGACCCTCGACAAGCTCGACAAGCCGGAAGCGGCATAAAGATCGAACACGTCAGCCTGACCATTGCTGGCTGCGGGAGACCCCGCTCATCCTCATGACCCTCGACAAGCTCGACAAGCCGGAAGCGGCATGAAGATCGAACACGTCAGCCTGACCATCGCTGGCTGCGGGAGCCCCCGCTCATCCTCATGACCCTCGGCAGGCTCGACAAGCCTGAAGCGACATAAAGATCAAACACGGCCGCCTGCTCCGGGAGAGCCCGAACAGCAGGAGCCCGGCACTGGGCCGGGCTCCTTGTCGTCATCGCCTGTCGCCATGGGGCTCAGCCCGTCACCTGCAGGTAGTGATGCACCCCATCGAGCAGCATCTGCACCGAGATCATCACCAGCAGCATCCCCATCAGCCGCTCCACCGCCGTGAGTCCTCGCTCACCCAGCAGCTTGTTGAACACCTCGTAGAACATCAGGATGACGGCGCTCGTCCCCCAGGCCATCAAGAGAGCCAGCGACCAGTCCGTCATGCGCGTCGGCGCCTGGTTGGCCAGCAGCAGCAGGGAAGCCAGGATGGAGGGGCCCGCGATCATGGGGATCGCCATGGGCACCAGGAAAGGCTCCTCCCCCGCGGCCAGGCCGGTCACGCCGCCGGGCCCGGGGAAGATCATCTTGATGGCGATGAGGAAGAGGATGATGCCACCGGCGATGCTCACCGCCTCCTGACGCAGGTTGAGAAAGCTCAGGATCTGCTGACCGGCAAACAGGAAACCCATCATGATGGCCAGGGAGAACAATAGCTCGCGCATCATCACCTTGCGCCGGCGCTTGGGGTCTATGTGACGCAGGATCGACAGAAACACCGGCAGATTGCCGAGGGGATCCATGATGAGAAACAGCATGACGGCGGCGGAGAAGGTATCCATGGCACTTCCGGGACGTGGGGAAAAGAGGAGGGAATATAGCAAAGGGGAGAAGCCGCGGCGAGCCCGCGCCCTCTCCCCTTGCTAGCGGCCATCTCAGCCGTGGTGGCAGATCCTGTCGGCCCGGGTCTGGAACCCCTGTTCATCCTCGACGAACTTGCCCCGGGCGCGCAGCAGGGCGATCAGCCCGTCGGCATCCAGGTCCCTGGCGCTGCAGGTGTGGTAGCGGGCCTGGGCGCCAAATCGCGCCGCCATCGCCGACTTGAGGCTCTCCTCGCTGAACTGGCCTCCCCTGGCCAGCATCATCTCCATCACCTCATGACCATGAATCGAGTCGGACATCTCTCACCTCTGAATGAATATATCGGATGTCAATTACAGCCGGCCTCGGGGCGCCACTCCTTGATGTGCGCCAAGAAAAGCCCAATTAATCATCCGCCAGGCTGGCTCCGCCGCCGACTTTGTCGATAATGTGGCAACCGGACGAGGGGATCGCTACACTGGCGCCCTTTTCGCCACCACGACTGAAGATAAGGACATTGGCGTCATGCTGCTCCATGGACGGGCCCGCAAGCCCTGGCGGATCTGGACCCGTCGCCCCCTCTGGCTCAAGACCCTGATCGGCATGCTGCTCGGCATCGGCCTCGGCATGGGGTGGAGTGAGCAGGCACTGCTGCTCAAACCCGTCGGCACCCTGTTCGTCAACACCATACAGATGCTGATGGTGCCCCTCATCTTCTGCTCCATCATCGCCGGGCTGACCGGCCTGCTGCGGGGCAGGGTCCTGGACAGGATCGGCCTCAGGGCCATCGGCTACTACCTCTGCTCCACCGCCCTGGCCATCTGCATCGGCCTGATGATGGGCTGGCTGCTCGAGCCCGGGGTCGGCGCCGACATGGGCCCCTACCAGAGGCCCGAGACGCTCCAGGATCTGACCCTGGCCACGGCGCTGGCCCAGCTGGTGCCACGCAACCCCATCCAGGCCATCGTCGATGGCAAGATACTCCAGGTGATCGTGTTCGCGGTGGCCCTGGCCCTGGCACTCAATGCCAGCGGTCGCCGTGGCCGGCCGGCCATCCGCGCCTTTACCTCCCTGGCCGACGGCATGTTCACCCTGACCCAGATGGTGATGTCCCTCGCCCCTTACGGGGTCTGCGCCCTGATGGCCTGGATGACGGGGCGCTATGGCGCCGCCATCATGCTGCCCCTGCTCAAGGTGATCGGCGCCGTCTACCTCGGCTGCCTGCTGCACCTGCTCGGCGTCTACAGCGGCCTGTTGCTGCTGCTGGCTCGCCTCAACCCCCTGCACTACTTCAAGAGCATACTGGATGCCCAGGCGGTGGCCTTCACCAGCAGCTCGAGCGAGGTCACCCTGCCCGTCAGCCAGAGCTGTGCCGAACACAGACTGGGGGTATCCCCCCCCATCGCCGCCAAGGTGCTACCCATCGGCGCCACCATCAACATGGATGGCACCGCCCTCTATCAGGGGGTCACGGCCCTGTTCGTGGCCCAGGCCTTCGGGGTGGACCTGCATCTGTTCGACTACCTGATCATCATCAGCATCGTCACCCTGGCCAGCATAGGGACTGCCGGCACCCCGGGCACAGGCCTGATGCTGCTGACCCTGACCCTGACGGCGGTGGGCCTGCCCCTGGAAGGGGTGGCCCTCATTGCCGGCATAGACCGCATCCTCGACATGGCCCGCACCACGGTCAACGTCTCAGGGGATCTGCTGGTCTCGGTGCTGATCGGTCGGCGCGAGGGCGAGCTGGATCTGGCTGTCTATCAGGATCCCAGGGCAGGAGAGGAGATAGACTTCAGCGCCCGCTGATCCCTGGCGCCCTCTGTTGTCGCGGGAGCCAGGTGTGATGACCACGCCCGCGCCTCAGGCGAGGGGGTTCACTCGTCGTGGGGATCATGGTGGCAGCGCCAGCAGATCTCGAAGTTGGCCTCGTTCTCCTCGCCACACTGGCCGCAGAGCCAGCCGTTGCCCTGGCGCTGTTGATAGCGCTCTATCACCCGTCCGGCCCGGCTGCGATCCTGTTCACGCACCATCAGGGTCACCTGCAACAGGTCGATCGGCAATTCGCCGATGGCCCCTCCCAATCCCTCGCCGCTCAGCCGGACCGGGATCCCTTCCACCTCCAACGCCCCCTTGAGGGCATGCGCCTCCAGGGTGTGGGAGGCGCGATACAGATTGAACCAGTTATCCATCTTGCTCCTTCATAGCAACTTGTCGATGCCGAACTCTTCCCCATGCTGCACCATGAAATCGATAAAGGCACGCAGCTTGCGCGGCATCAGTCGCCGCTCCGGGAACAGCAGGTAGAGAGAAACCCTGGGTTGACGCCACTCGGGCAACAGGGTGACCAGGGTTCCCGCCGCCAACTCGTCGTGACAGAGCATGGCGGGCAGGGAGGCCAGCCCCAGCCCCGCCTTGGCCGCCTCTCTGGCACAGGTAATATTGTTGACCACAAAGCGCGAGGGCGGATCCACCAGCACCTCCTCCTCGCCACGCTCGAAGCGCCATTGGTGGGCGAGAAAGCCGCTGCTGACCCGGATCCGCTCATGGTTCGCCAGATCCAGGGGCCCCTCGATGGGGCCATGACCGGCTAGGTAATCGGGGCTGGCGCAGAGGATCCGCTCGGTACTCCACAGGCGGCGCGCCGCCAGGTTGGAGTCCAGCATGTCACCGACCCGCACCACGGCATCCAGCCCCTCGCTGATGGGATCCACCACACGGTTGGTCAGATCCAGCTCCACCCTGAGGGCAGGATAGGCTTGCAGAAAGCACGCTATCATGCGGGCGACCACCAGCTGCCCCGTCTCGATGGGCACCGCCAGCTTGAGCAGGCCGGTCACCTCCTGCTGGCTGGCACTGAGCATCAGCTCGGCCTCGGCCAGCTCGTTGACCGCCTTGCTGCAACGCTGATAGTAGGCCTCCCCCTCCTCGGTCAGGGTCAGCTGCCGGGTGGAGCGATAGAGCAGTCGTACCCCGAGTCGCTGCTCCAGCTCGGCGATGCGCCGGCTCACCGTCGCCTTGGTCATGCCCAGCTCCTGGGCGGCCGCGGTGAAGGATCCCTTGTCGACGATCCGCACCAGAATGAGTGCCGCGTTCAAGTCCATTGTTGCACCAGTGAAACTGTATTTCTCATGAAACGATACTAATCGAAACAGTGACCCGATGTTAGCCTGTTCACCTTCAGTTCAGGAATCCACATCATGAGTCAACAAAAGAAGATCCCCCTGCTGGCCGCCCTGATCTTGCTGGTGCTGGCCCTGCTGTTCGCCGCCTACTGGTATGGTTATGGCCGCCACTTCGAGCGCACCGACAATGCCTACCTGCAGAGCGAAGTGACCGGCATCGCCACCAAGCTGCCCGGCTACATCGCCGAGGTGCTGGTGACCGACAACCAGACCGTCAAGGCGGGTCAGCTGATCGCCCGCATCGACGATCGTGAGTACCGCACCCGGCTGGCCGAGGCGCAGGCCAACCTGGCCCTGAGCCGGGCCGAGGCGGTCAACCTGGAGGCGACCCGGGTCCAGCAGCTGAGTCTGATCCGTCAGGCCGAAGCCAAGGTGAAGGAGGCGAGCGCCGACGTGATACGCGCCCGGCAGCAGGTCAGCCGGATTGGCAGGCTCAACACGGCCCACTACAGCTCCCAGGACAGCCTGGATGAGGTGAAGGCCAACCTGCAGGTCAGCCAGGCCAGGCAGCAGGATGCCGAAGCCGGCCTGCAATCGGCCCGGGATCACCTGGCCGTGATCATCTCGGAGCGCCAGCAGAAGCAGGCCCAGATCGACTTGAGCCAGGCCCAGCTGGCCCAGGCCAGGCTGGATCTCGATGACACCGAGCTGCGGGCACCGGCCGACGGCGTCATCGGCAAGCGCAGCCTGCGGGAAGGGCTCTATGTCCAGTCCGGCATGCAGGTGGCCAGCCTGGTGCCCCTGGACGGGGTCTGGGTCGAGGCCAACTTCAAGGAGACCCAGCTGGCCCATATGATGCCAGGTCAGCGGGTGGAGCTGGTGCTCGATGCCTACCCGGATCAGCCGATCGAAGGGGTGATCGACAGCCTGGCCCCGGCTACCGGCGCCAAGTTCGCCCTGCTGCCGCCGGAGAACGCCACCGGCAACTTCACCAAGATAGTGCAGCGGGTGCCGGTCAAGATCCGCATCCCGGCGCCGGGCGCCCTGGCGGGCAAGCTCAGACCCGGCCTCTCCACCGAGGTGATAGTGGATACCCGCACCGGCGGGGACGACCCTGAGCCCAGACTGGCGGCCAACTGATGGAAGCCATACCGCGTCGCAACTGGATCGCCGTCATGGGGGGGCTCATCGGCGCCTTCATGGCCATTCTGGACATCCAGATCACCAATGCCTCCCTGAAGGATATTCAGGGGGCCCTGTCGGCCACCCTGAGCGAGAGCTCCTGGATCTCCACCTCCTATCTGGTGGCGGAGATGATCGCCATCCCCCTGAGCGGCTGGCTCAGCCGGGGCCTGAGCGTGCGCCGCTACCTGCTGTGGACCACGGGAGCCTTCATCGTCTCCTCCGTGCTCTGCTCGTTCAGCTGGAACCTGACCAGCATGATAGTGTTTCGCGCCATGCAGGGCTTCACCGGCGGCGCCCTCATCCCCATGGCCTTCTCCCTTATCATCAGCCTGCTGCCCCTGCACAAGCGGGCCACCGGCATGGCGCTGTTCGGCCTGTGCGCCACCTTCGCCCCCGCCATCGGTCCGACCCTGGGCGGCTGGCTCACCGAACAGCTCTCCTGGCACTACATCTTCTACCTGAACGTGCCGCCCGGTTTGCTGGTGATGGCCATGCTGGCCCATGGTCTGGACAAGAAGCCGGTGGACTGGGCCATCATGCGCCAGGTGGATCTGGTGGGCATACTCACCATGGCGGTGGGGCTGGGGCTGCTGGAGGTGGTACTGGAAGAGGGCAACAGGGAGGACTGGTTCGGCTCCAGCTTCATCGTGCGGCTCACCCTCATCTCGGTGGTGGCCCTGGTGTTCTTCGTCATCAGCCAGCTGCTCAGGCGCCATCCCCTGGTCAACCTGCGGCTGCTGCACAACCCGCGCTTCGCCCTGGCCTGCTTCGCCTATCTGGTGCTCGGCATGGCCTTGATGGGGTCCATCTATGTGCTGCCCCTCTACATGACCCAGATCCACAACTACAACGCCCTCGAGATAGGAGAGGTGCTGATGTGGATGGGGCTGCCCCAGCTGCTGGTGCTGCCCCTGGTGCCCCGGCTGGTCCACAAGGTGGATCCCCGCTACCTGGTGAGCTTCGGCTTTCTCATCTTCGGGGTGAGCTGCTTCATGAACGTCAACATGAGTGCCGACTACGCCGGCCCCCAGCTGATCCAGTCCCTGATAGTGCGGGCCCTGGGGCAGCCCTTCGTCATGGTGCCCCTCTCCCTGATCGCCACCGCCAGCCTGACCCAGGAGGAGATCCCCTCCTCCTCCACCCTGCTCAACGTGTTGCGCAATCTGGGAGGGGCCTTCGGCATCGCCATCATCGCCACCCTGCTCGACAACGATACCCGCATCCATGCCAGCCAGATCGCCAGCACCCTGGCGGCCAGCAGCATAGAGGGGCAGGCCTACCTGCTGAACCTGACCAACAGCATGCTGGCCCAGGGCAGTGACCCCGCCATCGCCAGGCAGCAGGCCAATGCCGTGCTGAGCGGCACCATACTGAGGGATGCCGCCATCATGGCCTACAACCAGGTGTTCTACGTGATGGGGATCTTCTTGCTGGTCGCCAGCGCCCTGGTGCTGTTCCTCAGATCCCCCGCCCCCCAGGCGGCAGACGCAGCCCCCGTGGAAGCCCATTGACCCTGCAGGGTCATCTAGCTCGCCAGGGAGGCGGCAATCAGAAACTGCGCGGCGAAGTAGCTGCTCATCACCCAGGCGGTGGCATGGGGGAAGGGGCGGCGGAAGCGGTTGATGGCCAGCAAGGCATCGGAGCAGAGAAACAGGAGGGCGCCCACCAGGGCGGCGGCGCTGCCGGCGGTGAGGGAGGCGCGCCAGGCCGCCGCGGCGACCCAGACCAGCGCTATCATCATCAGGGTGTAACAGAGCAGGGGCCAGCGCATCGACCCCAGATGCGGGCGCAGCACCCCGAAGTAGACACAGGCCACCAGGATCAGCAGCAGGCCATCCACCAGGTTGAGCACCAAGGGCCCCTGGGCCAGCCCGACGATGTAGCACAGATGTGCGACAAGAAATGCCGCCAGCCCTTGCAGGAATCGGTCGACCGGCAGCATCAGCATGATGTCCCCCAGCAGGGAGAGGCAGAGGCCGAGCAGGATCCAGGCATGGGAACCGTTGTGGTCGTCGCCGTGATAGCCGAACGCCAGGGCCACGATCAGCAGCATGGTCAGGGGCTTGCTCAGGTAAAACTGGCGGGGATCCGCGCCGTAAGCGGCCTTGATATGCCACCAGGCAGACGCGATGATCATCACACTCAACCACATGCCGGAATACCTCTTCCCCGTAAAGACAATGGCCCGGCGATCCTCAGGCCCAGCGCCGCGCTAGGGTAGCAAATTCCCCCCCTCGGGGGCAGAGGGCGAGACGCGAATGAGCAGGATAAGCCTAAAGTCTAATTGTCATCCCCACCCCCATGGGGCATAAGGGGGCTTCTGGAGGAACACCCATGGAAGAGCCAATGAAAAACTACCTGCCCGCCATCGACATCATGATGTGCCACCTCGGCATCAGCTTCGAGCAAGCCTGTGAGCAGCTCGGCCTGAGCCTGAGCGAACAACAGACCCTGAGTGCGATACAGCGCCAGGAGTTGCAGGACTGAACCCTGCCGCCCGGGCCCTGCCGGGACACGCATTCGACGAGGCGCCTGCGGGCGCCTTCTCTTTGCCCGCCTCCCCCGGCCGCCATAAAAAACGGCGCCGAAGCGCCGTTGTCATGACCATGGAGCAGTGCGCTCAGAGCGCCTGCTGCCGCCTGCGTTGCAGCAACACGATCAGGCCGAACAGCAGGAAGCCAGGCAGCCACATCAGCTCCTTGCGCCAACCGTCGGTCGGGGCTCTCACCGCGACTATCTGCTGATCAAACTGCAGGTTGGCATCCGCCGCCGGGCTGCCGAACGCCACGTTGTCGATCAGCGTCTTGCCATCCTGCTCGTACAGGGTCAGCCCCAGGGCCGCCAGACGCTCCTCGCCGGTGGCGCCCTGAGGCACCGCCAGCAGCAGGCTGTACTCCCTGTGCTTGCCGACCGCATCTTCCCCGGCCACCCGCAGGCGCAGGGTACTCTCGGCCGCCACATCCCCCAGCGTCTGGGCCAGCTGGGCCGGCGGCGTATCGCGGTAGGGGTTGTGCACCATGTCCATCCAGAAACCGGGGCGGAACAGGGTGAAGGCCACCAGCAGCAGGGCCAGGCTCTCGTACCAGCGGCTCTTCACCAGGAAGAAGCCCTGGGTCGCCGCCGCGAAGATCAGCATGGCGATGGTCGCCACCACGAAGATCAGCACCCCGTGGGCGAAGTCGACGTCGATCAGCAGCAGATCCGTGTTGAAGATGAACAGGAAGGGCAGCGCCGCGGTACGCAGGCTGTAGTAGAACGCCGTGATCCCGGTCTTGATGGGGTCGCCCTTGGAGACGGCCGCCGCCGCGAACGACGCCAGCCCCACCGGCGGGGTCACGTCCGCCATGATGCCGAAGTAGAACACGAACAGGTGGACGGCGATGAGGGGGACTATTAGGCCGTTCTGCTGGCCGAGGGTCACCACCACGGGGGCCAGCAGGCTGGAGACCACTATGTAGTTGGCGGTGGTCGGCAGCCCCATGCCGAGGATCAGGCTCAGTAGGGCGGTCAGCATCAGCATCAGCAGCAGGTTGCCCATGGAGAGCACCTCCACCAGATCCGCCAGCACCAGGCCCACCCCGGTCTGGGAGACGGCGCCCACTATGATGCCGGCGGTGGCGGTGGCGATGCCGATGCCGATCATGTTGCGGGCACCGGCGATCAGTCCCTCCCTCAGGTCCACCACGCCATCGCTGAAGGCACCGTAGTCATGCTTGCCATCGGTGCGCAGCCAGTTGAGCAGCGGCCGCTGGGTGAGCAGTATCACCACCAGCATGACGGTACCCCAGAAGGCGGACAGCCCGGGGGAGAGGCGCTCTATCATCAGGCACCACACCAGCACCACCACCGGCAGCAGGAAGTGCAGACCGGAGAGCAGCACGGAGCGGGTCTTTGGCAGCTCGGTCAGCGGCTTGTCCGGATCTTCCGTCGGCAGCGGCTCGTTGCTGGCGGCGATCTTGAGCAGACCCACATAGACCAGCACCAGCAGCAGGCCAATCCCCTCCAGGGCATAGTCGCCCAGGGCGGGTTTGAGCCAGCCCAGGCCATAGTAGACCGCGAGCGACAAGCCGCTGATGAGGAAGGCACCGAAGGCGAAACCAGTCAGGCGACGCAGCCAGGGCCTGGGTACATGGCCGCCGATGGGCTGCATGCCGAGTTTCAGCGCCTCCAGGTGGACTATGTAGAGCAGGGCTATGTAGGAGATGGCCGCCGGCAGGAAGGCGTGCTTGATGATCTCCACATAGGGGATGCCCACGTACTCCACCATCAGGAAGGCCGCGGCCCCCATCACGGGCGGCATGATCTGGCCGTTGACCGAGGAGGCCACCTCGACCGCCCCCGCCTTCTCCGAACTGAAACCGACCTTCTTCATCATGGGGATGGTGAAGGTGCCCGTGGTGACCACGTTGGCGATGGAGGAGCCGGAGATGAGGCCGGTCAGGCCGGAGGCCACCACGGCCGCCTTGGCGGGACCGCCACGCAGGTGACCCAGCATGCTGAAGGCGAGCTGGATGAAATAGTGGCCGGCGCCGGCCCGCTCCAGCAGGGCACCGAACAGCACGAACAGGAACACGAAACTGGTGGAGACCCCGAGGGCGATGCCGAACACCCCTTCGGTGGTGATCCACTGGTGATTGGCCAGGGCGGTGAAACTGACCCCGCGATGGGCCAGCAGACCCGGCATCCAGGGGCCCGCCAGGCTGTAGATGAGGAAAATCAGGGCGATCACGGCCAGGGCCGGGCCCAGGGCACGACGGGCGGCTTCCAGCAACAGCGGAATGCCGATGCAGGCGGTGACCAGATCGGCGGTGGTGAGGTTGCCGGGGCGCTGGGCCAGATCCTGATACATGACGAACAGGTAGGAGGCGGCGCAGGCGGCGACCAGGCCGAGGACTATGTCGGCGACCGGCACCCTGTCCCTGGGCGAGCGGCGAAAGGCCGGAAACACCAGATAAGCCAGCAGCAGGGCGAAGGTGAGGTGAATGGCCCGGGTTTCGGTGTCATTGAGGACGCCAAAACCGACCAGAAACGGCAGAGGGGAGGCAATCCACAGCTGGAACAGCGACCAGCCGAGGGCCAGTACCGTGATGATCCAGCCCATGGCGCCGACGGGCAGGCGAGCCCCCACGTCCTGTGCGATGAGTTCTTCTGTCGAGAGTGCTTTGTCTTGCATAGGGTGAACTTTTGCCAAGGGTTACAACAAGAACAACACTCGCCAGCCCGCTGGGAGACCAGGCGCTGACGAGTGTCGAGATACCGCTAACGTGACCCGGCAGGGTCCCTGATTACAGCCAGCCGCGCTCTTTATAGTAGCGGGCCGCGCCTTCATGCAGCGGAGCGGAGAGACCGACCTTGATCATGTCGGCTTCTTTCAGATCCGCGAAGGCCGGGTGCAGACGCTTGAAGCGATCCAGGTTGTCGAACACCGACTTCACCAGCTGGTAGACCACTTCCGGATCGGCCTTGGCACTGGTGGAGAGCACGGCCTTGCCACCGATGGACGGGGTCGGCTGGTCGTTGCCCTTGTAGAGACCACCCGGGATCTCGGCCTTGGTGTAGTAGCTCTTCTCGGCCAGCAGCTTGTCGATCTCGGCGCCGGTCACGGGCACCAGCACGGCGTCCGTGGTGGTGGTCGCTTCCTGGATGGCACCGTTCGGGTGGCCCACGAAGTAGCTCATGGCGTCGATGTTGTTGTCACCGAGGGCGGACGCCTGCTCGGCCGGTTTCAGTTCGGAGACCAGGCTGAACGCCGACTTGTCCCAGCCCTTGACTGCCATGATCTCTTCCATGGTGTCACGCTGGCCCGAGCCCGGGTTGCCGATGTTGACGCGCTTGCCTTTCAGATCGTCGAAGCCGGCGATCTTGGCATCGCGGCGAGCCAGTATGGTGAACACCTCGCTCTGCAGGGAGAAGACGGCACGGATATCATCCATGGCACCCTCGGCCTGGAAGGGGGGCAGACCTTTCATCGCCTTGAACTGATGGTCGGACTGCATGATGCCGAAGTTGAACTCACCGCTGCGGATACCGTTGACGTTGGCGACGCCGCCACCGCTGGCCGGCGCGTTGCACTTGATCTGGTGATCGGCGCTACCCCGGTTGAGGAAACGGCAGATTGACTGACCCGCAACATAGTAAACGCCGGTCTGACCGCCGGTGCCTATGGTCACGAAACGCTCTTGCGCCTGCACGGCACCACCGAAGGAGGTAGCGGCCAGCACGGCAGACATGGCGCACGCCAAGGATAATCCTTTCATGTTTTCCATCCTTTTTTCATTGGTTTTTACATCACCCGACTCCCGGGTGAAATCAAAGGGGCGGCCCTCAGCACCAGGCTGGTCCGTCTCGACTCCGATATGGAAATGGTGTCCACCAGAGGTGGCGGCACCAAGGTTGTCACTCGTCCTGCGACCAGACGCCAGCATCCTGCCGACCGAAGAAGATTTACCTGATTTATCAAGCAAATCAAAAATAACGCACTCAGATTTTAACCACACACCGTCAACATAAATCAAACAGCAGTGCAAAAACGCCTATAGAAATAGCGTAATTTATGACATGAGTCATCCTATTCTCCCCCTCGCCGGGGAAAGCGGGATTCTCATGAGTCATAAACGTTAACAAATGGTGCGGCCCGATCCGATCGGGCCGCGACTGACTGGCATTCAGCCCTGCCCGGCCGTCTCCGGTTGGGCCAGTTGCAGCACGAAGGCGAACTCCAGGGCGATATCCTCATAGGCCTTGAAGCGGCCGGATTTTCCGCCGTGACCCGCCTCCATGTCGGTATGGAGCAGCAGCTCGTTGTCATCCGTCTTCAGATCCCGCAGCTTGGCGACCCACTTGGCCGGCTCCCAGTACTGAACCTGGGAGTCGTGCAGACCCGTGGTGACCAGCAGGTTGGGGTAAGCCTGGGCCTTGACCTGGTCATAGGGGCTGTAACCGAGCATGTAGTCGTAATAGACCTTCTTGTTCGGATTGCCCCACTCGTCGTACTCCCCGGTGGTGAGGGGGATGGACTCGTCGAGCATGGTGGTCACCACGTCGACGAAGGGCACCTGGGCCACCACGCCGCGATAGAGCTCGGGGGCCTGATTGATGACGGCCCCCATCAGCAGGCCGCCGGCGCTGCCGCCCATGGCATAGACCTGATCCCGGGCGCCATAGCCCTGGGCCACCAGGGCCTGGGTCACGTCGATGAAGTCATGGAAGCTGTTCTGCTTGTGCAGCAGCTTGCCATCCTCGTACCACTGGCGACCCAGCTCCTCGCCGCCACGCACATGGGCGATGGCATAGACGAAGCCGCGATCGAGCAGGGAGAGGCGCGCCGAGCTGAAGTCGGGATCCATGCTGGCGCCATAGGAGCCGTAGCCGTAGACCAGCAGCGGCGCCTTGCCCGCCTTGAACAGGTCCTGGCGATAGACCAGGGAGACGGGCACCTTGACCCCGTCCCGGGCCGTGACCCAGAGCCGCTCGCTCTTGTAGCGCTCCGCCTTGAAGCCTGCCACCGCCTGCTGCTTGAGCAGGGTACGCTTGCCGCTGGCCATGTTCAGCTCGAATGTGGAGGTGGGCGTGGTCATGGAGCTGTAGCCGTAGCGCAGCAGCTCGGTATCCGGCTCCGGGTTGTAGGCCAGGCCGGTGACATAGGCGGGGTCGTCGAAGGCAATCTCTTTCTGCTCGCCGCTCTGCCAGTTGATCTGCCGCAGCCGGGTCAGCCCCTGGCTGCGCTCCTCGACCACCAGCCACTGCTTGAACAGGGCATAGCCTTCCAGCAGCACGTCGGCCTGGGGCGCCACCACCGGCTGCCAGCGATCGACCGGGCTCTCCCTGGTCTCGTAGAGGCCGAAGTTCTTGCCGTCCTTGTTGGAGCGCACATAGAAGCGGCCCCGATAGTGATCCAGGCTGTATTCGTGCTCCGGCTGGCGCTTGAGGAACAGCCGCGGCGCCTGCTGCGGATTAGCGGCATCGATGAGCCAGGCCTCGTCCGAGGTGGTGCTGGAGAGGGAAATGACGATGAAATCTTCCGAGGTGGTCTCGCCGATGCCGACGTAGAAGGTGTCATCCTTCTCCTCATAGACCAGCTGATCTTTGGCGGGATCCGTGCCGAGCACATGGCGGTAGACCTGATAGGGCAGCAAGGTCTGCGGGTGCTTGCGCACGTAGAACAGGGTCTTGTTGTCCGCGGCCCAGACGATGTTGCCCGAGGTGTTCTCCAGGGTGTCGTCGGCCCACTGGCCGCTTTGCAGATCCAGGAACTGCACCCGGTACTGACGCCGGGAGAGGTAATCCTCCGCCACCGCCAGCCAGCGGTTGTCCCGGCTCACTTCCAGGGCGCCCAGCTCGTAGAAGTCATGCCCCTCGGCGCGCTGGTTGCCGTCGAGCAGGGTCTGCACCTGCTCGCCCGCCACCGCCTGGCGGGTATGGATGCCGTACTCCTTGCCCGGCTCGAAGCGGGTCTGGTAGCGATAGCCGTTCTTGACGTAGGGGACGGAGGCATCCTGCTGGGGAATACGCGCCACCATCTCCTGATAGAGCCGGGCCCGCAGCGGGGCGCTCGGGGCGAGCCGGGCCGCCGTGTAGGCATTCTCGGCCTCGAGATAGGCCAGCACCTCGGGGTTCTTGCGTTCGTCGTCCCGCAGCCAGTAATAGTTGTCGACCCGGGTATCCCCATGCTTCTTCAGGCTCTTGGGATGCTTGGCCGCCTTGGGCGGCTGGGGGGCGGTATCTGTCATCGACACATCTGTCATGGGCATGGGGGACTCATCATTGGCGTGGGAAGCCGCGCCTGCGCCGAGCGCAGCCAGCAGCAGGAGGCAGCGGGAAAAGCTGAACATGTCGCATCCTTGGCGATTTAAGGGGTTATCCGGGGAACTGTCGCCCCCTTGATCGGTCAACAATCTGCCCCTTGTCACGCCAGGTTGCAAGGGGCGGTCATGAAAAAGGCCGCTCTCTGGCGAGAACGGCCCTGATCGGGAGCCCGGATGAGGCAAGATTCACTCAGGTGTGCCTCACATGGGGGAAATCCTCACCCGGTCTCCCCCGGGATCAGCCCGGGTAGCTGGCCCAGACCGCGGTCTGACCCGCCTCGTCTATGGCCAGCACCTGGTAGGCTTGGCCCGGGATATCCATGCCGGGGGCGCTCTGGGGCATGCCCGGGATCGTCAACCCGCGGATGGCCGGTTTCTGCTCCAGCATGCGCCGCACGTCGGCGGCGGGCACGTGGCCTTCCACCACATATCCGTCCACCAGGGCGGTATGGCAGGAGGCCAGTTGCGGTGTCACGCCATGCTGCACCTTGATGGGTTCGAGCTGCTCTGTGTTGACCACCTTGAGCTCGAAACCATTGTCCTGCATGTGCTTGACCCACTGCTCGCAGCAGCCGCAATACTGGGATTTGTAAACCGTCATCGGCTCGGCGGCCAGGGCGGACAGGCTGGTGCCCGCCACCATCAGCGCCAGCCAGAGGGCTGGGATCTTCTCTCTGGACATAGGGACCTCGTCTGATGTTGTGTCGATTCGAACTGGAAACCCGGGACCCCGGCAGGGGTCAGGATCACATCAGAGAGAGCGGGGTGGGCGCTCGAGTCGCTCCAGCGGCGGCTGGGGCACATAGAGGGAGGGGGAGAGAAAGTCGGGGGCGGCCGGAGCCAGCGCGGCCAGGATCAGGCTATCGCTGCTTACCAGGCTCATGGCCAGCACGGTCGTGAAGCTGCCGCAGGGCATGGCCTTTTCCAGGCTGCGTTCGGACTCGCTGCAATGGGGAGTCAGGGTACAGAGATCCGCGGCGGCCCGGCTGCCAAACGACATCAGCACCAGCAGCAGACCCCAGAGGGGCAACCAGCGGCGGGCGTGGTCGAATTGGCGGGGGGTCAGCAACATGGGCGGCTCTGAGGCAGAAGATGGCTCATGCTAACCCGCCCCCCCGGGGTAAGGTCAAGGGCGCCGACGGGGCAACCCTTGATCGGGATCAGGCCGCAGGCAAGTTGGTGCCACGGCTCGTCCATCCAGGCTGTCAGGGCTGCTGGCGGGTTGCGGCCAGCACTATCTCGCGCACGCAGACGCTGGCCGGCTGTCGCCAGGCGTAGAGCGCGGCCTCGGCGATCACCTCGGGGGCGATGACGCCACCCATGCTCTCCTTCCAGCCGTGGTACCCCGCCTTGATCTCCTCGTCCGTGGTGTGGCTGAGCAGCTCCGTCTCCACCGCGCCCGGCGCTATGGTCACCATGCGTACCCCCAGATCGGCCACCTCTTCCCGGATGTTCTCGGTCAGGGCATGGACGGCGAACTTGGTGGCACAGTAGGCGGCGTGATTGGGGAAGGTCTTGCGCCCGGCGATGGAGCTGATGTTGATGATGGTGCCGCTGCGCCGCGCCTTCATTCCGGCCAGCACGGCATGGACGCCGTTGAGCACCCCCATCACATTGATGTTGAGCATCTGCTGCCACTGGGCCGGATCCTGGCTGTCGGCCTGGCCGAGCAGCATGACGCCGGCATTGTTCACCAAGCAGCCGACCGGGCCGAACCTGGCCTCTGCCTGCTCGATGGCGGCTTTAAATGCGGCAGTATCCGTCACATCGAGTGACAGGCAGAGGCTCTCTGGCAGGGCCAGGGCCTCCATGGGGGCGACCCGGCGCGCCAGCAGCAAGAGGGGATGGCCGGCGGCCGAGAAGGCGCGGGCTATGGCGGCACCAATGCCGGAGGAGGCGCCGGTCACGACGACGAGGGGCTTGGACATGGGTTCTTCCTTATGTTTCTGACGAGATGAAAGGAGTGGTCAGCGCTGAGTCCATTCACTATAGTCGCGCCATCCATCGGCGAAAAATATAGAATTCCGCTGACCATCATACGCAATACCTATGGCACCCCCATGCTCGACCTGAGACTGCTGCGCTTTTTCATCGCCATCTACGAACAGAAGAACATCACGGCGGCGGCGGCCTGCTGCCATGTCAGCCAGCCCTCCCTCTCCGCCGGTCTGCGCCAGCTGGAAGAGAGCCTGGGGGACAGCCTGTTCCTGCGGGGCAAGCGAGGGGTCGAGGCCCTGCCCCCCGCCCACTACCTCTACCCCCATGCGGTGAAACTGGTGGAGGAGGCCCGTCGCCTGCCGGAGCTGTTTCGCCAGAAGGCGAGCCTGGCCCGGCTCAACCTCGCCGTGATGCCGGACTTGAGCAAGCGTCGCCTCGCCGGCCTGCTGCACCGCATCCAGGGCCACCTCCCCTCCCTGGATCTCACCCTGTCCGACCATGAGACTCCGGCCGACGCCCGGTTGACCCTGGATGTGCTGCGACGGGAAGACGAGATCTTCCTGCCCCTGTGGGAGGAGGACTATGTCTTGTGCGTGCCCGCAGCTCACCCCTTCGCCCGGCGTGATCGGGTCGAGCTTCACGAGCTGCAGGATCAGGATTTCATCGAGTGCCCTCCCTGCGAGGCGCACCAGCAGACCCTGGGCCTGCTCGCCTGCGACCGGCTCACCCTCAACCTGGTGGCCAGAGCCCAGAGCAAGGGACTGGTACTGGCCCTGGTCCTGGCGGGGGTCGGCATCAGTTTTTTGCCAGACGGCCTGATCGAAGAGGAGCCCGCCTTGCGCTGCGTCCCCCTGCACGGGCCGCGGCTGTTTCGTCGTATCGGGCTCTGCTATCCGGCCCGTCAGACCCTGAGCCCGGCCCTGGCCGCCCTGATCCCCGAACTAGCCGCGCCGCCGGCTTCTTGATAAGTTTCCACCCAACTCCATGCCCCAGGTCATGACCCTATGAAACGCATTCTGGTGATCTTCTCTCACCCCGCCCTGCAGCGATCCAGGGCCAATCGCGAGCTGCTGCTGGCCATCTCGAACCTGGAAGGGATACGGGTCCACGACCTCTACCAGCACTATCCCGACCTGTTGATCGACGTCAAGCGCGAGCAGGCCCTGCTCGCCGAGCATGACATCATCGTCTTCCAGCACCCCCTCTACTGGTACTCCTGCCCCGCCATCATGAAGGAGTGGCTGGACCTGGTGCTGGAGTACGGTTACGCCTATGGCCCAGAGGCCAATGGCCTGGCGGGCAAGCAGTGGCTCTCCGCCATCACCACGGGAGGGGCCCCCGAATCTTATTGCGAGGCGGGTTACAACAGCAGCCCGCTGCTCGATTTCCTGCGCCCCTTCAGCCAGACGGCGCGGCTGTGCGGCATGCACTGGCTGCCCCCCTTCGTGCTCCACTCCTTTCACAAGCTCAAGGATCCCGAGGCATTGCGCCGCTGCGGCCAGGACTACCGCCAGCTGCTGCTGGCCCTGCGCGACGAGCGGCTCAGCCCGGCCCAGCTGGCCGGGGTCGACTACCTGCGCGATCTGCTGGAGGCCATCTGATGGGACACGGCATACTGTTTGACGCCTTCATCTACCTCTCCGCCGCCGTCATCGCCGTGCCCCTGGCCAAACGCTGGGGCCTGGGGTCCGTGCTCGGCTATCTGCTAGCGGGCATAGTGATAGGGCCCTTCCTGCTCGGCCTGGTGGGGGAGCGGCAGGACGTGATGCACTTCGCCGAATTCGGCGTGGTGCTGATGCTGTTTCTGGTCGGTCTGGAGCTCAAGCCCGCCCTGCTCTGGCAGCTCAAGGGACCCATACTGGGAACCGGGGGCCTGCAGGTCATACTGTCGACCGCCGCCCTGGCCGGGGTCGCCGTTCTCGTCGGTCTGCCCTGGCAGCAGGGGGTGGCCATCGGCCTCATCCTGGCGCTCTCCTCCACCGCCATCGTGCTGCAGAGTCTGCAGGAGCGTAAGCAGATGCAGAGCGAGAGCGGCCGCTCCGCCTTCGCCGTGCTCCTGTTCCAGGACATCGCCGTCATCCCCATACTGGCGCTGCTGCCCCTGCTCGCCATGGCGCCGATCACCCAGAGCGATGAGAGCGGGCTGACGGGCTGGCAACACGGCTTGCTGGTGGCCGCCGCCATCGCCGGCATAGTGTTTGGCGGCCGCTACCTGATGCGCCCCGTGTTTCGCGCCATCGCCCAGTCCCACATGCGGGAGATCTTCGTGGCCGCCGCCCTGCTGCTGGTGATCGGCATCGCCGTCCTGATGGAGTCGGTGGGGCTCTCTCCCGCCCTCGGCTCCTTCCTGGCCGGGGTGGTGCTCGCCGACAGCGAGTATCGCCACGAGCTGGAGGCAGACATTGACCCCTTCAAGGGCTTGCTGCTTGGCCTCTTCTTCATGTCGGTGGGTGCCGGCATCAACTTCGGTCTGTTTGCCGAACACCCCATCCTGATCCCGACCCTGGTGATAGGGCTGATGGCCCTCAAGTGGCTGGTGCTGATGGTGATAGGCCTGCTGCTGCGGGTCTCGCCGAGCCAGCGCTGGACCTTCTCCCTCGCCCTGGCCCAGGGAGGGGAGTTTGCCTTCGTGCTCTTCTCCTTCGCCAGCCAGAACCGGGTGCTCCCCCAGGAGATGATCGCCCTGCTGACCCTGGTGGTGGCGCTCTCCATGGCGCTGACGCCTCTGCTGCTGATCCTCAATGACAGGGTGATCCAGCCCTGGTTCGACTATCGCAGCCAGCCAGACGCGCCCGAGCACGAGCAGCCCCAGGCCCTGGACAATCCGGTGATCATTGCCGGTTTCGGTCGCTTCGGTCAGATAGTGGGCCGCCTGCTGCACGGCCACGGCATAGGCACCACCATACTGGAGCAGGATGCCAGCCAGATAGAGACGCTGCGCAAGTTCGGTTACCAGGTGTTCTATGGGGATGCGAGCCGGCTCGACCTGCTGCACGCCGCCGGTGCCCACAAGGCCAGACTGCTGGTACTCTCCATCAATGATCCCGTCACCTCCCTCGCCGTCATCGAGATGGTGAAGAAACACTTCCCGCACCTTAAGATACTGGCGCGGGCCCAGGACAGACCCCATGCCCACAATATCCTGCGCACCGGGGTCGACAATGTGTTCCGCGAGACCCTGGGCTCGGCGGTGGATCTGGGGGTGGAAGCCCTCACCAACCTGGGTTTTCGGGCCAATCAGGCCTGGCGTGCCGGGCAGATGTTCAAGCGCCATGACAACCGGTTGCTGCGCGAGCAGGTGAATTACCTGGATGACGAACACACTTATATCAACAAGAGCCTGCAGTACCGGGACATTCTCTCCGACCTGCTGCGAGACGATCAGCTCGGGCCGGAGCATGTCCATGCTCACAACTGGAATAGCGGCCTCCCCAACCAAGACAAGGAAGCAAGATGATTGCCTATTACCCCCTGCTCAAACATCTCCACATGACCCTAGCCGTCATCAGCATACTGCTGTTCATCTACCGCTGGGCCCTCGCCATCAACGAGCATCCCCTGCTGCAGCGCCGCTGGCTCAAGATACTGCCCCATGTCAACGACACCCTGTTGCTGCTGGCCGGGATCCTGCTGGCGGTCACCCTGCAGATGAGCCCGGGCTCCCAACCCTGGCTGATGGCCAAGATCATCGCCCTGGTGGTCTACATCGGCCTCGGAGCCATGGCGCTCAAACGCCCCGACCGCAAACAGAAAGTGATCGCCGGGATCGCCGCCCTGCTGGTGTTCAACTACATCATGGGCGTCGCCATCAGCAAATCCCCCTGGGCCTGGCTCTCCTGACGGCAAGGGGGGCCTGGCCCCCCTCCACCCAGCCTACCCGCCTCCCCTCCAGCGCTCGACATCGCGCCTCCTGACGCCCTCCTCGTTTCGAAAACAGCCGCGACCGTCCCCGGTTCAGGGGTGAACGCGCACTAATTTTCAGTGCCTATCGCGCGATGAATCACTAATAAACCGATTTAAATCATTACCTTAACTGGAGCTGTATGAAAATGGCGACACTTGTCGCAGCAAAACTTGCGACATAGACTGTCGCAACAGGTGTCTAGGATACACTCAACACTAATCCAGTGAAGGCAAGCACCATGAGCAAGAAGCTGTTACGACAACTGACCTTGGCGCGTTGCATCCCGCACCGCCCCTATAAACTGACCGCCAGCCAACTGCAGGTTAAGTTGGAAGAAGAAGGCATACATGTCAGTCTGCGGACCGTGCAACGGGACCTGGAAGAGATGTCCGGCATGGGCCTGTTCGACCTCACCTCGGACGAACGCAGCAAGCCTCACGGCTGGTGTTTTGAACGCCATGGCCTCAACGACTTTGCCAATATCATGCCGCTCTCCCTCGCGGTCGCCCTCAAGACCTGGAGCGATCAGGCCAGCCAGTTGCTGCCGGCGAGCGTACTGACCGAACTCAATCCCCTGGTGGACAAGGCCAGCCAGGTGATCCGCGACAGCCAGAGCGAACTGGCAGAACGCTGGCTCGAGAGCGTGCACCAATCTCCACGCCCCTTCGCCGGCAACCCGGAGATCCGCCGCAGTACCCTGATCCGCGATGCCCTGTGGCGTGGCCGCAAGTTCAGCGCCGAGATCCAGCGTGTCATCAAAGAGCGCACAGTGTGGCTCTGCTACGACCGCATCAACCCGCTCGGCATCCTGAACCAGGCCGATGGTCCGACCCTGCTCTGTACCCTGTCCGAGCTGGATCCCAAGGTGTACGGCATACCGTTCGACCATATCAAGGATGTGGAGCTGACCAACTTCAGCGCCACCCAGCCAAAGGATTTCAATATCCAACGGTTGATCCGCGAGCAATCCTACCAGGGCGTCAGCGGCCCCATCCGCTTCGTCGGACGCATCGATGCCAACAGTGCCACCCTGGCAGATGGCCAGATACCAGGGCATAACCCGCGCATGACCCGCTACGACAAGCGCAGCGTGGTGGTGGAGACCGAAGTACAGGACACTCCGGAGTTCCGCAACTGGCTCAACAACATGGAAGGCAACCTGGAAGTACTGGCGCCGGAGTCCCTGCGCAAGGCCTACCCGACCACCAGGGCCAACTAATGGCAAGGCAGTGAAGCCCGGACGCCAGCCCTTACAGCGCATGGTCAGCCGGCACATCAGCCAGACCATCATCCCACACCCCGGCAGGCCCGCTTGCCGGGGTGTTTGGTGACTGGCATCGGCGCTTTCGCCATAGTGAGCAGCAAAGATCTCGAGACGGTTACCTGTGCCTGCCAATGGCTATCTCGGCCTGCTGATCATCCTGGCCATAGTCATATCATCTGCTGAAATAACGCTCAGCCGGATTCAATAATATTTTAATATCTATACGCAGTGTTAAGTTCCTCTTGAAACCAAAAATGCCCTTCTTTTCCCTTGTGAGAGATCGTCCATACCCCCTGTAGGATTCGGCTACTTCATGCCGTACGCCAAGCCACTCATCGAGTGGCCAAGTTTCAATGGAAACCAACTAACATGCTGATTCAAATCGATAAAATAGGAGAATCATCATTTTATAAAACCGTTTTCGCATTCTGACGCTCCCATTACCCTCTTGTTAGCCTGCCTGGTTCCCTTATTATCTATTTCACAAGGACGGCGCGGGCATCTACGGATGCATGCCCAGAAGAATAAAGGACTAGCCAAAGGACACCTCGGGATGAGGTAGGATGACCAGGAGGTTATCCACCAGGACGGCAAGGATCACCACAGGATGTGGTTATGGACACCTCCAGGACGGAGAGGCATAACCCGGATGGTTATAGGTCTGGACGACTTGGAAGCGCCACTGGATGTGGCTAGGACGAGCTTCAGGATGAAGACGAGGTAGTCAGGATGGCTATCTGTCAGGATGACGCAAGGACACCACTGGATGTGGTAACGGACACCTCCAGGATGGAGAGAGTGCGGCAATCAGGATCGGTTGCCTAGTCAGGAAGACTCAAGGACACCTCGAAGGATCGAGAAGAGGAAATCCAACGGATTTGGATACAGTCAGGGAATGCAGGGAGCATTTGCAGTTCATGGACTGGACGACACGACTTAAGGGGACGGCACAGCCGTCCCCTTTTCTTATCTGCATTGCCCCGAACCACTCCTTACCCATCAATGCGCCACTGTACTGACCGTTGGCTGAGCTCACGGCGGGATGTCGGCTCATTATGTTTATAGGGGTTTCTGACCATCAGACTCTGGCCAGACCCGCCAAGGATATTGGCATAGCCACCACAAGCTCCCCCTCATCAGCACAGCCTCTCTCAGCGAGAGCCTGTTCTCATCCTGCTGGTGACACGCTCACGCAGCACAATGCCTCCCTTATGGCTCTACCAGAGCATCAGAGGAGGAACCATCATCTGGCAAGAAGTACCCTGGCAAGCAAAAAGGCCTTCAGACCTTCCCACCTCTCAAATGAATGGCGGCGAACCTAGGGAAGGCGTGTGGCATGGGACCGAGGAACAAGTGGCAAGCCACTGATACCCTTGGATCATTAGTGGTGATAACGGTGGAGTTTCAGGGGTTTGAAATGAAAAGAAGCCCAGTCTTTCGACTGGGCTTCTTGTTAGTGGCACCGCGGACGGGGAGACGGACAGAGCCTGCCTCATGCACAAGGGGCCAAAGGCAGGGAGCGAGTTGCCAGTGGCGAGTCGCAACCCTGGCGGTTGTCTCTTGTTTCCTTATCCCGTTCGCAAAAGCCAGATAGCAAAAAGGCCTTCCCGAGAGGGAAGGCCTTTCAAATTAGTGGCGGAGCGGACGGGACTCGAACCCGCGACCCCCGGCGTGACAGGCCGGTATTCTAACCGACTGAACTACCGCTCCGCATTCGGTTAGCTTTCGCTAAATCATCTGCTGCTTCTTTATGAGGTGTCATCCTCGCAGCCAGCATCGTGATTTTGCACGTCGCTGTTTAATTGGGTGCCTGGCAGTGTCCTACTCTCGCATGGCGAATGCCACACTACCATCGGCGCTACCGCGTTTCACTTCTGAGTTCGGCATGGGATCAGGTGGTTCCACGGCGCTATGGCCGCCA
>NZ_JBGXBV010000009.1:0-154295 GCF_046078285.1 Aeromonas bivalvium
AATTAATTTTGATGCTCGATGCTGTGAGTGCCCACACAGATTGCTTGATTCAAATTGTTAAAGAGCGACGCAGCTTTTGGCTGCTGCGGGAGTGGCATTCTACTCAACCGCCTTCTCGAGTCAAGCCTTATTTTCAAAGGCTTTTTCGAGGCACCGACCGGCTTGTCTGCGTTGCCGCTTGCCCTGTCGATGGAGGCGCATTATAGGGAGCAGAAACTTTCTGGCAAGCTCATTTTCGTAAAAAATGGCAATAAATCTTCAAAAATGGGCCTTTCTCTAGTTATTCATGTCCAAACACAGCTTTTTCACAAACTTATCCACAAAATAGTCCCGTGAGAGCAAACCCGACACTTTAGTCGTCTATCTTATTATTCATCATGACCAAAGACTTGGATACTAGGATGCTGGAAACAGGAATCTGACATTGGTGGGAACCTCGTTCCTATAACGAGTGTTGTATACGGGGGAGAAGGGACTATCAAGGCAGTTGAGGCAGTTGAGGCAGTTGAGGCAGTTGAGGCAGTTGAGGCAGTTGAGGCAGTTGAGGCAGTTGAGGCAGTATCAGAATCCATTAAGAGAAAAGCCGGGACAAGCCCGGCTTTTTCTTTATCACTCAGCAGCTGCTTCAGCAGCGGCCGGGCGGTCTACCAGCTCGATGTAAGCCATCGGAGCATTGTCGCCGGCACGGAAACCGCATTTCAGAATGCGAGTATAACCGCCGGCGCGCTCCAGGTAGCGCGGGCCCAGTTCATTGAACAGCTTAGCCACGATCGCGTTATCGCGAGTGCGGGCAAATGCCAGACGACGATTAGCAACGCTATCAGTCTTGGCAAGGGTGATCAGCGGTTCAACGACACGACGCAGCTCTTTTGCCTTAGGCAGAGTCGTCTTGATGATCTCATGACGAACCAGGGAGCTGGCCATGTTGCGGAACATAGCCTGACGGTGGCTGCTGTTCCGGTTCAGTTGACGACCACTCAAACGATGGCGCATGACCTTATCCTTCTAACTAAATCTGTGAAACCCGTAATCTGGATTACTCGTCAGCGATGCTGGCGGGCGGCCAGTTCTCAAGGCGCATGCCAAGAGACAGACCACGGGAGGCCAACACGTCCTTGATCTCAGTCAGGGACTTCTTACCAAGGTTGGGAGTCTTAAGCAGCTCAACCTCGGTACGCTGTACCAGATCACCAATATAGTGGATAGCTTCTGCCTTCAGACAGTTCGCAGAACGAACTGTCAGCTCCAAATCATCGACAGGACGCAGCAGGATCGGATCGAACTCGGGCTTCTCTTCTTTCTTCTCGGGCACGCTGACATCGCGCAGATCCACGAAGGCTTCCAGTTGCTCGGCCAGGATGGTGGCGGAACGACGGATGGCCTCTTCAGGATCCAGGGTACCATTGGTCTCCATGTCGATGACCAGCTTGTCCAAGTCGGTGCGCTGTTCCACACGTGCTGCCTCAACATTGTAGGCAATACGAACGATGGGGCTGAACGCGGAGTCCAGCAGCAGGCGACCTATCGGGCGCTCTTCATCATCGTTGTGAACACGAGCAGAAGCAGGCACATAACCACGACCGCGCTGAACTTTCAGACGCATGCTGATCTCAGCATTGGCGCCAGTCAGGTGGCAGATTACGTGCTCCGGGTTAACAATCTCGACTTCATCACCGTGAGTGATATCACCTGCGGTAACGGGGCCTGTTCCAGACTTGGTCAGGGACAGAGTTACCTCGTCCTTGCCTTCCAGCTTCACAGCGATACCTTTCAGGTTGAGCAGGATTTCAAGAATGTCTTCCTGTACACCTTCTTTGCTGCTGTACTCGTGCAGTACGCCGTCGATCTCGACTTCAGTGACTGCACAACCGGGCATAGATGACAGCAAAATACGACGCAGGGCATTACCCAGCGTGTGACCAAAACCACGCTCAAGCGGCTCAAGAGTCACTTTTGCGTGAGTCGGGCTAACTTGCTCGATGTCAACTAGCCGCGGCTTAAGAAAATCTGTTACAGAACCCAGCATTGTGTCCTCTCTTTAGAAGCTAGCTTTACTTGGAGTAAAGCTCGACGATCAGCTGTTCGTTAATGTCGGCAGACAGGTCAGAACGCTCCGGCAGGCGCTTGAAGGCACCTTCCATTTTAGCGGCATCAACCTCTACCCAAGTCGGCTTCTCGCGCTGACCAGCAACTTCCAGGGAAGCTTTGATACGCGCTTGCTTCTTAGCCTTCTCACGAACGCAGATCACGTCCTCAGGGGAAACCTGGAAAGAAGGAATGTTAACAACGCGACCGTTTACCAGGATAGCCTTATGGCTCACCAGCTGGCGAGACTCAGCGCGGGTAGCACCGAAGCCCATGCGATAAACGACGTTATCCAGACGACCTTCCAGCAGCTGCAACAGGTTTTCGCCGGTGTTGCCTTTTTGACGGGCAGCGTCACGGTAGTAGTTGCGGAACTGTTTTTCCAATACGCCGTAGATACGACGAACTTTTTGTTTCTCGCGCAGTTGCACGCCGTAGTCGGACAGACGCGCTTTACGCGCACCGTGTTGACCCGGAGCAGTGTCAATCTTGCACTTGGAATCTATCGCACGAACACCTGACTTCAGGAAGAGGTCGGTGCCCTCACGACGGCTAAGCTTAAGCTTAGGACCGATATATCTTGCCATCTTCTTTCTCCAACAATCCTAGACCAATAAGCTACCAGCGTTACACGCGGCGCTTCTTGGGAGGACGACAACCGTTGTGCGGGATCGGAGTCACATCAGTAATGTTAGTGATGCGGAAACCAGCCGCGTTCAGCGCGCGGATGGAGGACTCACGACCGGGACCCGGACCTTTAACCATGACTTCCAGGTTCTTCACGCCGTATTCTTTGGCGATCTCACCAGCACGCTCAGCAGCTACCTGGGCAGCAAACGGAGTGGACTTACGGGAACCACGGAAACCTGAACCACCGGAGGTAGCCCATGACAGAGCATTGCCCTGACGGTCAGTAATGGTCACGATTGTGTTGTTGAAAGATGCATGAACGTGCGCAATACCGTCGCTCACTTGCTTTTTAACGCGCTTGCGAGCACGAGTCGGAGTTTTAGCCATTTTCTACCTTCCCGTTACTTCTTGATAGCCTTGCGCGGACCCTTACGGGTACGAGCGTTGGTCTTGGTACGTTGACCACGAACAGGCAGGCTACGACGGTGACGCAAACCACGGTAGCAACCCAGATCCATCAAGCGTTTGATGTTCATGGAAATCTGACGACGCAGGTCACCTTCAACGGTGAATTTACCTACTTGTTCACGCAGACTCTCGATCTGAGCTTCGTCCAGGTCTTTAATTTTCACATTCTCAGCGATACCGGCTGCGGCACAGATGGCCTTGGAGCGGGTACGACCGACGCCATAAATCGCAGTCAAAGCAATGACTGCATGCTTATGGTCAGGAATGTTAATGCCAGCGATACGGGCCACTATTCACTCCTACATATAGTAGATTACGACCACCACAAAGCCCGTGAGCGGATACGTGGCGGTCAACCAATACACAACAAAAGTTGGCTGGCTATATTAGCCAGCACAACTATTTGTTGCAAGTACTAACCGTAAAAAATTAGCCTTGGCGCTGTTTATGCTTTGGCTCGCTGCAAATCACACGCACCACACCGTGACGCTTGATGATTTTGCAGTTACGGCAGATTGCCTTAACGGAAGCACGAACTTTCATTGCTTAACTCCGTAACTACGCCGACCTTTAGCGGCCGTAGCCCTTCAGGTTGGCCTTCCTCAGGACGTCGCCATATTGATGAGACATCATATGGGTTTGTACCTGAGCCATGAAGTCCATGATAACTACCACGATAATCAGCAGCGAGGTGCCACCGAAGTAGAACTGTACGTTCCAGGCAGTCATCAAGAACTGGGGTACCAGACAGATAAAGGTTATATAGAGCGCACCTGCCAATGTCAGGCGAGTCATAACCTTATCGATGTAACGTGCTGTCTGCTCGCCCGGGCGGATCCCCGGGATAAAGGCTCCACTCTTCTTCAAGTTGTCTGCCGTCTCGCGTGGATTGAACACCAGCGCGGTATAGAAGAAGCAGAAGAAGATAATGGCTGCTGCATACAGCATCTCATACAAGGGCTGACCCGGCTGCAGGACCATAGAGACCTGCTGCAGAATGTCGGCTACCTTGCCCTCCCCCTGACCAAACCAAGAGGTAATGGTCCCCGGGAAGAGGATGATGCTGGATGCGAAAATCGCAGGAATCACACCGGCCATATTCACTTTCAATGGCAGGTGCGTGCTTTGCGCTGCGAATACCTGGCGGCCTTGTTGACGCTTGGCATAGTTCACGACGATACGACGCTGACCACGCTCCACGAACACCACAAAGTAAGTCACTGCGAAAACAATCAAGCCCAGCAACAACAACAGCAGGATGTGCAATTCCCCTTGACGTGCCTGTTCGGCCGTAGCACCAATGGCATGAGGCAGCCCAGCAACGATCCCGGTGAAAATGATCAACGAGATGCCGTTACCGATACCACGCTCGGTAATCTGTTCACCCAACCACATCAAAAACATGGTACCGGTGACCAGACTCACAACCGCCGTGAAATAGAAGCCCAAACCCGGATGAGTCACGAGTCCTTGCATCATGTTCGGCAGACCGGTTGCGATACCAATGGCCTGGAAGGTTCCCAAAATCAATGTACCCCAACGGGTATACTGATTGATCTTGCGACGGCCGGATTCACCTTCTTTCTTGAGTTCAGCAAGAGCGGGATGAACCACGGTCAGTAACTGGATGATGATCGACGCCGAAATGTACGGCATGATCCCCAACGCAAGAATAGAAGCACGCGAGAGTGCACCACCACTGAACATGTTGAACATCTCAATGATGGTGCCCTTCTGTTGCTGGAACAACTCGGCCAGTACGGCGGCGTCAATACCAGGAATAGGCACATAAGAGCCTGCACGGAAAACGATAATCGCCCCGAGAACGAAGAGCAGACGGCTCTTCAGCTCACTCAGACCACCTTGCGCTTTAACATCCAATCCTGGTTTCTTAGCCATTGTACTGATTATTCCTCGATTTTACCGCCAGCGGCCTCGATGGCTGCACGTGCACCTTTGGTGACGGACAGACCACGAACGGTCACAGCACGGTCAATGTTGCCAGACAGAACAACTTTAGCGAACACGATGTTCTTGGTCAGAACGCCGGCTTGCTTCAGAGTGCTCACATCGACCACATCACCTTCTACCAGGGCGATTTCGTTCAGGCGCACTTCGGCAGAAACCAAAGATTTGCGAGAGAAGAAACCGAACTTCGGCAGACGGATTTTCAAAGGCATCTGGCCGCCTTCGAAACCGTTGCGGACTTTGCCGCCACCGGAACGAGAGGTTTGACCTTTCACACCACGACCACCAGTCTTGCCCAGACCAGAACCGATACCACGGCCCGGACGGTGCTTAACAGACTTGGAACCAGGGGCCGGAGACAGAGTGTTCAGACGCATGCTTAGCCCTCCACCTTAACCATGTAATAAACCTGGTTGATCATGCCGCGTACGCAGGGAGTATCCTCCAGCTCAACGGTGTGACCAATGCGACGCAGACCCAGACCACGCAGAGTCGCCTTGTGCTTTGGCAGACGGCCGATAGAGCTGCGAGTTTGAGTTACTTTTACAGTGTTAGCCATGTCGCATTACCCCAGAATTTCTTCAACGCGCAGACCACGCTTGGCAGCGATCTGAGCCGGGGATTGACCCTGAACCAGAGCGTCTACAGTTGCGCGAACAACGTTGATCGGGTTAGTGGAACCGTAGGTCTTGGCCAGCACGTTGTGGATACCAGCAACTTCCAGCACAGCACGCATGGCGCCGCCTGCAATGATACCAGTACCTTCAGAGGCCGGCTTCATGAACACGGTGGAACCGGAGTGAACGCCTTGCACCGGGTGGTGCAGGGTGCCGTTGTTCAGTTCGACCTTGTTCAGGTTACGCTTGGCCTGTTCCATCGCTTTTTGAATCGCGGCGGGAACTTCACGGGCCTTACCGTAACCGTAACCTACACGGCCGTTACCATCACCCACCACGGTCAACGCGGTGAAGGACATGATACGACCACCTTTAACAGTTTTCGAAACACGGTTTACTGCAATCAGCTTTTCTTGCAGTTCGCCGGCTTGAGATTCGACTTTAGCCATCTTCGACTCCTAGCTTAGAACTGAAGACCAGCGTCACGAGCAGCGGTAGCCAGAGCGGCAACACGACCGTGATACTTGAAACCGGAACGATCGAAAGATACGTTCTGAATGCCTTTGGCGATAGCACGCTCAGCGATAGCCTTACCGACTGCGGTAGCTGCATCAGCATTACCGGAGTACTTGATTGCTTCACTGATGGCTTTCTCTACTGTGGAAGCAGAGGCCAGAACTTCGGAACCGTTGGCTGCGATTACCTGCGCGTAGATATGACGCGGGGTACGGTGAACAACCAGACGGGTAGCTCCCAGTTCCTGCATCTTCTTCCGAGCACGAGTAGCACGACGGAGACGAGCTGCTTTCTTGTCCATAGTGTTACCTTACTTCTTCTTAGCTTCTTTAGTACGCACTTGCTCGTTGGCATAGCGTACACCCTTGCCCTTGTAGGGCTCCGGAGCGCGGTAAGCACGGATATCGGCGGCGACTTGGCCAACCAGCTGCTTGTCCACACCACGCAGAACGATCTCTGTAGCGGTCGGACATTCAGCGGTCACACCAGCCGGCAGCGCATGCTCAACCGGGTGAGAGAAGCCCAGTGCCAGCGCGACAGCATTGCCCTTGATGGAGGCTTTGTAACCTACACCAACCAGCTGCAGCTTACGCTCAAAGCCTTGGGTAACACCGATTACCATGTTGTTGACCAATGCACGGGCAGTACCGGCCTGAGCGTCGGCACCATTGGAGCCGTCGCGCGGGGCGAACTTCAGTACATTGTCTTCTTTGGTCACTTCTACACCGGCGTGAATAGAACGAACCAGGGAACCTTTACCACCTTTGATGGACAGTTCCTGACCGTTCAGAGTCACCTCTACGCCAGCAGGAATAGTGACGGGTGCCTTAGCAACACGAGACATTTCCTACCTCCTATTAAGCGACGTAGCAGATGATCTCACCGCCCATGCAAGCTTTACGAGCTGCACGGTCAGTCATCACACCTTTAGACGTGGACACGATAGCAACACCGAGACCGCCCATAACTTTCGGCAGATCAGTAGTGCGCTTGTAAATACGCAGGCCGGGACGGCTCACGCGTTGGATCAGTTCTACAACCGGCTTGCCCTGGAAATATTTCAGTTCAATTTCCAGTTCCGGCTTCACATCACCCGCTACGGAGTAGCCAGCGATGTAACCTTCTTCTTTCAGCACGTGGGCGATAGCCACTTTCAGCTTGGAAGAAGGCATGGAAACCGAAACTTTGCTCGCCGCTTGACCGTTACGGATGCGGGTCAGCATATCCGCGATCGGATCTTGCATGCTCATAAGTCTAACTCCCGAGATTCGTTACCAAGAAGCCTTCTTCAGGCCCGGAATTTCGCCCTTCATGGCATGCTCACGCACCTTGATGCGAGACAGGCCAAACTTGCGCAGGAAACCGTGCGGACGACCAGTAATATTGCAACGGTTACGCTGGCGGGACGGACTGGAATCACGGGGCAGCTGTTGCAGTTGCAGGACAGCATCCCAACGCGCTTCTTCAGAAGCGTTCATATCAACGATGATAGCTTTCAGCTCGGTTCGCTTGGTCGCGAACTTGGCTACCAGCTTCGCACGCTTTGCTTCACGTGCTTTCATGGATGTTTTAGCCATAACCCTAACCTTACTTGCGGAATGGGAAGTTAAAGGCAGCCAGCAGAGCACGGCCTTCTTCATCGGTATTCGCGGAAGTGGTGATGGTGATATCCAGACCACGGACGCGATCGACTTTGTCATAGTCGATTTCCGGGAAGATGATTTGCTCACGCACGCCCATGGAGTAGTTACCACGACCGTCGAACGCTTTAGCGTTCAGGCCACGGAAGTCACGGATACGCGGTACGGAGATGCAAATCAGCCGTTCCAGGAACTCCCACATACGCTCGCCACGCAGGGTTACTTTACAACCTATCGGGTAGCCTTCACGAATCTTGAAGCCCGCAACAGATTTGCGAGCTTTGGTGATCAGCGGCTTCTGACCGGAAATGGCAGCCATATCGGCAGCAGCATTTTCCAGCAACTTCTTGTCAGAGATCGCTTCACCAACACCCATGTTCAGGGTGATTTTCTCGATCCGAGGGACTTGCATGATAGTCTTGTAACCGAACTGCTTTGACAGTTCATTTACTACATCGGATTTGTAGTAATCATGCAGTTTCGCCATCGTTAAACTCCAATTACTTCACAAGTTCGCCGGTGGATTTGAAGAAACGAACTTTTTTGCCGTCTTCAATCCGGAAACCAACGCGATCAGCCTTGCCAGTGGCAGAGTTGAACAGCGCTACGTTTGAAACATCGAGGGGGGCTTCTTTGGTGACGATACCGCCAGCCTGACCCAGTGCGGGTACCGGCTTCTGGTGTTTCTTCACCTGGTTGATGCCTTCCACGATTACCTTACCCTTGGCAATCAGAACTTGAGTGACTTTGCCACGCTTGCCCTTGTCTTTGCCGGTAAGAACAATCACTTCGTCTTCGCGACGGATTTTAGCTGCCATCGTTCGACTCCTTACAGTACTTCGGGTGCCAGGGACACAATCTTCATGAACTTCTCATTACGCAGTTCACGGGTCACCGGGCCAAAAATACGAGTACCGATTGGCTGTTGGTTGTTGTTAAGCAACACAGCCGCATTGTTGTCGAAACGGATGACTGAGCCGTCCGGACGACGAACGCCTTTACGGGTGCGTACGACCACCGCGTTATACACATCACCTTTCTTCACTTTACCGCGAGGAATGGCTTCCTTGATGGAAACCTTGATGATGTCGCCGATGCCGGCGTAACGGCGGTGCGAGCCACCCAGAACCTTAATACACATTACACTGCGAGCGCCGGAGTTGTCGGCTACACCCAGCATACTTTGCATCTGGATCATTTTAGTGCTCCGCTTTGTTTACTTCTTATCCCTCTCGGGATCTGGCTGCCTTCAAAAGGCGCGAAACTATAACACAGGAAAATTGGAAAAGGTAGCCTAAAAAACAAACGGCCCCCAAAGGGGGCCGTTTGGGCTATAAAGGACCGATTAGGCCTTTTCCAGGATCCCGACCAGGGTCCAAGACTTGGTCTTGGACAGCGGACGGCACTCGCGGATTTCCACGAGGTCGCCAGCTTTACACTCGTTGGTCTCATCGTGTACGTGCAGCTTGGTAGTGCGCTTGATGATCTTACCGTAGATCGGGTGCTTTACCTTGCGCTCGATAGCGACGGTGATGGATTTGTCCATCTTGTCGCTAATGACACGACCTTGCAGAGTACGGATTTTGTCAGTCATTACGCACCTGCCTTCTCAGTCAGTACAGTCTTGATACGTGCGACGTCACGACGCACTTGTTTCAGAGTGTGAGTCTGAGCCAGTTGGCCGGTGGACGCTTGCATGCGCATGTTGAATTGCTCACGCAGCAGGCCCAGCAGCTCCTGGTTCAGTTCTTCGACGCTCTTTTGACGCAGATCTTGAGCTTTCATCACATCACCGTCTTGATTACGAAAGTGGTCTGAACGGACAGCTTAGCAGCGGCCAGGGCGAATGCTTCACGGGCCAGAGCCTCGGGAACACCGTCCATCTCGTACAGAACCTTGCCAGGTTGGATCGGGCATACCCAGTATTCGACGTTACCCTTACCTTTACCCATACGAACTTCGAGGGGCTTTTCGGTAATCGGCTTGTCCGGGAATACACGGATCCAGATTTTACCCTGACGCTTGACGTGACGGGTCATGGCACGACGGGCTGCTTCGATTTGACGAGCAGTCAGCTGGCCACGGGATGTCGCCTTCAGGCCAAAGGTACCGAAGGATACTTCGTTACCAGAGTTGGCCAGACCGCGGTTACGACCCTTATGGGTCTTGCGGAATTTAGTACGCTTAGGTTGCAACATTTACCGAATCTCCTTACTTAGCAGCGCGGCGCTTGTTGTCACGCTTGGGCTTTGCAGGAGCTTGCTCTTGAGCAGCGGCAGCGTTAACAGCAGCCAGACCGCCCAGAACTTCGCCCTTGAAGATCCAAACTTTGACGCCGATCACACCGTAAGTGGTGTGGGCTTCAGAAGTTGCGTAGTCGATGTCGGCACGCAGGGTATGCAAAGGCACACGACCTTCACGGTACCATTCGGTACGCGCGATTTCAGCGCCGCCCAGACGACCGGACACTTCCACTTTGATGCCCTTGGCACCCAGGCGCATGGCGTTCTGTACGGCGCGCTTCATGGCGCGACGGAACATTACGCGACGTTCCAGCTGGGAAGTGATGCTGTCGGCAACGAGTTTGCCATCCAGCTCCGGCTTGCGGACTTCGGAAATGTTGATCTGAGCAGGCACGCCAGCGATAGCGGCGACAGCTTTGCGCAGTTTCTCAACGTCTTCGCCTTTCTTGCCGATCACGACACCCGGACGAGCGGTGTGAATGGTCACACGGATGCTCTTGGCCGGACGCTCGATGGTGATCTTGGACAAGGAAGCGTTTTTCAGCTCCTTGGTCAGGAACTGGCGTACTTGAAAATCGCTGTACAGGTTGTCAGCGAAGTCTTTGGTGTTCGCGAACCAGGTAGAATTCCAAGGCTTGGTAATACCCAGGCGAATGCCATTAGGATGTACTTTCTGACCCATTGCTTATCTCCCAGCCTTAGCGTCGGATACCACCACAGTGATGTGAGCGGTACGCTTGAGGATACGATCCGCGCGACCTTTGGCGCGAGGACGGATACGCTTCATGGAGGGACCTTCGTCGACCATGATAGTAGCAATACGCAGGGCGTCGATGTCGGCGCCTTCGTTGTGCTCAGCGTTTGCAATGGCAGATTCCAGCACTTTCTTAACCAGAGCAGCAGCCTTTTTCGGGCTGAAGGTCAGGATATTCAGAGCCTTGTCTACGGACAGACCACGTACTTGATCGGCTACCAGACGAGCTTTCTGGGCAGAAGTACGGGCATAACGGTGTTTAGCGATAGCTTCCATCATTTATCCCTTAGCGCTTCTTAGCCTTCTTATCAGCAGCATGGCCGCGATAAGTACGAGTCGGTGCGAATTCACCCAGTTTGTGACCGATCATTTCTTCGGTAACGAAAACCGGAACGTGCTGACGACCATTATGGACAGCGATGGTCAAACCGATCATGTTCGGGATGATCATTGAACGACGGGACCAGGTTTTAACCGGCTTTTTATCCCCGCTTTCCACCGCTTTCTCTACCTTCTTCAGCAAGTGCAGGTCAATAAATGGACCCTTCTTGAGAGAACGTGGCATGGTGATTCCTCTATGTTAACAATTACTTGTTACGACGACGTACGATGTACTTGTCGGTACGCTTGTTCTTACGGGTCTTGAAGCCTTTAGCCTTCTGGCCCCATGGGGACACAGGCTGCATGCCCTTGTTACGACCCTCACCACCACCGTGCGGGTGGTCGACCGGGTTCATCGCCATACCGCGAACGGTCGGACGAATACCACGCCAGCGGTTGGCACCGGCTTTACCCAGTTGACGCAACATGTGCTCGGAGTTACCGACTTCACCGATGGTGGCACGGCACTCGGCCAGAACTTTACGTACTTCGCCGGAACGCAGACGCAGAGTTACATAGTTACCTTCACGAGCCAGGATCTGGATGAAAGTACCAGCGGAACGAGCCAGCTGGGCACCTTTACCAGGTTTCATCTCGACGGCGTGAACGGTAGAACCAACCGGGATGTTGCGCATCGGCAGGGCGTTGCCCACCTTGATGGCAGCATCAGCACCAGAAGCGATCGCGTCACCAGCTTTCAGGCCTTTCGGAGCCAGGATGTAACGACGCTCACCGTCTGCATACAGCACCAAGGCGATGTTTGCGGTACGGTTAGGATCGTATTCCAGGCGCTCTACTTTAGCCGGGATACCGTCTTTGTCGCGTTTGAAGTCGACGATACGGTAGTGCTGCTTGTGACCACCACCGATGTGACGAGTGGTGATGCGGCCGTTGTTGTTACGACCACCGGACTTGCTTTTGCTGTCCAGCAGAGCGGCGAAGGGCTTGCCCTTGTACAGCTCTTGGTTGACGATCTTGACGACGTGGCGGCGGCCCGGAGAAGTAGGCTTGCACTTAACGATTGCCATTTTTGAGAACTCCTCTTACTCGGCTGCGCCCATGAAGTCGATGTCCTGACCTGCTTTCAGGGTCACATAAGCCTTTTTCCAATCGGAACGACGGCCTACACGCGCACCTGAGCGCTTGGTTTTACCCTTCATGTTCAGGGTACGGACGGTCTCAACTTCGACCTCGAACAGTTTTGCAACTGCAGCTTTGACTTCCGCCTTGGTGGCATCGACAGCAACTTTGAACACGATAGTGTTCTGCTTCTCGGCGACCATGGTGCTCTTTTCAGAGATATGCGGAGCCTTCAGAACTTTCAACAGACGCTCTTCGCGGATCATGCCAGCATCTCCTCGATTTGCTTAACTGCGTCAGCAGTCATCAGAACCTTGTCGAAAGCGATCAGGCTGACCGGGTCGATACCGGCTACGTCACGCACGTCGACCTTGTACAGGTTGCGAGCAGCCAGGAACAGGTTCTCATCGACTTCAGCAGTCACGATCAGAACGTCGTTCAGTTCCATTTCTTTCAGCTTGGCGATCAGTTCTTTGGTCTTCGGCGCTTCGATGCCGAATTTCTCAACAACGATCAGGCGCTCTTGACGTACCAGCTCGGACAGGATGCTACGGATAGCGCCGCGGTACATCTTCTTGTTTACTTTCTGGCTGTGATCTTGCGGCTTAGCAGCAAAAGTCACACCACCGGAACGCCAAATGGGCGAACGGATGGAGCCAGCACGGGCACGACCAGTACCCTTCTGACGCCACGGCTTTTTGCCGCCACCAGACACTTCAGAGCGAGTCAGCTGCGCACGAGTACCCTGACGGGCACCAGCGGCATATGCAACGACGACCTGGTGAACCAGAGCTTCGTTGAATTCGCGCCCGAAGGTAGTCTCGGAAACTTCAAGAGCGCTCTTGGCGTCTTTCATTACCAATTCCATTACTATCTCCTCAGACGTTACGCTTTGACGGCAGGTTTGACGATCACGTTGCCGTTGGTTGCACCCGGTACTGCGCCTTTGATGAGCAGCAGGTTGCGTTCAGCGTCAACACGAACCAGTTCCAGGTTCTGAGTCGTTACACGCTCAGCACCCATGTGACCAGCCATCTTTTTGCCCTTGAATACACGGCCCGGGGTCTGGTTTTGACCGATGGAGCCAGGTACACGGTGGGACAGGGAGTTACCGTGGGTCATATCCTGGGTGCGGAAGTTGTGGCGCTTAACAGTACCAGCAAAGCCTTTACCCTTGGATGTGCCGGTAACGTCTACCAGCTTAACGTCAGCGAGAAGATCTACTTTCAGCTCGCTACCAACAGTGAAAGCTTCACCGTTGTTCAGGCGGAATTCCCACAGACCGCGACCGGCTTCAACACCAGCTTTGGCGAAGTGGCCAGCTTCCGGCTTGGTCACACGGCTGGCTTTCTTGGCGCCAGTGGTAACCTGAATAGCGTTGTAGCCGTCGGTTTCTACAGATTTGACCTGAGTTACACGGTTAGCTTCAACTTCGATAACAGTCACCGGGATAGAAACGCCATCTTCAGTGAAGATGCGAGTCATACCCACTTTGCGACCTACAAGACCGATTGTCATTGTTATCAACCTCTTTCCGTAATTAACCCAGGCTGATCTGGACGTCTACACCAGCTGCCAGATCCAGACGCATCAGGGCGTCTACGGTCTTGTCAGTCGGCTCAACGATGTCTACCAGACGCTTGTGAGTGCGGATCTCGTACTGATCACGCGCATCTTTGTTGACGTGCGGGGAGATCAGGACGGTGAAGCGCTCTTTGCGAGTCGGCAGCGGAATAGGACCGCGAACCTGCGCGCCGGTGCGCTTTGCAGTTTCAACGATTTCCGCAGTGGATTGATCGATCAGGCGATGATCAAAAGCCTTCAGGCGGATACGGATTCTTTGGTTCTGCATTGACAGAGCTCCAATAGAGAAAAGAACATAAATCAACACCGCCCAACCAGGACTAATCCTGCCGGAGGTGCGATTTTTCACGTTTCTCCCCATATCGGGGAGACTGTATGGCCGGTCTTTCGCAAGCGAATCGACGCGGCAGCAGACATATCGTCTGGCTTACCTGATGGGTAAGCGGAGGGGATTATACGGATATTTTCAATGGGCGCAAGCCATGAGGCCTGGATAGTGCGCATTTTTTATCCTCCGCAGGACTCGGCTCCCCGAGGGGGTACCATCCCCCCGTTGCTCGGCGACAGCGCGATGGCAAGGCTGATAGACTGCGAAACCAATTTGTTCCCGTAACCTGCCCCCCAAGGAGATGCAGCATGGTGAAGAGTCAGCGGAAAGCCTATCAGTACGGCCTGTGCGCCGTTGCACTCTGGTCGACGGTGGCCACTGCCTTCAAGATCTCCCTGCGCTACTTCGAGCCGGTGCAGTTGCTGCTGGTCGCCGCCCTCACCTCGACCCTGGCCCTCGGCGCCCTGGTGATCAGGCAGGGCAAGCTGCCACTGCTAGCCCAGTACCTCAAGCAGCGCCCGCTTTACTACCTGGCCCTGGGCGCCCTCAACCCCTTCCTCTATTACCTGCTGCTGTTCAAGGCCTATGACCTGCTGCCGGCGCAGCAGGCGCAGACCCTCAACTACACCTGGGCCATCAGCCTGAGTCTGCTGGCCGTGCCCTTCCTCGGCCAGAAGCTGCGTCGCCGGGACGGGGTGGCCATCCTGCTCGGCTACTTCGGCGCCCTGGTGATCGCCACCCGGGGAGATCTGCTCGCTCTGCAATTTGACAGTCCCCTCGGCGTCGGGCTGGCGCTGCTCTCGACGCTGATCTGGGCCGGTTACTGGATCCTCAACACCCGCAATCAGGGGGACCCCATCGTCAGCCTGCTGCTCGGTTTTCTGCTCAGCCTGCCCCTCATCCTGGTGGCCACCTGGTGGCTGGCCGATTTTCACATGACGGCCTGGCAAGGGTGGGCCGGTGCCATCTATGTGGGCCTGTTCGAGATGGGATTCGGCTTCGTACTGTGGCTGATGGCCATGCGCAGCGCCACCGATACGGCGCCGCTCAGCAACCTCATCTTCATCTCGCCCTTTGCCTCCCTGATATTGCTCAACCTGCTCATCGGCGAGGAGATCCACCTCGCCACCCCCATAGGCCTGAGCCTGATCATCGCGGCCCTGCTGGTGCAACAGCTCAAATATGGCAAGCGCTATCGGCGCCAGGCGGCCCCAGAGCGTTGAGGAGAACCGCAGATAACACAGAGGGAGCCCATGGCTCCCTCTGTGTTATCTGGGTCATTCGTGCATCAGGCTTGCGGCTCGGTCGATACGAGGCCAAGCGCTCAGTCGGTCCACTCCAGGGGTTGCTGCCTGGGCAGACGGATCTCCACCAGCAGGCCGCCCCACTCCGAGACGCCCAGTCTGAGGGTGCCATGGTGCTGGGCCACTATCTTGGCGACGATGGCGAGCCCCAACCCGCTGCCCCCGCCGGTACGGGCCTGATTGCCCTGGGTGAAGGGCCTGAGTACCCGCTGATGATCCGCCTCCGGTATCCCAGGGCCATCGTCGGCCAGCCGCAGCCGGACCCAGTGACCGTCATCCCTCAGCTCGGCTTGCAGCCTGCCGGCACCATAGCGTTCGGCATTGCTGCACAGGTTGTTGAGCACCCGTCGCATGCCCAGGGGGTGACACTCCACCAGCACGGCCTCGGTCGGCAGGGCCAGCTCCAGCTCCAGGCCCTGCTCCCCTTGCAGCAGCAACACGTCGTGGATCAGCCGGGTCAGATCCGTGGGGCGGGTTTCGATGCTGCCGGCCGGCCTGATGTAGTCGATGAACTGATCTATGATGGCGTTGGTTTCATCTATGTCGGCGTTGATGCTCTCCTTGAGCCCCTCTTCCCGGGACGACATCATCTCGGTCGCCAGCCGAATGCGGGTCAAGGGGGTACGCAGGTCGTGGGAGACCCCGGCCATCATCAGGTTGCGCTCCTCGATCAGCTCCTTGATGGAACGGGACATGTGGTTGAAGCTGCGAGTCAGGCGCCGCAGCTCCCTTGAGCCCTGCTCGCCCAGGGCATCGGGGAACTGGCCCCTGGCCACGGCGACGGCCCCCGCTTCCAGCTCTTCCAGGGGGCGCATCAGCTGGCGGGCAAAGAACCAGGCGGCAAACAGTATCATGGCCAGCAGCACCGTCAGGTAGTAGATGAGCGGCTGGATATCGTCATCGTCGATCTCGGTAAGCGGCACCCGCAACCAGACATCCCTGGCCTGGGGTGGCTGGACCCAGATGATGTAGTGATCCCGGATCTCCACCCGCACCCTGGCGGGCCCGCCCAGTTCATGACTGATCCCCTCCTCCAGGAAGGCATAGTGCTTGGCCGCCGCCAGGCCGTGCTGCTCGGCCTCGTCCTGGTGATAGATGTCGATGCCGGTCGCCTGATAGACCAGAAGCTGGGCATCCTCGGGCATGCCCCCCTCGCGCCCTGCCGGGAAGATGAGCTTGACCTGGTTGGCCAGCAGATGGCTGATCTGTTTGACCGTGGGCTCCAGCAGGTAGTTGTAGAAGGCGAGGTAGGAGACCAGCTGATAGACCACCAGCACGGAAGCCAGGAACCAGAGGGTGCGAGAGAACATGCTGGTCGCACGCCTCATCGGCTGCCCCCGTCCGGCACAAACACATAACCCAGGCCCCACACGGTCTGCAGGTATCTGGGCTGGGCGGGATCCTGCTCCAGCAGGCGACGCAGGCGCGACACCTGCACGTCTATGCTGCGCTCGGTGGCCGTGTACTCGCGGCCACGGGCCAGGTTCATCAGCTTGTCCCGGGAGAGGGGCTCGCGGGGATGACTGACCAGCACCTTGAGCACGGCGAATTCACCGCTGGTCAAGGCAACCGGCTCGCCATCACGGCTCAGCTCGCGGGTCGCCAGGTTGAGTTGATAGGCACCGAAACTCACCATTTTCTCTGCCGCGGAAGGGGCGCCGGGGAGCTCGACGGTATGACGGCGCAGCACGGCGCGGATGCGGGCCAGCAGCTCGCGGGGGTTGAACGGCTTGGGCAGATAGTCATCCGCCCCCATCTCGAGGCCGACGATACGATCCACCTCGTCCCCCTTGGCGGTGAGCATCAGCACCGGGATCGGGTTGCCCGCCTCGCGCAGGCGGCGGCAGATGGAGAGGCCATCCTCCCCCGGCAACATGAGATCGAGCACCATCAGGCTGAAGTTTTCCCGCGCCAGCAGGCGATCGGCCTGCTCGCCATTGGCGACCCCGCGCACCCCGAATCCCTGCTCGCTCAGATAGCGCTCCAGCAGGGCCCTCAGCTTGAGGTCGTCATCGACCACCAGCACCTTGTATGGCTGACTCATCTTGCCTCTCCTTACCCATGAGGGCTCATCCTAGGTCGTCCCCCGCCCCCGGCCAAGGTGAAATATGTTACCGGTTATTGCGTGCGGGCGTGACCCGGCGCCTCGAAGGGGCGATAGCGGATCTCGTTGATATACCAGAACTGCAGGCCGGAGGGCGTATTCACCTCCACCTCGTCGTCCACCTGCTTCTTGAGCAGGGCGCGGGCCAGGGGGGAGTCGATGCTGAGCTTGCCCTCGGCCAGGTTGAACTCGTCCGGCCCCACCAGCCGGTAGCGCACCCGCTGGCCCGCCTCGTCTTCCAGCTCGACCCAGGCGCCGAAGAAGACGCGACCCTCCTGCTGGGGGCTGGGATCCACTATGGTGAGGGCGTCGAGTCGCTTGGTGAGAAAGCGCAAGCGCCTGTCTATCTCCCGCAGCCGCTTCTTGCCATAGATATACTCGGCATTTTCCGAGCGATCGCCGAGGGCCGCCGCCTCCGAGACCGCCTGTGTCACCCTGGGACGCTCCTCCTTCCACAGGTACTTGAGTTCTCGGTCCAGTTCGAGCCACCCTTCGCGGGTGATATAATCGCTTTTTTTCATCTTTACATGTCCTTGCCACTTGGGTTCTATTCTAACCCCGCGCGGGGTGGGCTCGCGAGCCGCCAGCCAGTGACCATGAGGATCGAGAGCACAGATGCATACCATAGAAAAACAGATAGCCACCGAGCTGAGTGCCCGCCCCGAGCAGGTGAACGCCGCCATCCGCCTGCTGGACGAAGGGGCCACTGTCCCCTTCATCGCCCGCTATCGCAAGGAGGTGACCCAGGGGCTCGATGACGCTCAACTGCGCACCCTGGAGAGCCGGCTCGGCTATCTGCGCGAGCTGGAAGAGAGACGCAGGACCATACTCGGCTCCATCGAGGAGCAGGGCAAGCTCATCCCCGAGCTGGCCCGGGCACTGGCCGAGGCCGATACCAAGACCCGGCTCGAAGATCTCTACCTGCCCTACAAACCCAAGCGCCGCACCAAGGGCCAGATGGCTATCGAGGCCGGCCTCGAGCCCCTGGCCGATCGCCTGTTCGGCGACCCGACCCGGGACCCCGAGCAGGAGGCCGCCGCCTTCCTCAATATCGAGGCGGGCATCGCCGATACCAAGGCGGCTCTGGATGGTGCCCGCTACATCCTGATGGAGCGTTTCGCCGAGCAAGCCCCCCTGCTGGCCCGGCTGCGGGACTACCTGTGGCACAACGCCACCCTGCGCGCCCGCGTGGTGGCGGGCAAGGAACAGGAAGGAGCCAAGTTCAAGGACTACTTCGAACACGACGAACCGCTGCACAAGGCCCCCTCCCACCGGGTGCTGGCCATGCTGCGCGGCCGCAACGAAGGGGTGCTCAATCTGGCCCTGGTCGCCGGTGACGACGAGAACGCCAGCCCCTGCGAGGGGATCATCGCCCACCAGCTCGGTATCCAGGCTCAGGGGCGCGCCGCCGACAAGTGGCTGCAAGGGGTGGTGAGCTGGACCTGGAAGATCAAGCTGTCGCTGCAGATGGAGACCGAGCTCATCGGCCAGATCCGCGAGCGGGCCGAGGAGGAGGCGATCAAGGTGTTCGCCATGAACCTCCAGGATCTGCTGATGGCGGCCCCGGCGGGGATGCGCACCACCATGGGGCTGGATCCCGGCATCCGCACCGGGGTCAAGGTAGCCGTGGTCGACGCCACCGGCAAGCTGGTCGACACCGCCACCATCTATCCGTTCGAACCCAAGAAGCAGGTGGAGCAGAGCCTCAAGACCCTGCGGGATCTGTGCGTGAAGCACAAGGTGGAGCTGGTCAGCATAGGCAATGGCACCGCCTCCCGCGAAACCGACCGCCTGACGGCCGAGCTGTTCAAGCGCTACCCGGAGGCCAGGGCCCAGCAGATCGTGGTGAGCGAGGCTGGCGCCTCCGTCTACTCTGCCTCAGAACTCGCCTCCCTGGAGTTCCCGGGGCTGGACGTCTCCCTGCGCGGCGCCGTCTCCATCGCCCGCCGCCTGCAGGATCCCCTGGCCGAGCTGGTCAAGATAGATCCCAAGAGCATAGGCGTCGGCCAGTACCAGCACGACGTCGGCCAGAGCCAGCTCGCCCGCAAGCTCGATGCCGTGGTGGAGGATTGCGTGAACGCGGTCGGGGTGGATGTGAACACCGCCTCGGTGCCGCTGCTGACCCGGGTCTCCGGCCTCTCCCAGACCCTGGCCCAGAACATAGTGGCCTACCGGGACGAGCACGGCGCCTTCCAGAGCCGCCAGCAACTGCTCAAGGTGAGCCGGCTCGGCCCCAAGGCGTTCGAGCAATGCGCCGGCTTCCTGCGTATTCGCGGCGGCAGCCACCCCCTGGACGGCTCTGCAGTCCATCCGGAATCCTATCCCGTGGTGGAGCGGATCCTGGCGCGGCTCCAGCAACAGGTCGAGACCCTGCTCGGCAACAGCAGCCTGCTGCAGAGCCTCAGACCCGCCGACTATACCGACGAGCGGTTCGGGGTACCCACCGTCACCGACATCATCAGGGAGCTGGACAAGCCGGGCCGGGATCCGCGCCCCGAGTTCAAGACCGCCACCTTCAAGGAAGGGGTGGAGAAGATCAGCGATCTGGTGCCCGACATGGTGCTGGAAGGGGTGGTCACCAACGTCACCAACTTCGGCGCCTTTGTCGATGTCGGGGTGCATCAGGATGGCCTGGTCCACATCAGCGCGCTGACCGACCGCTTCATCAAGGATCCCCGCGAGGTGGTCAAGGCGGGGGATGTGGTGCGGGTCAAGGTGCTGGAGGTGGATGCCCCGCGCAAACGCATCAGCCTCACCATGCGCCTCGACCAGCAGGCGGGCGAGGCCGGTGAGCGCAAGTCCAGGGGGGAAGCGCCGCGCCGCGCACCGACCCAGGGCAAGATGGCCAAACCGGCACGGCCAGCCAGCCAGGGCAAGTCGCCCGCCGAGCATGGCGCCTTCGGCAATGCCTTTGCCGCCGCCTTCGCCAAGGCCAGGAAGTAAAGCCCCGATAAACCGAAAGCCCCGCGAGGGGCTTTCGATTGTTCGGAAATGTGCTGGCCAGGGTCAGATCCGCAGATCGAGCTGCTGGGGGGCGGCAGGCCGACTGGCGCCGCGATAACGCTGGGCGATGGCCTGACTGCGCAGCTCCATGTAGGCATTCAACACGCCCCCCGTGGCCGCCACCGACCCCGGGGGACCGGCCGGGCGCAATTGCAATCCGGTCTGGGGCGGCTCGAACGACTGGGTTCTGGCTCCTCCCCCAGACTCCCGAGCCCGCCCCGCCTCGCCCTGCCTCTCCCCCTGGCCCTGCTGACCGTCGCCATGATCCGAGTGTGACTCACGCTCCTCGACCCTGTGCCGGCCAGGATGCACGCCGAAGGGCGGATCCCCTTCCTTGCCCACGCCTTCCCGTCCCGGCCCCTGGCCGTGAGCCTGTCTCGCCTGATCCTGCTGGCTGGCAGATTTCTGGCTTCCCCCGGAGGCGGCACCTTCCGGGGGCCGGGGGATCAGCTCGGCGCGGCGATTGTCGCTGCGCGCCGCATCCGTCTGGGGTTGCAGCGTCGTGGGCAGGCCGGGAGGAAGGGTGACGTTGAGGCTCATGGGACGGTGTGCCGACCGGGGAGCCGGGCCCCTAGACCCGGATGTCGATCAGACTGCCGAGCATGTCGCTGGCGGTCTGGATCACCTTGGCCGAGGCACCGGCCTGCAACTCGCCCAGCTTGAGGTGGATGAGCTCCTCGGTGATCTCGCCCGGGGCGGCTTGCGGCTCGCTCGGGGTCAGGGTGGCACGGGCGATGGCGGTGCTGGCGTCATCGACCCTCTGCTCGGCGCGCTGATATCCCTGCAGCCCTGTGGTAAACGCGGAATCAATCTGCATCTGGTGCTCTCCTTGGCAATGGGCTAAGTATCCACCGCCGGGGGCGATTATCAAAGCGATGAGCTCACTTTTTGTCCACCTTGGCGAGCCAGTCCATCAAGCCGGTGACAAATGCCTCCGGGTGGGAGATGAAGGGCGCATGGGACGCCTTGGCCAGCACCTGATGCTCGCTGTGGGGGTATCGCCCGTCAAGCAGGGGGATGCTGGCCCTCGGCACCAGGGAATCGAGACGGCCATAGATGCGCAGCCAGGGAGTTGTCAGCTGCGCCAGTTCGTCCCGCAGATCCACCTCGGCCAGCATGGTCAGCCCCGCCGTCAAGGCTGGCAATTGCGGCGCAGGCCGTTCGGCCAGCCACTGCTTGAGCTGGCGGATATCATCCCTGGCGTGTTCGCTGCCCATGGCCTGGATGGCGAGGAAGCGCTCCACCGTCTGGCGAAAGTCCCCCCCCAGGGCAGCCATGAAGCCATCGAGTACCTTGGGCGCTATGCCGGGCCACTCCTCCCGGGCCAGGAAGCAGGGAGAGCTGGCCACCGTCACCAGGGAGGCCACCCGTTCGGGGTGATCCAGGGCGATGCGGCTCGCCACCAGTCCCCCCAGGGACCAGCCAAGCAGGTGGGCTCGCACCGGCAAGACAGCGGCAACCTCCCGAGCCAGCCAGGGCAGGTCATACTCGACCCCCTCGGCAAGGGGGCTGCCACCAAAGCCCGGCAGATCCACCAGATGCAGCCGGAAATGGGGACTGAGCAGGGGCACGATCCCATGCCAGACGGCGCCATTCATGCCCCAACCGTGCAACAACACCAGATCCTGCCCCTGACCGAGGCGCTCCACCACTATGCTCATCAGACTCCCTCACTCCAGCCTATTGGGTGTCGCATGTTAAAGCGCCTGCTCGCCAAAGCAAGTCCGATGCTGGGGACCAGCGCCGATTGGCTGGGCCACTGCCTGCTCTGCCGCCAGCCCTGCACGACGGAACCCCTGCTCTGTCACTGGTGCCGCGCCAGCCTCAAACAATCTTCCCAGCGCTGCCAGCTCTGCGCCGCGCCCCTCACACAACCGTGGCCGCTCTGCGGGCGTTGCCAGCGCCGACCACCCCCCTGGGATCGGTTGCAGGTCATAGGCGACTATCAGGCCCCCTACCCCTGGCTCATTCCTCGCCTGAAATATGGCGGCGACCTCTTGCTGGCCCCCCTGCTCGCCCGGCTGCTGGCCGATCACCTGGTGCTGGACAATCCCCCCGAGGCTATCCTGCCCGTTCCCCTGCACTGGTGGCGGCAATGGCGGCGAGGCTTCAATCAGGCGCAGTTGATTGGCACCGACCTGAGTCGCCTCACCGGCATTCCCCTCGACACCGGGGTGATCCGCCGCATCCGGGCGACGCCTCAACAGACCCAGCTCAGCGCCGGTCAGCGCCGACGCAATCTCAGGGGCGCCTTTGCGCTGGCGCCCCACCCATACCGGCACGTGGCCTTGCTCGATGATGTGGTGACCACGGGGGCCACCGCGGGCCAGCTCAGCCGTCTGTTGCGCCACAGCGGCATAGAGAAGATAGAGGTGTGGGCCCTGTGTCGCACCCTGCCCCATCCCAGGGGATGAGTCCGCCGGGCCGGGGCCATGCCGTCTCCCTCTCGAGGCGAACACTTGCTACCCAAGGACAGGCAACCGCGTTATCATGAATACCCTAGTCGTACACTCAGGTTTATGAGGATAGTGATGATCAGCATTTCCGACACCGCCCAGGCCCACTTCCGCAAACTGCTGGAAAATCAGCCTGATGGCACCAATATCCGGGTGTTTGTGGTCAATCCGGGAACCCAGAATGCCGAGTGCGGCGTATCCTATTGCCCGCCGGATGCGGTAGACCCGGAAGATCAACACCTGCCCTTCAGCGGCTTCGACTGTCTGGTCGATCCCCTGAGCGCCCCCTTCCTGGTCGATGCCACCATCGACTTCGTCACCGACCAGATGGGCTCCCAGCTCACCCTCAAGGCACCGAATGCCAAGATGCGCAAGGTGGCCGACGATGCGCCCCTGATCGACCGCATCGAATATGTGCTCACCTCAGAGGTCAACCCCATGCTGGCCGGTCACGGTGGCAAGGTGACCCTGGTCGAGCTGACCGAAGACAAGCTGGCCATCCTGCAGTTTGGCGGCGGTTGCAACGGCTGCTCCATGGTCGACTACACCCTGAAAGAGGGGATCGAGAAGCAGCTGCTGGAGAAATTCCCGGGCGAGCTCAACGGCGTCAAGGATGCCACCGAACACCAGCGCGGCGATCACTCCTACTACTGATTTGCAGCCCTTGTGGCAAAGACATGCGGCAAAGAAAAGGCCCCGCCAGCTGGCGGGGCCTTTTGCATTCTGCGGCGGACCGATCACTCGTCCTTCTTGTCTCGCGACAGCAGGGCGATGGCCGCCTCTTTCGGGTTTTTGCCCTGGTAGAGCACCTGGAAGATCTGCTCGCAGATAGGCATCTCGACGCCGCAACGGGCCGCCAGCAGATGCACCTCCTTGGTGTTGCGATACCCTTCCACCACCTGGCCTATCTCGGTCATGGCGGTGTCGACATTCTTACCTGCGCCCAGCGCCAGACCGAAGCGGCGGTTGCGCGACTGGTTGTCGGTACAGGTCAGTACCAGATCCCCCAGGCCCGCCATTCCCATGAAGGTCTTGGCATCGGCACCGAGGGCGGCGCCCAGACGCTGCATCTCCACCAGTCCCCGGGTGATGAGCGCGGTTCTGGCATTGGCGCCAAAGCCCAGCCCGTCGGAGAGGCCGGCACCGATGGCAATGACGTTCTTGACCGCGCCCCCCAGCTGCAGACCGATGAAGTCCGGGTTGGTGTAGACCCGGAACGAACGGCCGCAGTGGAGCAGGTGGGAGAGATCGTCGGCAAAGTCGTCGTGGGTAGAGGCCACCGAGATGGCGGTCGGCAGACCGGCGGCCAGCTCGCGGGCGAAGGTGGGGCCCGAGATCACCGCCAGCGGAATGGCATCCCCCAGCACCTCCCGGGCCACATCCTGCAGCAGACGGCCGCTATCGGGCTCCAGCCCCTTGGTGGCCCAGGCGATCCGGGTATCCGGGCGAAGGAACGGCTTGACCCGGGCCAGCACGTCGCCGAACACATGGCTCGGCACCACCAGCAGCAGCACGGGAGCGGCTTGCACCGCAGTCTGCAGATCCGCCGTCAGTTGCAGATCGGCAGGGAAAGAGACGTCGGGCAGGAACGCCTTGTTGCAGCGATCCGCCTCCAACACGGCCACATGGGCCGGATCATGGCCCCACAGCAGGGTCGGATGGCCGTTGCGGGCCAGAGAAATGGCAAGGGCGGAGCCATAAGACCCCGCCCCCAACACCGAAATCGCGATCGGGTCGGCCATGGATCAGGCTTCCGCTGTCGCCTGCTGAGCCTGCGCCATGTGCTGGGCAAACAGGGCATCGAAGTTGACCGGCGCCAGGTTCAGCTGCGGGAAGGACCCCTTGCTCACCAGGTTGGCCACGGCTTCGCGGGCATAGGGGAACAGGATGTTCGGGCAGAAGGCGGCCAGGCAGTGGGCCAGTTGCGGCTCCGGCAGGTTGCCGATGCTGAAGATACCGGCCTGCTGCACTTCGCACAGGAAGGCGGTCTCGGTTTCCAGCTTGCAGGTGACGGTCAGGGTCAGCACGACCTCGTAGACGCTATCGGCCAGGATGCTGGTCTTGGTATCCATGTCCAGCTTGACGTCCGGTTGCCACTCTTTCTGGAAGATGTGCGGCGTGTTGGGCGCTTCGAAGGAGACATCCTTGGTGTAAACGCGCTGGATGTGGAATTCCGGTTGTACTTCCTGGTTGTTGATTTCGTCAGCCATTCGTTTGATTCCTTTGATAAAAAGATTGGGCGCACGCCCTTAATTCAGCGTTTTTTGGTTACCGGCAGATTATCTGCACGCCACTGGGCCATGCCACCACCGAGCACATATACCTGCTTGAAGCCGGCTTTGCTCAGCTGGCGGGCCGCGCCACCGGCGGTCATCCCCGACTCGCACACCACTATGATGGGGGCATCTTTATGCTTTTCAACCGTGCCCAGGTTATTGCCCTGGATCTGGCTGAGCGGCAGGTGCAGGGCCCCGGCCAGGTGGCCTTTGGCATACTCGTCCTGGCCGCGGGTATCGATGACGATGGCATCTTCACGGTTGATGAGCAGGGTAGCGCCGTGATTATTCACCGTTTTGACCGGCGAGAGCGTGGCGCGCACCGTGGTGTAGACCAGGGTGCCGGCCAGACCCAGCCAGGCTGCCGACAGCAGCGGATTGCGGGTCACAAAATCCAAATACTCTTGCATCTTTTACTATCCAAAGACCGAGACAAGTGGCCGAGTATACATGGGGGCCTGGAGAAGATCAGCCATCTTGGCGGCAAAGCGGGAGCGGGCTCCCATCATGATGGGAACCCTGACAGCGCCACCATCCCGAGCAGGGGAAACCGATCTCTACGAAGAGCGCCGAGCGGCGATCCCCTCGTCACCACATGCCCTGTCGACAAGCTGGCAACATGCACAAAACCGGGTGATAACAGCAGAAAGACCAAGGAGTTTAGGGACTTGGGGATCAGGTGACTATTTCGGCAGATGTAGTAATATTACGCTAGTTTCACTTCCCCCAGTTCATTCCTATCCGAGAGGACATAGTCTTATGTCAACAGCGAAGAAACCCCTGGTTCTGGTCATCATGGACGGTTGGGGCTACAGCACCAAGCAAGAGCACAATGCCGTCGCCGCCGCCAAGACCCCCAACCTGGACCGCCTGGCCCGTGACTACACCAGCACCCTGATCTCCGGCTCCGGCCTCGATGTCGGCCTGCCCGACGGCCAGATGGGCAACTCCGAAGTGGGCCACGTCAACATCGGCGCCGGTCGCATCGTCTATCAGGAGCTGACTCGCATCTCCAAGGATATCGCCGAAGGCACCTTCTTCGACAACGTCGAGCTGGGCAAGGCCGTCGATGGCGCCGTCAGCAAGGGCAAGGCCGTGCACATCATGGGCCTGATGTCCCCGGGCGGCGTACACAGCCACGAAGAGCACATCATGGGCATGATCGAGATGGCCGCCAAGCGTGGCGCCGAGCAGATCTACTTCCACGCCTTCCTGGATGGCCGTGACGTGCCGCCGCGCAGTGCCCAGTCCTCCATCGAGCAGTTCGATGCCCTGTTCGCCCGTCTGGGCAAGGGGCGTTTTGCCTCCATGATCGGCCGCTACTACGCCATGGACCGTGACAACCGCTGGGATCGCGTGCAGCAAGCCTATGACCTGATGACTCAGGGCAAGGGCGAGTTCACCGCCGACAACGCCACCGACGCTCTGGCTGCCGCCTATGCCCGCGACGAGAACGACGAGTTCGTCAAGGCCACCCGCATCGGCGAAGCCGCCCCCATGCAGGATGGCGATGCCCTGATCTTCATGAACTTCCGTGCCGACCGCGCCCGCGAGATCACCCGTGCCTTCGTCGACAGCGACTTCACCGGCTTCGCCCGCACCGCCACCCCGGCCCTGAACTTCGTGATGCTGACCGAGTACGCGGCCGACATCAAGACCGCCTGCGCCTACCCGCCGACTGCCCTGGTCAACACCCTGGGTGAGTGGCTCGCCAAGCAGGGCAAGACCCAGCTGCGCATCTCCGAGACCGAGAAGTATGCCCACGTCACCTTCTTCTTCAACGGTGGCGAAGAGTCCTGCTTCACCGGCGAAGACCGCGAGATCGTCGCCAGCCCGAAAGTGGCCACCTATGATCTGCAGCCGGAGATGAGCTCGGGCGAGCTGACCGACAAGCTGGTCGGCGCCATCAAGAGCGGCAAGTACGACGTCATCATCTGCAACTACCCGAACGGCGACATGGTCGGTCACACCGGCGTGTTCGATGCGGCCGTCAAGGCCTGCGAAGCCGTCGACCACTGCATCGGTCGTGTCACCGAGGCCCTGGCGGAAGTGGGTGGCGAGTGCCTGATCACCGCCGACCACGGCAACGCCGAGAAGATGCTGGACGAAGAGACGGGTCAGGCCCACACAGCCCACACCAATCTGCCGGTTCCCCTCATCTATTTCGGTCGCAAGGCCGAGGTACTGGAAGGGGGCAAACTGTCCGATCTGGCCCCGACCATGCTGACTCTTATGGGTCTTCCTGTGCCGCCTGAAATGACTGGCAAGCCCCTGATGATTCTGAAATAATCCTGCCCCATGCGGGGATGCGAAGTTATTTCACACCAAACCAGTCGCGTCTGCCTGTTGGCAGGCGCGCTGTTTTTTGCGTTTGTCCCGACCCCGGCGTCGGCGGCCAACGACCTCGGTCAGATGCAATCCCAGATCAAGGCGCAGCAGAAGACCATCAAGCTCAGCAAGAGTGAACTCGCCAGGCTCAACGCCCAGTTGAAGCAGGACGAGCAAGCCATTTCCGCCGCCGCCGCCAAGCTCGACGAGACCAAGGGGCGACTGCGACAAAACCAGCGCAAGCTGGTCGAACTGCAACAGGACAAGAGCGAACTGGAGCAGCAGGCCGGGCGCCAGAAACAACTGCTGGCCAAGCAGGCCGAGAGCGCCTTTCAGGCGGGCAACCACGACTATCTCAAGCTGCTGCTCAACCAGCAGGATCCGGCCAAACTGAGCCGCTCTCTCGATTACTACGACTACCTCAACAAGGCGCGCATCGAGGCCATCGAGACGCTGCGCGCCACCCGCGCCAAGCTGGCGAAAAACCAGCTCGCCACCAAGGAGACCGAGAACCGGCTCCAGACCCTGCTCGGCGAACAGCAGCAGTATCACCAGACCCTGCTCGCCAGCCAGCAGAGCCGCGCCAAGGTGCGCAACCAGTTGCAGCAATCGGTGCAGGCCGACGAGCAGAAGCTCGGCAAGCTGGTCAAGGCTGAGCAGGCCCTCAAGGCCAAGCTGGAAGAGCTCAGGCGCAAGCGGGAAGAGCAGGAACGCCGCGAGCGGGCCGAGCGGGAGCGCCTCGCCAAGATCAAGGCCGAGCAGGAGCGCCAGCGCCGCCTGGAGGCACAACGCCTGGCCGCCGAACAGAAGCGGATTGCGGAGCAGCAGCGCATCGCGGCCCAGCAGCGCCAGGTCGGTGAACAGCAGCGGCTGGCCGCCCAGCAGCAGCGCGTCGCCGAGCAACAGCACAGAGTGGCGCAGCAGCAAGCCGCCGCCGACAAGGGGGCCAAGGCAAATGCCGGCGGCTATGGCGGCCTGCGTACCGGCGGCAATCTGCGCTGGCCGGTGCAGGGCCCCATCCTCATCGCCTATGGCTCCCAGCGCACCGCCCAGCTCAAGTGGAAGGGCACCCTGATCGGGGCCAGTGAAGGCACCCAGGTCAAGGCGGTCGCGCCGGGCCAGGTGGTCTATGCGGACTGGCTCGACGGCTTCGGCATGCTGCTGGTGATCGACCACGGCAAGGGCTACATGAGTCTGTACGGTCACAATCAGTCGCTGCTGCGCCAGACCGGGCAGAAGGTGGAGCAGGGGGAACCCGTGGCCCTGGTCGGGGACAGCGGCGGCCAGGACAGACCCGGACTCTACTTCGAGATCCGCTACCAGGGCGAGGCCATCAACCCGACCAGATGGCTGGCCAGACGCTGAGTCCCTGCTGATGGAGCCATCAACCCGGCCAACAATAGCTGGCCAGACGCTGAGTTCCTGCTGATGGGCCATCAACCCGGCCAACAACAGCTGGCCAGACGCTGAGTCCCTGCTGATGGAACCATCAACCCGGCCAACAACAGCTGGCCAGACGCTGAGTCCCTGCTGATGGGGCCATCAACCCGGCCAACAACAGCTGGCCAGATGCTGAGTCCCTGCTGATGGGGCCATCAACCCGGCCAACAACAGCTGGCCAGACGCTGAGCCAGCCCCCTCATCCCCAGCCCTTCTCCCGCGAGGGTAGAAGGGTGCAAAAGGCGGCAACGCCATTCCGTTTGCCACTTCACCTAACAGAAAGCCTGCATCGCGCAGGCTTTTTGCTTTGCAGGGCAAGCGCCACACCGCCCCATTGATGAAAACTTACCTCTTTTCCGCCCCGCTCAGGGGAAGACCACCAGCCCGATCTGCTCCAGCAGTCCCCGCTGCTGCTCTTCATTGATCTGCACCCCGCTCAGGTCGACCCAGCGCAGATCCAGCCCGGGCAGATCGCAGCCCCGCAGATCGCAGCCGGTCAGGGTCACCTCCTGCCAGTCGAACTGGCCGAACTCACCATCCCGCAGATCCGAGCCCGCCAGGGAGGCGCCCCTCAGGTTCGCGTTCTGCCAGCGATTGCCATGGAGCTCGCAACGCTCCAGCAGGCAGGATGCCAGATTGGCAAAGCTGAAGTTGTTGCCGGTCAGATAAGCCTCGCAGAAGTAGCTGCTGGGGGTGATCCGGTTGGCGAAGCTGGCCTGGGACAGGTCGATGCCCATGGCCTGGCAGTCCCGCATCTCCAGCCCCAGACACTCGCTGCGACTGAGGTTGGCCAGGGTCAGATCGCAGCGCAGGAAACTCGCTTCGCGCAGATCGCAACCCTGCAGCTGGCAGGTCAGCTCCTCCTCCCTGTCGTAGAAGCGGCAGTCGACGAAGCGGCACTCCCGCAGATCCAGCCAGGAGAAGTTGCAGGCGAGGAAGAGGCACCGCTCGAACCGCTGCCCCACCACCTCATCGGCCTCGAACCTGTGCTGGCGGAAGGTCTTGTCGCTCACCATGATTTTCTCCTCTTCATCGGCGCCAAATGCTGACTTTGTTGCGCAAAAACGATAATGTTACCTGTAACATTTTTCAGGATCCCGCCATGAACGACAGCCGTAAACGCCGCCCCACCTTGCAGGACATCGCCGACCTGACCGGGGTCACCAAGATGACGGTGAGCCGCTATCTGCGCGATCCCCAGGCCGTGGCCGAAGGCACCCGGGAGCGGATCGCCGCCGCGGTAGAGCGGCTCGGCTACATTCCCAACCGGGCACCGGACATTCTGTCGAACGCCACCAGCAAGGCGATCGGCATCCTGATCCCCTCCCTCTCCAACCAGGTGTTCGCCGCCCTGGTGCGCGGCATAGAGTCGGTCACCCGGCCCGCAGGCTACCAGACCCTGCTCGCCCACTACGGCTACAGCCCGCAGCGGGAGGAGGAACAGGTTGCCTCCCTGCTCTCCTATCACGTGGATGGCCTCATCCTCTCCGACAGCCAGCACACGGCCCGCACCCGCAAGATGATCGCCACCGCCGGCATACCTGTGGTGGAGACCATGGATCTGCCCGAGCAGCCCATCGACATGGTGGTCGGCATGGATCACAGGGCGGCCGCCCGGGCCATGGTAACAGAGATGCTGCGCCGGGGGCGGCGCACCCCCGTCTACCTGGGGGCGCGTCTCGACGTGCGTACCCGGCTGCGGATGGAAGGTTACTACCAGGCGATGGAGCAGGCCGGCCTGGCGGGCCGCCACCTGCTGACCGAGCAATCCTCCAGTTTCACCCTGGGGGGCGAGCTGCTGGAGCAGGCCCTGACCCGCTATCCCGATCTGGACGGCCTCTACTGCACCAACGACGACCTCGCGGTCGGCGCCCTGCTGCGCTGTCAGGCCAGGGGGATCGCCGTGCCCCAGCAGATCGCCATCGCCGGCAGCAACGCCCTCGACATCGGCCGGGCCATGTCGCCCCAGCTGGCGAGCATAGTCACCCCACGCAAGGAGATAGGCTGCGAGGCCGCCACCCTGCTGCTGGCCCGCCTCGCTGGCGCCCCCCTCACCGAGCGGCGCAAGGATCTCGGCTTCTCCCTCTTCGAGGGGGGCAGCCTGGGCTGATCCCACGCCCTGCCCTCCCGGGGATCAGGTTGGCGCCAAACACCAAGGGGATGGCGGCTGGGCCAGATCCCCTCAACCCCCTCCTGGCTTACACTGGCGGCGCCATTTACCCAGGAGATCACCATGGATTACCCGCAACGACTGCAAGCCTGCCTGCACCGCGTGATTTGCGATCCCGCCTTCCCCCCCGCCGAACTCGACCACTGGTTCACCCCGGATTACGTGCAGCACGTCGACGACAAGGTGCTGGACTACGCCGCCTTTCGCCGGCATATCCTCGCCCTGCGAGAGGATCTCGCCGAGTGCCAGATAACGTTTCTGGCCCTGATCGCCCAGGGTGAGCGGGTCCACTCCACCCACCTGGTCCGGGCCCGCCGCCGGAATGGACAGACCCTGGTCTGCAAGGTGAGCGGCCTGTTCACCTTCCGCGCCGGCCGTCTCTGCCACACCGACGAGCTCACCTGCTTGCTGCAGGGCGATGCCAGGGACAGGGACATAGGCTCACGACACTGACTCGCTGCGCAGGAAACGGTTGAACGCATGGGAGAAGGCGCTGAGATCCCCGTATCCCAGGATCTCGGCGATCCGGCCATGACTCAGCCCCTGGTGCTGCAACTGGCGGGCCCGCCCCATCACCACCTGCTGGCGCCACTGCCGGAAGGTGCAGCCCAGCTGCCGGACAAACAGCCGGTTGAGGGTACGCTCCGACGCCCCGCAGCCTGCCGCAAGCTCCGCCAGGCCCGGCTGGATGGAGGGGGCCTGGCAGACCTTGTCCAGCACCCGCAACAGCCTGGGATCCAGCGCCGCCGCACAGGGCTGCTGCCCTGCCAGGGGCGGCGCGCGCCCCAGTTCGAGGCCGAGCACCCTCAGATAGGGCTCGCCATCGCCCCCAGCTTCCTCCAACTGGGCCAACCGGGCGAAGAGGCCCGCCACCATGGGGCTCACCTCCAGCTGGCCGAAGGGGGCGCCCCGCTCCCGATCGGCGTAGATCAGGCTGAGGCGGGAGCGGCGCAGGACGCGAAACTCGTGCTCCTGGCCCTGTGGCAGGAAGCAGAGCTGGCCCGCCACCAGCAGGCAGCCCTGCTGGCGGCTGCTGATGACGCCACCGCCGCCATGCAGGTAGCAGTACTGTGGCCGATCGTGACCATGGGGCGCGGTCAGGTGCCCCTCGGGATAGGATTGATAGAGATGGATCATGACACTGGCCTCTCGGGACTCGCACAGACTCTAAACGCCGAGGCGATGGCAGTGCAATCCTGAGGAGCCTCACCCCAAGCCATCCCGTCCGTCGACGCCCGCCCGCCGCAGCCCAGTCAGTAGCAACGCTGTCCGTGGCCCCCCAAAAAGAAGAGAGGCCACCCCAGGGTGGCCTCTCTTGCTCACGTCGAACCCGCGGCCCTTAGCGCCGGACCAGCTCGACCGCCTCGCGGGAGAGGCGGGTCACCTCTGCCCAGTTGCCGTGCTTGAGGGCGTCGGCGGGCAGCATCCAGGAGCCGCCGACCGTGGCGACACATTTGAGCGCCAGATAGTCGGCCACGTTGTTCGGGCCTATGCCACCGGTGGGGCAGACCCGCATCTGGGTGAGGGGCGCCGTGATGGCCGCGAGCGCCTTGGTGCCGCCGTTCGCCTCGGCCGGGAAGAACTTGATATGGTCATAACCCGCCTCCAGGGCCTGCATCATCTCGGAGGCGGTGGCCACCCCGGGGATCAGGGGCGCCGTGCCCTTGGCGGCATGGGCCAGCAGGGCGGGAGTCATGCCCGGGGAGATGACGAAGCGGGCTCCGGCGGCCACGGCGGCATCATATTGAGCGCAGTTGAGCACGGTACCCGCCCCCACCATGGCATCCGGCATCGCCTTGGCGATGAGGGCGATGGCATCGAGGGCCACCGGGGTGCGCAGGGTGATCTCGAACACAGAGATGCCGCCCTCCAGCAGCGCCTTGGCCATGGGCAGGGCCTGTTCCAGGTCGCTGATGACCATCACGGGTACCAGGGGGGAGGCGGCAAACACCTCGGCGGGGGTCACTTTCCAGTTTTGCATGGCTCTTCCTCAGTCAGATTTCAATCGAAGATGGTGGCGCCGCACTCGGCGCTCGATACCGCGCGACGCATCACGCTGAACAGTTCGCGGCCCCACCCTTCCTGTTCCAGGGTGAGGTCGATCTCGGCCTGGCGGCGACCGGTCAGGTCGGTCAGGCAGTCGAGCCGGCCCGTCTCGGCATCCAGGCGCAGCAGATCGCCGTCGGCAAGCAGGCCGATGGCGCCGCCGTGCAGCGCCTCCGGCGTGACATGGATGGCGGCCGGGATCTTGCCGGAGGCGCCGGAGAGGCGGCCGTCGGTGACCAGGGCCACCTTGTGACCCGCCTTCTGCAGGTTGCCGAGCACGGGCATCAGCATGTGCAGCTCCGGCATGCCGTTGGCGGCCGGGCCATTGTGGCGCACCACTATGACGGCATCCTGGTTGAGCTCGCCCGCCTGATAGGCGGCGGCCACCGCATATTGGGAGGAGAAGATGCGGGCCGGCGCCTCGACCACCCGATACTCGGGGGCCACGGCGGAAACCTTGATCACGGCGCGTCCCAGGTTGCCATCCAGCACCTTGGTGCCGCCGCTGGCCTGGAACACCTGGCCGCTCGGGGAGAGCACGGCGGGATCCGTGCTCTCGCCCACCGGGCGCCACACCAGCGAGCCCTCGACCAGTTCGGGGGCGGTGAGGTGATCCGCCAGGGTGCCGAAGGTGGGGATGGCATCCATGTTGAGCAGGTTCAGCTCCGCCAGCCGGCGCATCAGGCCGGGCACGGCCCCCGCCTGCTGGAAGGCATTCACGTCTGCCGGGCCGTTCGGGTACATGCGCACCAGCAGCGGCACCACGTCGGAGAGATCGCTCAAGTCGTCCCAGGTCAGCACCAGGCCGGCGGCCCGCGCCAGGGCCACCATGTGGATGCTGTGGTTGGAGCTGCCGCCGGAGGCGAGCAGGGCCACCAGGCCGTTGACCAGGGTGCGGGCATCCAGCACCTGGCTCAGGGGGCGATAGGCCGGGGAGCCGGGGATCAGGGCACTGATGCGGCGGGCCGCCTCCTCGGTGAGGGCGCGGCGCAACTCGCTGTGGGGATGGACGAAGGCGGAGCCCGGCAGCATCAGGCCCATGGCCTCGAACACCAGCTGGTTGGTGTTGGCGGTACCGTAGAAGGTGCAGGTGCCAGGGGCGTGGTAGGCGCCGCACTCCATCTCCAGCAGGGCCTCGCGCCCCACTTCCCCTGCGGCATACTGCTGGCGCACCTTCACCTTGTCATCGTTGCTGATGCCGCTGGCCATGGGGCCGGCGGGCACGAAGGCGGTGGGCAGGTGACCATGGGAGAGGGCCCCCATGATCTGGCCCGGGGCTATCTTGTCGCAGATGCCGAGCAGCAGGGTGGCGTCGAAGGTGTTGTGGGACAGGGACAGGGCGGTGGCCTGGGCGATGAGATCCCGGGAGAACAGGGACATGTCCATGCCCGGCTGCCCCTGGGTGACGCCGTCGCACATGGCGGGCACGCCGCCGGCGACCTGGGCGCTGTGACCGAGCGCCGCCAGGGCGGCCTTGATCCGGTCCGGGTAGTCCTTGTAGGGCTGATGGGCGCTCAGCATGTCGTTGTAAGCGGTGACGATGCCGACGTTGGCCCGGGTCATGTCGAGGATGCGGCCCTTCTCGTCCGTGCTGCAGGCGGCCACGGCATGGGCCAGGTTGCCACAGGCCAGGGCGGCGCGGGTCTTGCCCTGCTCGGCCTGACGGCTGATGCGGGCCAGGTAGGCCGCCCGGCGGCTGGCGCTGCGCGCCGCGATCCGCTCCGTGACCTGGGTGATGATCGGATGAGTCATGCTGTTTCCTCCAAGGCGTGAACGGCGCGAGCGATCACCTGATCCAGGCTGCCGTCGATGTCGATGCGATGGACGCCGGGTTCTGCATCCGGGCGCTCCAGGGTATCGAATTGGCTTTGTAACATGGATTCCCGCATGAAGTGGCCATGGCGCTCCTTCATCCGGGCCAGGATGAGGTCGTATTCCCCGTCGAGGAACAGGAACTGGACCGCCTGGTTGCCTTCGCGGATCTGGTCGCGGTAGCGGCGCTTGAGCGCGGAGCAGACGATGACGCCCACCTCGTTCTTCTGCTCCAGGCTGTAGGCGGCATCGCGGATCCGCTCCAGCCAGGGGGCGCGATCCTCATCGTTGAGGGGGGTGCCGCCGGCCATCTTCTGGATGTTGGCCCTGGGGTGCAGATCATCGCCATCGATGAACTTGGCCCCCAGCGCCTCGGCCACCTGGGCCCCCACGGTAGACTTGCCGCTCCCCGACACACCCATCACGATAATGCTCTTACCCGCCATTGTTTGACCTCTATCTCATTTTTCAAAAAACGTGCTGTCGATGGGTTCTAACTTACCACGTTACCGGTAACATGTTACCGGTAACAACAAGAATTGTGAAGTCTGCCACAGACGGAACATCGCACACAGTCACCCGGGCTTCCCCTGGCAGCCATGGCCATATACATAAATAAATCAAATAGATATGTTCTGCCCCTGCGGGCAGGGTGACGATACCGAACTTGGAATAAGGAACGCACAACAATGTCTGACCTCTCCCTGATCATGACGGCCGCAGGCTCCATCCTGCTGCTGCTCTTCCTGGTGATGAAGGCCCGCCTGCACGCGGTGGTCTCGCTGATCCTGGTCTCCATGGTGGCTGGCCTCGCCGCCGGCATGAACCCGGCCGACATCGCCGCCACCATACAGAAAGGCATGGGCGGCACCCTGGGCTTCGTCGCCGTGGTGGTGGCGCTCGGCGCCATGTTCGGCAAGGTGATGGAGGTGACCGGCGCCCTGGACCGCATCGCCCACACCCTGCTCAACAAGTTCGGGGTGGAGCGGGCCAACTGGGCCATCGCCCTGACCGGTTTCGTCTGCGCCTTGCCGCTCTTCTTCGACGTGGCCGTGGTGCTGCTGATCGGGGTGGCGTTCGCCATCGTCCGTCGCGGCGGCGGCAGCGTGGTGAAGATAGGCATCGCCCTGCTGGCGGGGATTGCCACCTGTCAGGCCTTCCTGATCCCGGCCCCTGGCCCCATCCTGGTCGCCTCCCAGCTCGGTGCCGACTTCGGCTACATGATACTGTTCGGCCTCATCGCCGCCGTGCCCGCCCTGATCCTGGCCGGCCCCCTGTTCGGCAGCTTCATCAGCAAGCTGGTCGACGTGCCGCTGCCCGCCGATGCCCAGAACAGCATCCACGACCATGGCGACAAGCTGCCCTCCTTCGCCCTGGCCATGGGCCTCATCGGTCTGCCGCTGCTGCTGATCGGCCTCAAGACCATCGTCAGCCGCTTCGTCGAGGCAGGCTCCACCCTGCACGGCTGGCTGGAATTCATCGGCCACCCCTTCACCGCCATCATGGTCGCCTGTCTGGCCGCCTTCTATCTGCTGGGGGTACGCCGCGGCATGAGCCGTGACGAGGTGATGGCCGTCTGCTCCAGCGCCATCCAGCCTGCCGGCGTCATCATTCTGGTGACGGGGGCCGGCGGCGTATTCAAGCAGGTGCTGGTGGATTCCGGCGTAGGGGCGGCCCTTGGCAACATGCTGGCCGACTCCGGCCTGCCCATCGTCGCCCTGGCCTTCATCCTGGCCGCCGCGGTGCGGGTGATCCAGGGCTCGGCGACGGTCGCCATGCTGACCGCCTGCGGCCTGGTGCTCCCCATGCTGGAACCCCTGGGTCTGAACGGTGCCCAGCTCGCGGCCATCACGGTCGCCATCGGCGGTGGCTCCATCGTGCTCTCCCACGTCAATGACTCCGGCTTCTGGCTGGCGAACCGCTACCTCGGCCTCACCGAGAAGCAGACCCTGCAAACCTGGACCCTGATGGAGACCATCATCGGCACCACGGGCGGCCTGGTCGCCATGCTCATTTTCAGCCTGCTCTGAAGAGCTGCCTCCCCACCCCAAGGCCTCCATCGCGAGGCCTTTTTCATCTTTCCGACGATTGTTGCTTTGGCTGAAGGGGTGAGATTGCTAGAATCGCCTATTCGTCGCCCCGAGTGGAACGCTTAACTCAGTGATATCAGGTTTCTCTATGCATTCATCGGCCCATTATCGACACCTGTTGGCGCGCCTGCCCCAGATTGCCGTTGCCGCCCAGCAGTTTCAGACGCTCTACAACGCCCGTGACTTCAAGAGCCGGATCCTCTCGCTCATCCAGCAAGCCACCCAGCGCATCTATCTGGTCGCCCTCTATCTGCAAGATGACGAGGCGGGCCGCGAGATCATGGCCGCCCTCCACGCCGCCAAGCAGCGCAACCCGGCGCTGGACATCAAGCTGTTCGTCGATTTCCACCGGGCCCAGCGCGGCCTCATCGGCAAGGGCAAGCAGGGGGGCAACCACCTGATGTATCAGGAGATGGCCGCCCGGCATGAACATCCCATCGCCGTCTATGGCGTGCCGGTCAAGGGGCGCGAGCTGCTCGGCGTGCTGCACCTCAAGGGCTTCATCTTCGATGACACCCTGCTCTACTCGGGTGCCAGCCTCAACGACATCTACCTGCATCAGCAGGATCGCTACCGCTTCGACCGCTATCACCAGATAGAGAGCGCCGAGCTCTGCCGCGCCATGGTCAACTATGTGGACGATCAGTTCGTCGCCAACCCCGCCGTGCAGCGCCTGGATCAGACGCCGATCCCGACCGCCAAGCAGCTCAAGGGACCGATCCGCCGCTTCAAGCTGAGCCTGCGCCAGAGCCAGTACCGCTTCAACACCAGCAAGGCGGGCGAGGCCGAGGTTGCCATCACCCCCCTGGCGGGCCTGGGCAAGCGCAACAACCTGCTCAACCGTACCATCCGCAACCTGGTGCGAACCACGGAGCGGGAGATCTTCATCTGCACTCCCTATTTCAACCCGCCCAAGGAGCTCAGCAAGGACATAGAGTCCCTGCTCAACCGGGGTTGCAAGGTGACCATAGTGGTGGGGGACAAGACGGCCAACGACTTCTTCATTCCCCCCGGCGAGAAGTTCAGCACCATAGGCGGCCTGCCCTATCTGTACGAGACCAACCTGCGCAAGTTTGCCCAGCGCAACCAGCATCACATCGATGCGGGCAGGCTGGATCTCATGCTGTGGCGCCACGATCGCAACTCCTATCACCTCAAGGGGATCTTCGTCGATGAGGAGTGGGCCATGCTCACCGGCAACAACCTCAATCCCCGCGCCTGGGCGCTGGATCTGGAGAACGGCCTGCTGATCCGCGACGAACAAGGGCTGCTGGCCGGCCAGTTCGCCGAGGAGAAGGCCAACATATTGGCCAATACCAGCCGCATCGACAGTTTCAGCCAGGTGGAAGAGCCCAAGGACTACCCGGAGCAGGTGCGCAAGCTGCTGGCTCGGATCCACAGGGTCAAGGCGCATCTGCTGCTCAAGCGCATCATCTGAGCCCTCATCCGCCGCCCGTTTCCGCCCCTCCAGAGGCCTGCCGTTTTCGGCAGGCCTCTGTCATACGGGCCATGCCCCCCGTCCGCGCGGCTTGCGTCGCAACCTCAATAGACCCTATCATCTGGACATATTTACAGTGATCGCAGGCATCTGATTGATGAAATTGGATAAAATCCCTCTCGATAGCCTGAAGGGTGTCGGCAGCAAGATGCAGGAGAAGTTCGAGCGGCTCGGGCTCGCCACCGTGCAGGACCTGCTGTTCCACCTGCCCCACCGCTACGAGGATCGCACCCAGGTGTGGCCCATCGGCGACCTGATGCCGGGTCTCCATGGCGCCGTCGAAGGGGAGATCCAGGATACCCAGCTGGTGATGGGTCGCCGCCGCATGCTGGTCTGCCGCATCATTGACGGCACCGGCTCCCTCACCCTGCGCTTCTTCAATTTCACCGCGGCCCAGAAAAACAGCCTGGCCCAGGGACGCCTGATCCGCTGCTTCGGCGAGGCCCGCCCCGGCAAGTTCGGCCTGGAGATGGCCCACCCCGAGTACAAGCTGCTCGGCGAGGAGCAGGCCGGCCAGACCGAAGAGGCCCTCACCCCCGTCTACCCCACCACGGAGGGGCTGCGCCAGCTCACCCTGCGCAACCTCACGGATCAGGCACTGCTGCTGCTCGATCAACACGGGGTGGAGGAGCTGCTGCCCGCCGGTCTCTACCCCCAGCAGATAGAGCTGGCTGCCGCCCTGAAACTGCTGCACCGCCCCCCTCCCTCCGTGGCCCTGGATCAGCTCGACCGGGGTCAGCATCCGGCCCAGCGCCGTCTGGTGCTCGAAGAGCTGCTGGCCCACAACCTCTCGGTGCTGAAAGTCCGCGCCCAGGCCCAGACCCAGCATGCCCATGCCCTGGCTCCGGCCCCGGCCCTGGTGGCACAGTTGCTCGGCGCCCTGCCCTTCAGCCCCACCGGAGCCCAGCGCCGGGTGGTGGATGAGATAAGCCGGGATCTGCAGCTGGGCCATCCCATGATGCGGCTGGTACAGGGAGACGTGGGCTCGGGCAAGACGCTGGTGGCGGCGCTCGCCGCCCTGCAGGCCATCGGCAACGGCTGTCAGGTGGGGCTGATGGCGCCGACCGAACTGCTGGCCGAGCAGCACGCCATCAACTTCGCCAACTGGCTGGCGCCGCTGGGCATCAAGGTCGGCTGGCTGGCGGGCAAGCAGAAGGGCAAGGCGCGGGAGGAGGCGCTGGCCACCATTGCGGATGGCAGCGTCAAGATGGTGGTGGGCACCCACGCCATCTTTCAGGAGCAGGTGGTGTTCGAGCGGCTCGGGCTGGTGATCATCGACGAACAGCACAGGTTCGGGGTGCACCAGCGCCTCGCCTTGCGGGAAAAGGGGGAACGGGACGGCGTCCACCCCCATCAGCTGATCATGACCGCCACCCCCATCCCCCGTACCCTGGCGATGACCGCCTACGCCGACCTCGACACCTCCGTCATCGACGAGCTGCCGCCGGGCCGTACCCCCATCACCACTGTGGCCCTGCCGGACAGCCGCCGGGGGGACGTGATCGAGCGGGTCAGGCTCGCCTGCGAGGAGGGCAAGCAGGCCTACTGGGTCTGCACCCTGATCGAGGAGTCGGAGGTACTGGAGTGCCAGGCCGCCGAGGACACGGCCACCGAGCTGCAAAATCTGCTGCCCGGCCTGCACATCGGCCTGGTCCACGGCCGGATGCGCCCGATCGAGAAGCAGAGGGTGATGGAGGAGTTCAAGGCGGGCATATTGCAACTGCTGGTCGCCACCACCGTCATCGAGGTGGGGGTGGACGTACCCAACGCCAGCCTGATGATCATCGAAAACCCGGAGCGGCTCGGGCTGGCCCAGCTGCACCAGCTGCGGGGCCGGGTCGGCCGGGGGTCTGTGGCCTCCCACTGCGTGCTGCTCTATCACGCCCCCCTCTCCAAGACGGCCCAGAGCCGGCTCGGGGTATTGCGGGAGACCAACGACGGCTTTCTCATCGCCCAGCGCGACCTTGAACTGCGCGGCCCTGGGGAACTGCTCGGCACCCGCCAGACCGGGCTGGCGGATCTCAAGATCGCCGATCTGGTGCGCGACCAATCGCTCATTCCCCAGGTGCAGAAGCTGGCCCGCTTCCTGATGGATCAGCACCCAGGCCAGGTCGACCCCTTGATCCGACGCTGGCTGGGCCTGCGGGATCACTACTCCAATGCCTGAGCGGAGAAAACCATCACCATGATACCCAAGCTGCCTGATGGATCCGCACCCGGGCCACGTCATATCGACCCGCTGCTCCGCCGACGTTCGGGGCGGCGGGACCACGATTCCAACGCCTGACCCCCATCCAGCCACAGGAGGAACACACGGATGAATGCCTGGTTACGTGCCCTGCTCTACTTCTTCGCCTTCCTGCTGCTGTTCGTCTGGATGGGGCTCGGCCTGTTCGATGCCCAGCGGGCCAAGGATCCCATCGCCAACTGGCTCAGTCGCCAGACCGGAGAGCCGGTCACCATAGGCCGACTGGTGTTCAACCCGCTGCACCCCTACACCCTGCTGGCGGAACAGGTCAGTTATGGGGATGGGGTCAGGGTCGAGAAGCTCTATGTCGAGGTCGACAGCATCGACTGGCTGAGCCGGGACGTGCGCCTCGCCCATCTGGATCTGATCAAGCCCAGCATCCGCTGGCCCCTGCCCAACCAGCTCCCCGCCCTGCCGCTGCGCTCCCTCACCATAGGGGACAGCAAGATAGATGGCCTGAACCTGACCAGCGACGGCCTCACTCTGCGGGGGGCCAGCGCCACCCTGCGCAACTGGCAGCTGCTCGGCCCGGGCCAGCAGGTGCAGGCCGACCTCTCCCTCACCATCAACCGCCTGGAGAGCCCCAAGCTGACCCTGAGCCAGCTGGCCCTCGACGGCACGCTGCAAGGCCAGGTGCTGAGCACGGACCGCCTGGTCACCCGGCTGTTCGATGGGGTGTTGGAGAGCGCCATGGTGCTGGACTGGCCCGCTCGCAGTCTGCGTCTCGGGGATCTCAAGGCCCGGGGGCTGCGCATCGAACTGGCGGATCTCGGCGATCAGCCCTGGCCCCTGCGCCGGGTCAGCCTGGATCGGGGCGACTTCCAGCATGTCAGCCTCAACTCCCTGGAAGGCGAGTTCGCCCTCAACGACTTCAACGGCGAGCTGAGCCAGTTCGAGTGGCAGGCGGGGAGCCCCGCCAGCGGCCAGCTGCTTGGCAGCCTGGGGGATGCGGGCCGCGGCCTGTTCCAGCTGGAGGAGATAGAGGGACAGCTGAGCTTCTCCGGCCAGCAGATCGGCGCCGCCCTCAAGGGCAAGGCCTATGACGGCCGCTTCGACACCCTGTTCAGCCTGGATCCCGATCGCCAGCGCCTCACCCTGCGCCAGCTGACCCTGAGCGGCATGGACATCAGCCTACCCCAGGGGTGGTGGCAGGCCTGGCAGGCCGCAGCGCCGACCCGGCTCGAGATAAGCCAGCTCCATTTCGACAAGCTGAGGGTCCTCTCCTTCGACGATGCCCTGCCCCTCTCCCTGAGCGGCTGGAACCTGGAGCTGGCGCAGCTGGGAGTCGAGGGTGGACAGCCCCTGGCCCTGAGCGAACAGGGCACCGTCAAGAGCGACTGGATAGAGCTGGTGTGGGATGGCCTCTCCGCCCGCAATGGCCAGCTGGCGCTCACGGCCACGCCGCAGCAATGGCAGCTGGAGAGCCTTGCCAGCCAGCTGGCCGACGGCGGCAACCTGAACGCCAGCGGCCTGTGGAGTCGCCAGCCCCGGCAAGCCTCCCGCCTGCGGCTCAAGGGAGAGCAGCTGGATCTGGATCTCTGGGGGGAGCTGCTGCACAACCCCCTCTCCTTCGCCGGCAAGGCCGACCTGGATCTGGCGCTGCAGGCCGATCTCGCCGACTGGCGCCACAGCCTGAGCGGCAGCCTGAGCCTGGATGCCAGGGACCCCTTCTGGGACGGGGTCAAGCTGGACCCCCTGCTCGATGCCTGGTTCAAGGAGCCACAGCCGCCGACCCTGAACCCGCAGGCGCTCTGGCAGGCGATGCAGGGGGGCGATACCCCCTTCTATCGGATCAGACTCGAGGCCAAAGCGGATCAGGGGAAGATCACCATCGCGCAGGGCGGAGCCTCCACCATCACCCATCTGCTGGCCCTCGGCGGCGGGCTGGATCTGGGGGCGGACAGCTGGCAGCTCGATGTCGGCGCCCTCAACCGCGAGGGGTGCGCCGAGCTGGTCGGCCAGTGGCGCGATCGGCTCGCGGCCCCCACCCTCGGCTGGCAGCTGCTGGACGAGAAGGCCAGCTGCGACTGGCAACCCGGGGTCACCTATCCCGCCCAGGGACGCAGCAGTCCCCTCCATCGGCCCGGCTCACGTCAGGGCGGATAGGACGCCATCAGCAGCAAGGCCTCCCGCGGGAGGCCTTGTCGATCATGCAGGACAAGCCCCGCCCTAGCCGCGCCTCACCGGTTGCACCACATAATGGCCGAGGAACTCGGCGGCGAGCCGGCAGCCGCTGAACAGCTGGATCTTGAGGCTGAACCTGGCGGACTGGCCCGCCTTGAGTGGCGCCAGCACGGCGGGCATGCCTTCCCGGGCGACCCGCGCCTCCGGCTCCTCGGTGACGGGACGGTAGTATTTGATCTCCCCCTGGGCCAGCACGGTGTCTCCCACCAGCCCCTCCTCCTTGAGTTGCAGCCAGATGAGGCCCCAACCCGCCAGCACGCACTGGCTGTAGATGCTGCCGGCGAACATGGTGTCATGGACGTTGAGGTTGGCCGCCAGGTTGGCCTTGAGGTGGAAGGTCTGGCCGTCATAGTGGGTGATGTGCACCCCCATCTTCTCGCTGATGGGGATGCCCCGCGACCAGCGGGTGGTGAGATCCTGACACCACTGGGGACGATACTGGATGGTCTGCAAGGGGCTCAGGGACTTGATCATCTGCCGATGGGGGATGCGGCCAAAGGAGACGGGGCCCTCGCCCACCTCGAGGAAGCCGCACTTGCGATAAAACTCCACCGCCTCCTGGCGGGCGTTCATGACCAGGCGCTTGACCTTCTCCTGGCAGGCGAGCTGCTCCAGATCCGCCACCATGCGCGCCCCCAGTCCCTGGCCGCGATACTCTGGCAGCATGGCCATGAAACGGATCTGGGCCTCGTCTCCCCCGACGAACAGCCGTCCCACGGCGATGGGAGTACCATCGGGGGCCAGCATCATCCGATGAATGGCAACCGAATCGTATTCGTCCCGCTCCGAGCCCAGGGGGAAGTTGAATGGCTTGCGCAGCAGTTCCCAGCGCAGTTGATAATACGCCTCCAGCTCCGACTCCGTTTGAGGGGTTACCACCCGGTACATAGCGACATCCTTGAGTTACACTGGTCGAAAGCCATCTTGCCGTGCAATTTCATGGACTTCAATCTACAGACGTATCGCGCCGAACAGTTATTGCACCTGGGAGTCAGTCCGGCTCGCCGCATCTGCGTACAGCAAAACGAGCTGCATCGCTGGCTGGAGATCGACGGAGTGGTGCAGTCCGCCATGATCCTCAGCGCCCCTCATCGCCTCTGCCTGCCCCATCAACAGACCATCGCCGCCCTGCTGCCGGAGCGGGCCAGCCGCGTGCTCGAGCTGGGGCTGGGGGGCGGAGACATGGGCCGCCATCTGCAGGCCCGCTGGCCTGAGGCAGAATTTGACGGCGTGGATCTCGATGCCGAGGTGATCGGCCTCTATCGCGACTTTTTCATGACAGACGAGGCCCTCGGCCGCCAGCGGCTCCATCGGGCCGATGCCCTCTCTTTCCTGATCGAGATGCCGGGATGCCATGACCTGATCCTGGTCGACCTATTCAGTCAGGATGGCAACCCCCCGCTCCTGTTCGCCCCCGACTTCTATCAGGCCCTGGCCGCCCGGCTGGAAGGCGAGCTTATCATGAACCTGCTGCCAAGGACGGGCCGAGAGCTGGACCGGGTGCTGACCCTGGTCGAACACTGGATTGGCCCGGCGCAGCTGCGCGGCGTGCCCGGCTGTCTCAACCGGATAGTCCACGCCAGGAAAGGCTGAGCGACACTAGACCTGCAACCAGAAGGTGACCGGGCCATCGTTGAGCAGGCTGACCTTCATGTCCGCGGCAAACCGGCCGGTTTGTGTCGGCAGATTGTTGGCACGGGCCCGGGCCACGAAGTAGTCGTAGAGCCGCTTCGCATCGGCGGGATGAGCGCCACCGGAGAAGCTGGGGCGCATTCCCCGACCTGTGTCTGCCGCCAGGGTGAACTGGGAAACCACCAGCAGGCTGCCGCCGACCTGGCCCACATTGAGGTTCATCTTGCCCTCGGCATCGGAGAAGATGCGATAGCCGCTCACCCTGTGCAGCAACTTGTCGGCCTTGGCCTCGTCATCTCCCTGCTCCACCCCGAGCAGTACCAACAACCCCTGGCCGATGGCGCCGATGACCTCCCCCTCGACGGTGACGCTGGCCTCGCTGACCCGCTGAATCAATGCAATCACTCGCAGCTCCTCTGACTGACAACCCTGGAAATGAAACGACCGCCTCAGGGGCGGTCGTCGATGCTACCAATAAAACGGGGGGCAAGGCGATGATTCAGATGGCTCAGGCCAGCTCGTCGCTCCCCGGCTTCTCGTACTCCCCGAGGCAGGCGGTGGTCTCGGCGCCGAGCAAGACCACCAGCCAGCTCAGATAGACCCAGACGAACAGGATCGGAATGGTCGCCAGGGCACCATAAATGGCCTGATAGGAGGGGAAGTTGGTGATGTAGAGCGCGAAACCGCGCTTGGCCAGCTCGAACAGCACGGCCGCCACCAGGGCGCCGATCAGCGCATGCACCAGCCGCACCTTGCAGTTGGGCACCACGGTATAGATCAGCAGGAAGCCGAACACCGAAAACAGAAACGGCAGGCTGCGCAGCAGCAGGTAACCGACGCCGAACAGGCTGTCCGCGGCAAACAGCCTGAGGGAGAGGATGTAGGAGGAGATGGCGATGCTGGCACCGATGAGCACAGGGCCCAGGGTCAGTATCATCCAGTACATGGCAAAGGCCTGACCCAGGGGGCGGCTCTGGGTGGAGCGCCAGATGTAGTTGAGGTTCTTGTCGATGGCCGAGATCAGCATCAGGGCCACCACCACCAGGGCGCCTATGCCCACCGCAGTGGTGTTGGTGGCGTTGGCCACGAAGCCGTCGATGTACTCCTTGAGCATCTCTCCCGCGGTAGGCACGAAGTTGTGATAGACGAACTGCTCCATCGCCTGTTTCAGGCTCTGGAAGACGGGAAAGGCGGACATCATGCCGAATACCACGGCGATCATGGGCACCAGGGAGAGCAGGGTGACATAGGCCAGATAGCCGGCGGTGACGGTCAGCCTGTCCTGCTGAAAACGGCCCCAGACGAACTGGGCAAAATGGCGGCCATCATGGCGCAAGAAGGAGGAGGCATGCGCCAGCTGGCGACGAAGATGATGCTGCATATTGGCTTCCTGACGAACAAATCATGACGCTATTGTGCCAGCTTAGCCCCCGGATTGCCCGATACCGAACGAAATGAGTCCCGAGATCGGCCCGCGCCGGCCTGTGACGCCCCCACCTTCTGGCCATGAAGAGCCGTGGTGCACTAAGCCCTTCCCAAGCATCGCCCATAAAAAAGTCCGAACGCCTGGGGCGTTCGGACTCTGATTGCCGTCATTCGGGCCGGTTCAGCGGCCCGATGAGGGAGGGATCAGGCGCGGCCGGCGCGCTTGCGATCCATCTCGGTCAGCAGCTTTTTACGGATGCGGATGGCCTTGGGCGTGATTTCCACCAGCTCGTCGTTGTCGATGAACTCCAGAGCCTGCTCCAGGGTCATGCGGATCGGCGGAGTCAGCACCTGGGCTTCGTCGGTACCGGAGGCACGCATGTTGGTCAGCTGCTTGCCTTTCAGGCAGTTGACGGTCAGGTCGTTGGAACGGGAGTGGATCCCGATCACCTGGCCTTCGTATACCTCGGTCGCGTGACCGATGAACAGGCGACCACGGTCCTGCAGACCGAACAGGGCGAAGGTCAGGGCCTTGCCGGTAGCGTTGGAGATCAGCACGCCGTTCTGACGCTCGCCGATGCTGCCACCCTTGTGCGGACCGTAGTGGTCGAAGGTGTGGTACAGCAGACCGGTGCCTGAGGTCATGGTCAGGAACTCGGTCTGGAAGCCGATCAGGCCACGGCTCGGGATCATGAAGTCCAGACGGACACGGCCCTTGCCATCCGGGGTCATGTTGGTCATCTCGCCCTTACGCAGGCCGAGTTGCTCCATGACGGAACCCTGGTGGGCTTCTTCCACGTCGACAGTGACAGTTTCGAACGGTTCTTGCAGAACGCCATCCACGGTGCGCAGGATAACTTCCGGACGGGAAACCGCCAGTTCGTAGCCTTCGCGACGCATGTTTTCGATCAGGATGGAGAGGTGCAGTTCACCACGGCCGGAGACGCGGAACTTGTCCGGATCTTCGGTCTCTTCCACGCGCAGGGCCACGTTGTGGACCAGTTCCTGGTTCAGGCGCTCCAGGATGTTGCGGGAGGTGACGAACTTGCCTTCTTTACCGGCGAACGGCGAGGTGTTGACCTGGAAGGTCATGTTCACGGTCGGCTCGTCGACGGAGAGGGGCGGCAGCGCTTCCACGGCGTTGTTGTCACAGATGGTGTCGGAAATCTTCAGCTCGCCCAGACCGGTGATGGCGATGATGTCGCCCGCTTGCGCGTCGGTCACTTCGGTACGGGACAGACCCAGGTAACCCAGGACCTGACCGACCTTGCCGGTACGGTTCTTGCCGTTGGCACCGACGATGGTGACCTGCTGGTTGGTCTTGACGCGGCCGCGGGTGATGCGGCCGATGCCGATGACGCCCACGTAGGAGTTGTAGTCCAGCTGGGAGATCTGCATCTGGAAACCACCGTCGGCATCGGCCGCAGGCGCTTCCACGTTGTCGACGATGGCCTGGAACAGGGGTTCCATGTTGTCGGATTCAACGTTCGGATCCAGGGTGGCAAAACCGTTCAGTGCAGAGGCGTAAACAACCTTGAAGTCCAGTTGCTCATCGGTGGCACCCAGGTTGTCGAACAGATCGAAGACCTGATCCATGACCCAGTCGGGGCGCGCGCCCGGACGGTCGATCTTGTTGATGACCACGATGGGCTTCAGGCCCTGGGCAAATGCCTTCTGGGTCACGAAGCGGGTTTGCGGCATGGGGCCGTCAACGGCGTCGACCAGCAGCAGCACTGAGTCAACCATGGAGAGCACGCGCTCAACCTCACCACCGAAGTCGGCGTGACCCGGGGTATCTACGATGTTGATGCGGTAGTCGTTCCAGCGGATGGCAGTGTTCTTGGCGAGAATGGTGATGCCACGTTCCCGTTCCAGATCATTGGAGTCCATGATCCGTTCCTGACCTTCGCTGGTGCGGTCCAGAGTACCGGACTGCTGCAGCAGCTTGTCCACCAGGGTTGTCTTGCCGTGGTCAACGTGCGCAATAATCGCAATATTGCGTAAATTCTCTAACATTCTCGCCTCAATCACCGGGTAAAATTGGGCGCTAATTGTACTCTCGCCTTTGTGATCTGCCTAGCAGAATCGCAGTAGATTCACGCATGACAGTGGATCTGGATCATGGACCCGGGGCAACAAGCCTGTTTAGATGGGACTTCGTGGCCGTCGCACTGGTTTGGTGCACCAAAAAGATCCCTGAATGCACCAATATGATGCACGTCGGCATGAACCCAGCTGGTTTTGGGACGCCAAGATGCGGCAACTGCCCTGAAATCAAGCTGTCACAAACTTGGCACGATACTCGCTTATGTGAATCTGATGACGCATTCACCCAAAGAGTTTTAACACCGGAGGTTACTTAGCATGTCAGCTCAGAACGTAATGGCCTTGATCCAGGAACATGAAGTCAAGTTTGTCGACCTGCGCTTTACCGACACCAAGGGTAAAGAGCAGCACGTTTCCATTCCCTCCCACCAGATCGACGAAGACTTCTTCGAAGACGGCAAGATGTTCGATGGCTCCTCCATCGGCGGCTGGAAGGGCATCAACGAGTCTGACATGGTGCTGATGCCGGATCCGGCCTCCGCCAAGCTGGATCCGTTCACCGAAGAGACCACCCTGAACATCGTCTGCGACATCCTGGAACCGGCCACCATGCAGGGCTACGACCGCGATCCGCGCTCCATCGCCAAGCGTGCCGAAGACTTCCTGAAGTCCAGCGGCATCGCCGATACCGTGCTGTTCGGACCGGAACCCGAGTTCTTCATGTTCGACAACATCACCTTCTCGAACACCATGGGTCACAGCTTCGTCAAGATCGAATCCGAAGAAGCGGCCTGGAACTCCGGCACCGCCTACGAGCACGGCAACAAGGGTCACCGTCCCTTCGTCAAGGGTGGCTACTTCCCGGTTGCACCGGTTGACTCCTCCCAGGACATCCGCGCCGCCATGTGTCTGGTGCTGGAAGAGATGGGCCAGGTCGTCGAGGCTCACCACCACGAAGTGGCCACTGCCGGTCAGAACGAGATCGCCACCCGCTTCAACACCCTCACCCTGAAAGCGGACGAAGTGCAGGTATTGAAGTACGTGATCCACAACGTGGCCCACGCCTACAACAAGACCGTCACCTTCATGCCCAAACCCATGTTCGGTGACAACGGCTCAGGCATGCACTGCCACCAGTCCCTGGCCAAAGACGGCGTCAACCTGTTCGCGGGTGACCTGTACGGCGGTCTGTCCGAGATGGCACTGCACTACATCGGCGGCATCATCAAGCACGCCAAGGCCATCAACGCCTTCGCCAACCCGACCACCAACTCCTACAAGCGTCTGGTGCCGGGTTACGAAGCGCCGGTCATGCTGGCCTACTCCGCCCGCAACCGCTCTGCCTCCATCCGCATCCCCGTGGTGCCGAGCCCGAAAGCCCGCCGCATCGAGGTGCGCTTCCCGGATCCGGCTGCCAACCCGTACCTGGCCTTTGCAGCCCAGCTGATGGCCGGCCTGGACGGCATCATCAACAAGATCCATCCGGGCGATGCCATGGACAAGAACCTGTACGACCTGCCGCCGGAAGAAGCCGCCGAAGTGCCGACCGTGGCCGGCTCTCTGGACGAGGCCCTGGCCGCACTGGACAGCGATCGCGAGTTCCTGACCCGTGGCGGCGTGTTCAGCGATGACTTCATCAACTCCTACCTGGAACTGAAACAGCAGGATGTTGACCGTGTGCGCATGACCCCGCACCCGCTGGAGTTCGAGCTGTACTACTCCGTCTGATCGACACAGTCAGTACCAAATGGATAATAAAACCCGCCTCATGGCGGGTTTTTTCTCTGTTAGGCTTTAAGCGGGATCCCATCAAGGAGAGAGGAATGAACCTCAGCCGCCTGGCCGGATTATTGTTGCTGGCAAGCCTGGGCGCCCATGGCGCCAAGATCTATTCCTGGGTCGATAGCCGGGGGATCACCCACTACACCAATGCCCCCCCCGCTGGCCAGAAGAGCCAGGAGATCGACCTGCGGGTCGCCCCCCTGGTCGGCACTATGCCCCAGTCGGTACAGGTCGCCAATTACCACCACCTGACCGGCACCGATCTGAAACAGACCGATCTGGCCATCACCCTGATCTCTCCCGAAGCGGAGAGCACGCTGCGCGACAACACGGGCAACATCGTCTTCGAGGCGCGCATCACCCCCACCCCTCCCACCCAATTCGACCTGCGCCTGCTGCTCGACGGCAAGGAACGCGCCCGGGCCAGCAACACCCTGATGCTACGCCTTGAGAACCTGGATCGGGGCACCCATAAGGTGCAACTCGAGTTGCTGGCAAAAGACGGTACGATCCTTGCTAAATCGGAGATAGTGACTTTCTACCTGCACAGGACCAGAGTCAATCAGGCCGCTGCCGCCAGCGCCACGCCTCGCAAGGGGTGATCCTCTGCACCGATGCAGGTAGACTGAATGCACTATATTGGTGCATCGCCGGTGTGTAGCACCGTTTTAGGGAGAAACCTGTGCCAGTCCGCTCGGATCAAGCCAAGACATTACTCGACAACCTGCTGACCGCCGTCATCCTGATGGATGAGCGCCTCTGCATCCAGTTCGTCAACCCGGCGGCAGAACAGCTGCTCTCCCTCAGTCAACGCCGGCTGATCGGGCTGGAACTGCCCCATCTGCTGGAGCACATCTCCCTCGACCTGAACCGGTTTCGTCAGTGCCTGGCATCGGGTCAGGGCTTCACCGACAGCGAAGTGACCCTGGTGGTGGAAGGAGAGCCGCGCCTGGTCGAGCTCAGTGCCAGCCCGCTGGCCGACCATGAACACAGGTTGATCGTGGTGGAGCTGCGCAAGATAGACCAGCAGAAGAAGATCAGTCAGGAGCTGCAGCAACATGCCCAGCAACAGGCGGCCAGAGAGCTGGTGCGCGGCCTGGCCCACGAGATCAAGAACCCCCTCGGCGGCCTGCGTGGCGCCGCCCAGCTGCTGCAAAAGGAGCTGCCCAACCCGGCGCTGCGCGAATATACCGGCATCATCATAGAGCAGGCCGACAGGCTGCGGTTGCTGGTCGACCGGCTGCTCGGCCCCCAGCGCCCCGGCCGCCATCAGGTGCACAATGTCCACTCTGTGCTGGAGCAGGTGCGCCGCCTGGTGGAGCTGGAGTTGCCCGGCGGGATCCGCATCGAGCGGGATTACGACCCCAGCATCCCCGAGTTCGAGATGGAGCCGGATCAGCTGCAGCAGGCGTTCCTCAACATAGTGCGCAATGCCGCCGAGGCCCTGGGCAACCAGACCGGCCTCATCAGCATTCGCACCCGCACCGTGTTCCAGATCACCATCCACGGCCAGCGCTACCGCCTGGCGGCCGAGATCAAGATCATCGACAACGGCCCCGGCATCCCGGATGCCATCCGCGACACCCTCTTCTACCCCATGATCACCGGCAAGGAGGGGGGCACAGGCCTGGGGCTCTCCATCGCCCAGAATCTGATCGATCAGCACAAGGGCCGCATCGACTGCATCAGTTGGCCGGGCCACACCGAGTTCACCGTTTATCTACCGCTTCGCAAATAAGGGATCTTCATGACCGCAAAAGTATGGATCGTCGATGACGACAGCTCGATCCGCTGGGTGCTGGAGCGCACCCTCGGCAGCGAAGGATTCGAGTGCGAGAGCTTCGCCGATGGCGAGGCCCTGCTGCACTCCCTGGAAGCGCGCACCCCGGATGTGATCCTGTCCGATATCCGCATGCCCGGCATCGATGGCCTCAGCCTGCTGGAGCAGATCCACCGTCGTCAGGCGGACCTGCCCATCATCATCATGACCGCCCATTCCGACCTCGACGCCGCCGTCAACGCCTACCAGCGTGGCGCCTTCGAATACCTGCCCAAGCCGTTCGACATCGAGGAAGCGGTCACCCTGGTGCGCCGGGCCGAGAATCACCTCAAGGAGCAGCGCACCAAGCGCAAGGCCCGCCAGCAGGACGCCGGCAGCAGCCCGGAGATCATCGGCGAGGCTCCCGCCATGCAGGAGGTATTTCGCGCCATCGGACGACTGTCGCGCTCCAGCATCTCTGTGCTCATCAACGGCCAGAGTGGCACCGGCAAGGAGCTGGTCGCCCATGCCCTGCACCGCCACAGCCCGCGGGCCCACAAGAACTTCATCGCCCTCAACATGGCGGCCATCCCGAAGGATCTCATCGAATCCGAGCTGTTTGGTCACGAGAAGGGCGCCTTCACCGGTGCCAACAACATACGCCACGGCCGCTTCGAGCAGGCCGATGGCGGCACCCTGTTTCTCGACGAGATAGGCGATATGCCGCTGGACGTGCAGACCCGGTTGCTGCGGGTGCTGGCGGACGGTCAGTTCTATCGGGTTGGCGGCCATCAGCCGGTGCAGGTGGACGTGCGCATCATCGCCGCCACCCATCAGAATCTGGAGAAACGGGTCGCCGACGGCGAGTTTCGCGAAGACCTGTTTCACCGCCTCAACGTCATTCGCATTCACATTCCGGCCCTCAGGGAGCGACGGGAGGACATCCCCCAGCTCGCCCACCACTTCCTGCTGCGGGCCGCCAAGGAGCTCAACGTCGAGGCCAAGAGCCTGCACCCGGATACCCAGGCCTTCATCAGCCGGCTGCCCTGGCCGGGCAACGTGCGCCAGCTGGAGAACGTCTGCCGCTGGCTCACCGTCATGGCCTCGGGTCAGGAGGTGCTGGTCGCCGACCTGCCCACCGAGCTGCTGACCCCCATCGCCACCGTCGCCGAACCGGGTCAGCCCGCCCTCGCCGGCGGTTGGCAACAGCAGCTGCGCGACTGGGTCGCCAGCAAGCTGGCCCTGGGGGAGATAGACATACTTGCCGACGCCATGCCCCAGTTCGAGAGGATCATGCTGGAAACGGCGCTGGAGCATACCCATGGCCACAAGCAGGAAGCGGCGCGCCTGCTCGGTTGGGGCCGCAATACCCTCACCCGCAAACTCAAGGAGCTCGATTTCTCCTGAGCATCGGCCGGCCCCCGCCCAAGGGGGCCCCGCCATCCCCCCAGCCAACGTCATGACAACCCCAGGTCCTGCCCGGCCCACCAGAAAAACGCTTACCATCACGCCGACGGCAATCCAGGCCCCTTTGCTTTCAAACAGGGTATCTTTTTTGTCATCCCCGCCTAGAATGACTAGCTTCTCTATCATCGGCTCGAAGAAGGCACCCCTCATGATTGACAGATCCCTCCCCCTGACCGACCTCCATCGTCACCTGGACGGCAACATCCGGGCCCAGACCATCCTCGAGCTCGGCCGTCAGCACAACATAGCCCTGCCCGCGCTCGAGCTGGAGGCGCTGCGCCCCCATGTGCAGATCGTCGAGAAGGAGCCGAGCCTGGTTGCCTTCCTCAAGAAGCTGGACTGGGGCGTGGCCGTGCTGGCGGATTATGACGCCTGCCGCCGGGTCGCCTACGAGAATGCCGAAGACCTGCTGCACGCCGGCATCGACTATGCCGAGCTGCGCTTCAGCCCGGCCTACATGGCGATGGCCCACAAGCTGGATCCCCAAGGGGTGGTGGAGGCGGTGATCGACGGCGTCCAGGCCGGCTGCCGCGACTTCGGCGTCAAGGCCAAGCTCATCGGCATCATGAGCCGCACCTTCGGCACCGAGCAGTGCCGCCGCGAGCTGGAGGCCTGCCTGGCCCACTGCAACCAGCTGGTCGCCATCGATCTCGCCGGTGACGAACTGGGCTTTCCCGGCGAGCTGTTCACCGAGCATTTTCGCCGGGTGCGCGATGCCGGTCTCCATGTCACCGTCCATGCCGGTGAGGCCGCCGGCCCCGAAAGCATGTGGCAGGCCATTCGCGATCTGGGGGCGACTCGCATCGGCCACGGGGTCAAGGCGGTGCAGGATCCGCGCCTGATGGATTATCTGGCCGAGCACGGCATCGGCATCGAGTCCTGCCTCACCTCCAACCTGCAGACCAGCACAGTGGAGAGCCTGCAACGCCACCCGATCCGCCAGTTCCTGGACCATGGCGTGCTCGCCTGCCTCAATACCGACGATCCTGCGGTGGAAGGCATAGAGCTGCGCCACGAATACGAGGTAGCCGCCCCGGCCGCCGGTCTCAGCGCCAGCCAGATACGCAGCGCCCAGGAGAATGGCCTCAAGCTGGCCTTCCTGAGCAAGCAGGAGAAGGCCGAGCTGGCCGCCAGCGCCGTCGCCCGCTAAGAGCCCATCAGGGCGGCCCTGACAGCAATAAAAAAACCGCCGAGGCGGTTTTTTTATTGCGTGCATAAGGGCTCTGGTTCAGATCACCCGGGAGAACTGCTGGGCCCGCGCCGCGTTGCGCAGATAGACATCGAAGCACATGCAGATGTTGCGAATGAGCAGCTGGCCCGTGCCGACCACCGTCAGGCCTGTGTCGGTCAGGCGCACCAGACCATCGTCGACAAAGGTCTGCAACAGCTTGAGATCGTCGGCAAAATACTGGGCGAACACCAGGTCATGGGCCTGCTCGACTGCGGTGAAATCCAGGGAGAAGTCGCAGATGAGGCGTTTTATCACCTCCCGACGGATCAGGTCGTCCCGGTTGAGGGAGCACCCCTTCCACTGGGCATGGCCCAGCGTTTCCACCTGGGCGTAGTAGGCCTTGAGATCCTTCTGATTCTGGGAGTAGGCATCCCCCATCATGCTGATGGAGGAGACCCCCAGCCCCAGCAGGTCGCAATCCCCCTGGGTGGTGTAGCCCTGGAAATTGCGATGCAGGGTGCCGTTGCGCTGGGCGACGGCCAGCTCGTCATCGGGCTTGGCGAAGTGATCCATGCCGATGAACTGGTAGCCCTGGCCGGTGAGGAAGGCGATGGTGTCCTGCAGCATGGCCAGCTTCTCCCGAGGGGCCGGCATATCCGCCTCTTTCAGCTTGTGCTGGGCGGCAAAGCGGCTCGGCAGGTGGGCATAGTTGAAGATGGAGAGCCGGGCCGGATCCGTTTTGAGCACCTCCTCCAGGGTGTGGTGGAAGCTGTCACGGTTCTGGTGCGGCAGGCCGTAGATGAGATCCAGGTTGGTGGATCTGAACCCCAGCTCCCGCGCCCGCTCCAGCATGGCACGAATGAAGTCGTTGTCCTGCTCCCGGTTGACCGCCGCCTGTACCTGCTTGTTGAAGTCCTGCACGCCAAGACTGATCCGGTTGAAACCAAGCTCCCGCAGCACGTCCAGCATGGAGAGTGCGATCTCCCGCGGATCCACCTCTATGCTGATCTCCCCCTCCTCGGCGAAGTGGAAGTGTTGCCGCAGCATGGCCATCAGCCGTCGGGTCTGGGCTTCATCCAGATAGGTGGGTGTGCCGCCCCCCCAGTGCAGCTGCGTCACGGTGCGATTGGCAAACAGGGGGGCCTGGGCGGCAATCTCCCGCTCCAGATAGTCGAGATACTGATCGGCCTTGTGCTGATGGCGCGTGATCACCTTGTTGCAGCCACAGTAGTAGCAGAGCTTGTGGCAGAAGGGGATGTGCACATAGAGCGAGAGATTGCGCTGGGGATACTGGCCGGCGGCGCGGACGAAATCCGGATAACCGAACGCCTCGTTGAATTCCAGCGCGGTGGGATAGGAGGTATAACGGGGGCCGCTGTGGTTGTACTTCTCGATCAGCGCCTGATCCCACACTATCGGTTCGACTCGCACACTTGCTTCCTCATGGGTTGGCCGGGATCACTTGCCCAGCTGAAAATCCTTCAACAGGGCCACATCCTTGAGGATCTGCGCCTCCAGTTCGACCTCGTAGCCGCTGCGCTCCAGATCCATCTTCATGATCTCGTTGCGCTTGAGCGCCTTGCGCGCCTCATGGGTCGGCATCTCCTTCACCTTCTCATACAAGCCGTACAGACCGGGGAACTCCTCGGCAAAGGCGCGCCCCTCCTTGATCTGCAAGGCATTGAGCAGGTTGGTCAGGCGGATGGCCCCTTCCGAGTAGTCGCACTGACCATCGCGCACCGCATGGGCGATGACGCGTACGCTGTCGAGGATGCGCTCGTTGCGTGCCTGGATGGCCTGCTCCTGTTGCTCCGTCTGGCGTCGTACCCTGGCCAGCAGCATGCCGGCATAGACGGCCAGACCGAGCAAGACAAGGCTACCCGCCAGGGTAGCCAGCATCAGGGCGCCGCTCACTTTTTCTTGGGCTCTGCTTGTTGCGGTTGGTAATCCGCCTTGGTGAAGCGATCCCACAGATCCTCTTCGCTCGCGGGAGCCTGCGTCTGCTCGGCATCCTCCGCCAGGAAGGTGGACTCGTCTTCGTCCTCGTCATCTATGATGCCGAGTTCATCCATCAGCTCCTGATAGCGATCGACCCGCTGGTCGACCCAGGCCTGATCGGCGGCGCTCAGGGTCTCGCCCTCATCCAGACGGTCGAGGAAGTCATTGAGACGGTCATCGTTTTCGATGGCGGCCAGCTCCTGCTCCGGGGTCAGCTTGAGGATCTTCTCTCTGGCGACCTGGGCGAGCTGCGGCTTGCTCTGTTTATCGTCAACGATCAGCACCACCGGCTTGCGCGATCCCAGGCGGGGATCCTGTGCCTGCTTGTTGCCCTTGTTGCGCTTGGGCTCGGCGACCTGCTGGCGCGTCCCCGCCTTCAGACCTTTGCGCCGGGCGGCACGCTTGCGCTCACGGCCTTCCTGGGCACTGGCATCTGATTCTTTACGCTTACCCGTGGGTTTGCGACTGGGTTGTTTGGCCGACATGAATGACTCCGGGACATTGCTGGATATAAAAACCGCCACGAGGCGCCATGGCGCCCGGGGGATAAGATGCTGACAATGAATGATCGAGGCGGCACAGGATCCGGCATCATGGCTGCCCCGCAGGGCAACTGAACAGCGCAGGATCGGTACCCTCTGGGCATGTTGCTGGTATTTTGACACAAAATGCCGGCCCGGGTTAATCATCCAATAGAAAAAAGGCAGCCGAAGCTGCCTCTATATGCTGTGCGAGTCCCATCCTTATCGATGCCGCCCTTCCCTGGCGCCTCGCCTCATATCTTTATATGGGTCGTCCTGACCTTAGTGGATCATTCCTGAATATGCGTGTGCTTGCTTGTCTCGACGCGCTACCTCCCTGTGGTACGTCGACCCGATTGCATCCCGCGCCCCTCCCGTCCCAAGAGGTCATCATCCTGATGCTTCACTCCCTTGCCAGGCATCCCAGCCTGTCCCGGCATCCTTGCTCTCGCCCGCTCCCGGGCGAACCCTTGACCCGATCCCGAGTCATTCCCTGGCCGACACTCTATCAAGCTCGGGAGGTGACTCAATCCGATCGCGCTCTCGTGAGGGGGAAATGGTGACAAAAGAAATGAATAACCAATTAATAAATAATAACTTTATTTGATAAGACGTGATTTTTTCAGCCGAGGCCAACGCTCGAAATGGGAAATATCGCACAGGGAGAGGGGCAAAGCGGCAACCCATAAAACAAAGGAGCCCTTAGGCTCCCTGTTTCGCTATGCAGCTTGGCGACGCAAGCGGCCGCCATACCGTCATCAGTGCAATCCGGCCACGTACTTGGACAACACTTCGATATCGTGGTCCGTCAGCTTCTTGGCCACATCACGCATCATGCCATTGGGATCATTGTCGCGGGTCGCAGCCCGGAAACCTTCCAGCTGCGCCTTGATGTAGGCGGGATGCTGACCGGACAGGCTGGGATACTTGGCCTGTTCAACACCCACACCACGGGGACCATGGCAGGCGGCGCACGCAGGCAGGCCCCGGCTCATGTCACCCCCCATGTAGAGCGCCTTGCCTTCGGCAACGACCTCATCGGGCACCGCCACCGGCGTGATCTGCTGGCCGGAGAAATAGGCCGCCAGGTCATCCATGTCCTGATCGGACAAGGGCAGTGCCATGGGTCCCATGATGGGAGAAGCACGCCCCGTGGCGCCAGAAGCGGCAGCCTTCAGTTCCACTAACTGTTTTTTGATATATGATGCGTGCTGACCAGCAAGCTTGGGGTAAATATCAGCAGGACCATTGCCGTCCGGTCCATGACAGGCAGCGCACACCGCCGACTTGGTTTGTCCCGCAGCGGCATCGCCCTTGGCTTGTGCCATCCCCGTTACGCCAACCATCAGAGCAAGAGTAATGACTAGGTTCTTCATGGCGTTCCAACTTCTCGTTATTAGGCTTCCAGATCCCATGCCGCTGAAGGCATGTTAAAATAAACGCGTTTAAGCGACGCCATTTTACACGATTTCACAAAAAAGTAACTCTATAACCCTCTCTCTCCATGGGGAATTTACGTTGGATACACAAACTCTGAATTTCAATAAGGTGCATTTTGTGACCAGCGCACCCGACATCCGTCACCTGCCAAATGATGGGGGTGTCGAGATTGCGTTTGCCGGGCGTTCCAATGCCGGCAAGTCATCAGCCTTGAACACCTTGACCAAACACAAGAACCTGGCCCGCACCAGTAAAACGCCAGGCCGGACCCAGCTGATCAACCTGTTCGAGCTGGAACCGGGCAAGCGTCTGGTCGATCTGCCAGGTTACGGTTATGCCCAGGTTCCACTGGAAATGAAGCTAAAGTGGCAAAAGTCGCTGGCTGAATATCTGCAACGTCGTGAGTCTTTGAAAGGCTTGGTGATCCTGATGGACATCCGTCATCCGCTCAAAGAAACCGACATGAACATGCTGGAGTGGAGTTCCCACCGCGAACTGCCTGTCATGCTGCTGCTGACCAAGGCCGACAAGCTGAGTCCGGGGCCACGCAACAATCAGGTGATCAAGGTTCGCCAGGCGGTAGCCAATCTGGGCCCCCAGATCCAGGTTGAAGCCTTCTCCTCCCTCACTCAGATCGGGGTAGAGAAGTTGGCGCAGACCCTCAGTGGCTGGTACCTCTCTGGTGCGGCGGCCGAAGACGCCATCGATGCCGAATCCGACATCGAATAATCCTGCCACTTTTCAATTGGCGGAGCAGGCTCCGCCAATTGAAACCCCTCCCCAAACCACCTCATCTCCTCGCCCCCCTTCCGAAATCAAACCCCATCCCGCACGGGATAACTGACTGTTTTCAGTAAGCAACCACTTAATTCTCATCAAGAACAAACAAAACCATCAAATGATAACGTTTTCAACCTGGAGCTGTGTCAGCCAGCTAAAAATCGGCGATAAATACCAAACTGTAAGTTAATTACATTTAACGGCCGACATGGGATAAAAATGAGGCCAGTTCCCTGGGTAAGGAACCGGCCCGAAGATACTGTTCAAAATTGGGAAGAAATCCGTCTTGAGAAGAAATGACCACTGGGTTTACTCAAGAAACCCCATCATTTTATCAAAGGATAGCGGTTTTTAAAGTCTTTACTCTAAACTGGATCCATAAAAAAACGCCCCGACGATGACTCATCGGGGCTGCTATTCAGCCACATTCAATTACGTGAAATAAAAGGTCTGAAAGATAGAACATCTTACCTCTGTACCCTACGAGAACAACTGTACATCAAACCAACAAAAAAGTGAAAGTAATTTATGTAACAAAGTTTCACTCAAAGATAATGATATTTTTTCTTTTATTTTCATATAGATAAAAAAATCCCCAGTACGAATACCGGGGGTTATAAAGGTGACTAACTAGCACTTCCTCAACTATCTAGTTAGTCAGCCTGATCTTTGGAAAGTTCCAATCCTCAGCAAAAAAACTTTGCCTGCTTAGAGATAGATGGCACCATCTTCTCCAAACTCTTGTTCTTCAATGAGTTTTTCAACCATCTCCTCGATATCGAACCTCAAGCTATCGAAGGCTCGCAGGATATCGTCTTCCCGCACCAGGGAGAGTCCGGCCAACCGCTCCAGACGGTGGCGACTGATATAGCAAGGGATCAGCCCCCCCATCAACTGAGCCGGGAAGTGAACCCGCTGTTGCTCGGCCTGCCATTCGGCCGAGTCCGGGAACTGGATGCTCTGGTTCATGCCACCCCCAGATTGCGTTTCAATTCGCGCAGCACCTGGGTCGTTCCCGGACGAATGCCGCGCCAGATGGTAAATGCCTCGGCAGCCTGCTGCACCAGCATGCCGAGCCCATCCATGATCTTGCGCGCCCCCTGCGCCCGAGCCCAGGCGTTGAACGGCGTCTCTTCGGCGCCATACATCATGTCGTAGACGGCGATATCACTGTGTATGACCGAAGAGGGTATGGGGGGGAGCGAGCCTTGCAGGCTGGCCGAGGTGGAGTTGATCACCAGGTCGAACGGACCGAGGAGATCCTCGTATCGTACGGCCTCGACGGGACCCAAGGAGGCGAATTCCCGGGCCAGCTGGGCCGCCTTGTCATGGGTGCGGTTGGCAATGACCAGGCGACCCGGCCCCTCGGCCAACAGGGGGGCCAGGGCACCACGGGCCGCGCCTCCAGCACCGAGCAGCAGGATCCGGCACCCCGCCAGGCTGACCCCCTGGGAGGTCAGATCGGCCACCAGGCCGGCACCGTCGGTATTGTCCCCCAGCAGGAGGCCGTCATCGGTCAGCTTGATGGTATTGATCGCCCCCGCCAGCCTGGCACGCGGGCTCAGGCTATCGACCAGCGCAAACGCCTGCTCCTTGAACGGGACAGTGATGTTGCAGCCCTTGCCGCCCTCGGCGAAGAAATTGCGCAGCGCCTCGGCAAAGCCATCGGGTGCGGGCTCCGCCAGGGTATATTCCATCAACTGCTGGGTCTGCCGGGCAAAGAGGGTGTGAATAAAGGGGGATTTACTGTGTCGTACCGGATAACCGAATACCGCATACCTGTCCATCGCAAGGGTCCGTCTGGAGGAGAATGATCCGATTTAACGGTTTTTACCCCGGCGGGACAAGTGCCATTCCCATGAAAAAGGGTCGCCTCGGCGACCCTTGTCATCAGAGCCACTGCCGTGGCTTGAGATAATCCTGATAGAGCAGCGCCTCAGCCGACCCCGGCTCGGCATGCCAGTCGTACTCCCAGCGCGCCAGAGGTGGCATGGACATCAGTATGGATTCTGTCCGACCACCGGTCTGCAGGCCAAACAAGGTGCCCCTGTCGTAGACCAGATTGAACTCGACGTAGCGACCGCGGCGATAAAGCTGGAACTGGCGCTCTCTCTCGCCATAGGGGGTATCCTGGCGGCGGACCAGAATGGGCAGGTATGCCGCGAGATAACCTTCCCCCACAGCCCGCATGAAGGCAAATGACTGCTCGAAGGGCCAACGATTGAGATCATCGAAGAAGAGACCGCCAACCCCGCGGGTTTCGTCCCTGTGCTTCAGATAGAAATAACGGTCGCACCAGGCTTTGAATTCGGGATAGATGTCATCGCCAAACGGCTGGCACAGCTCATGAGCCACGCTGTGCCAGTGCCGCACATCCTGCTCGAACGGGTAGAAAGGGGTCAAATCGAAGCCACCACCAAACCACCAGATGGGATCTTCGCCCTCCTTCTCGGCGATGAAGAAGCGCACATTGGCGTGACTGGTCGGCACATAGGGGTTATGAGGATGGATGACCAGCGAGACCCCCATGGCCTCGAAGCGACGTCCGGCCAGCTCGGGTCTGTGGGCGGTGGCCGAGGCGGGCATGGCATCGCCATAGACATGGGAGAAGTTCACCCCCCCCTGCTCGATCACCTTGCCGGCCCGCATCACCCGGGTTCGACCACCGCCGCCGCCCTCCCGCGTCCAGGCATCCTCGACGAAGCGGCCCAGGCCGTCGGCCCGCTCCAGCCCCTGACAGATGGTGTCTTGCAGTGCCAGCAGGAAGATCTTGACTGCGGCCACATCCGGTTTGCTCATTGCTTCTCCAGCCGGCGGGATCTTGGCGCCCCGCCTCATTATTGTCTTGTCAGGGGTCCTGCCGTCACGTCAGGAGGGACGGATCACGGCGCCGCTGCGAGCGTCTTTTATCTCGGACGGATTGCTGAGCCCGCCCACCTCGCCAACCTGTATATGTGCCAACTGCGCGGCCAAGGCCTGGCCAATCTGGGCGACGCTGCGAGCAGGCTCCTCACCGGTGAGATTGGCACTGGTTGACACCAGCGGCTTGCCAAAGGCACGACACAGTGCCTGCACCTGGGGATGGCCACTGACACGCACCGCCAGGGTATCGAAACGGCCGGTCAACCATGCCGGGGTGCTCGCCCGGGCCGGCATGACCCAGGTGAATGGGCCGGGCCAGCTCGCGTCGACCCTGGCCATCTGCTCGCTGTTCAGTTGGCTCAAGTCGATGTAATGCTCCAACTGGCTCACGTCGGCGGCAATCAGGATCAATCCCTTCTCCACCGGCCGCTGCTTGATGGCGAGCAGGCGCTGCACCGCGGCCTGGTTATCGGGATCACAACCAAGACCAAAGACGGCCTCGGTGGCATAAGCAATGACACCGCCCGCCCGCAGAGCGGCGACGGCTTGTTCAAATTCGTTCGACATACGCATTCTGTATCAGGGCAAACGCGCCAGCTCGAGCTGTCGCGTCTGGCTCACGTCAATGATAGGCCTCAAGGGCGGCAGCATTCGCCATGGCCCCTTCGGCGTTCTTCCCTCGCCGGTGCACATGCACCAGGGTGTGGCAGCACAGAGGATTCTCTTGCCATCACAGCCGCCGATGCCAAGCCGCGAGGCGGTATTCGAAGGCCTGCGTCCTTGCCTGCCTGACCGCCAGGATCTTGCTGCCCGAAATCGACGCTATCACGGAAAGAGCGGCACACATCCCGGCGATACAGGCTTGCGCAATACAAGCCCGTTTTTGCGCCAAAGTTGAGCCAAATGGCGACACCGATTGACCCATCCGGCGGCGGCGCGATTATACCTGCTCGTCTTGGTGGCCGCATTTCTTTTGCGGGCAGCACCATTTCAGCGTCCCCCGGACTCGCTTCTCCACCATGATGCCCCAACCACACTTGGCACAGGGCATGGCCACAGGCTTGTCGTTGACCACATATTTGCAGTGAGGGTAGTCATCGCAGCTATAGAAGCACTTGCCAAAACGGGAGGTTCGGCTGACCAGATGGCCCTTGCCGCAGGCGGGACAGGGTATCTGGGTATCGTCTCTCTCCTGCAGGGAAGCCATGTGCTGACAGGCGGGGTACTGGGTGCAGCCGACGAAGAGTCCGTAGCGCCCTTTCTTGATGGCCAGCGGCTGGCCGCATGACGGACAGACTGAACCCTCCATCACCTTTTCGATGTCGCGGCCGGAGGGCGTCAGCGAGCGGATATAGTCACAGGCAGGATAGCTGGCACAACCGAGGAAGGGGCCATGCTTGCCCTGACGGATCACCAGCTCGGAGCCGCATTGGGGACAAGGCTCTCGCTCGAGCGCATGCTCGTGGGCGGAAAACAGGTGATTGTCGATCTTGGACATGGGCCGCGCCTCGAATTCAGAAGATCCAAATTCTACCAGCGCGGCACCGGGCTGTCAGTGCAGTATGCCGTCCGACTCGTCGAACACCAGCTCTTCCATCTGGTGGTAGGCGTTCTCGCTGCCGGGCACGTTGAACAACACCATCATCACGACCCATTTCAGGTCATCGAGTTCGATGTCGGGCTTGTCGAGTTCGAGCAGCCGCTCGATACAGATTTCGCGGGTCTCGGCGTTGAGAACCTGAGCCTGTTCCAGGAACAGCAGGAAGCCGCGACACTCGGTGCTTAGCCGTGCCAACTCTTGCGGCGCATAGACCCGCATCGAGCCCTGGGCGCTGGCAGTGACATAGACTTCCCGTTCACTGTCATGCAGGTTGGCCAGCCGTTCCAGCCAGTTGAGGGCCTTGTTGATCTCGTCCTGGTCGAAACCGGCACGGGTCAACTCGTCGGTGAGTTCATCTTGCTGGACCGTTACATCGGCATCACTGTGGATGTAGGTCTCGAAAAGGTACATCAATACATCAAACATGATTCGCCCTCCTCGTTCTGACGTATCCACCGGCTACCGCTATCACAGCGCCCGCCAGCTCAAGCTCGACTAACCTGCCCAAAACCACCTCGACAGGGAGCTCGGCCCGCTCGGCAACGGTATCCACGCTCGTGGTCTCATAACCTACGTTATCCAACAAATCGGCATAAGGCAATGCACTATTAGTACCGGTAATGGCTGCCATCTCGTCGACTTCAGCCCCCGAGACGGCCCGGATCTGTGCCCAATTGAGCTCGACCAACACATCGTCTGGCTCCATCACCAACTTGGCCCCTTGCTGGATCAGTCGGTTGCAACCGAGGGCTTGTCCATTCTGGGGAGCCCCCGGCACGGCAAACACCTCGCGCCCCTGCTCCAGCGCATAGCGGGCCGTGATGAGGGAGCCGCTCTGCTCGGCCGCCTCCACCACCAGGGTTCCGAGGGAGAGACCGCTGATGATGCGATTGCGGCGGGGAAAGTGCTCCGCCAACGGCCCCTTGTTCGGAGCCAGCTCTGAGACAATGAGGCCGCCACTGGCCACTATCTGATCGGCAAGACCCTGATGCCGCCTGGGGTAGACGCTATCCAGCCCGGAGCCAAGCACGGCGAGGGTTATTCCCCCGGCGGCAAGCGCCTGCTGATGGCAGATGCCATCGATACCGAGCGCCAGTCCAGAGGTGATGGCCAGTCCGCGCTCGGCCAGTGCTCGGCTGAGGCGAGTGGCATTGTCCCGACCGGCATAACTGGGATGACGGCTGCCCACCATGGCCAGTTGGACAGCGCTCAGTGCATCGAGATCGCCGCGGCAGTAGAGCAGCAGAGGGGCGGCCGGAATTTCACGCAGCAGGGGGGGATATTCGGGGCTGTCGCGGCAGATAAGGCGGTTGTCTGGACGCTCGGCCCACTCCAGCGCCTGCACCACACCGACCTCCGGATGGCGCAATGCCTGAATCTGCGCCCAGCTGAGACCAATTTCATGGAGCTTGCTGTCGTCCCAAAGGAAAAGGGTGTCGATGGCGCTTGGCGCCCCGCTGCCAGAGTCTGACACGGCCGCCAGCAGGCGAGTCGCGGTCACCGGGCCTATCCCGGGGACGGCCTCCAGGGTCAGCCAGGCGGTCAGTCTCTCCTGGGTGGATCCCATCTCAGAAATGACTGACCTTGTAACCCGTGCTGACCATGTCCTGGCTCTGCAAGATCATGCCGTAGCTCAGCTTGTCATAAACCTTGAACAACATGATGCGGGCGATAGACTCATCCGGAAGTGGTGTACGCCCCGCCGAGTGAAATCCCTTGTCATAGAGGGAAGAGAGTTCCCGATAGGAGACCTTGCCATACTTGTCCGTCAGGCGCACCCCGGGCCGCAGCACATCCAGCACATCTCCGGGCGCCATCTGCTCCCTGGCCCCCTTGTTGATCAAGACGATATCGAACTTGCCCCCACCCCGAGCCTTGCTTGGCAGCTCGACCACATAGCCAGGGGTGGTCACGGGCGCCGCACGAGGGACAAACAGGGCTGACAGCATCTCCTGCGCCGGCAGGGGCATCAATCTGTCCCCCTGATAGACCTCGCGCTGGCTGCGGGTGAGGAGAATGCGGCTGCGATCCTTTGGCAGCGACGCCTGGGCGCGGGCCGTGCCCACGAAGATGGCCTCCTGGCCCAGCAGTTCGCGGGTCTGCTTGTCCCGGTAGACTGTGCCCGGCCGATAGATGCCATAATCCTGCCCCGGGATCAGTGCCCCCTGCACATAGAGGGTGGCCCCCTCCAACATGCCGATGTGACCCGCATTTTCACCCAGGATATAGGGCAGGCCCTGGCTCTCCTGTTGCGTCGTGAAGATGTGATCCGTCTGCATGAAGGGACCTATCTCGCTCAGGGGCAGGGTGGGGATCGGATTGGCCTTGCTCTCGTAGTGATTCTTGGGGGAGAGCCGGAGCACCCGCTTGCCCCCCTGCACCATCTTGCCGAGGCGGGGCTCGCCATTGACCCAGCTCAGTTGCAGCACATCCCCCGGGTATATCCAGTGCGGATTGGCGATCTGCGGATTGATGTTCCAGAGCCTGGGCCATAGCCAGGGTTGCTCCAGATACTTGCCGGAGATGTCCCAGAGGGTATCCCCCTTCCGGACCTGATATTGGCTGGGATAGTCGCTCTTGAGGGTCAGCGCCTGGGCCAGCACGCCCTGGCTCGTCAGGGCGAACAGGCAGGCTAACGTCGTTTGCTTCAGATACATAACGCTCCCTGTTATTTTCTGCACGCAAAGTGTTGCTGTTTTTTGTCGGCGTAAATGACTAGAATTACGTCAATATTGACTGCATTGATACGAAGCTAAAGACAAGACTATGGCCATTCTAGATGTATTGCGTTTCCCCGATGAACGTCTGCGCACCGTCGCAGCCCCTGTCGAGACCATTACACCCGAGTTACAACAGATTGTAGATGATATGTTCGACACCATGTATGCGGAGGAAGGCATAGGCCTGGCCGCGACCCAGGTCGACATCCATCAGCGCATCATAGTTATCGACGTCTCGGACGATCGGGAAGATCCCCTGGTGCTGATCAACCCGGAAGTCATTGCCCAATCCGGCAGCACCGGCATCGAAGAGGGCTGCCTCTCTGTCCCCGGCAGCCGTGCCCTGGTGCCCCGCGCCGAGTGGATCAAGATCCGCGCCCTGGATCGCAACGGCCAGCCGTTCGAGCTGGAAGCGGACGATCTGCTGGCCATCTGCATCCAACATGAAATGGATCACCTGGTGGGCAAGCTGTTTGTGGATTACTTGTCCCCGCTCAAGCGCCAGCGCATCCGTCAGAAGCTGGAAAAAATGGCGCGCGAAGACCGTAAAGCCGGTTAAGGACCTGCCCCCTTGAAGAAATTGAAACTGATTTTTGCCGGTACACCCGACTTCGCCGCCCGTCATCTGGCGGCGTTGTTGTCTTCCGGCCATGAGGTTGTCGCCGTCTATACCCAACCCGACAAGCCTGCCGGTCGTGGTCAGAAGCTGAGCGCCAGCCCGGTCAAGGAGCTGGCCCTGGCCCACGACCTGCCCGTCCATCAACCCGCTTCCCTGCGCAATGAAGCGGCCCAGGCCGAGCTCAACGCCCTGGGGGCCGATCTCATGGTGGTGGTCGCCTATGGCCTGATCCTGCCCAAAGCGGTGCTCGACACCCCGCCCCTTGGCTGCATCAACGTCCACGGCTCCCTGCTGCCCCGCTGGCGCGGCGCGGCCCCGATCCAGCGGGCCATCTGGGCAGGCGATGGCGAAACCGGCGTCACCATCATGCAGATGGACGTCGGCCTCGACACGGGCGCCATGATCCGCAAGGCCCATTGCCCCATCGCCGCCGACGAGACCTCCGCCAGCCTGTATGACAAGCTGGCCGAGCTGGGCCCCCAGGCATTGGTCGACACCGTCAACGCCATGGCGGCCGGTGACACCACCGCCGAGCCCCAGGACGATGCCCTGGCCAACTACGCCGAGAAGCTCTCCAAGGAGGAGGCGCGCATCGACTGGTCGATGGACGCAGCCGCCATCGAGCGCTGCGTTCGTGCCTTCAATCCCTGGCCCATCAGCTGGTTCGAGGTCGCGGGACAGACCATCAAGCTGTGGCAGGCGCAAGTCATCGACAGCGACCATGGCCAGAGCGCCGGCACTCTGCTCAAGGCCGACAGGCAAGGGATAGAGGTGGCCACCGGCAAGGGGGTGTTGCGCCTGCTGACCCTGCAACCCCCCGGCAAGAAGGCCATGGCGGCGCTGGACCTGCTCAACTCTCGCCGCGACTGGTTTGTACCCGGCACCCAACTGAATTGAGCTGGATTGAATCGAAACAAGCGGGGCCAGGGCCCCGACTTGCGCATCTAAGGTAAGACTATGAAAACACGTGCACAGGCCGCTCTCGTCATCCAGCAGGTGCTGGATCAGGGGCTCTCCCTTTCCGCCGTTCTGCCTGCTGCCCAGGAGAAGGTGGCGCCTCGCGATCGCCCCCTCCTGCAAGAACTCTGCTATGGCACCCTGCGCTGGATGCCGCGCCTGGACGCCGCCGTGGGCGAGATGATGGACAAGCCGCTCAAGAACAAGAGCCGCATCTTCCACTATCTGATCCTGGTCGGCCTCTACCAGCTCATCTACACCCGCATTCCGGCCCACGCTGCCGTGGCCGAGACCGTCAACGCGGTCAAGCTGCTCAAGGGCAGCTCGCTGCGCGGCCTGATCAACGGGGTGCTGCGCAACTTCCAGCGTAGCGCCGAGGTGATACTGGCCCGCATCGACCGAGTGCCCAGCACCCGTCTCGGTCACCCGGAGTGGCTCACCAAGCGCCTGCGCCAGGCCTATCCCGACGATTGGGAATTCATCATGGAGGCCAACAACCAGCGCCCCCCCATGTGGATCCGCAACAACGGCCAGCGCCAGAGCCGCGAGCAGATGCTGGCCCGCATGGCCGAGGCCGGCATCCATGCCGCCGCCGGTGAAGAAGGGGCTGACTGCATCCTGCTCGAGCGCCCCTGCGACGTGACCAAGCTGCCCGGCTTCGAGACCGGCGACTGCTCGGTGCAGGATGGTGCCGCCCAGCTGGCCGCCCAGCTGCTCGACCCCCAGCCGGGGGAGTGGATACTGGACGCCTGCGCCGCCCCGGGCGGCAAGACGGCGCACCTGCTCGAGCGCCAGCCCGATCTGGCCGGCGTGGTGGCCGTCGATGCCGACCAGCAGCGCCTCACCCGGGTGCAGGAGAACCTGGATCGCATCGGCCTCAAGGCCAGGCTCATCCATGGGGATGCCAGCGCCCCCGAGCAGTGGTGGCCAGAAGGGCAGTTCGATCGCATCCTGCTCGATGCCCCCTGCTCCGCCACTGGCGTCATCCGCCGTCACCCCGACATCAAGTGGCTGCGCCGGGATCAGGACATTCGCGAGCTGGCCGAGTTGCAGGGCCGTATCCTGGCCGCGCTCTGGCCCCGGCTCAAGGCCGGTGGCACCCTGCTCTACGCCACCTGCTCCGTGCTGCCCGAGGAGAACCGCGACCAGGTGCGCGCCTTCCTGGCGGCAACCCCGGACGCCCGCCTGATCCCGCTGCACCCGCAGGATACCCCGGCCTGTCCGGGCCGCCAGTTCCTCCCTGGCGAGGCGAGCATGGATGGCTTCTACTACGCCAAGCTGGTAAAAGTTCAGCCATGACGGGCATCATTGGCCAGGCCGATGGCCTCCTCTTCTCTCTGCATGTGAGCAAGCGTTCCCTATGAAAATCATCATCTTGGGAGCCGGCCAGGTGGGCGGCACCCTGGCCGAGAACCTGGCCGGGGAAAACAACGACATCACCCTGGTCGACACCGACAGCGACCGCCTGCGGGAGTTGCAGGACAAGTTCGATCTGCGGGTGGTCAATGGTCACGGCGCCCACCCCAAGGTGCTGCGCGAAGCGGGGGCCCAGGATGCGGACATGCTGGTGGCCGTCACCAACAGCGACGAAACCAACATGATCGCCTGCCAGATCGCCTACTCCCTGTTCAACACCCCGAACAAGGTGGCGCGCATTCGCTCCCCCGCCTATCTGATGGAGCGGGATCGCCTGTTCCTGCCGGAATCCGTGCCGGTGGATCACCTGATCGCCCCCGAGCAGCTGGTGACCGACTATGTGCGCCGCCTCATCGAGTATCCCGGCGCCCTGCAGGTGGTGGACTTCGCCGGTGGCAAGGTGGGTCTGGTGGCGGTCAAGGCCTACTACGGCGGCCCCCTGGTGGGCAACGCCCTCTCCAGCCTGCGCGAGCACATGCCCAACATCGAGACCCGGGTGGCCGCCATCTTCCGCCAGGGCCGTTCCATCCGCCCCCAGGGCACCACCATCATAGAGGCCGATGACGAGGTGTTCTTCGTCGCCGCCGCCGGTCATATCCGCGCCGTGATGTCGGAACTGCAACGGCTCGAGAGCCCCTATCGCCGCATCATGATCGTCGGCGGCGGCAACATAGGCGCCGGCCTCGCCCGCCAGCTGGAGAAGCGTTACAGCGTCAAGCTGATCGAGCGCAACCAGAAGCGGGCGGAGCAGCTCTCCGAGCTGCTGGAGAACACCATCGTCTTCTGCGGCGATGCCGCGGATCAGGAGCTGCTGGCCGAGGAGCACATCGACCAGATCGACGTCTTCATCTCGGTCACCAACGAGGACGAGGCCAACATCATGTCGGCCCTGCTCGCCAAGAAGATGGGCGCCAAGAAGACCATGGTGCTGATCCAGCGCGGCGCCTACGTGGATCTGGTGCAGGGCGGTTCCATCGATATCGCCATCTCGCCCCAGCAGGCCACCATCTCGGCCCTGTTGACTCATGTGCGCCGGGCCGACATCGCCAACGTCTACAGCCTGCGCCGCGGGGCGGCCGAGGCCATCGAGGCCATCGCCCATGGTGACGAGAACACCTCCAAGGTGGTGGGCAAGACGGTGGGCGAGCTCAAGCTGCCGCCCGGTACCACCATAGGCGCCATCGTTCGCGGTGAAGAGGTACTGATCGCCCACGATCGCACCGAGATCCAGCAAGATGACCACGTGGTCATGTTTCTGGTGGACAAGAAATACATACAGGAAGTGGAACGGCTGTTCCAGCCAAGTCCCTTCTTCCTGTAGCGCCACCATGCGGACTCATCGGACTGACAAGCCAGGGAACGCCGCCAGCAGTGGCATTTCCTGCTTCTCTCATCAACAACCAGGCCGTGCATCATGATCAAGCTGCGTCCCATCGTGTTCACCCTGGGGCTGGTGCTCTCCAAGCTCGCCCTCTTCATGTGGCTGCCCACCCTGCTTGCCCTGCTGACCGGCTCGGAAGGCTTCGTCGAATTTCTGCAATCCGTGGTCATCACCCACCTCGCCGCCTTCTGGTGCCTGCACTATGGCCGCAAGGCGGAATTCCGGCTCGGGGTACGGGAGATGTTCCTGCTCACCACCTCCGTCTGGGGCGTGGCCTGCCTGTTTGGCGCCCTCCCCTTCGTCTTCATCAACCACATCGGCTTCGCCGACGCCTACTTCGAGACCATGTCGGGGGTCACCACCACGGGCTCCACCGTGCTGTCCGGGCTCGACGGCATGGCCCACAGCATACTGCTGTGGCGCTCCATCCTGCAGTGGCTGGGGGGGGTGGGTTTCATCGTGATGGCGGTGGCCGTGCTGCCCTACCTCAACGTGGGGGGGATGAAGCTGTTCCAGACCGAGAGTTCGGATTGGTCCGACAAGAGTGCCCCCCGCGCCAAGACGGTGGCCAAGAACATAGTGCAGGTCTATCTGGTGCTCTCCATGCTCTGCTTCCTCGCCTACTGGGCGAGCGGCATGACCAGCTTTGAGGCGGTCAACCATGCCATGACCACCCTGAGCACCGGGGGCTACTCCACCTCGGATCAGTCCATGTCCCACTTCTCCAATTCCGCCCACTGGATTGGCACCCTCTTCATGTTCCTCGGCGGCCTGCCTTTCCTGCTCTATGTGCAGAGCCTCTCCCGGCGCGACACCAGCCTGCTGCGTGACGCCCAAGTGCGCGGCTTCTTCTGGCTGGTGGTCTGGGTCACCCTCATCATGACGCTCTACCTCTGGCATCGTGGCACCTTCGACTTCATGGATGCCTTGCGCATCAGCAGTTTCAACATCGTCTCCGTGCTCACCACCACGGGCTACGGCCTCGGCGATTTCGGCACCTGGGGCTCCCTCACCAGCCTGCTGTTCATCTTCATCATGCTGCTCGGGGCCTGCTCCGGTTCCACCTCGGGGGGGCTGAAGATCTTCCGGGTCCAGGTGGCCTTCGCCCTGTTCAAGAAACAGATGCGCCAGCTGATGCACCCCTCCGCCGTCTTTCCGCAGAAGTACAACGGCCGCCCGGTCAACGACGCCATCATCCGCTCCATGATCTCCTTCGTGCTGGCCTATTTCGCCATCATACTGCTCATCGCCGCCCTGCTGGCGGTGATAGGGCTGGATCCCCTGAGCGCCATCTCGGGGGCCATCACGGCGGTGGCCAACGTGGGGCCCGGCATGGGCCCCCTGATAGGGCCGAGCAGCAACTTCGCCGCCCTGCCGGACGTCGCCAAGTGGCTGCTCTCCTTCGGCATGTTGCTGGGGCGGCTCGAGATCCTGACGGTGGCGGTGATCTTCTTCCCCTCCTTCTGGAAGCAGTGACGCCAGTCGCAACAACAAGGGCAGCCCGCGGGCTGCCCTTGTTGTCTGTTCATCCCCCGCATCCGCCTCAGTCGCCGGACTCCTCCCGCTCCAGGGCGCGATTGACCAGGGACTCGGGCAGGGTCTTGGTCACCTCCACCCCCAGCTCGCGAAACCGCTCGGCCTGGGCGATCAGGTTGCCGCGGCCGCTGGCCAGGCGCCCCATGGCCTTGTCGTAGCTCTCCTGGGCCTTGTGCAGGCTGCCACCCAGCTGCTGCATCTCCTCCACGAACAGCCGCAGCTTCTCGTAGAGGCGCCCGGCCCGCTCGGCGATCTGCCGTGCGTTCTGGTTCTGGCGCTCGTAGCGCCACAGGTTCTCTATGGTGCGCAGCGCCACCATCAGGTTGGTGGGGCTGACCAGCAATATGTTGTGCTCCAGGCCGAAGCGCACCAGGGAAGGGTCCGCTTCCAGCGCCGCCAGGAAGGCGGGCTCCACCGCCACGAACATCAGCACATAATCCAGGGTGCGCACCCCGGGCAGCTGCTGGTAGTCCTTGCGGCCCAGCTCGCGGATATGGTTGCGCACCGAGGCGACGTGCTCCTTGAGCGCCACCGCCCGCGCCAGCTCGTCATCGCTGTTGTACCAGCGCTCGTAGGCGGTCAGCGACACCTTGGCGTCTATGATGATGTCCTTGCCCTGGGGCAGATGGACGATGACATCGGGCTGATAACGCTTGCCCTTGTCGGTTTCCAGGCTGACCTGGGTCTCGTATTCGTGCCCCTCCCGCAGGCCGCACTCCCCCAGGATGCGGGCCAGCACCACCTCGCCCCAGTTGCCCTGCTGCTTGCTGTCCCCCTTGAGGGCGCGGGTCAGGGCCGCCGCCTCTTCGGTCATGCGGGCATTGAGCTCGGCGAGGCGCTCCAGCTCGAACTTGAGGCTGTGGCGCTGGGCCGTCTCCTGGGCATGGGTCTCTCCCACCTGACGGCGAAACCCCTCCAGCTGCTCCTTGAGCGGGCCGAGCAGATTGTCCAGGCTGTGCTGGTTCAGTTCGCGAAAGTGACCCGAGTTCTGTTCGAATATGCGATTGGCGAGGTTCTCGAACTGCTGGCCGAGGCGCGCTTCCGCCTGCTGCTGCAGTTGTAGCTTCTCGGCGCTGGCGAGACGCTCGCTGCGCAGGGTCGCCTCGGCGTCCTTGAGACGGGCGGTGAGCTTGATGATGAAGTGTTGCTGCTGCTCCAGCTTCTCCTGATCCCGCAGCTGCTGATCCTGCAGCTCGGCGAGGCGCTCCTGCCAGGTCTCGGCCCGCTCCCGGCTCAAGGCCAGCTCCTGGGCCAGGGCCTGGGCCCCCTGTCGCCCCCACAGCCAGCCGAGCCCCACGGCCAGCAACCCGGCGCCGCAGAGCCAGAGCCAGGTCAGCGATGCCATCATCGCCGGCCCCGCTGGCGCAGGAACAGCAGCAGATAGCGATTGATCAGCAGCCAGAGCACCACGTAGAGCAGATAGGACGACAGCACCACCCACTTGTGACCATTGACGCCGGTATCCAGCTCATCGAAACCGATCCCCTTGAATCGGCAATAGCCCCACATCAGCAGGGGGAAGACATAGAGCAGGGAGGCCCGCCACAGAAATAACCACATAGAGTCAGCCCAGCAAAAAAGACCCGCCTAGCTTACACAAGGGGACCTGGCCTTGCGATCCTGCCGTGCGGGTTCCGCTGGCCTGTGCGGCATTATGGCCATAGAATTACCCCCTATTGGGTATCAGGAGGCCAGCATGGCCCATGCACTCTGTCGACGGCTGACGCGGCTCTGGGCCCGCCGTCGGCCCCGGACCATCGACTGCCGCGAGGCCCGCCCCCCCTGGGCCATCGAGGAGTCCCAGTTTCTCGCCCTCTGCCAGCGTTGCGATCGCTGCCGACAGGCCTGCCCACGGGGGCTCATCAAGGGGGCTGGCGGCGCCGAGTACCTGGGCAGCCCGGTGGCCGGCACTCCGGTACTGGATCTCGCCTGTGGCCAGTGCAGCTACTGTGGCAGCTGCGCCAGGGCCTGTCCGAGCGGCGCCCTCGACCTGCGCTACGGCCGTCAGGTGCAGACCCGGGTCAGGATAGAGGCGAGCTGCCAGGCCCGTCAGGGCTTCTACTGCCTGCTGTGCGAGGATGCCTGTCCCCGCCAGGCGATCAAGGCGGCCCCTGACGGGGTCACGGTCAACATGGTCGCCTGCGATGGCTGCGGTGCCTGCGGCCTCGCCTGCGTCTATGGTGCCATCAGCCTGGTACGCCAGCCCTGATCACATCGGGGCCAGATAGCAGAAGGGGCCCGCAGGCCCCTTCTCCACCACGCAGCGGCGGTCCGTCTCAGCCCGCCACCAGCAGCTGATCCTGCTCCAGCCCCAGCAGGTGACAGAGGCGGGTCGGATCGCTCACCACATCGGCCAGGGTGTATTCCCCCAGCACCTCGAGGAAGGCGTTCATCGCCTTGCGCAATATGCCCTGGATGCGGCAGCCACCGGCCAGGCGGCAGTTGTCCGTCTTGCAGTAGGCGGGGCAGAGGATGTTCTCCATGTCCATCACCACATCCCGCAGATTGATGGAGACGGCGGCGCGGCCGAGACGAATGCCGCCATGCTTGCCGCGCACCGTCTCTATGTATCCCTTGATGCCGAGCTGATGCACTATCTTGACCACGTGATTGCGGGAGATGGCGAAGGTGTCGGCCACCTCTGTGATGGTCGACAGCCGATCCACCGGCTGCAAGGCCAGGAAGGTCAGGGTGCGCAGGGCATAGTCGGTAAAACGGGTCAGTTGCATGCTGGTTCTGCCTCTCACTACAGCCGGGGATCGGACAAAGAGACCGGAGGAAGACGGCGGTCGGGACCGGGCTCCCTGAGGTTGAGGCTTCAAGGTTAAGAGCAGCCGCAGCGGGTGTCGATGAAGATGCACATAAATCGACACTTTCTTTGATTGATCGCAAACTTGCCGACTTGTGCCATCGTTTGCCCCGCTTTCAGCAGCAATCGGCGCAAGGAGGCGCGAGGATAAAGGGGAGAGAAACGCCCGGGATCCCGCATCCGGCGACGCAGCCTCAGTGGCCCTGGGCCAGCCAGCTCTTCAAGGCCTGGGAAGGAATCGAGCTCTGGCTGGCGACCGCGAAGGCGCCCCAGTCCACCGCGCATTGCAGCGCATCCGCCATGGCCATGCCCCGGGCCAGGCCATGGATCAGCCCGGCGGCGAAGGCATCCCCGGCGCCGGTGGTATCCACCACGGAGACGGGACGGGCCGCCACCCGGATCCGCTCCTCGCCATGGATGGCCACCGCCCCCTCCTTGCCCTCCGTCAGCACCAGCCACTGCAACTTGTCCCCGGCCAGGGTCAGGGCATGGGCCCAGGGGTCGGTCATCTCCCCCAGATCGGAGCGCGACGCCACCAGCAGGTGGCAGGGCCTGGGATGCTTGCCCCCCTTGGGATATTGGGCCACCACCAGGCACTGCTCCAGCATGGAGGCCATGTACTGGGCCACCGCGCCCCCCGGGTAGTTCACATAGAGACAATCCACCCCGCTCTGGGGCAGCTGGCCCGGCAGATCCGGGCGGCGGGGCTGGCGCAGTATGGTGCGCTCCCCGGTGGCATCCACCAGGATGAGCAGCTCGCCGGTCTCGCCGCCAAACCGCTCCACATGCTGACAATCCAGGCCGTGGCTGCGGGCCTCGGCCAGCAGCCAGTCGCCGGTCTCGTCCAGGCCGATGCGCGAGGCGATGGCGACCCGGTGCCCGGCCCATACCAGCCCTATGCCGGTATTGGCGGCGCCGCCCCCCAGCCGTCGGCCCTGGTCCACGTAGTGCAGGCGGGCCCCGGCCACCAGGGGTTCGGAGAGGGAGAGCACGTGGTCACAGTTGAGATTGGCGAGCAGCAGGATGCGGGACATGGGGAAACCTCCGGGAGAGCGAAGGCTCATTATAAAGAGAAAGGGCCATGACGGCCCTCCCGGGGATGGCGGGGTTTGTGAACCCGCTCAAGCTTTCACCGCGATCGGCTCAGCCCAGTACCGACTCGGCGCTGGCGTGCTCGTAGCCCAGGGCCTGGGCCACCGCCCCCTGGGTCACCTTGCCCTTGAACACGTTCAGGCCTGCCCTCAGGTGCTTGTCCTCCTTGAGTGCCTGGACATAGCCCTTGTCCGCCAGCGCCAGCACGAACGGCAGGGTGGCGTTGGTCAACGCGAAGGTGGAGGTACGCGCCACCCCGCCCGGCATGTTGGCCACGCAGTAGTGGATGATGCCATCCACCACATAGGTGGGATCCTCATGGGTGGTGGGATGGGAGGTCTCGAAGCAGCCCCCCTGATCGATGGCCACGTCCACCAGCACAGAGCCCTTGCGCATCAGCCCCAGCATGGGACGGGTCAGCAGCTTGGGCGCCGCCGCCCCCGGGATCAGCACGGCGCCGATCACCAGATCCGCCTGGGCGAGGCAGGCCTCGATATTGACCTGGGTCGAGTAGAGGGTCTTGAGGGCCGGGCCGAACAGGCCATCGAGCTCCCGCAGCCGCGGCAGGGACTTGTCGAGCAGGGTGACATCGGCCCCCAGACCCAGGGCCATGCGCGCCGCGTTGATCCCCACCACACCCCCACCCAGCACCACGACCCGGGCGGGCGCCACGCCGGGCACGCCGCCGAGCAGGGTGCCGTTGCCCCCCTGGGCCTTCTCCAGACTGTGGGCCCCGGCCTGGATCGCCATCCGCCCCGCCACCTCGGACATGGGGGCCAGCAGCGGCAGGCCGCCACGCTCGTCGGTCACCGTCTCGTAGGCGATGGCCACGGCGCCCGAATGGACCAGCAGCTGGGTCTGCACCGGATCCGGTGCCAGGTGCAGGTAGGTGAACAGCAGCTGATCCGGGCGCAGCAGCTCGCACTCCTCCGGCTGCGGCTCCTTCACCTTCACTATCATCTCGGCCCGGGCGAAGATCTCCGCCGCACTGGCCACCAGCTCGGCCCCCGCCCCCTGGTACTCGGCATCGGACAGGCCGATCGCCTCGCCCCCCTGCCGCTGCACCAGCACCTGGTGGCCCCGGGCCGTCAGCTCCTGCACCCCGGCGGGGGTCATGCCGATGCGGTATTCGTGGTTTTTGATTTCCTTGGGTACGCCAATGATCATCTCGATGCTCCTGCGTTCGTCCTTGTCCCCCGCCGGCGCCGCTATGGCCGAGCCGGCAGCATGCCTAAAAATCGCAACAACCAGCCCAGCATGATGGTGGAGTCCACCTCCTGCTCCAGGGAGGCGAGGAAGGCCTGATAGCGTTCCGGCGCCAGACTCTGCTGCCGTTTCTCGATCAGCGCCCTGTCGTAGTCCACCGAAAATTCGGGGTGACCCTGGATGGCGACTATGTGTTCCCCCTGGCCGAACATGAAGTTAGGACAGAAATCATTGCCCGCCAGGCGACGCCCGCCAGAGGGCAGGCGCATCACCTGATCCTGGTGGCTGGCGAGAATGCGGATCCGATCCAGCCCCGGCTGCATCCAGGGCTCGCTCGCCAGCATGGCATTGCTGGCCACCCCCAGTCCCCAGCCCTTGTCGGACTTGCCCACCTCGCCCCCCAGGGCCTGGGCGATCAGCTGATGGCCGAAGCAGACGCCCGCCAGCTTGACCCTGGCCTCATCTGCCCGGCGCACCCACTCCCGCAGCGCCACCACCCAGGGGGTATCGCCATAGGCGTCGTGGCGCGAGCCGGTGATGAGCCAGCCATCGCACTCATCCAGATCGGTCGGCAGCTCGCCATCCAGGGCCGACCAGACCCGAAACTCCAGGTGGGGCGCCAGGGCCCTGAATCCCTCGATAAACATCCCGGAATAGACCCGGCCAAACTGCTGCTCGAACTCGGGGTCCAACCGATCACAATCGAGAATTCCCAGTCGCATCCTTCACTCCTTTGCGTCACATCTCAGGGGGCCGACCGAAATCGGCCCTGGGCCCTATTTCATGGTCGGCATGGCGAATTCGGCGCCGGCGCGCAGGCTCTGGGGCCAGCGGGCGGTCACCGTCTTCATCTTGGTGTAGAAGCGTACCCCATCCGGCCCGTGCATGTTGAGCGGCCCGAAGAGGGATCGCTTCCAGCCACCAAAGCTGTGAAACGCCATGGGCACCGGGATGGGGACGTTCACCCCTACCATACCGACCTGCACCCGGGTGGTGAAGTCCCGCGCCGTGTCTCCATCGCAGGTGAAGATGGCGGTGCCGTTGCCGTACTCGTGTTCGTTGATGAGGCGCAGCGCCGTCTCGTAGTCCGGCGCCCGCACGATGGCGAGCACGGGGCCGAAGATCTCCTCCCGGTAGATGCGCATCTCGGGGCCGACCCGATCGAACAGGCTGCCGCCGATGAAGTAGCCCTCGCCGTGGCTCAAGCCCCGGCCATCCACCACCAGCTCGGCCCCCTCGGCCACCCCCTGATCCACATAGCCGCGCACCCTGGCCAGGTGCTCCCGGCTGATGAGGGGCCCCATCTCGCTTTCCGGGCTCTGGCCAAGGCCGGGCCCGACCCGCAGCCCCTCAACGAGGGGTGCCAGCCTGGCCACCAGAGCATCTGCGGTCTCGTCCCCCACCACCAGGGCCACCGAGATCGCCATGCAGCGCTCACCGGCCGCACCGTAGGCCGCCCCCATCAGGGCGGAGACCGCCTGGTCAAGATCCGCATCCGGCATCACCAGCATGTGATTCTTGGCGCCGCCCAGGGCCTGCACCCGCTTGCCGTGGGCCGAGGCGGTGGTATAGATGTATTCGGCGATGAGAGTGGAGCCGACGAACGACACTGCGGCCACCCTGGGGTCAGTGAGCAGCACGTCCACCACCTCCTTGTCGCCGTTGATGACGTTGAGTACCCCGTCCGGCAGTCCGGCCTGCTTGAGCAGCTCGGCCATGCGCAGGGAGAGAGACGGATCCTTCTCGGAGGGCTTGAGGATGAAGCTGTTGCCGCAGGCCAGGGCCACAGGGAACATCCACAGCGGCACCATGGCCGGGAAGTTGAACGGCGTGATGCCGGCGCACACCCCCACCGGCTGCATCATGGAATAGCTGTCCACCCCCCGGCCGACGTTGAGGGAGTGCTCCCCCTTGAGCAGATGGGGAATGCCGCAGGCGAACTCCACCACCTCCAGCCCCCGGGTCAGCTCCCCCTGGGCATCGGAGAACACCTTGCCGTGTTCCCGGCTGATGAGGCGGGCCAGTTCGTCCCTGTGCTGCTCCATCAGTTCCTTGAAGCGAAACAGCACCCGGGCCCGCACCAGGGGCGGGGTCTGGGACCAGTCGGCGAAGGCGCGCTCGGCGCAGGCTATCGCCTCGGCACACTCATCGGCGGTACTGAGGACGACCGAGCCCTGCGGCTGTCCGGTGGCCGGATCGAAGATGGCACCGAAACGCTCGCTGCGGCTCTCCCTCGTCTCACCGTCGATAAAGTTGTCAATCCTGTAACTCATAAATCCTCCGTGATGGGTCATTCGTCCTCCCTCTGCCGCGCCGAAAGAGGCATGGGGGGTGACACCCTCGGCGGGCGTCACCCCGAGTAATTAGGGGTCAATCCTGGGCCTGCAGGGCGTCCTGCAGCAGGGTGAAGAGATCGTCGATCTCGCTGCGCTCTATGATGAGGGGGGGCGACAGGGCGATGATGTCGCCGGTCACCCGGATAAGCGCTCCCTTCTCGAAGCAGCGCACGAACACCTCATAGGCCCGCTTTCCCGGCGCGTCCGCCATGGATTCCAGCTCTATGCCCGCCACCAGGCCGTAGTTGCGCACGTCCTTCACGTGCTTGCAGCCCTTCAACGAATGGGCCGCCTCCTCCCAGTAGCCCGCCAGCTCGGCCGCCCGGGTCAGCAGGTTTTCATTGCGGTAGATCTCGAGGGTGGCCAGGCCGGCGGCCGCCGCCACCGGATGACCCGAGTAGGTGTAGCCGTGGAACAGCTCGATGGCCCCCTTGCCCGCCGCCATCATGTCGTCATGGATATGGTCTTGCACCAGCACGGCCCCCATGGGGATGGCGCCATTGGTGAGCCCCTTGGCACAGGTGATCATGTCGGGGATGACATCGAACTCCTGGGCGGCGAAGGGGGAGCCGAGGCGACCGAAGCCGGTGATCACCTCGTCGAAGATGAGCAGGATGCCGTGTTTGGTGCAGATCTCCCGCAGCCGCTTGAGGTAGCCCTTGGGGGGCATGATGACGCCGGTGCTGCCAGCGATGGGTTCGACGATGACGGCCGCTATGTTGCTGGCGTCATGGAGGAAGACGATCTTCTCCAGCTCGTCGGCCAGGGTCACGTCTTCGTCGGGCAGGCCTCTGGTGAAGGCATTCCTGGCGATATCGAGGGTGTGGGGCAGGTGATCCACCCCGCCGAGCAGGGAGCCGAACCACTTGCGGTTGCCGGGAATGCCGCCAACAGAGATGCCGCCGAATCCCACCCCATGGTAGCCGCGCTCGCGGCCGATGAGCCGGGTGCGGGTGCCCTGACCGCGGGCCCGCTGCCAGGCCAGGGCGATCTTGAGCGCCGTGTCCACGGACTCCGACCCGGAGTTGGTATAGAAGACGTGGCCGAAGCCCTTGGGGGCTATCTCCACCAGCTGGTTGGCCAGCTCGAACGGCAGAGGGTGACCCATCTGGAACGTGGGGGCAAAGTCGAGGTGGGCGATCTGCTGGGAGACCGCCTCGGCAATTTCCCGCCGGCCATGGCCCGCGTTGCAACACCAGAGGCCGGCGGTGCCATCCAGTATCTTGCGGCCATCCTCTGCGCGATAATACATGCCCTCGGCAGACTTGAGGATCCGTGGCGCCGCCTTGAACTGCTGGTTGGCGGTGAAGGGCATCCAGAAGGCGGACATGTCCGCCGGCGTATTGATGTCACTGACAACTTTCATGGTCACCTCATCCTTAAGGTGTTTAGCTACTCAGGGTGATCGCCTATTAAATTAAACACCTGTATCCATAAAAAAGGGCGCTATGCTGCCCAGTGATGGTGTCACCCCGACCAGGGTGGTATAAGATATTTAACACAAATTCAATAATAGTAAACACTCGAGGAGAACAGAAGGATGGATATAGGTCAACGCCTCAAGGCGGTCCGCACCAAGGCGGCTCTGTCCCAGCGCGAACTCGCCAAGCGCTCGGGGGTGACCAACGGCTTTATCTCCCAGATAGAAAAAAATCAGGTCAGTCCCTCGGTCGCCTCCCTGCGCAAGGTGCTGGAAGGCATTCCCATGTCCCTGGCCAGCTTCTTCACCGACGAGACGGCCCTCGACTCCGAGGTGGTCTTTCGCGCCGCCGACATGCCGGATCTCGGCAGCCACCCCATCAGCTACCGCCTGGTGGGCCACAGCCGCGCCAACCGCGCCATCGGCATGTTGCAGGAGAGACTGCCCCCCGGCGCCGACACCGGCGACGACATGCTGAGTCACGATGGCGAAGAGTGCGGCATCGTCATCCAGGGCCGGGTCGAGGTGACCATAGGCGAGCAGATCCACCTGCTCGGCGCCGGCGATGGCTACTACTTCGACAGCCGCACCCCGCACCGCTTTCGCAACGTCGACGAGCAGGAGTGCGTGCTGATCTCCGCCAACACACCGGCCACCTTCTGACCCGGGCCAGCGGCGATCCTGGCCAGCGCCTGTTTAAGAAGTTGTTACAAGCCGGATTTACAGGCGGCGAAATGTTTAGCATATTGATACGCGGATGACCTTTGCACGTTCAAGGAGCGAACATGAGTGATATGAACCTGGCCCAGTGGCAATACCGACAGGCCCAGCTGACCCTCCCCACCCAGGCGTTCATCGACGGCAGCTACCGGGATGCGGTCCATGGTGCCACCTTCGAGTGCATCAATCCGGCCAATGGCCAGCTGCTGGCCAATGTCGCCGCCTGTGATGCCGCCGATGCCGAACTGGCGGTCAAGGCAGCCCGCGCCGCCTTCAACGACAGGCGCTGGGCGGGACAATCCCCCAAGGAGCGCAAGCTGGTGTTGCAGCGCTTCGCCGAGCTGATGCGGCTCCACCGGGTCGAGCTGGCCCTGCTGGAGTCCCTGGACATGGGCAAGCCCATCTCGGACGCCATGGGTTACGATGCCCCCGCCGCCGCCAACTGCATCGCCTGGAACGGCGAGGCCATCGACAAGCTCTATGACGAGGTGGCCCCGGTCGAAGAGGGGGCCCTGGCCCTGGTGACCCGGGAACCGCTCGGGGTGGTGGCCGCCATCGTCCCCTGGAACTTTCCCCTGGTGATGGCGTGCTGGAAGCTGGGACCGGCGCTCGCCACCGGCAACTCCGTCATCCTCAAGCCGTCGGAAAAATCCCCCCTCACCGCCCTGCGCATCGCCGGCATTGCGAAAGAGGCGGGCATTCCGGACGGCGTCTTCAACGTGCTGCCGGGCTTTGGCCATACCGTGGGCGAGGCGCTCGCCATGCACATGGATGTGGACTGCATCACCTTCACCGGCTCCACCCGGGTCGGCAAGCATCTGGTGGAGTGCTCAGGCAAGTCGAACCTGAAACGCGCCTTCATGGAGTGCGGCGGCAAGAGCCCCAACATCATACTGGCGGATGCGCCGGATCTGGACGCTGCCGCCAAGAGTGCGGCCGCCGCCATCTTCTACAACCAGGGGGAAGTGTGCACCGCCGCCTCCCGGTTGCTGGTGCAAAACAGCATCAAGAGCGACTTCATCGAGCGGCTGCTGGTCCATGCCAGGGAGTGGGTCGCGGCGGATCCCCAGGATCCCGCCACCCGCATCGGAGCCATGGTGGATGGCATCCAGATGGAGCAGGTTCTGCGCTACATAGAGATAGGCAAACAGGAGGGAGCCAGGCTGCTGCTCGGCGGCGAGCGCACCCGGGAGGAGAGCGGCGGCTTCTACATAGCCCCCACCATCTTCGATGAGGTGACCCCCCAGATGCGCCTCTTCCGCGAGGAGATCTTCGGCCCCGTGCTCGCCATCACCGGCTTCGACACCCTCGAGGAGGCCATTGCCCTTGGCAACGATACCGACTACGGTCTGGCAGCCGCCATCTGGACGGCGGATCTGAACAAGGCGATCAAGGGCTCCCGCGCCCTGCGTGCCGGTACCGTATTCGTCAACAACTGGGACGGCGGCGACATGACGATGCCCTTTGGCGGCTTCAAGCAGTCGGGCAACGGCCGCGACAAGTCCCTGCACGCCCTGGAGAAATACACAGAGCTCAAGAGCACCTGGATACAGCTCGAGTCCTGATCCTGGCGCCGGGGTGAACATGGGAGGGGGGCTTGCCCCCCTTTCTCGTTTTTCCCCTTCCCTCACCCGAGTCGATTGATATAATCATCAGCTACACAAACCCTTCAATATCAAGATAAAAATGCTTTTTCTCGTGGGAAGCGTGCTGCTGCTGGTGATAGGGCTGCCACTGCTGTTTTTCCTGCTGGGTCAGGGGGAGGCCTATGTCACCTGGGGCCCCTGGATTTCGGCCATAGTGCTTATGCTGTGGGTGTTGCTGGATATCGGCAAGATCCGCCGGGGGTGAGGCGAAGCGCCGGATCCCCGGCCATAAGTTGCATGTTAATCACTATTTAATCGCTTCTTTCCCGTCGCCGGGATGGCTACACTGCGGGTTTGGCGATGTCAGTCACATCCGCCGTCCAGCGAAGGTCATCCAATGCCACAACAGATCCAGCGCCAGGGCATCCTCTATGCCCTGTGCGCCTATACCCTCTGGGGCATAGCCCCCGTCTACTTCAAGCTGATCGCCGAGGTGCCCGCCGCCGAGATCCTCACCCACCGCATCATCTGGTCCTGTGCCCTGCTGGTGATCCTGGTGCTGCTGGGTCGCCAGTGGTCCAAGGTGCGCGCCGTGCTGCGCCAACCCAGGGTCTTGATGACCCTGGCCCTGACCTCTACCGTGGTGGGGGGCAACTGGCTGCTGTTCATCTGGGCCATCAACAATGGCCACATGCTGGATGCGAGCCTGGGCTACTACATCAATCCCCTGTTCAACGTGCTGCTCGGCATGGTGTTTCTCGGGGAGAAGCTGCGTCGCCTGCAGTGGTGGGCCGTGGGCCTCGCCTTCATCGGCGTGGCGGTGCAACTGGTAGCGTTCGGCTCCCTGCCCTGGATCGCCCTGGTGCTGGCCAGCTCCTTCGCCTTCTATGGCCTGATCCGCAAGAAACTGGCCCTGGATGCACTCACCGGTCTGCTGCTGGAGACCCTGATCCTGCTGCCCCCGGCGGCCATCTATCTGTGGGGCATCGCCGACAGCCCCACCAGCCATATGGCGGACAACAGCCTCTACCTCAACCTGATGCTGATTGCCGCCGGCGCCGTCACCACGGCCCCCCTGCTCTGCTACACCGCCGCCGCGACCCGGCTCAAGTTCTCCACCCTGGGGTTCTTCCAGTACATAGGGCCCAGCCTGATGTTCATCCTGGCGGTCACCCTGTATGGCGAGGCGCTGCGCACCGACAAGCTCATCACCTTCGCTTGCATCTGGAGCGCCCTGGTGCTGTTCAGCCTGGACGGCCTGCGCAGCAGCCGGCGCCCGTCCCAGCCCGCGCCCCGATAAATCCGCAGACACACCCGGCATTGGCCGGGTGTGTCCTGTCTGGCCTCGACCCGGGATCGCAATAATCTACAAGCGTCCTGCCTTCATCTGGGGTATTGATAGGGGATGAAACCCATAGCCCCCATTCACTACTGGCACTCCCCCCACCTGCCGGGAGTGGAGCTGTCCCACTCCCATCACAGGGAGTTCAGCTATGGCCGTCACGTCCACCTGGATTATCACGTCGGCCTGGTGCAGCGCGGTGGCCAGAAGTTCATCCACAAGGGCAACAGCCACGCCCTGGTGCGCGGCGAACTCTCCACCGTCAATCCCGACGAGATGCACGACGGCCTGAGCCTGCTGCCGGAGGGGTACGAGGTGCGGGTCTTCTCCATCGATCCGGCCACCCTGGCCAACTGGCTGCCCGGTGGCGAACACTTCTTTGACCGCGCCCTGCAGCGGCGCCCGGATCTCTACGCCGGTTTCGCCCGCCTGCACATGTACCTGGAAGATCCCCTGGCCGACGGCCTGCTGGCCCAGAGCACCCTGCTGACCCTGCTCGGGGATCTGCTGCACCTGGCTCCCTGCGAGCACAGGCTGTCGGATCCCCAGCTCAGGTTCCTGCGCGAGCATCTGCTGGACCGACTCGACCAGCCCCACAGCCTGGAGGATCTCGCCGCCCTGTTCGGGCTGGATCGCTTCGCCTTCCTGCGTCAGTTCAAGAAAAAAAGCGGCATGACCCCCTACGCCTGGCTCAAGCGGCTGCGGCTCGAGCGCAGCAAGGCCCTGCTCGCCCGGGGCATGGCGGTGAGCGAGGTGGCGCTGACGGTAGGCTTCTTCGATCAGAGCCATTTCCACCACGGCTTTCGCCAGGCCTTCGGCATCACGCCGGCGCAATACCGCCAGCAGATGCAATCTTTTACAAGCCGCGGCCATCCCTGAGCTGGCAAGCTCTTCTCCTCATCGCCGGCACAGTAAAGGAAAGCAGCCACATGCAGAGCCTGTTCATCACCCTGGGACTCCTCCACCTCATCGCCCTGGCAAGCCCGGGGCCCGATTTTGCGCTGATCCTGCGCACCAGCCTGCACAGGCCCACCGCCCTGGGCGCCGCCATCGGCATCGCCCTCGCCATCCTGTTGCACGCCACTTTCAGCCTGACCGGCATCAGCCTGCTGATCGCCAGCCACCCCTGGTTGTTCACCCTGGTGCGGCTGGTCGGGGCCCTCTATCTGGGCTGGCTTGGCTGGGGTGCCCTCAGGGCCGCCTGGCAGGGTGGCGAGGCCGACCGCCTGCAGGCAGGGGGCGAACGGGGCGGACTGGCCCTCGGCATTCGGCGCGGACTCGCCACCAATTTGCTCAATCCCAAGGCGCTGTTGTTCTTCGTCGGCCTGCTGGCGGCCATGGTCACCCCCCAGGTGGGCAGCCTGACCCGGGGCCTGTTGATCCTGGAGCTGTTCCTGCTCTCCCTGGCCTGGTTCGGCCTGCTCGCCTGGTGCCTCTCCACCCCGCGAGCCCAGCGCCTGCTCGGCCGGGTGCAGCGACCCCTCAATCTGGTCACCGGCCTGCTGTTCGGCGCCGTCAGCCTCTCCATCCTGGGCGGCATGGCCGAGCAGCTCATTTAACGCGGGCAACGGCGCTGCGCCCCCCTCAGGGGCCAGGCCCCTTTAGGGGCTAAGTCTCCCCTCGCCCGGCCTCGCGCAGCAGCCGACCCAGTCGCGCCATCAGCTCGGGGTGATCGGTGTGGGCGAGGTTGAGTCGCATGTGACGCTGCCCCTCCTCGCTCCGGGTGAAGAGGGATCCCGGCGCCAGGGCGATGCCTTCGGCCAGGGCCGACTGGGCCAGGGTCTCGCTGTTGACCCCGTCCGGCAGCCGCACCCAGCGAAACAGGCCCCCCTGGCCATCGAACTCCAGCCGACAGCCCAGTCCCGCCAGCCAGTCGTCGACACGCCCCCCCGCATCGCACAGCCGCTGGCGGATCCGTCGCAGCTGCCGATCGTAGTGGCCATCTCGCAGCAACCCGGTCAGCATCCGCTCCCCTATCTCCATGGTCACCCCGCCGCACACCTGCTTCAGGCCGGCGAGGCTGGCGGCCAGGGCCGGGCTGGCCGCGACGAAACCCAGTCTGAGGTTGGCGCTGAGCAGCTTGGAGAACCCCGACACATAGGTCACCCGATCCCAGCCCCCCAGGCTGGCCAGCCTGGGCACCTCCCCGAGCAGATCCCCATAGAGGTCATCCTCGATCAGATGGCAATCCCAGCGGGACAGCAATGCCAGCAGGCTGAACGCCTGGGCAGGCGAGAGCGACTGGCCGGTGGGATTGTGCAGCAGGCCGGAGGTGAGATAGAGCCGCGGCTTCTCCTCCCTGAGCCAGCGCTCCAGCAGGGTCAGATCGGGGCCATTCGGGGTGCGGGGCAGGGAGAGCACCCGGGCGCCATGCAGGCTCAGGACGCCGTGGAAGTTGAAGTAGCAGGGGTCATCCACCAGCACGGTATCCCCGGGGCGCAACAGCAGGCGCAGCAGCAGATCCAGCGCCTGCATGGTATTGGCCGTGGTCACCAGCTGGCCCGGGGTCAGCGCCATGCCGAGCACCGCCAGGCGGTCCCTCAGGGTCTCGCGCAGGGGGCGATAGCCGGCGGCATCGCCATACTCGGCCAGCCTGAGGTTGGGCTGCCGACTCACCTGGCGCAGGGCCTGACGCAGGTTGTCACCATCGAGCCAATCGGCGGGCAAGAAGCCGCAGCCGGGACGGCTCGCCCCCTGTTCGCCGATCAGGGCGCGCCGGGAGACGCTCAGAAAATCCTGGGGCAGCAGCTGTCCCAGGCTGTCGCCATCCGGCACCGGGCCACGGCGGGAGACGAAGTAGCCACGCCCCTGGCTGGCATGGACCAGCTGCTGGCCCTTGAGCCGGTCAAGGGCGTCCACCACGGTGAACTTGCTCACCCCGAACTGGCGCGTCAGGGCATGGATGGAGGGGAGCCGCGTCCCCATGGGCAGCACGCCCTCCCGGATCAACTGGCCGAGGTGGTCCGTGATTTGAACCACCTTGGGCTCCCCTGGCCTGAATGCCAACGCTGGGATCATCATGGCTGCCTCCTTGCGCAACTTTACCGGCCACTTTACCGGCAAAGTAATGCCAAATGAATACCGTCCTTCACTGCCCCCCCATAGAGGGCGAGATTAGAGTTGCCCCAGCAAATGAGGCCCGTCCACGGCCTAGCCCCTATCTGCCGGAACTCAACTATGCCAAGCATCACCTTCCTGGAAAGCGGCGTCGTCATCGACTCACCCGACCCGATCCGCCTGCTCGACATGGACGACCACATCCGGTTCGCATGTCGCGCCGGCAATTGCGGCACCTGCACCATCAATGTCGTCGAGGGGCAGGACCAGCTCTCTGCCCTGACACCCAGGGAGCAGCGGCTGTTCGCGCTGACAAAACAGACCGATACCAACCTGCGCCTGGCTTGCCAATGCAAGGTGCTGGGCGACGTCATTCTTCGCTAACTCAACCTGAGGACTCTCAAATGGACTTGAAAAATCGCATCACGGACCGCGCCATCGTTCGTCGCAAACCCCTGCTCTCCCTTCAGGAGAGCGCCAGGGTAAAGCGGGAGCTGGACGCATTTCTCGACACCAAGATTGACGAGTGGAACCGCACCGTTCCCTTCGCCCGCCACCTGGAGGGGTCCGAGGTCAACCTGCCCTACTATCGCCAGACCCTCATGGAGCATGCCTGGCGTATCCGCCTGATGCGCAGCGCCCAGTGCAACAACCTGCACAAGATCAGCCGCATCAATGCCGAGGCCGCCCAGCGCTATGCCGCCTATCAGGATGAAGAGATGCTGCACGACACCCTGTTCATTCAGGATGCGGAGCGGATCGGCGTCAGCCAGGAAGAGATCTATCGCACCGAGCCCAGCTTCTACACCCGGCTGCTGGCGGGCTACCTCTATTTCGTGGCCGAACACGAGAAGCCCCTCGGCGTGGTCTGCTACAGCTATCTGGTCGAGTACACCACCCAGAAGATCACCCCCAAGCAGATTGCCGCCATGGCCGACTCCCTGGGCAAAGACAAGATTGCCGGTCAGGCCGCCCATCTGAACACCGATCTGGTGGAGGATCACACCCAGGAGATGTGGGACATCCTGCATCTGCTCATCGAGAGCGAGCAGGACATCGTCGACATCAAGCGCTACTTCAGCGAAATCCAGGAGCTGCTCAAGCTGTTCTTCGTGGAGCTGTACGAGAAGCATGGCCAGGCCACAGGGCAAGCCGCATAAGCACGGAGCGGGGCCTGTCCATCAGGCCCCCAAGGAGTGACCCCATGAATTCACGCACAGGTGTCCTGATCCTGTCCCACCAGCTGCTCTCCATGGTCGCCCCGCTGCAACAGCAGCTGGCGGCCCGAGGGCTCGAGTGTTATGTCCTCTCTTCCCGCCCATCCCGCGCGCTCACCCCTCCCTGGCAGGATAGGGTCAGCCAGATCGAGATCACCGATGGCCATGCACTGACCATGCAGGACATAGCGGCCTGCCTGGCGCGCCTGCCCGACGAGGTCACCCTGGTCGCCTGTATCTCGGTATGGGATGGCTATCGCGAGCTCATGGCACAGACCAATGGCCTGCTCGGCGCCACCGACCTCGACGTGAGCTGCGTGACCCGATTGCGGGACAAGCTCACCATGCGACGCTGGCTGCACGGAGACGGACTCTCCCGGGTGCAGGCCCAGCCGCTTACCGACGCCTTGTGGCAAGGGATCACGGATCCCAGTGCCTTCTTCATCAAGCCCAGAACCGGGCTCGCCTCATTCGGCGCATTTCGGGCGGACAAGCTGGATCAACCTGACCAGCTCGACACGCTGTGGCGACAGGCCTGCGCCGATCAGGCCTATGCCGGTGTCTTTGAGGGGGAACCGGAATTCATCATCGAAGACCTGATCCAGGGCACCGAGTATTGCTTCGAGGTCATAGTGACGAAGGGAGAGGCGCAGGTACTGGCCGTCCATGAAAAGATAGACATGCACCAGCAGGGCTTTACCGTGCTGGAGAACGCCTGCGTCTGCCCCCCGGTCTCGGTACAAGCCGAGCAACTGGCGCAGGGCAAGACCTTCGTCACCCGTTGCCTGGCGAGCCTGGAAGTCACCACGGGCTTGTTCCATATCGAGGCCAAGTTTGCCGAACGGCAAGGGTGGGAGATGGTCGAGATCAACCCGCGCATCGGCGGTGCCTACATACTGGAGAGCACCCGGCATCACGCCGGGGTGGATCTGCTCTCCCTCTGGCTCGACAGCCTGTTGTCACGGCCGCTTCAGCCGGTGCAACCCTCGAACCGGCGCAGCTTCTTTCGTGTCTTCTTCGGTCAGAGTGGCCGCACCCTGGCGCGCATCCAGCCCCGGAACGGCGCCGAGGTCCCCCTGCTCGATCAGCGCCTGTTTGTGCAGGAGGGTGATCGCCTGCCACAGATAGAGCGGGAGATCTTCATCGGCCAGGCCCTCTGGGACATCTCGGCGCTGCCGCACCACAACTTCTCCGACTTCGCCGCCAGCACGGCGCACCACTTCCAGGTGGAGTATCACCCATGAACATCGTCATCCTGCACCGCCTGCCCTATGGCAAGATCCGCTACGACCAGGTGATAGACCAGGGCACGCACCGGATCGATTACCTCTGCCTGCCCGGCGGCCAGGCAGACCTTCCCCCCGGGAGCCACCACCATGAGGTCGCCAGCTTCGAGGCCGAGGAGCTGGCCCGCCAGTGCGCCCCTCTGCTGCGCGCCGCCGACCGGCTGATCGCCCGCTCAGAGTACGAGCTGCTGGCGGCGGCCCTGCTGCGCGAGCGTTTCGCCATCCCAGGAGATCGCCCGGCGGCCATATTGCCCCTGCGCGACAAGTGGGCCATGCGCCTGCGCTGTCGCGCCGCCGGCATCCCCCAGCCCGACTTCTGGTCCCTTGAGGCCTTTGCCCGCCTGCCGGACGGCCCCGGCTGTTTCGTGCTCAAACCCAGGCTGGAAGCCTCCAGCACCGGGATAGTGATGGGGGACAGGCAGAAGCTGCTCGGTGCCATCGGGCAGCTGACCCGCCCGGACGACTATTTCGTCGAGGCCTTCATCCCGGGCAGCATCTGTCATCTGGACGGCTTCCTGCGCGATGGCGAGGTCGTGCAATCCATCACCAGCCGCTATGTGGGCAACTGCCTCGACTACGCCGGGGGCGCCCCCCTGGGCTCGGTCCAGATAGCCCCCCAGCCGCAGATGGAAACGCTGCTGCGCCAGACCCTGGCCGCCCTGGGGCAGGCGCAGGGCTGCTTCCACTTCGAGCTGATCCAGGATGAGGCGGGCCGGGTCCATTTCCTCGAGACCGCCTGCCGGGTCGGCGGGGCCGGGGTCGCCGATACCTTCGCCCTGAGGACGGGGCTCAACCTCTATCACATCGACCTGCAATACCAGCTCCACGGGGAGATCTCCCAGCAGGCGGCCCCCCTGACCGACACCCACTACGGCTGGTTCGTCTACCCGGCCCACCACAGGGGCGAGACCCAGCGCATCCACTTCGACCACGGCCGCTGGGGCGCCCTGCTGCACAGCTGGCATCAGGCAACACCTGTGGCGGCACGCCCCGGCAGCATCAGCTACGCCACCGGCGCCACCCCCTTGTCCGGCATAGTGCAGGGCCCGGCACAGACCCTGCCTCTCGCCCTCGGCGCCCTGCTGGAGCAGACCCGAGTGGAATACATTTCGACCCCGCCCGCGCGGATGGAGGTATCAGCATGACCCCCTGTTTCGTCATCGTCGGTTACAACAATGTGCGCATCTATGATGTCGCCAAGCTCCGCCAGCTGGCCCACGGCCGATTCGACTGCCAGCTGGTGCTGGTGGTGGAGCGGGCCAGCCTGCAAGACTGGCAGGCTGCCGACCTGGTGATCCAGGCGGAGCTCGGCCAGAGCCCCGCCCTGGCGCGGGTGTGCGAGACCCTGGCCGACGCGGCCATGTCACCGGTCGGCATACTCCCCTTCTCCGATCGGGGGGTACCGCTCGGTGCCATGCTGGCCCAGCACTACCGGCTGCCCGGCGCCCGGCCAGAGGCGGCCCTGGCGGGCCTGGACAAGGGGCGTTTTCGGGCCATGGAGGCCGAAGTACCCGCCCCGGATCACTATCTGCCCCTGACGGCCCGGGCCATCGACAGCCTGGCCTCCCTGGTCGCCACCCGGGAGGCATTTGGCGGCACCGGCTTCATCAAGCCGGTGGCCGAGGGCAACAGCCGGGGCTGCATGGCCGTCCATGAAGACACCGACTGCGCCGCCGTCTGGGAGGAGCTGGCCCCCTATCACGCCAGCGGCATCATGATGGAGCCCCTCATCGAGGGGGCCCGGGAATTCAGCTGGGACTATGTGGCCGGTTGCCGCTGGCTGACCGAGAAACACACCACCCAGGGGGAGTACCGCGCCGAGTACCAGCAGATAGTGCCCGCCCGGCTCACCCCGGAGCAGACCCGCTGGCTCAATCAGGCCGGGGGATTCATGCGCCGACTGCTGGCCGAGGAGTGGGGGGCCTATCACAACGAGCTCTTCCTGCGCGAGCAGGGGGCCAGCGCGGTGGAAAGCAACATGCGACCGGCGGGGATGCACATCTGGGATCTCGCCGCCCTCAGCTTCGAGGCGTTCGATCCCTGGCAACGCTGGCTGCACTGGGCCCGCACGGGGCAGACCCACACCGCCCTCCCCCGTCAGCTGGGCTATAGCGGGATCCGCATGTTGCGCCCGCGCCAGAGCGGCACCCTGAGCCGCCAGGCCGATATCCCGCGCCTCGCCCTGTCTCTGGGCATCACCCTGCATCAGGGCGGCTACAGCAAGGCAGTGGGGGAGCGCGTCAGCGCCAGGGTGACCGACAATGGCGGCTTCATGGGCCAGATAGTGTTGCACCATGCCGACTACCCGACCCTGCTGGCCTGGCTCGACACCCTGGCCGACGCCATCGAGGCCGACACCGAGATCGCCTGCGACCAGCCGGTCGTCCACTGTTGAGGAGTTCGTCTATGCAGGGAATGCGCTTCTCCGTCTTTCTGGGCTCCCGCATGCTGTCCGGGCTCGGCGATCAGATCCTCCAGTTTGCCGTGCCCCTGCTGGTCTATCGCAGCACGGGGAGCGTCGCCCTCTCCGGGCTGGCCTTCTTCATCGAGTGGCTGCCCCGCCTCATCTCCCTGCCCCTGGCCGGCGTGTTTGCCGACCGGGTCGGCGGACGGCGCGTCTACATACTGGCCGACGGTCTGAGGGCGGCGGCCTGCGTCGTCACCGCCCTCATCATGACCCTGTGGCCCGGCAGCGGCATGGCCCCCATCATGGTGATGATGGCGCTGTGCGCCTTCTGCTATGCCCAGGCCTTCATCGCCCTCGAGACGACCCTTCCCCAGCTGGTGCCTCCCGCCGACATGGCCAAGGCCCAGAGCTGGTTGCAGGTCACCAACAACGGGGCCAGCGTGCTCGGCCCCGCCCTGGCCGCCGCCTTGCTCATCTGGCTGCCGGCCACCCAGCTGCTGTGGGGATGCGCCCTGGGCTTCGCCCTGAGCGCCACCGGAGTATTGGGGCTGACCCGAGGCGCCGCGCCCGCCGCCAACCCCCAGGATCGACGCCGGGCCCTGCTGCCCGAGCTGAGGGTCGGGCTCGGCGCCCTGCTGGCCCAGCCCATATTGCTGCGCCTGGTCGGGCTCGCCATGCTGGTCAACCTGATCGTCGGCCTGGCGCTCGCCACCGCCGCCCCCATGACGCTCGGCTTGTTTGGCCAGAGCGATCAGACCCTGGCCAGCGTCCAGCTCACCATGGGGTGCATCTCCATCGGCGCCTTCCTGCTGATGCCCTGGCTGCTGCGCCGGGTCGCCGTCTACTGGATAGGGCAGCTCGCCTTCCTGCTGATCCTGGCCGGGGGCCTCATCATGGCCATGGCCCCGAGTTTCGGTTGGTATCTGCTGGGATGCGGCCTCAGCTACGGCCTGTGCGGTCTGTTCAATGTCTTCATTCGCACCGAGCGCCTGCACTGGATAGCGGAACAACAGCGGGGAAGGGTGATCAGCCTGATGGTGCTGCTCAATCAGCTCAGCCTGCCCCTGGCCGGGCTCATCATCGCACTGCTGGGAGACAGGGTGGCGGTGCAGGAGATTTTCCTGATGGCGAGCCTGGTGTGCGCCCTGGGCTACCTGCTGCTCTATCGCGCCCTGGCGAGCGCCGCCCGCACCCGGGCCCTGCCCGAGCCGGCTCAGCCGGTGGCAGGCAGCCGCAGGTAGAGATAACCCTCCCCCGGGCTGCCCCAGCGTGGGTGGCCCTCCTCGTCGTAGGCCCTGTCCAGCAAGCGGATCCTGTCCTTGCCTATCCAGACGTACTGCACCAGGGTGGCGGCGCCGCCAAAATCGGTCGGGCAAAGGCCGATGTCGCTGCGGCCCTGATAGTCGCCGGAAGGTTGGCGATGCAGCCAGATGTCACAGCCGCCGCGCAGGGAGAGCTGGGAAGGGGTCAGGCCCGCGAGCAGGGCGGGATCCCGCCAGGCACCGGCAAAGTCGCTGGCCCTGGGCATGGTCAGCTCGCTCATCAGGATGCGCCCCTGCGGCCCGGCACTGAAACGATAGATGCGTTGGCGAAAGGGTCGCTCGGGGCGCCCGGCCAGGCTTTGCTCGGCATAGACCCAGCGCACCCCGGCCCCGCCCGGCCAGATCTCTGTCAGCCTCAGGGTGGCATTGGCAAAGCGCGGGTCATAACCGGCCTGCTCGGCGTTGCTGAACTCGCCACGAAACCAGGAGAGCAGCGGCTCCATATTCACCAGGCTAGCCGTTGAGGCGCCCGGGAGCGCCACAAAGGGGGTGGGCACCGCCCATGCCAGAGCGGAGCAGAGCAGCATGAGCAGGGCCGCCATCGCCGTGCCCATCGAATCCATCCGAATCATCTTCATGGCGGCGATTATATGAGCTATCGCTCGTAAAAACAGCAAGCCAGATCAAACCCTTAAAGATCCCGGCCTGGCCGCTTCCCCCTCGGCCGCCTCTCTGACAGCCAGGCTGACAGGGCCCGATTTATCCCAAGGCAGGGAGCCGCCAGGGGCCGCCATGGGTCGCCATGGTGGCGGCCCCCGCTGTCATCTTCCCCCGGCTCCCGGAACCTTCTCTTCTGCAGCATCATCCTGGGACACCCACGTTTTGATATCGAGAGCCAGCCTCTCTACGCCTCCCTCAAAAGATGGGTGTCCCAACTTTTAGCTTTCCCCCCCGATCACCAAGATGCCGAATACCCTCGCCCGCCACGAGTCACTTGCATAATGGAAGTAAGGGCCGTATGGTTACTTCCATTATGCAAGTAACCTGATAGCCCATATGCGCAAGAAGAGTCTGAGTGAACAGCAGTGCCCCATCGCCCGCAGCCTGGATCACGTCGGTGAATGGTGGAGTCTGCTGATTATCCGCGATGCCATGCATGGCCTGTCGCGCTTCGATGAATTTCAAAAGAGCCTTGGCATCTCCCCCAACATACTGACCCGACGCCTGACCGCCCTGGTCGAGGGGGGCCTGATGGAGAAGCGGCTCTACTCCGAGCGCCCCCCTCGCTATCAATATGCGCTCACCCCCCGCGGCCAGGATCTCAGCACCGTGCTGATCGCGCTGCTCACCTGGGGCAACAACCACCTGGCGCCCGAGGGGGCCAGCATCCAGCTGAGGGATGCCCAGACGGGCGAGCTGGTCGAGCCCATGCTGGTGGACAGGCGCACCGGCCAGGAGATTTCACCCTCGCGCCACACACTGGTGCCGGGACCGGCCGCCAGCGACGGCATGAAGCAGCGTCTGTGCCATGCCAATGGCGTGATGAGCGGCGATAACCCTTCGAAACAGGAATCAGAGTCATGAACGCACATCGTATCGTGGTGACAGGAATGGGAGCGGTGACCCCGCTTGGATATGGGGTGGAAACCGTGTGGCAGCGACTGCTGGCGGGCCAGTCCGGCTTGCGCCGCCTGCCGGAGGCCTTCACCGAAGGGCTCGCCGCCAAGGTGGGCGCCATGGTGCCGACCCTGGCCGAGGATCCCCTGGCCGGGTTTGACCCCGATGCCGTGGTGTCGACCAAGGAGCAGAAGAAGATGGATCGCTTCATCCTGTTTGCCATTGCCGCGGCCAAGGAGGCCCTGCTGCAAGCCAACTGGGCCCCCGCGACGGCTGCGGAACAGGAGCGCACCGCCACCATCATCGCCTCGGGCATCGGCGGCTTCCCCGCCATCGTCGATGCGGTGCGCACCACGGATGAGCGGGGCCCGCGCCGCTTGTCTCCCTTCACCATCCCCTCCTTCCTGGTCAACATGGCAGCGGGCCATGTCTCCATCAACTTCGGCTTCAAAGGGCCGCTCGGAGCACCGGTCACGGCCTGCGCCGCCGGGGTGCAGGCCATTGGCGATGCCGCCCGCCTCATTCGCTGCGGTGAGGCCGACATCGCCATCTGTGGCGGGGCCGAGGCCACCATAGACCGCGTCAGCCTGGGCGGGTTTGCCGCGGCTCGCGCCCTCTCGTCCGCCTTTGCCGATGACCCCGAAGCGGCCTCCCGCCCCTTCGATGTCGACCGCGACGGGTTCGTGATGGGCGAAGGGGCCGGGATCCTGGTCATTGAATCCCTGGAACACGCCCTGGCCCGGGGCGCCACCCCCATAGTGGAACTGGTGGGATATGGCACCAGCGCCGATGCCTATCACCTCACCGCCGGCCCGGAGGATGGAGACGGCGCTCGCCGCGCCATGATGGCGGCCCTGGCTCAGGCCGGCATCCAGGCAGCGGACGTTCAGCACCTCAATGCCCATGCCACCTCGACCCCGGTGGGAGACAGGGGGGAGCTGGCCGCCATCAAACGCGTATTTGGCGACAACCACCAGATAGCGGTGACCTCCACCAAGTCCGCCACCGGCCATCTGCTGGGGGCCGCCGGGGGGATAGAGGCCATCTTCACCGCCCTGGCCATTCGCGACCAGAGAGTGCCCGCCACCCGCAACCTGCAGCAAGCCGACCCCCTCGCCGACGGCGTGGACATAGTGCGGGGCGCGGCCCGTGACATGGGGATCGAGCACGCCATCTCCAATGGCTTTGGTTTTGGCGGCGTGAATGCCAGCGTGCTGTTCAAGCGCTGGCAGGGGGCCTGATCTCGCCGGCGAGTGACGACCGAAGGGGCGGCAGTTCATCCTGGGACACCCACATTTTGATATCGAGAGCCAGCCTCGCTACGCCTCCCTCAAAAAGATGGGTGTCCCAGACTTGCGCTCACAGAGCGGGCATTCCCGCTTCCCCTGCCATTTATTACCAACAGTGAATTTTGATATCAGCTAAGTACCATTTCAGTGAACACTCCAGCGCCCTAGACTGCTCCTCGAACCTTAACGAGGAATCTCAGATGAAATTCACCAACATCGCTCTCCTGGCCGGCGCCATCGCCTCGGCAATCTCCCTCAACACCTTCGCCGGTGATATCGTCTCGGTGCAGTTCAGCGATGGCCGCCCCGCCGTCACCGGGGTCGAGGCGGTCAACAAAGCGCTCAACCCCATCGGCGTCAACGTGGTCACCGTCGATATCCCCGACGCCGCCAGGCCGCTGCTCGAAGCCTCCCACCGCCGCGCCTTGACCAAGGCGGAGCACGGCGCCCTGATTGCGGCCTTCAACCTGAGTCAGGGGGAGCTGCTGGAGCAAGCCAGGCTCGCAGGGCGCGAACCCGCGGTGCAAGGGGGGGGCGTTGCCACCGAAGAAACCGGCGTCGGCCCCTACCCCAAGGTCTATGACCTGATGGCGCTGGACGAGCGCACCCGCAGCGCCGTGCTCGGCAAATATGGCCGCATGCACGTCAACTCCGCAGAAGACGGCACCGACATCGACGAGGTGATGACGGTAGTCAGCGGCGGCCCCTTCCGCTGGGGCTTTGCCCTGAAAGACGGCAGCATAGCCCGCTTCCAGATAGACAAGGTGGGCCTTGAGGACAAGGCCGTGCGCGTCAGCTATCACGGCCTCGGCATGCACGCCGGGCTGATGGACGCCAGACAGGGGCTGCTGGTGGCCTTCGCCCATGGCCCCGAGGCGTTCACCATGCGCTACCAGGCCGACGTGCCCCACGCCCAGCTGCTCGGCACCAACCCCTGGGCCGATGTCGGCATCACCCTGCCCCCCGCCCCCGGCAAGGTGCAATAAGCCTCCTCCATGGATCGGGCGGTCGGGCAGCAGCCCGGCCGCCTCGTCATGCCCCGCGTTGCCATGACAGGCCGTTGCCGATGACCTCCCTTGCGATACACACTATGGTGAATAAACTGCGCAATGATGGCACCATCATTTACCAGTAGTGAATTAACGGGGGCAGGATGAACAAGATCACGGCGTTGAACGTCTTTCGCCGGGTGGTGGAGATGGGCAGCTTCAGGGCGGCGGCGGACAACCTTCACCTCTCGCAGGCGGCGGTCAGCAAGAACATCAACGAGCTGGAAGCCTATCTCGGCATTGCGCTGATCAACCGCACCACAAGGCGACTGAGCGTCACCGAATCGGGCATGGCCTATTACGGCCAGATATGCGCCGTGCTGGACAGCCTGGACGCCGCCGACCAGTCCATCATGGCCGCCTCCTTCACCCCCAGGGGCAGACTGAAGATAGGCATGCCCATGTCCTACGGACTGATCCGGCTCAACCCCCTCGTCTGCGAGTTCCAGCGCCGCTATCCAGACATCAGCATCGAAGTGAACCTGAGCGACGCCTACATGGATCTGGTGGATCAGGGGCTGGATGTGGTGATCCGGGGGGCTGGCACCCTGGATGACTCCACCCTGCGCGCCAAACCCCTGTGCCAGGTGCAGCGGGTGCTCTGCGCCGCCCCCGATTACCTCGAGGAGGCGGGCCGGCCCGCCCACCCGGCGGATCTCAAGGCGCACAACTGCCTGCGCTACAGTCTCTCCTCCTCCCCCGGCAAATGGTTCTTCAGCCGGGCGGCGGAGAGTGTGGCGGTGGAATTGAAGCCCGCCAGCTTCTGCGCCAACAACGGCATCGCCCTGAAACAGGCGGCGGTGCAGGGGCTCGGGGTGATCCTGGTGCCGGAAGAGTTCGTGTCGAGCGAACTGGCGGACGGCACCCTGGTCAAACTGCTCCCCGACTGGCAACCCGACCCCCACGCCCTGTTCGCCGTCTACCCCTTCCACAAGGAGCAGTCCCCCAAGGTGCGGCTCTTTATCGAATTTCTCGTCAAGGCGTTTCAGCCGCGGTGAGCCAGACAGGCGGGAGCTTGGGGTTTGTGCCTCCGTGCGAAACGCCGTTAACCTGCGGATCTGCCCCATGCCGGTTAATTGTCGGAATATTGAATCCCGTCACACCGGCGGTGGTTTGAGTAGTTGCCCGGTAACAAAGCCTCATGCGAACCTTTAAACCCCGTTAACCCACTCAAACCAAACCACTATGTTCAGGCAAATATTGATGAGTGCTGCCCTGCTGTCGGCGGCGCTGCTTTCCGGTTGTGCTTCCGTACCCATGGCCGATGCTGCCGCTGACGCGCAGGCCAAGCAGTTTGTGGCGCCCAAGGATGCGGCCAACCTCTATATCTATCGCAATGAGACCTTCGGCACAGCGGTGAAAATGCCGGTGCTGGTGGATGGTATGGCGGTCGGCGATACCGTGGCCCACAGCTATATCCTCAAACAGGTGACGCCGGGCAGCCACACCATCACCTCCAAGTCAGAGAACGACGCCACCCTTACCCTCAGCACCGAGGCGGGTAAAAACTACTACGTCTGGCAGGAGGTCAAGATGGGCCTGCTGATGGCTCGCTCCAAGCTGAGTCAGGTCAGTGAAGAGGAGGGCAAACAAGGGGTGATGGAGAGCAAGTTGGTCAGATAAGTAGCTGGTCATCAAGGATTAGAGGGTGAGTGTTGCTCATTCAAAAATGACAGTTCATATTGTGCGAACAATGTTTTTACAATTACGCTGTCTGCGATAGAATATAAAAATATTTTCTGTTGAATTGTGAAAAATATTGGGGGTAAGGATGGAAAGGCGGTTAACAACTCAGGACGTATCTTGGTTCTTGGATTTGCATAGAAATAAACAACTTAACTTAAACCCTCCATATCAGAGACGTTCTGTTTGGACTCGCAAAGATAAGTTGTTTTTTCTTGATACTGTATTTAAAGGATATCCATGCCCTGCAATATTTTTACACAAGGAGATAGATGGTAATACAGGAAAGACAACATATCATGTTGTGGACGGAAAGCAGAGATTAGAAACAATAATTAGCTTTGCTGAAAATAAAATATCAATGCCGAAAGAATATACAGATACTGATTTGAGGGGGAGAAAGTTTAAGGATATATCACCAGAACACAAAAAAGCATTTTGGAATTTTGTAATAGGTGTAGATCAGCTTGATATTATAGAAGAAACTATCGTAGATGAAGTTTTTGATAGGCTGAATCGGAACTCTAGAAAGTTAGAAAAACAAGAATTACGGCATGCCAAGTATGATGGGTGGTTTATTAATTTTGCTGAGCAGGAATCAGAGAATACTGATTGGCAAAAATTAGGTATTGTTACCACTGCCAGATCTAAAAGAATGAAAGATGTTCAGTTTATATCTGAGCTTATGATATCTACTATTTATAATAAATGTCATGGTTTTAGCCAAGACTTCCTTGATGATGTGTATGCTATGTATGATACACCTGAAGAGGACAGCCCTGATTTTGTTATTGGTGATTTTGTTAATTGCTTTGAAAGTACAAAGCAATTTATTATGAAGTGCGAGGAAAATAATTCTTGTGTTACATCTCACGCAAGAAACTTCATGCATTTTTATACATTATGGGGAGTGGCTCGGGAGTTTTGCAAAACTGCAAGTTCGGTTGATTTTTCAAATAAATACAATGAGTTCATGCAGTCTTATAAAGGCTTGGTAGATAAGGGAATTGATGATACCCAGTGTGATAGCGTTCACTTAGCTACTTATGCTAGGAATGCTATAGGTGCAAACACGGAAGCGCCTCAGAGGCAAGCTCGTCATGATGCTCTTAGGGATTGGATGAATGAAAATATCTAATTCTATTAGTCTTATTTACAATGAGAGGCATGCTAAATATGCCTCTTTAAAGAAAGAAGTAGATAATGCTTTCAATATTATAAAACATAATAGATGGCATTATGAGAGTAGACTAAAAGAGCTTGTCACTTTTGCTCTAAAAGCTGAAACTGGCCGTTTCTCAAAAATTTCAGAATTAGAGGACTTTCTTGGTTGTTGTCTAGTCGTAGAGAACTCAACGACTCTCAGTATTGCAGAGAAGCTAATATATGCTCACTTTAATATAATTGAGCGCCGTCCAAGAACGAAAAACTTCACACACAAAGACCCAAGCTCATTCATTTTTGATGACATTAGACTATACGCAAAACTAAAAAAAGAAGATTATTTACCAGATAGAGAATTTGATGATTGCATATTTGAAATTCAACTTAAAACTTTTTTGCAACATGCCTGGGCAATTGCAACTCATGATTTGGTATATAAGGGTGATTGCTATAACTGGGCTAATAATAGAATTGCCTATCAAGTTAAGGCATCACTAGAGCATGCTGAACTATCTATATTTTCAGCACAAGAGATGGCTAAAAGAATAGATATAAGTGATAACCCTGAGTATAAAAAAATCAATAAAATACTTAAGATTATAGGTAAACATTGGAATCATGATTCCTTACCTAAAGACACTGTTAGGCTAGCTAAGAATATTTTTAACATACTACAAGTGGCTAATATTAGTCTCGATGAATTACGCCAAGTTTGCGAAAGTTCAGATTTGATTGGTAGTCAGCCGTTATTAAGCTTGTCTCCATATCAAGCCATCTGCATCTCATGTATGATCTATCATACAGAAAAAATGCATAATATTGCAGATAAAAAAATATTCTTATCTACAGAGGCATTGGAACATATACCAATAGATATATATGAAATATTTAAAGAGAAAATACTAACACCACAATAGCTATCATGAGATTGGTATTTCTTTCACTACACCAACAGTTAAATGTCTACATCTAATAACATCATTTATGTAGGCATTTACACGTTCACTTTTTAATTTTGTCAAAAGCCAATGACAATCCTCCAATAGGCCGCTTTTGGGTTTTAATATAATAAGATGATTTTCTACCGCTACATTGGAAGAAGGGCATGCAACTAATGTAGCAATTACACGCTCTTTGTCTGAAGGACTTGATGTTCTTCGAATGACAATAAATGGAGTTTCAATTAATCTACCATTAAACTTTCTATACTCCGTAAAATTATCTATTGTTGACCATGGCGGTGAGTTTTTAGAATGAATATATGGCGCATGAATGCCTTCCAGAGGGTCTCTATAGGCAACCAAAGGGCCGACTCTAACATCGAAGTGGTCGGATACGATAGTGTCTTTATCTGATGACACTCTTTCATTCCACTTTATTTCTTTATTATTCTCATATAGTTCTCCATATAGTAAAAAGACATCGACATCTGTTTTTGCATTAAATCTGCCTAATGTCTTTACATTCGCATTTACCGATTGAGATATGAATTTCCGCCAATGGCTATACCTAGAGCCAGACCTTAATACATCGGGTAATATCGCTGATATCTTAGTCCCTTTTGGAGCGTGCAGCAGTACATGCTCAAGAACAATTCCAGCTGCATTTACACGCCCCTGCTTCCAAATTCCAGTTTTGGGAGATTCCCAGATTGAAAAGGGGGGGTTCATAACAATATGTGACACATTATTGAGTGCGCTGTCATCAAGCGACATTACATCTCTAACATATATGTTATTAAGGTGGCCCATAGCCTCTTCTAGACTGCAGTCTTTAATTGCACCCCGATTTAGCGCTTCAAATATAATTCTTAGTTTTGCAGCATCAATAAAAGATTCGTATAGATCGAAGCCATATAATCTTTTCCCCCATTGTTCCAATGTTTGTGAAAGCCTTGGATAGACGCTAAACAATGAGGTGCTTGCTATTAATAAATTACCGGCACCACAGGTTGGGTCTAGGATAACGCTAGACTGATCATTATTGGATAGGCCGGCATTTATTATGCTGAGTTCAGCTAGATTTCTTCCTGTAAAGAAACTACCAGCTTCTCTCATCTCATCAATAGATAATAGTGTTCTCAGGATAGAATCAATAGAGTCTAAATCAACGAGGCCTGTAGTGATTTTTTTATGATTACCATCATCTAGGGACTCGTATATTTCCCTCAATGTATTGTTATGTTTAGCAAGTTTTTCCATTAAAAATGCGTCTGCAAAAAATTTTATCCATTATAACACAAGCTGATTCTATAGATAGATATGAATACTTTCAGGCTCAGCATAGAGGCCTGAAAGTATGTTCTTATGTGAAATAGTTTTAGAAGTAATTAATAATAAATAAAAAGACTTTCAATCAAGATATTACTTCCAATCTGGCATACGCCGTTACCAGCCACTTGGCGCCGACGTCGTCGAACTGGATCTGCACCCGGCTCTGCTGGCCCACACCTTCGAAGTTGAGCACTATGCCTTCCCCGAATTTCGGATGGAGCACCCGCTGGCCTAGCTTGATGCCGCTGGCGTCGAAGCTCTGCTGCACCTCGTTCTGGCTGAAGCGGCCGTACTGGGTGGGTCTGCTCACCTGGGTGCGCAGCCGGATCTCTTCCAGGCACTCGGCGGGCATCTCGCGGATAAAGCGGCTCGGCTTGTGGAACATCTCGCGGCCGTAGATGCGGCGGCTCTCGGCATAACAGATGTAGAGCTTCTCCATGGCGCGGGTCATGCCGACGTAACACAGGCGCCTTTCCTCTTCCAGCCGGCCCGACTCCTCGGTGGATTGCTGGCTGGGGAACATGCCCTCCTCCACCCCCACCAGCAGCACCAGGGGATATTCCAGCCCCTTGGCGCTGTGCAATGTCATCAGCTGCACCGCATCGGCGTATTCGTCCGCCTGATTCTCGCCGGATTCCAGCGCCGCATGGGCGAGGAAGGCGGAGAGATCGCTCATGTCTTCCAGCTCGTCAGGGCGCTGGTATTGGCGGCAGGCGGTGACCAGTTCGTCCAGGTTCTCTACCCGCGCCTGGGATTTCTCGCCTTTCTCCGCCAGATACATGGCCTTGAGGCCGGAGTGCTGGATGGCGATATCCGCCTGCTGGTGTAGCGGCAGCATGCCGACCTGCTCCTCCAGGGCATCGATAAGATCCACGAAGCCGCGTACCGCATTGCCAGCGCGGCCGGTCAGCACCTTGTCATTGAGCAAGGCTTTGGCCGACTGCCACAGGTTGAGCCCCTGATCCCGGGCGTTGCCGCGCAGAATTTCGAGGGTGCGATCGCCTATGCCACGGGTCGGGGTGTTGACCACCCGCTCGAAGCTGGCGTCGTCGCCACGGTTGTTGATGAGACGCAGGTAGGCCATGGCGTCTTTAATCTCTTGCCGCTCGAAGAAGCGCAGGCCGCCGTAGATGCGGTACGGCATGGCGTCCTGCATCAGCGCCTCTTCCAGCACCCGGGACTGGGCGTTGGAGCGGTAGAGGATGGCGCAGTCGGCGAGCAAGCCACCTTTCTCTTTCCAATCCTTGAGGCGGCCCACCACGAAGCGGGCCTCGTCCACCTCGTTGAAGGCGGCGTACAGGGAAATCGGCTCCCCCTCGGCCCCCTCGGTCCACAGCTCCTTGCCGAGCCGCTCCGAGTTGTTGGCGATGACGCTGTTGGCGGCTTTGAGGATATTGGCGGTGGAGCGGTAGTTCTGCTCCAGGCGAATGGTCTGCGCCCCCTCATAGTCGGTCAGGAAGCGCTGGATGTTCTCTATCTTGGCGCCGCGCCAGCCGTAGATGGACTGGTCATCGTCGCCGACGATCATCACCCGGCCTGTGTCGCCAGCCAGCATCCGCAGCCAGGCGTACTGGATGCCGTTGGTGTCCTGGAACTCGTCCACCAGGATATTCTGGAAGCGATCCCGGTAGTGCTCGAGGATGTGGGGCTTGTTCAGCCACAGCTCGTGGGCGCGCAGCAACAGCTCGGCAAAATCCACCAGACCGGAGCGATCGCAGGTCTCCTGATAGGTCTTGTAGATCTGCTGATAGGTGCGGGTGACGGGGTCGCCGTAGAGATCGATGTCGCCGGGGCGCAGCCCCTCATCCTTCTTGCCGTTGATGTAGCCCATCACGGCGCGGGGGGCCCAGTGCTTCTCGTCCAGATTGAGCGCCTTGAGCACCCGGCGAATGAGGCGGTACTGATCGTCGGAGTCGAGGATCTGGAAATCCTGGGGCAGGCCCGCATCCAGATGGTGGGCCCGCAGCAATCGGTGGGCGATGCCGTGGAAGGTGCCTATCCACATGCCGCGCACGCCGTCCCCTATCACCTTCTCGACCCGGCCGCGCATCTCGGCCGCCGCCTTGTTGGTAAAGGTCACGGCGATGATGGAGAAGGGTGAGCAACGCTCCACCTGCATCAGCCAGGCGATACGGTGCACCAGCACCCGGGTCTTGCCCGAGCCGGCGCCCGCCAGCACCAGCAGATTGCTGCGAGGGGCCGCCACCGCGTCTCTTTGCTTGTCATTGAGCCCGTCGAGCAGGGTTGAAACGTCCATCACCACTCCTGTTTATTTATACAGGCGGGGATTATACGGCCTGAGCGGCCGCAGACCAAATCCCGGTGCATCACCACCTCCTCACTGCACCGACCCGGTATCGAACCCGAGGGCGGCGCCTCTCCCAAGCCGGGCCAGTGCCACTGGCCATGGGGCCATGAAGGCTCCTATCGATACCTACTTGTGCCCCAATAGAGGAAAACGCTTGCGCACAACCTCATGATTCGTAATGAAAATGTCATTTGAGGCCGTAAAAATTCAGCACAAAAAACCATAAAGTTGACTATAAACAACCACTTATAAATTCATTCGCTTATGTATCAAACCGTTAGCGCAAACGTTTTTCTGCAATACCCGCCTTGACCCCCGACCTCACTCACATACAGTTAGCCTGCGTGCACGCTTGCCTGCGCCAGCAGGTTACGGACCCTCAATAACAATCAAGGACAAGATCGTGACTAAGCTACTCAAACTGGCCAGTGTGGCCGCCTTCACCCTGACCGCTCTCTCGGCCCAGGCCGCTTCCCAGCCCGCCGTCATCTATGACACCGCAGGCAAGTTCGACAAGTCATTCAACGAGGCCGTGTTCCGCAACGGCGTCGAAGTCTACAACAAGGACAAGGGGGTCAAGGTCAAGGAGTTCGAACCCCAGAACGAGGCCCAGCGCGAACAGGGACTGCGCCGTCTGGCCAGCCGGGGCAACGGCCCCATCGTCGCGGTCGGCTTCAACATGGGCTCGGCGGTAGAGAAGGTCGCCACCGAGTTCCCCGCGGTGCAGTTCACCATCATCGACATGGTGGTCGACAAGCCGAACGTGCAATCCATCGTCTTCAAGGAGCATGAGGGCTCCTTCCTGGTGGGCGCCCTGGCGGCCATGGCGTCCAAGAGCGGCAAGGTCGGCTTCGTGGGCGGCATGGATATCCCGCTGATCCGCAAGTTCCAGTGCGGCTATGAGCAGGGTGCCAAGTACGTCAATCCCAAGATGGAAGTGTTCCAGAACATGACCGGCTCCACCCCGGCGGCCTTCGCCGACCCGGCCAAGGGCGCGGAGCTCGCCAAGTCCCAGTTCGCCAAGGGGGCCGATGTGGTCTATGCCGCCGCCGGTGGCACGGGTATCGGCGTCTATCAGGCCGCCAAGGACGAGGGCAAGCTGGCCATCGGGGTGGATTCCAACCAGAACCATCTGCAGCCGGGCACCATGCTCACCTCCATGGTCAAGTCCGTGGGACTGGCCGCCTACAAGAGCTGGGATGACGCCGCCAAGGGCAGCTGGCAGCCGGGCATCCAGTCCCTGGGTCTGGCGGAAGGCGGTGTTGACTGGGCGCTGGACAAGGACAACGAGGCGCTGATCACCCCGGAGATGAAGGCCAAGGCGGACGCCATCAAGGCCGACATCATCGCCGGCAAGGTCAAGGTGCATGACTACATGAGCGACGGCACCTGCAACTACTGACAGCCCATTGGCTACCAGACACACCGGCCCGCTCGCGGGCCGGTTTTCGGTCTCACTCCCTCTGAACGGGCCTGCCTGATCAGGGGGAGAGACGCGTCATGACCAGCAAGGACTGCATCATGGACCAGACGGATCGCTACGCCATCGAATTGCGCGGTATCGACAAGCGGTTTGGCGAGGTATACGCCAACAAGCAGATCGACCTCCAGGTTCACAAAGGCAGCATTCATGGCATCGTCGGCGAGAATGGCGCCGGCAAATCGACCCTGATGAGCATCATCTACGGTTTCTACCACGCCGATCGCGGTGACATGTTCATCGACGGCCACCCCTTCAAACCCCATGGCTCCCAGGATGCGATTGCCGCAGGGGTGGGCATGGTGCACCAGCACTTCATGCTGGTGAACAACTTCACGGTTTTGGAAAACGTCATTCTTGGCGCCGAGCACGGCTGGCACCTGGGCAAGAGTCTGGCGGCGGCCGAAAAGCTGCTGGGCGAGCTGGCCCGGGACTATGGCCTCGAGGTGCCGCTGCACGAGAAAGTCGAGCACCTGCCGGTGGGCCTGCAGCAGCGGGTCGAGATCCTCAAGGCGCTCTATCGCGGCGCCCGCATCCTGATCCTGGACGAGCCCACCGGGGTGCTGACCCCGCAGGAGGCGGATCACCTGTTCGAGGTGCTGAAAAAACTGCGGGATCAGGGCACTACCATCATGCTCATCACCCACAAGCTGCGGGAGATCCTGGCCATCACGGACCGGGTTTCCATCATGCGTCGGGGGGAGATGGTGGCCCATGTCGCCACCAGGGACACCGACAAGGAGCAGCTGGCCGAGCTGATGGTGGGCCGCAAGGTGCGCCTCAAGGTCGACAAGGGCCCGGCCCGGCCGGGGGCCCCCAGGTTGCAGGTGGATGGCCTCGGCTACCGGGATCCGGACGGCGTGCCACGGCTCAAGTCCGTCAGCTTCGCGGTGCGGGCCGGGGAAGTGGTCGGGGTGGCCGGGGTCTCTGGCAACGGCCAGTCCGAGCTGCTCAGCCTGCTCGGCGGCATCCTCAAGCCCAGCGAAGGGGGTTTCACCCTCCATGGCAGGGGGAGCGTCCACCGCATCGATGGCCAGCATCCGGCCAGCCCGGAGCAGGTGCGCGACTACGGCCTGGGCCATGTGCCGGAAGACAGGCACAAGATGGGGCTCATCAACCGCTTCGACGCCCAGGAGGCCTTCATCCTCGGTTATCACCGCCGCCCCCAATACAACAAGGGCTGGTTGCAGGACAAGGGGGCCATCCGCCGGGACTGCCAGGCCAAGATGGACAAGTGGGACGTGCGCCCGCCAAGCCCGGACCACAAGACCGCGAACTTCTCCGGCGGCAACCAGCAGAAACTGGTGATCGCCCGGGAAGTGGAACAGGACCCGGACGTGCTGCTCATCGGCCAGCCGACCCGCGGCGTGGACATAGGTGCCATCGAATTTATTCACCAGCAGATCATCGCCATGCGGGATCAGGGCAAGGCGGTGCTGCTGGTGTCGGTGGAGCTGGACGAGATCATGAGCCTGTCGGACCGGATCCTGGTGATCAGCGACGGCCGTATCGTCGGCGAGCTGGACGGCGCCAGTGCGGATGAACGCACCATAGGCCTGATGATGGCGAATATCGTTCCCGACGAGGTGGCGGCCACAACGCCCTCCCACGGGGCAGGCAAGGAGAGCCAACCATGAGTCAACAACGCGTACCGGCCTGGGTCTCGGTCGGCGTCCTCTCGGCCATGAACATAGGGCTGGCCTTCCTGGTCTCCGCCATCCTGTTCTATTACCTGGACATCAGCCCCATAGAGGCAGCCGAGATCATGTGGTACGGCGCCTTCGGCACCGGCGAAGGGATAGGCTTTACCCTCTACTACGCCACCGGTTTCATCTTCACCGGTCTGGCGGTGGCGGTGGCCTTCCACGCCGGCCTGTTCAACATAGGCGGTGAGGGGCAGGCCTATATCGGCGGCCTGGGTGTGGGGCTGGTCTGTCTGCTGCTCGGGGACGTGCTGCCGTTCGCCCTGCTGCTGCCGCTCGCCATCATAGCCGGCGGCCTGTTCGGCGCGGCCTGGGCCTTCATCCCGGCCTGGCTGCAGGCCAAGCGGGGCAGCCACATCGTCATCACCACCATCATGTTCAACTTCATCGCCGCCTCCCTGATGGCCTATCTGCTGGTGGACGTGTTCAAGCCGCCCGGATCCATGGCCACCGAAAGCAAGGTGTTCGCCGTGGCTAGCTGGCTGCCGAAGATGAGCGAGCTGGCGGCCGCTGTCGGCATGACGATGCCAAACAGCCCGCTCAATATCAGCTTCTTCTGGGCGCTCGTCTGCGCGCTGCTGGTATGGGTCTTCATCTGGCACACCCGCTGGGGCTACCAGGTGCGCGCCGTCGGAGCCAGCGCCTCGGCCTCCGCCTATGCGGGCATCTCCTACCCGGGAGTGGTGATCCTGGCCATGGTGATCTCCGGCATGCTGGCGGGCTTCTTCGCCCTCAACGTGCTGCAAGGGGAGCTGCACCAGATCAAGCTCAACTTCGTGGAAGGGTTCGGCTTCACCGGCATCGCCGTGGCCCTGATGGGGCGCAACCACCCGGTCGGCGTCATCATCGCCAGTCTGCTGTTCGGCTTCCTCTACCAGGGGGGCGCCGAGCTCAGCTTCGAGTTCGGGGTGGATCGCAACATCGTCGTGGTGCTGCAGGGGCTGGTGATCCTGTTCTGCGGCGCCCTGGAACACATGCTGCGCCCGCGCATCGAGCAGGCCTATCTGGCCATCGCCCGACGTCCCACCGTTCAGGTCAAAGGAGTCTGACCATGTTTGAAACCCTGATCCTGATGCTGGATGCCACCATACCCACAGCGCCCGTCGCCATGGATGACAGCAATGTTTTGCGCGTCGAAGGGAGTCCACACCATGTTTGAAATGCTGATCCTGATGCTGGACGCCACCATTCGCACCGCGCCACCGCTGATCCTGGCGGCCATGGCCGGCATGTTTTGCGAACGCTCCGGGGTGGTCAACATCGCCCTGGAGGGCAAGCTGCTGGCCGCCGCCTTCGCCAGCGGTGCGGCGGCCGCCGTCTCAGGCTCCGCCTGGATTGGCCTGGGGGCCGGGGCCGGGATCGCCATCCTGTTTGCCCTGCTGCACGGCTTCGCCACCATCACCCACAGGGGCGATCAGGTGGTGAGCGGCATGGCCATCAACATACTGGCGGCGGGTCTGACCGTCACCCTGGGCCGCTACTGGTTCGATCAGGGGGGGCAGACCCCGGCGCTGTCCGGCGCCGCCCGCTTCGCCCCCATCGATCTGCCCTTCGCCCGGGAGCTCTATGACGTGCCCGTGCTCGGTCAGCTCTACAGCGAGCTGCTGAGCGGTCACTCCCTGCTGGAGTACCTGGCGTTCGCCGCCGTGCCGCTGGCCTGGTGGGTGCTGTTTCGCACCCGCTTCGGCCTGCGGCTGCGGGCGGTGGGCGAGGCCCCGGCCGCGGTGGACACCGCCGGTATCTCAGTGGTGCGCATGCGTTACACGGCGCTCATCATCGGCGGCCTCTTGGCGGGAATAGGGGGCACCTATCTGGCGGTGGCCCAGACTGCCCAGTTCATCCCCAACATGAGCGCGGGCAAGGGCTTCATGGCGCTGGCGGCCCTGGTGTTCGGCAAGTGGCGCCCCTGGAGCGCCATGGCGGCCTGCCTGCTGTTCGGCTTCCTCGACGCGGTCGCCATCCGCTTGCAGGGGGTCAGCATAGGGGACTTCCCCATCCCGGTGCAGGCCATAGAGGCGCTGCCCTATGTGCTGACCGTGTTCCTGCTGGCGGGCTTCATCGGCCGGGCCGTGGCCCCCAGGGCCCTCGGTACCCCCTACGTCAAGGAGCGGGAGTAGCGCTTCGCCCATACCAGAAATGCAAGAAGGCCCACGGATGTGGGCCTTTTTTTGCGTGCTTCATCGCCCCTGGCGCCTCAGTGTATCTTGCCCATCTCGATGGCGAAGCTGGTGGCCAGCTGGGCGAACTTGAGGGCGTGGGCGGCCGAGGGATCCGAGTTGTGCAAGGTGTCCCGGGCTGTGTGGATGTTGGGGTTGTAGTCGTTGAAACGCGACTCGAACGGCATGGCGGCCGGGTAGCCCTGATTGTGCCAGGAGGCGTGATCCGAGCAGCCGTAACCACAGCTGTCGTAGCCGTAGCGGATCTGGGGCAGATAGACATCGAGCAGCTGGGCCAGATAGCCGGTCAGCCCCTGGTCCGTGTAGTCGGTCATGAAGACGATGTCTTCCGCCGATCCCTGGTAGTTGGTCATGTCCAGCTGCAGCGCCGCCAGCACCCTGGTATTGGCCGCCTTGTAGCGGGTGGCGATGTCCTTGGAGCCGCGCAGCCCCGCCTCTTCCGCCGCATAGCCGATGAATTGCAGGGTGCGTTCCGGCTGATGCCCCTGCTCGGCGAGGACCCGCAGCACCTCGGTCAGGGTGGCGATGCCGGAGGCATCGTCGTCGGCGCCCGGCGCCAGGGTGCGGCTGTTGGGGGCGGCGCCCGCGGTGGAGTCGAGGTGACCGCCGAGTACCACCACCTCGTCCGGGTAGCGGCTGCCCTTGAGGGTCAGCACCACGGATTGCTGCGGATAGCCGCTGTGCTTGACCCGGCTGACGCTGGCCCAGGGCAGGGTGGCGCTCAGGGTCTGCCACTGGCTGGCCACCCAGTCGGCCGACTGCACCCCTGTGGTGGTGGTGTAGTAGCGGTTGCGCCAGCTCGAGAGCTTGCTGATGGTGCCGACTATCTTGCCCTGATCCAGATGGGGCAGCAGCCGATTGACACTGGCCCCCTGGGTCAGCGGCGGAGCGCTGAACAGGTTCTGGCTGATGGGCTGGGCCATGCTCTGCAGGGCATCGGCCAGGCTGCTGTGCACCACGTAACCGCCGCAGCGCTGATGACCTTCGTGCATCAGATGGGAGAGAGTGCCGAGTTCGTCTGCCTCGACCTGGGCCAGCTGGATCGGGGCGCCGCTGGCGCTGAACAGGGGGGCCAGCCTGGCCTTGACCTGCTTGAGTTCGACGCCGCTGTCGGCACCGACCGTGATCCAGACGGGTTCGGCAGCCTGTGCGGCGAGGGGCAACAGGGGGAGCAAGAGGGCGGTCAACAAGGGTTTCATATCGGATCCTTCCAGATAGAGTGGTGGGCAGATGCGCCAAATGGGAGTCATAAGACGACCAGCCCAGTCTAGCCAAGGGGGAGGCGTGCGGGTTTGCCCATCCAGTGCGCCCATCCCCCCATCCGGTAGGCGCCGCTGCAGGATCTGCTGTCTATTGCGCCGGGACGAGGGAAGCGGTCGGAGCTTTGTGCTGGTGAGGGAGTGCCACACAGGGTGCCCACCAGGCAGGAGGATGACAGCCCAGGCTGGGGGGCTGACAAAGGGAGTCAAACTGTGCCACGTCGGCACGGATAGTCGCGAAGGCAAGGTAAATCATGGGAAGAGAAACACAGGGGCTGAAAGGCTGGGGTATCCATGATGGCGGCCCTCACCGTGATGAGCAGCTTCAGGATTAGCCTTCCAACACGCAATGGAGACAGCGCCTGTTGAGAGTCAGCCGATGGGGGGCATCAGGGAGGGCTGGCCCGGCGCCCCGAGCCGATCGGCCAGATAGTCCACCAGCAGCCGCACCTTGGGGGAGAGGTGGCGGTTTTGCGGGTAGAGGGCCCAGATCCCCTCCTCGGGCGCCCGCAGCTCCGGCAGCAGCTCGATGAGGCGACCGGCGGCAAGATGATCGCCGACGTAGTAATCGGGCAACTGCACTATGCCTATCCCCTTGAGGGCCGCATCCATCAGGGCGTGACCGCTGTTGCACCTGAGCAGGCCGCGCACCCGCACGCTGTAGGGGCGGCCATCCAGGGTGAAGTGCCACTCGTCACCGTTGCCGAGCAGGCAGGCGTGGCGGGAGAGCTCGGAGAGGCTGTTGGGCATGCCGCGGCGCGCCGTGTAGTCCGGCGAGGCGCACACATAGGGCACCCGCCCCGCCAGGCGCCGCGCCACCAGGCTGGAATCCTTGAGGTGGCCGAGGCGGATCGCCAGATCGTAACCGTCATGCACCAGATCCAGCAGCTGGTTGGTGAGGTTGAGGGTCACCTCCAGGGCCGGATAGCGCACCATGAAGTCGTTCACCAGGGGGGCGATGCGGCTCTCGCCGTAGGAGACGGGGGCCGTGATGCGCAGCAGTCCCTGGGGCTGGGCCTGATGGCGGCCCAGGGCCAGTTCGGCCTCGTAGAGGTTGTCCAGCAGCTGGCGGCAGTGGCGATAGTAGATCTCGCCGAGTTCGGTGAGGCGCACCTGGCGGGTGGTGCGCAGCAGCAGCTTGGCCTGCAACCTGTCTTCCAGTTGTGCCACCTGGCGGCTGACCTGGGCCACCGAGACCCCGAGCTGGCGCGCCGCCGGGGTAAAGCCCCCCTGCTCCGCCACGCTGACAAACTCACATATCCCTTCCCAGCCGAACATTATTACCTATGAGTAAAAGTGATTTGATATTTAACCCCATTATCACCAAATGAACGAGAAACTACACTCAAGCAGATTCAAATTATGCTTTTTCATTTCCAGCCAACCATCACAAGAGGATCCGTTCATGGCACAGGTTCAAAGCATCAAGTGCAAGGCCGCCATCGCCTGGGGACCGGGCCAGCCCCTCTCCATCGAAGAGGTGGAGGTCATGGCACCCCAGGCCGGTGAGGTGCGGGTGCGCATCGTCGCCACCGGCGTCTGCCACACCGATGCCTTCACCCTCTCGGGTGAAGATCCGGAAGGGGTCTTCCCCTGCATCCTGGGCCACGAGGGGGGCGGCATCGTCGAGTCCGTCGGCGAGGGCGTCACCAGCGTCAAGGTGGGGGATCACGTGATCCCGCTCTACACCCCGGAGTGCGGCGAGTGCAAGTTCTGCAAGTCCGGCAAGACCAACCTGTGCCAGAAGATCCGCACCACCCAGGGCAAGGGACTGATGCCGGACGGCACCACCCGCTTCTCGAAAGACGGCCAGCCCATCTATCACTACATGGGCACCTCCACCTTCAGCGAATACACTGTGTTGCCGGAGATCTCCATCGCCAAGGTGGACCCGGCCGCCCCGCTGGAAGAGGTCTGCCTGCTCGGCTGCGGCGTCACCACCGGCATCGGCGCCGTGATGAATACCGCCAAGGTGAAGGAGGGTGAGAGCGTCGCCATCTTCGGGCTGGGGGGTATCGGCCTCTCCGCGGTGATCGGCGCGCGCCTGGCCAAGGCCGGTCGCATCATCGCCATCGACATCAACGAGAGCAAGTTCGAGCTGGCCCGCAAGCTGGGTGCCACCGACTGCATCAACCCGAACGATTACGACAAGCCCATCCAGGAGGTGATCGTCGAGATGACCGACGGCGGCGTCGACTTCTCGTTCGAGTGCATCGGCAACGTCAAGGTGATGCGCGCGGCGCTCGAATGCTGCCACAAGGGCTGGGGTGAATCTGTCATCATAGGGGTGGCCGGTGCCGGTCAGGAGATCAGCACCCGTCCGTTCCAGCTGGTCACAGGCCGGGTCTGGCGCGGCAGCGCCTTCGGTGGCGTGCGCGGTCGCAGCGAGCTGCCGAGCTATGTGCAGCGCTACATGCAGGGTGAGTTCAAACTGGACGATTTCATCACCCACACCATGGGGCTCGAGCAGATCAACGAGGCATTCGATCTGATGCACGAAGGCAAGAGCATCCGTACCGTCATCCACTACTGAGTCAGGCAGGGCGGGCAGCTCCCGCCCTCTCTCTATTCATCCCAGGCGCCCATGGCGCAGGAGGATCCGATGTCGTTAGATATCATCGCCAGCAACAAGAGCTTCGACGGCTGGCACAAGCAATATCGCCATGAGTCGGCGCTGCTTGGCTGCGAGATGCGTTTCGCCGTCTACTTGCCGCCCCAGGCGCTGACCGGCCAGAAGGTGCCCGTGCTCTACTGGCTGTCGGGCCTCACCTGCACCGACGAGAACTTCATGCAAAAGGCCGGTGCCCAGCGCATCGCCGCCGAACTGGGCATCGCCCTGGTGGCGCCGGACACCAGCCCCAGGGGCGAGCAGGTGCCGGATGATGCCGCCTATGACCTCGGCAAGGGCGCGGGCTTTTACGTCAACGCCACCCAGTCACCCTGGCGGGCGCACTACCAGATGTATGACTATGTCACCCGGGAGCTGCCCGACCTTATCGAGACTCACTTCCCCATCTCGAGTCGCCGCGCCATCAGCGGTCACTCCATGGGCGGTCACGGGGCCCTCATCGCCGCCCTGCGCGAACCCGGCCGCTACCGCTCTGTGTCGGCCTTCAGCCCCATCAGCCACCCGAGCCGCAGCCCCTGGGGCCAGAAGGCGCTGGGCGCCTATCTCGGCAACAATCCCCTGCTGTGGCAGGAGTGGGACACCTGCCAGCTGCTGCGCCACCACGACTGCCAGCCCTTGCCGACCCGGGTCGACGTCGGTCTGGACGACCCCTTCCTCGCCGAACAGCTCGGCATAGAGACGCTGGCGGAGATCGCCGAAGCCAAGGGCTGGCCCCTGGCGCTCCATCGTCACGCCGGCTACGACCACAGCTATTTCTTCGTGGCGAGCTTCATCGAGGCGCACCTGCGCTTTCACGCCGAGCACCTGCTCGAGCTCCCCTGACAGCCCCCCATACCGAGGCACCGAGGGCAGCCCAGCTGCCCTCCCTTCCCGGATCGCCCACCGCCCCTTGCCCGAGTCACGCTCGATTGACGGCTGATCACTCCTCTCCTGCGCCACATGGCCCACTTGCCCCCTATCTGCCCCGGCCTCCCGCCCCCTTTTCTCGCCACCCTCGCAGATATTTTTCCTGACATTAAATGTTGCCAGCCCGTACCGGCGCAGCAGATATGGTTCGCCCCTCCCCCAGCCGCCCCCCCTACTGCATCGCCGCCAGAACCCCAAGCTGGGCGCCGACGGATGACGCCAGCGGAGCCGATCCACCAGCACTAACTTTTATTAATCCGATTAAAAACAAATATTTATGCTAACCAGGCACAGACTGGACCGCCTTGAATCTCATCTGCCACCGTGCTAGAAAATCGCCAAGACTCTTTCGCCACCCTTACCCCCATTGCGAGATCCCGTCATGATCGCCCTCATCCAACTCTCACCCATACTGCTGGTGATCTCCCTCATCATGGGGCTGAAACGTCCCCCGGTGCAGGCGGCCCTGATGGGCTCCCTGCTGGCCCTGGCCCTCTGGTTCGGCGGCCTGGCGGATCCCTTCCTCCCCGCCACCCTGGTGCGGGTGCTGCAAGACAGCACTGTGCTCTTCCTGAGCACGGCCTGCGTGATAGCCCCTGGCCTGCTGTTCGTCATCTATCTGGAGCGCATCCGGGCCAATCAGGCCCTGGAGGGCTGGGTGAGCGGGCTCGGCTGGCGGGGAGCCGCCCTCGCGGTCTTCGTCGTGCTGGGGCTGGCTCCCCTGCTCGAGTCCATGACCGGCTTCGGGGTGTCGTTCATCGCCACGGTTCCCCTGCTGCTGGCCCTGCTGGATCGCCAGGTGGCGCTGCGCATCGCCCTCACCGGCATGTGCATCATGCCCTGGGGCACTCTGGGGCTGGCCACCGTCATAGGGGCGGCCCTGGCGGGCCTGCCCGCAGAGACGCTCGGCGCCTGGGCCGCCTGGACCAGCGCCCCTGTCTTCATGCTGGCCATCAGTCTGGCCCTCTGGCTGATGGGGCAGAGGCACCCCCTGGTCTATCTGGCAGGCTGCGCCATGGCCGGGCTCTTCATCCTGTTGCTGCACTTCATCAGCCGCACGGCGGGATCCGAGATAGCGGGAGTCGGCGCCGGTGGTGCCATCCTGCTGGCCGGACTGGCCTGGGCCCGCTTCAAGGAGCAGGCCCGGCTCCAGTTCCCCCGCCAGGCCTGGCCCTACCTCGCCCTGCTGGCGGCCATCTTGCTGCTCAAGGGGCTCAACGCCCTGTTTGGCATCGCCGATCTCCTGGTTGTCCAGGGCAACCAGGTGAGCTGGAAGCCCCTCGCCTCCCCCGGTCTGGCGCTGCTCTGCGTCAGCCTGCTGCTGATCGCCCGTGAGGGGAGCCAGCAGCTGGGGCAGGCCTGGTTCAATCGGGCCAAGCGTCCCCTGCTCACCATCCTCTTCTTCCTCTTCATGTCCCAGCTGCTGGTCAAGGCCGGCTTCCTGACCAGCATCAACCAGGGCCTGAGCGAGCTCAGCGCCAGCCTGCTGAGCCCTCTGATCGCCCTGTTCGGCGCCCTGTCTGGCTACATCACGGGCTCCAACGTCGGCGGCAACGCCATCGTCATGCCCTCCATCGCCCACCTGCCCCTCGCACCCTCGCTGCTGCCCATCATGGCGGCCGTCCAGAACAGTGCCGCCGGTCATGCCGCCCTGGGCTCCCTGCCCATGGTCGCCCTGCTGATCGGCCTGGCCAAGGGGAGCCATGAGGAGGAGCAGAGCCTGATCCGCTTCGCCTTCTGGCTGGTACTCGCCAATACCCTGCTGGTGGCGGCGGTCGGTACCCTGCTGGCCAACGCCATCACCACCGGAGGCTGACATGCCCATCTTCACCACACTGCTGGCCATGCCTGATCGATTCGAGCAGCTGCTCGACCAGGTGCCTGACGATTACCTGAACTGGGAGCCGGCCAACTGGGCCGGCATCCCCTCCGAGCGCTTCAGTGCCCTGGGCCACCTCTGTCACCTGCTGGACATAGAGACGCAAGGCTATCAGGTGCGCTTCTTGCGCACCCTGGAGGAGACGCTGCCCGAGCTGGCGTCCCTCGATGGCTACCAGCTGGCCCAGGACAATGACTATCCCCATCAGGATCCCGCCGTGCAGCTGGCCCGCTTTCGCGCCGCCCGCACTCACACTGTCACCTGGCTCCAGGGGCTGCCCTCCTCGGCCTGGGGGCGACGGGCCCATTATGGCAACTATGGGGAGGTCACCCTGGATGGCCTGGCGCGCCTGCTGGTCAGTCACGACCACCAGCATCTCGCCGGCATGCAGTGGTTGCTGATGCGGCTCAACGCCGACAAGGCGCTGAACCTTCCCCTCGCCTGAGCCACCCTGCAGGCAGGGGTGGGGGACTATGCTGGCAGGGCTCGCCCTCCCCCGATGAGCAGGCACGACAAAAGAAACGGGCCCGTCGGGGCCCGTGTCGTCTTCTGCAAGATGGCGCAGGGTCAGCCCCCCTGGCGCACCAGTTGTCCCGACCCCGCGATCTCGCTCTCTATCTCGGGATCCCCCCAGTAGTCGATGTTGCCGGAGCCCGCTATGGTGGCCGTCAGCCTCTGCGCCGCGCGCACCGCCACATCGCCGCTGCCGGCGATCTTGATCTCGACCTCCCTGGCCTGCAGATCCCCGGCGGCTATGCCCCCCGAGCCTGCGATGTTGAAGGTGAGGCTGTCGGCATGACCCTGCCCCAGGGCAAGATCCCCCGAGCCGGCGATGTTGCCCTCCAGACTCCTGACCTCCAGCCGATCGGTGCGTATGCCCCCCGACCCCGCCAATGAGAGGGTCAGCTCATCCCCCTCGAAGGCGCCCACCTCGGCCCGGCTGCTCCCCGCCAGGGCCAGCTCGCGCAGGCTGGGCAGAGTGATTGTGACCTTGAGTCCCTCGTCGGTGCTGAGCCGGTACCCCTCCTTGACCTCTATCTCCAGCTTGCGGCCACTCTCGCTGAAGGTCAGGTAGGGCAAGAGATTCTCCTGACCCTCCACCCGGATCCCGCGCTCAGATCCGTGCACCAGCCTGATATCCGCCGGCACCACGGCCAGTATCCTGTCGACCCTGTCCCCGAGGGGCAACTGCGCCACGACGGTCGCTCCCTGACCCCGAATCACCTCATCGTCCTGCCAGCTGCACCCCGCCAACCCCAATGCCAGCACCATGACCACCATCATCTGTTTCATCTCGCTCATCCTTGTTGCGGGCAGCCCCCATGGGCCTCCCCCTTGACGCTGGATCAATGGCAATCCCTGTGCCAAAACGTAATGGCATGATTCATATAAAAAAACTCTTCATCCACCCAGAGTCTGCGGCAGAAAAAGAGTCATTTAGACCACAAGTTGGTCAGTTTGACCAAGGGGGCTGCCTCAGCGGCCCCCCGCCAGATCGATGAAGGCACCGGTGACATAGGAGGCCTCGTCGCTGAGCAGCCAGCGGATGGCGGCGGCGACCTCGACCGGCTCACCACCGCGTCCCAGGGGGAGCTGGGGGGCGAGGCGGGCCACCCTGTCTGGCTCGCCGCCATCCCCGTGCATCCGGGTATGGATAAAGCCGGGGCGCACCCCATTGACCCGGATCCCCTCCCCCGCCACCTCCAGGGCCAGGCCCCGGGTCAGGGTGTCGATGGCCCCCTTGCTGGCGGCATAATCCACGTATTCATGGGGCGACCCCAGCCGGGCCGCCGCCGAGGAGACATTGACGATGGCCCCGCCCCGGCCGCCATGACGGCGGGACATGCGTCTGACCGCCTCCCGGCAGCAGAGCAGCTGGCTGGTGACATTGGTGGTCAGCAGGCGGTTGATGCGGGCGGCGTCGAGATCTTCGACCCGGCACTGGGGCAGCAGGATGCCCGCATTGTTGACCAGGGCGTCGAGGGGGCCGAGACGCGCATCCAGGGTCTCAAACAGCCGCACCACAGCCGCCTCGTCCGCCACATCGGCCTGCACCGTGATCACTTCGGCCCCCTGCGCCCTCAAGGTTTCGGCCAGGGCCTCGGCGCTGGCCGCTTCCCGCAGATAGTTGAGGCAGAGCCGATACCCCTGCTGCGCCAGCAACCGGGCGGTGGCGGCCCCTATGCCGCGACTCGCCCCCGTGATCAGTGCTACCTTGCCCATGCTGGACTCCTTGTCGTCAACTCATTGATCCTGCTTGCCATACTGCCATGGCGCATCGCCATTGCCCCAAGGCAGACCCAGGCCTGCGCCCTGCTGCGGGTGTTTCGACTCGCCGGCGACGGGCAACGGCCCGGGCGAGTCAGCGTCACCTGCGGGGTTGGGCCGGCGTTATGGCTGAGATGGCTCCCCCACCCCGTCCAGCTGGATATCGACCCGCCGATCCGGGGCCAGACAGGGGATCAGTTCCCGCTTGCTGCCGCCGTTGCAGCGGTTGCCGGTGACCGGCTCCTGCTCGCCACGCCCCGTCACCTCCACCTTGTCCGCCGGCCAGCCCCGGGCGATCAGCCCATCGGCCACGGCCCGGGCCCGCAGCTCCGACAGGCGCTGGTTGTAATCATCGGCGCCCAGCCGATCCGTGTGCCCCACCACGGTCGCCACCCCATCCCTGGGATTGGCCGCCACTATCTGCTGAAACAGGCTATCCAGCGCCTGATTGGCCTCCGGCCTGAGGTTCGCTTCGTTGAAGGCGAACAGCAGATCCGAGCTCAGGGAGAATCGCTGGCGGATGATGACGGTGGCGGGGGGCACGGGGGCGGGTGCCGGGCTGATCTCGGCCTGCACGTCCTCCCCCTGGCCGAAGCGGTAGACGATGGCGAGGGCGAGCAGGCCGTTGTCCAGCTCTATGCCGGACTCGTCCAGGGAGCTGTTGCCGAGGGGGGTGGTGTATTGATACTCGAGACGCAGGGCCCAGCTGGGGTTGAGGGCATATTCGCCGCCGAGGGCGCCGACAAAGGCCGCACCATGGTACTTGTTGCCATTGGCCGAGTCGCGAAACTGGCTGCTGTCCACTGTGATCTCTGCGCTCACGTCGCTCTCGGTCCAGCCATAGGCGCCGCCGAGACGGCCATAGAGATCCAGGCTGGGAGTGACGGGGTAACCGATACGCATGCTGGCCTGGACGAGCTGGGCCCTGGCCTCGCCGGTCAGGCCGGCGCTGAGGCCATCTTGGCGCTGGCGACCACTGAGGCGATAACTGCCCAGATGGTCGTAGCCAAGCTCGAAGCCGAGGTTGGGGTTGAGCTGATAGCCGACGAACAGACCCAGACCGAGGGCGTCCTCCTGTTCATCGGCGCCCACCAGCTCGAACGCCCGCGCTATCCCGGGCTCGAAATCGGCCCCGAAATAGTGGGACCAGCCCGCCTTGCCCCCCAGATACCAGCTGTTGTCCAGGCCCTGGGCCTGGGCCAGCCCGCTCATACCGGTGGCGCCCATCAGGAGCGCCAGCAGGGATCTTGTCATGTTCATGCCTCTTCCTTGAGTCTGTGATGGCGAACCTCGGCCCATGGTGCCCGCTCGCAGGGAGCCGCGCAGGGCCGGGCACTCCAGCCTATCCCATCCTGACTCGGTCTCAAACGATCCGGTGGGTCAGAGTGTGAGCCCGTCGGCACACGCCGGGCTCGCCCCCATGAGAGAGGGGGGCCAGCGCCCCCCTCTTCACTCAGCCAATCCCTGTTCAGTTCGCCAGGAACAGGCGATAGGCGGGATCCTCGCTCACCTCCTTCCAGTCATACCCCAGCTCGTAGAGGTAGTCGTGGAAGGCGGCCACGTCCTCGTCCGGCAGCTCGAAGGCGCACAGCACCCGGCCATAGTCGGCGCCGTGGTTGCGGTAGTGGAACAGGCTGATGTTCCAGCGGCAACCCAGGGTCTCGAGAAAGCGCATCAAGGCCCCCGGCTGCTCCGGAAACTTGAAGCTGTAGAGGCGTTCACCGAGGGGCCGGGCCGGGCGGCCGCCAATCATGTAGCGCACGTGATTCTTGGCCAGCTCGCTCTCTGTCATGTTGACCACGGGGTAGCCGTTGCCGCCGAGCTGATCGATGATCTGGCCCAGCTCCTCGTCACCGCCAGTGAGGCGCACCGAGACGAACAGGGAGGCCTGGGCCGCATCCGCGTAGCGGTAGTTGAACTCGGTCACCATGCGGGGCCCAAGCTGGCGACAAAAATCGAGGAAGGCCCCCTTGCGCTCGGGGATGGTCACCGCCAGCATGCCCTCGCGCTTCTCGCCGATCTCGCAGCGCTCCGACACGTAGCGCAGGCTGTGGAAGTTGACGTTGGCGCCGGACAATATGGCCGCCATCCGCCCGCCCTTGACCTGCTCCCGCTCGCTGTAGGCCTTGAGACCCGCCAGGGACAAGGCCCCCGACGGCTCGGCGATGGCGCGGCAGTCGTCGAAGATGTCTTTGAGCGCCGCGCAGATCTGGTCGTTGGAGACGGTCACCACCTCGTCCAGATACTGGTTGCACAGGCGAAAGGTCTCCTCGCCGATGCGCCTGACCGCCACCCCGTCCGCAAACAGGGAGACTCTATCCAGATTGACCGGCTCGCCCGCCTCCATGGCGGCCTTGAGGCAGGCGGAGCCCTCGGCTTCCACCCCGATCACCTTCACATCCGGCAGCAGCTGCTTGATGTAGACCGCCACCCCGGCGGCCAGGCCGCCGCCGCCCACGGGCACGAAGACGTGGGTCAGGTGGGTGTCCTGCTCCAGCAGCTCCTTGCCTATGGTGCCCTGGCCCGCGATCACCTCGACGTCGTCGAACGGCGGTATCAGGGTATAGCCCTCGGTTTCTGCCAGGCGGCGACTCTCGCCGTAGGCCTCGTCGAAACTGTTGCCAAACAGCAGCACGTTGCCACCCAGGCGGCGCACCGCATCTATCTTGATGTCCGGCGTGGTCTTGGGCATCACTATGATGGCCTTGATGCCGAGCTTGGCCGCCGACAGGGCAACCCCCTGGGCATGGTTGCCGGCCGAGGCCGCCACCACGCCGTGGGATTTCTGCTCGGCGCTCAGGGTGGCGATCTTGTGATAGGCCCCCCGCAGCTTGAAGGAGTGCACCGGCTGCAGGTCTTCCCGCTTGAGGGAGACCTGGTTGCCGAGCCGCTCGGAGAGTTTTTTCAGGGTTTGCAGCGGTGTCACCCGCGCCGCCTCATAGACGGGAGAGAGCAACACCTTGCGTAGATAATCCGCCGCAGAGACCATGGCTTACTCCTCCGGCTTGCTTGAATCGCGCACCGCACCCTTGTCGGCACAGACAGAGGCGAGCGGCACTTTGCATGAATGATCTGTCGTCGCGTTCATCATCACTCCTCCAGCTTGCTTAAATCGCGCACCGCGCCCTTGTCGGCGCTGGTGGCGAGCATGGCGTAGGCACGCAGGGCGTAGGAGACCTGACGCTGACGATTGAGCGGCTTCCAGCCACGGGCCGAGGCGGCGGCGCGGCGAGCGGCCAGCACGCTGTCCGCTACTTCCAGCACCATGCTGCGGGCCGGGATGTCGATGTTGATCATGTCCCCATCCTCCACCAGCCCTATGGTGCCGCCGGAGGCCGCCTCCGGGGAGACGTGGCCGATGGAGAGGCCCGAGGTGCCGCCGGAGAAGCGACCGTCCGTGATGAGGGCGCAGGCCTTGCCGAGGCCCATGGATTTCAGATAGGTGGTGGGATAGAGCATCTCCTGCATGCCGGGCCCCCCTTTCGGCCCTTCGTAGCGGATCACCACGACTTCACCCGCTTTCACTGTGCCGTCCAGGATGCCGGCGACCGCCGTGTCCTGGCTCTCGAATACCCGGGCCGGGCCACGGAAGGTGAGGTTCTCGTCATCCACCCCGGCGGTCTTGACGATGGCGCCATCGAGGGCCAGGTTGCCGGAGAGCACGGCCAGGCCCCCCTCCAGGCTGTAGGCGTTGTCCAGGGAGCGGATGCAGCCTTCGGCCCGGTCCAGATCCAGCTCGGGCCAGCGGCAGCTCTGGCTGAAGGCCTTGGTGGTGCGAATGCCGGCCGGACCGGCGCGGTAGAAATCGTGCACCGCCTTGTCGTCGCAGCGGCTGACATCGTACTGCGCCAGCAGCTCAACCAGGGTGGTGCCGAGCACGTTGCGGGCATCCCCGTGCACCAGGCCCGCTTTTTCCAGCTGCCCCAGGATGGCGACCACGCCGCCGGCGCGGTGCACGTCTTCCATATGGTACTTCTGGGTGGAGGGCGCCACCTTGCAGAGCTGCGGCACCTTGCGCGACATGCGGTCGATGTCGGCCATGGTGAAGTCCACCCCGGCCTCCTGGGCCGCCGCCAGCAGGTGCAGCACGGTGTTGGTGGAACCGCCCATGGCGATGTCCAGCGCCATGGCGTTCTCGAACGCCGCCTTGGTGGCGATGTTGCGCGGCAGGGCGCTCTCGTCATCCTGCTGGTAGTAGCGGTTGGCCAGGGCAACGATGCGCTGACCGGCCAGCTTGAACAGCTGTTCCCGATCGGCGTGGGTCGCCAGCATGGAGCCGTTGCCCGGCTGGGAGAGACCCAGCGCCTCGGTCAGGCAGTTCATGGAGTTGGCGGTGAACATGCCGGAGCAGGAGCCGCAGGTGGGGCAGGCGCTGCGCTCTATCTGATCGCTCTGGGCGTCCGAGACCTTGGGGTCGGCACCCTGGATCATGGCGTCCACCAGATCCAGCTTGATGATCTGATCGGAGAGCTTGGTCTTGCCCGCCTCCATGGGGCCGCCGGAGACGAAGATCACCGGTATGTTGATGCGCAGGGCGGCCATCAGCATCCCCGGGGTGATCTTGTCGCAGTTGGAGATGCAGACCATGGCATCGGCGCAGTGGGCGTTGACCATGTACTCCACCGAGTCGGCGATCAGCTCCCGGGACGGCAGGGAATAGAGCATGCCGCCGTGACCCATGGCGATGCCGTCATCCACGGCGATGGTGTTGAACTCCTTGGCAACGCCACCGGCCGCCTCTATCTCCCGGGCCACCAGCTGGCCGAGATCCTTGAGGTGAACGTGACCGGGCACGAACTGGGTAAAGGAGTTGACCACGGCAATGATGGGCTTGCCGAAATCCTGATCTGTCATGCCGGTGGCACGCCAGAGGGCGCGGGCCCCGGCCATGTTACGTCCGTGGGTGGTGGTGGCGGATCTCAACTTCGGCATTGTCTCTACTCCCTGAATACATGAGCCCTGCTGGGCAAATTAATGATGCGAAACCGTCAATTCGAATCGGTTGTGGCAAGGGGGGTGCCCTTGCCATAGCCGACTCGGCACTTGCTCTCTCTTCTGGCCTGGCGAGCTGCGGGCGACAACGCCGCCCGCGCTATCCATCAATCGTTGACCGGGGTCAGCCAGCCCCACTTGTCCTCGGTCGCGCCGTTGCATGGGGGCAAATGCTGCCCCCGCTGATTCAATCGTTAACTGGGGTCAACCAGTTCCATTTGTCTTCGGTCTTGCCGTTGAACAGGCCGAAGAAGGCGTTCTGCAACTGCTCGGTCACGGGGCCCCGGCTGCCTGCGCCCACCTGCATCCGATCCACCGAGCGCACCGGGGTCACCTCGGCGGCCGTGCCGGTCATGAAGATCTCGTCCGCGACGTACAGAGCCTCACGGGGCAGTGCCTGCTCGCGCACCTCGTAACCGAGATCGCGGGCGAGGGTCATGATGGTGTCGCGGGTGATGCCGGGCAGGATGGCGGCGGTGGCGGGCGGGGTGAACAGCACGCCGTTCTTCACCAGGAAGAGGTTCTCCCCCGCCCCTTCGCTCAGGTAGCCGTTCACATCCAGCGCCAGCCCCTCGGCGAAGCCGTTGCGCTTGGCCTCGCGACTGATCAGCTGGGAAGAGAGGTAGTTGCCGCCCGCCTTGGCGCCTGTGGGTATGGTGTTGGGGGCGAGCCGGTTCCAGGAGGTGACGCACACATCCACCCCGTTTTTCAGCCCCTCTTCGCCGAGATAGGCGCCCCAGGGCAGGGCCGCAACGATCAGATCCGCCTTGGCATCCAGCGGCGGGTGCAGCCCCAGCCCCACGTTGCCGACAAAGGCCAGCGGGCGCAGATAGCCGCTTTTGAGGCCGTTCTCGCGCACCACGGCGCGGCAGGCATCGTTGACCTCGGCCTCGCTGTAGGGCACGTCCATCCAGTAGATCCTGGCGGAATCGAACAGGCGGCGAGTGTGCTCCTGCAGGCGGAAGATGCAGGTCCCCCTGGGGGTGTCGTAGGCGCGCACCCCCTCGAACACCGAGGAGCCGTAGTGCAGGGCGTGGCTCATGACGTGCACCTGGGCATCCTGCCAGGGCACCAGTTTGCCGTTGAACCAGATGTATTGCGGATGTGAAGGCTGTGACATTGGCTTTGCTCCTTAAGCGCTGATCCGGGGTTGCTGTTCCAGTGCATCGACCCGGGAGACATCCACCAGCTTGACCAGCTGGCTCCACAACTGCTGGATGGGACGCACCGACTCGACAGTAACCGTGATCCGCAGCTGTTGGCAATCCTGCTCCATATGCAGGGCATTGAGAGCGAAGCCGCGGTGGCGCACCACCCGCAACACCCGCTCCATCACTTCGGGTCTGGACTGGGCGTGGATCCGCAGGGTGTGCTGATGCTGACTGTGCTGGTTCATGGGCGTTGCTCCATCATCTTGTGGTTGGCGACTCCCGGCGGAACCAGGGGCCAGACATTTTCTTCCTCTGAAATGGCCACATGCAGCAGGTAGGCACCTTCGCTCGCCAGCAGGCGATCCAGTGCCGGACCTATCTCTTCCTTGCATGTGATGGTCTCGCCAGGGATGCCGAACGCGGCAGCCAGGGCGACGAAATCCGGGTTGTCGGACAGGATGGTCTCGCTGTAGCGGCCGTCGAAGAACAGCTCCTGCCACTGGCGCACCATGCCGAGGCGCTGGTTGTCCAGCAGCACCATCTTCACCTTGAGCCGGGCGCGGCGTATGGTGCCGAGCTCCTGCACGTTCATCATGAAAGAGCCGTCGCCGCTCACCAGCACCACTTCGTCCTCGGGGCGCGACATCTTGGCGCCGATGGCGGCGGGCAGGCCGAAGCCCATGGTACCGAGACCGGCGCTGGAGAGGTGGTTGCGCGGGCTGGTGAAGCGCATGTGCTGGGCCACCCACATCTGGTGCTGACCCACATCGCAGGCCACCACGCTGGTCTCGGGCAGCCGTGCCGAGAGCTGCTTGAGCAGGGCCGGGGCATAGATGGCCTGACCCGGGTGGTCGTAGCGGAAGGCATATTCGCGAGCCATGGCGGCGCAGTGGGCGCGCCAGGGGTCGATGGCCAGCGCCATGGCCAGGGCGGGCAACACCCGCTTGAGATCAGTGGTGATGCCCACATCGGCGGCGCGGCGCTTGCCGAACTCGGCGGCGTCCACGTCCAGGTGGATCACCCTGGCCTCGGGGGCGAACTCCTCCAGCTTGCCGGTCACCCGATCATCGAAACGGGCGCCCACCACCACCAGCAGATCGCACTGCTGCACCGCATAGTTGGCGGCCTTGGTGCCGTGCATGCCGAGCATGCCCAGATAGACGGGGCTGTCGGGATCCAGCGCCCCTATCCCCTTGAGGGTGGTGACCACCGGCATGCCGGTGGCAGCGGCAAAGTCCCGCAGCGGCTCTTCCGCATTGGCCATGCCCACACCACCGCCGACATAGAGCACCGGGCGATCGGCACCGGCCAGCAGGGTACGGGCCTTTTCTATTTCATGTGAGCCAAGCTCGGCCGGATTGAGGGGTTCGATCTCCTCCACCGCACACAGCGGGCTCTGGGTCGGCACGGTGGCGAGCTGCACATCCTTGGGAAAGTCGATGAGAACAGGACCCGGACGACCCTCGCTGGCGATGGCGAAGGCTTCCGCCAGCACCCGACCCAGATCGGCGGGATCCGTCACCATGAAGGAGTGCTTGGTGCAGGAGAGGGACATGCCGAGTACGTCGACCTCCTGAAACGCATCCGTGCCGACGGCGGCGCAAGGCACCTGACCGCTGATGGCGACCAGGGGCACGGAATCGAGCAGCGCCTCCGCCAGGCCGGTCACCAGGTTGGTGGCCCCAGGGCCCGAGGTGGCGATGCAGACCCCCACCTGGCCGGAGGCGCGGGCATAACCCACGGCGGCCATGGCGGCACCCTGCTCGTGACGGCAGAGCTGATGGGCCAGGCCACCGTCATACAGGGCGTCGTAGACCGGCATGATGGCCCCGCCCGGGTAACCAAACACCTGGGTCACACCCTGTTTCTTGAGAGCCTGTACCAAAAACTGCGCGCCGTTCATGTGGAAATCCTGTCCTTTGGTCGAAAAAAAACCCCCGGGCCGTGAGGCTCGGGGGTCGCTTGTTTCGTTCTGTCCGGTGGTGGGTCTATCCCTTGTTCCGTGCAGCTAAACGAGCCCCGAGCGGTGAGATAATAATCACCACTAGGACCACAATAATGCTGACGAAACGGGAGGCCATGTTCATAGTTACAACCGGAAATCCTGTGAAATTGGGGCGGTTTGCACCGCGAATGGCTATTAGAACTAGCATGATGGTTTTTATCAGGCAAGCATTTATTACATTACAAGCCACTAATTTTAACTATGTCAGCCGAATAGGGCTGGCATAAAAAACTGACAAATTGCAGTTAGTCAGAACATAACTCAACTCAAGGATGGGGTTTATGTCATTAGCTGTGGTTTATAGCCGTGCCAGCCTGGGGATCCAGGCACCGCAAGTCACGGTGGAGGTACACCTCTCCAACGGCCTGCCCGCCTTCAACATGGTGGGCCTGCCGGAAACCTCGGTGAAGGAGTCACGAGACAGGGTGCGCAGCGCCCTGCTCAACGGCAACTTCGAGTTCCCCTCCAAGCGCATCACCGTCAATCTCGCTCCCGCCGATCTGCCCAAGGAGGGAGGGCGTTTCGATCTGGCCATCGCCATCGGCATTCTCGCCGCATCCAAGCAGATACCGGCAACATACCTGCTGGATCATGAATTTTTGGGCGAGCTGGCCCTGACCGGCGAGATCCGCCCCATCCAGGGCGTGCTGCCCGCGGTGCTCGCCTGCCGCGATGTCGGCCGCACCCTGCTGGTGCCCAGTGCCAACGGCGCCGAAGCCGCCCTCATCCAGGATGCCGAGGTGCGCTGTGCCCACCAGCTGCTGGCGGTGACCGCCTGGCTGGCGGGCCAGTACGAGCTGCCCCTGCCCCTCTCCCAGCCGGATAGCGAGGAACGTCTGGTGGCCGATCTGCAGGATGTGATCGGCCAGTCCCAGGCCAAGCGGGCGCTGGAGATCGCCGCCGCCGGCAGCCACAACCTGCTGTTCATCGGCCCGCCCGGCACCGGCAAGAGCATGCTGGCCAGTCGCCTGCCCGGCATCTTGCCACCGCTGAGCGAACAGGAGGCGCAGCAGACCGCCGCCATCCACTCCATCGGCGGCCTCACCCCCCGCGCCGGTCACTGGCATCACAGGCCCTATCGCACGCCTCACCACAGCGCCTCTGCGGTGGCTCTGGTGGGCGGCGGCAGCCATCCGAGACCAGGGGAGATCTCCCTGGCCCACAACGGCGTGCTGTTTCTCGACGAGTTGCCTGAATTCGAACGCAAGGTGCTCGACGCCTTGCGCGAGCCGCTGGAGACAGGCCACATCACCATCAGCCGGGCAGCCCGCCAGGTGGATTTCCCCGCCCGCTTCCAGCTCATCGGCGCCATGAATCCCAGCCCCTGCGGCCATTTCGGTGACGGCATGAGCCGGGCCAGCCCGGATCAGATACTGCGTTATCTTGGCAGGCTCTCCGGCCCCTTCCTCGACCGATTCGACCTGACGGTGGAGGTGCCGCTACTGCCCAAGGGCAGCCTGACCGGCAAGGCGCAGCGAGGGGAGTCGAGCGCTCAGATCCGCGAACGGGTCCTGGCCGCCCGTGGACGCATGCTGAGCCGCAATGGCAAGCTCAACAACCTGCTCGATAGCCGAGAGATCGAGGAGGTTTGCAGATTATCGCCGCAGGATGCCGAGTTTCTCGAGACGGCAATCCAGCGGCTGGGTCTCAGCATCCGGGCCTGGCACCGCATCCTGCGGGTGTCCCGTACCCTGGCCGATCTGGCGGGCAAGGCGGACATAGAAAAGGGGCACCTGGTCGAGGCCCTGGGCTATCGCGCCATGGACAGGCTCCTCAGCCGGCTGCGCAGCGGTTGAACCTGTCGAGGTGCCAGCCCAAGGCTCGCTCCCCCTTGGTCTTGGCCCGACTCGGCTGCTAACATGGGCACACATCTGACCACTTAATCACACCCTAGTCGGCAAGACGGACGCGACCCCATGCAAAACAAGCTGATAGAGCGACTGCGCGGCAGCCTCTCGACCCTGCTCTATTTCATCAATACCCTGTTCTGGTTCATCCCCGTGCTGTTGCTGGCCCTGCTCAAGCTGATGGTTCCGCTCACCCCCTGGCGCAGGAGATGCACCGCCTTGCTCGATGGCTGCGCCGGTCACTGGATCCGGTTCAACAACCTGGTTCAGCAGAGCCTCAGCCAAACCCGATTCGAGGTTACAGGGCTGGACAAGGCCAGCCTGCAGCAATGGTATATGGTGATCGCCAACCACCAGTCCTGGGTCGACATCCTGGTGCTGCAGCGGGTGTTCAATGGGCAGATCCCCTTCCTGAAATTTTTCCTGAAAAAAGAGCTGATCTGGGTGCCCTTTCTCGGACTGGCCTGGTGGGCGCTGGACTTCCCCTTCATGCGGCGATATTCGAGAAAATTGCTGGAAAAAAAGCCGCATCTGAGAGGAAAAGACATAGAAACAACCCGGCAGGCCTGTGCCAAGTTCCGCCACATTCCGGTGAGTGTGATGAACTTCGTCGAGGGCACCCGCTTCACCGCCCACAAGCATGACAAACAGGGTGCCCCCTATCGCCACCTGCTGCACCCCAGGGCCGGCGGCATCGCCTTCACCCTGGCGGCCATGGGCGGCAAGTTGCACCAGCTGGTCGACGTGACCATAGGCTATCCGGGGGGGATCCCGAGTTTCTGGGACTTCATGTGCGGGCGGGTTGAGACCATTCGGGTCAGGGTACGCTTCCTGCCCATAGAGCCTCATCTGGTGGGGGACTACTTCAATGACCCCGAGTTCCAGCAGGGGTTTCAGCAGTGGCTGAACGGGATCTGGCGCGAGAAGGATCAGACCCTGACCCAGCTGCTGGCGGACAAGACGCGGTAAACGACGCCCATGCTAAGCCTGCTCCCCGGCCCCCTGGTGCTGCTCATCAGCGCCGGCCTGACCATCCTTTTCACCGCCTTGTGCGCCAGCCTGATCCTGCTGGTGTCGCTGGCCAAACTGCTGCTGCCCATCCCGGCCTTTGGCCGCGCCTGCAGCCGCCTTAACAACCGCTTAATGAGGCTGTGGCTGGGTTGCAACGCCCTGGTGATCCGCCTCACCACCCGCATCGACTGGCAGCTCGAGGATGAGACCCGGCTGCGCAAGGATGGCTGGTATCTCATCATCAGCAACCACATGAGCTGGGCCGACATAGTGGTGCTGGGACACCTGTTTCGCGACCGATTGCCGGTGCCCAAGTTCTTCATGAAGCACGAGCTCATCTACATACCGCTGCTGGGGCTCGCCTGCTGGGGGCTCGACATGCCCTTCATGCGCCGTTACTCACGGGAATTCTTGCTGAAGAACCCGCACCTGCGCGGCAAGGATATCGAGACCACCCGCAATGCCTGCGAGCAATTTCGCCACATCCCCACCACCGTCATCAACTTCGTGGAGGGGACCCGCTTCACCGAGGCGAAGCGCGACGCTTCCCGCTCGCGCTTTCGCCACCTGATGCCACCCAAGGCGGCAGGTCTGGCCTTCACGCTGGCAGCCATGGGCGATCAGTTCGACAGCCTGATCAACGTCACCATCAACTATCCCGACAACCAGGAGACGCCGTTCAAGGATGTTCTGATGGGGCGCATGAAGCGCATTCAGGTGCGCATCGAGGAGTGGCCGGTGGATGAGGCACTGGTGGGGGACTACTTCAACGACAAGCAGTTCAAGCGCGGTTTTCAGGCCTGGCTGAACCAGCGCTGGCAGGAGAAGGACGACGTGCTGGAAGAGTGGCAGCGAGCTCAGGAGCCCGCTGCTGTGGCCGCCAAAGCGAGCGCCGATGCCAGCTCGGGCAACTGATCCTCGCTGAACACCTGAATATCGTGACGGCGCAGCAGGGCCGTGGTCTTGCCCTCCCCTACCATGGAGACGCCCTCGAAGCGGCCGTTGTAGATGCGGCCGCTGCCGCAGGAGGGGCTCCCCTCCTTGAGCAGGGCGAAGCGGATCCCCTCGCGCCGGCAGAGCGCCAGGGCCAGCTCGGCGCCATGGTCGAACTCCGGGGTGACATCGAGCCCGGTCACTGTGATCACCCGCTCCCCCTGCCGCTCGGCGGGCGGGCGCGGCGTGGGCAGGCCCCCAGCCACCTCGGGGCAGAAGGCCAGGGCCCGCCCCTCGGCCCCGAGCGCCTGCAGCCAGTCGCTGACGATCCCCTTGCTCTGGCCGTCATAGCGCACCGGTTGTCCCAGCAGGCAGGCGCTGACCAGCACCCTGGTCTGAGTGGGTCTTGCTTCCTTCATGATTCGACCTCCAGTCGGTTGATGACGCCCCATGGTCCCGGCACCTTTCTCCATCACGGTGCGCCTTGTGCGGCCTCAGGCCTCGGCGCCATGCATCAGCTGATCGAACAGGATGCAGGGCGGGGCATCGAGCCGATAGAGGCTGGCAGGCCTCTGCTTGCCGGTGCGCTTGCGGCCCGTGTCGGCCAGGATATTGGCGCGATGGATCCGCTTGCGAAAGGCCGCCGTGTTCATGGGTGTCTGCAAGATGATCTCGTAGGCCCGTTGCAGTTCGGACAGGGTGAACTCGGCGCCGAGCAGCTGCACCGGCAGCGTGCTGTAGCGGCTCTTTATCTTGAGCCGCTCCAGCCCTTTGCCGATGAGGCGAGCATGGTCGAAGGCCAGGCTCAGGCCCTCCAGGGCGGTGAGGGGATGCCACCGGCCCCGGCTCGGCACCGTATCGGGCCCCACCAGGCACAGATAGACCAGAGTGGTGGACCAGCCGCGAGGATCCCGCTCCTGATCCCCCAGGGTGCAGACCTGCTCGCTGTAGCAGACCCCCAGCCCCCACTCCGCCAGCAACCGCTGCAGGGCATCGTCCAGATCCCGGTCACGACCTTCATCGATGCGTCGGGCCGGCAGTTGCCAGCAACGAGCAAAGGGCTGGCGTTGGCGCGGCTCGAGGAGCAGCTCGAGCCGCTCCTCGTTCAAACGCAGCACCACCATGTCCAGACTCATGCTTGGCATCTCGATCGTCTCGCTCGCCTTCCATTAATGTTTGGTAGATAATATCACATAGATAATATGTGCAGGAGTCAATCATGGGAATCATCGCCAGCCTGGATATAGACGCGCAGAAGGGATTCACCCCCCTCTGCCCGCAGGAGCTGCCCGTGCCCGGCGGGGATGAGATAGTCGCCGCCCTCAATGCCCAGGCCGCTCTGGCCAGCGTGCGAGTCGGCAGCAAGGATGCCCACTCGGCGAACGCCATCTGGACCACAAGCCCGCCCTTCACTCCCCTGCCCCATGCCAATGCGGATCTGAGCTGGCCCAGCCACTGCGTGCCCGGCACCCCGGGCTTCGAGCTGCTCGACGGCCTGCCCGCCCCCATCGATTACGACTTCTTCGTCTGGAAGGGGATAGAGCCAGACCTGCACCCTTATGGCGCCTGCTACCACGATCTGGCCGGGCGACGCAGCACCGGCCTCATCGAGTTTCTCCGCAGCCGCGGCGTCACCACTGTACTGGCCGGCGGCCTGGCCACCGACTACTGCGTCAAGACCAGCGTGCTGCAACTGCGTCAGGCCGGTTTTCGGGTCATAGTGCATCTGGCCGCCTGCCGCGGCATAGCCCCGGATACAGTTGCCAGTGCTCACACCCAGATGATCGAAGCCGGGGCCGAGCTGGCCCAGACCCTGATCGATGTACAACGCCTGCTGGATGCCTGATATGCCGCCCATTCTCAGCCACCAACCCGACGCCGGCGCCTGCACGTTACACATGCAGCAGGGGAGCACCATCGTGCTCACCAGTCTGCGAGGAGCCTGATATGCCTCCAATCCTCACCAGCCTGCTCGACACCGACGCCTACAAGCTGCATATGCAGCAGGCCGTCTATCACCGCTATCCCGATGCCGAGGTGGTGGCCGAGTTTCACAGCCGCAACGAGGAAGATCTGCTGCCCATGATGGGCCAGATCGAGGAACAGCTGCGCCTGGCCGGCTCTCTGCGTCTGAGCAGGGCGGAGGCCGACTTCCTGGCCGAGCGTCCCTTCTTTGGCGCCGACTATCTCGATCACCTGCGCCGCAAACCGCTGGACGCCTCCCTGCTCAAGGTGTTCGAGCAGGATGGCCGCATCAATGTCCGGGTCGAGGGGCCCTGGCAGGACGTGATCCTGTGGGAGATCCCCGTGCTCGCCACCATCAGCGAGATGCGCAACCGCTTCCGCTATCCCCAGTTCGGGGTGACCCAGGCGCTGGCGCGGCTGGACCAGAAGATCGACAAACTGGAGCGGGACCTGAGCCCGGCGGAGATGGACGAGTTCCACCTCATCGACTTCGGGACCCGCCGCCGCTTCTCCCACGCCGTCCAGGATGCCGTGGTGGGTCGTCTCCAGCAGCGCCTGCCCTGTTTTCGCGGCACCAGCAACTATCAGCTGGCCCAGAAGTACCAGCTGCCCGCGGTCGGCACCCAGGCCCACGAATGGTTCCAGGCCCACCAGCAGCTCGGCTTCCCCCTGGCCCTGAGCCAGCGCGCCGCCCTCACCAGCTGGCTGGACGAGTTCAGCAGCCACCTCGGCATCGCCCTGACCGACTGCATCACCATGGATGCCTTCCTCCATGACTTCGACTTCGATCTGGCCAGCCGCTACCAGGGCCTGCGCCACGACTCCGGCGATCCCGTGGTGTGGGGGGAGAAGGCCATCAGCCACTATCAGCGGCTCGGCATCGACCCCACCGGCAAGACGCTGGTCTTCTCCGACGGCCTCAACCTCGACAAGGCGGTGGCGCTGTTTCGCCACTTCCGCGGCCGCATCAACACCAGCTTCGGCATCGGCACCCAGCTCACTTGCGACCTGCCCGGGGTGACCCCCATGAACATCGTGTTCAAACTGATGGAGTGCAACGGTGGCCCGGTCGCCAAGATCTCCGACAGTCCGGGCAAGACACTGTGCCGGGATGCCGAGTTCGTGCGCCACCTCAAACGGGCCTTCCACCTCTCCCGCTGAGCACGGAGCGCCCCCACGATGGGCCGCACTGGCGTCCGCGACCCGGGATGAATACCATATGTCGATACCAGGCCCGCCCCGGCGCGGGCCTTTTTGCTACCCGCCCCCCCATGAAAGGAAAACCCTATGCTGAAGAAATGGATGCTTCCCCTCACCGCCCTCTTTGTCAGCCTGAGTTCCAGCGCCGCCGAGCCGCTGCGGGTCTCCGCCATTCCCGATGAGGCGCCCACCGAGCTGCAACGCAAGTTTGCTCCCCTGGGGGACTACCTGGCCGAGCAGACCGGGCGCGACGTGGTGTTCGTCCCGGTCAACGACTACGCCGCCGTGGTCGAGGCCCTGGCCGCCGGCAAGATAGACATGGCATGGCTGGGTGGCTTCACCTATGTCCAGGCCCATCGCCGCGCCGACAAGGTGGTGCCCCTGGTGCAGCGGGCGGAAGATGCCCAGTTCACCTCCAAGTTCATCGCCAACGCCGACAGCGGCATCGAGACCCTCGCCGATCTGAAGGGCAAGGACTTCGCGTTCGGCTCCCCCTCCTCCACCTCGGGTCACCTGATGCCGCGCCACTTCCTGGCCGAGCAGGGCATCAAGCCCGAGCAGGATTTCGCCCACGTCGCCTTCTCCGGCGCCCATGACGCCACCGTCGCCTGGGTCGCCTCCGGCAAGGTGCCCGCCGGTGCCCTCAACGCGTCGGTCTGGGACAAGCTGCTGGAAGAGGGCAAGGTCGATACCAGCAAGGTGAAGGTGATCTGGACCACGCCGACCTATTTTGACTACAACTGGACGGTGCGCGGCGACCTGGACCCGGCGCTGCAAGCCAGGCTCAAGCAGGCCTTCCTGGCTCTGGACCCCAGCGTCCCGGCCCAGGCCGAGATCCTCAAGCTGCAACGGGCCAGTCGCTTCATCGAGACCCAGCCCGAGAACTATCAGGGCATCGAAGCCGCCGCCGTCCAGGCTGGTTTGCTGAAGTGATTGCCGTCGACCTGCACCAGGCCAGCCTGCGGTTCGGTGAGCTGCCCGTGCTGGCAGAGATCAGTCTGCAGGTCCGCGCCGGTGAGCGGGTCGCCGTGATAGGGCCGAGCGGGGCGGGCAAGACCAGCCTGCTGCGCCTGCTCGCCACCGAACTCAGGGCCGACAGTCCGGGGGCCCTGCGGCTGTGGCAGCAGGATCCCTGGCTGCTCTCGAGCCGGCAGCGGCAGCGGCTGCGCAGCCGCATCGGCATGATCTGGCAAGCGCCGCCCCTGCCGGATTCCCAGCGCGTCATCACGGCCGTGCTGGCGGGTCGGCTCGGCCAGTGGTCCCTGCCCAAGGCCCTGCTCTCCCTGCTGCGCCCCCGGGATCCTGCGGGAGCCCGCGCCGAACTGGCACGATTGTCCCTGGCCGACAAACTGTACCAGCCCTGCGGGGCCCTCTCCGGTGGCCAGCGCCAGCGTGTCGGCATCGCCCGTGTGCTCTATCAGGACCCGGACCTGATGCTGGCCGATGAACCTGTCTCGGCCCTGGATCCCGTGCTGGCCGAGGCCAGCATACTCACCCTGCAGCAGCAAGCGGCCGCACGCGGCAGTACGCTGATCACCAATCTTCATGCGGTGGATCTGGCTCTGCGCCACTTCCCGCGCATCATAGGCCTGCGTCAGGGCCGCATCCTGTTCGACTGCGCCGCCGAGGCGGTCACCTCCGCCATGCTCGCCGAGCTCTATGGCAACGAGTCGCCCGGCAGCCTCGCAGAGCAGATGCCGCCGTGCTAGCGCTCCCCCTTGCTCTGCGCCGGCCCCTACGCCACCCCTGGCCCTGGCTCTTGCTGCTGGCTCTCTACGGTCTCTGGCAGGATGCCGCCAGCTGGCGCGCCCTGCTCGACCCCGCCAGCTGGCGGCAGATGGGCAACTTCGCTGCCCATAGCTGGCCACCGCGCCTGGATCAGGACTTTCTCGCCCTGACCCTGAGAGCCAGTCTGGAGAGCCTGGCGGTCGCCACCCTGGGATTGTTCGGGGCTCTGCTGCTCGGGGTGCCCTTCGCCCTGCTGGGCTCCCGCGCCCTCTCCCTGTCGCGGATCGGCGCCCTGCCTGCTCCGCTGCGCAACGGTCTGCGCGCCCTGTGTCGACTGGTCGCCATCCTGCTGCGCAGCCTGCCCGAGCTCATCTGGGCGCTGCTGTTCGTGCGCCTGTCCGGGCTCGGCCCCATGGCCGCCATCCTGGCCATCTCGGTCAGCTACGGCGGCATGCTGGCCAAGGTCTACAACGAGATCATGGAGAGCGGGGCCCTGCAACCGGCCCGGGCCCTGCTGCTCGGCGGGGCCGGCCGGCTGCAGGCCCTCTGTTACGGCGTGCTGCCCGCGGTGCGCCAGGAGCTGCTCTCCTATACGGTCTACCGCTGGGAATGCGCCCTGCGCGCCTCCGTCATCATGGGCTTCGTCGGCGCCGGCGGCCTGGGTCAGCAGCTCGAACTCTCCCTGCGCATGTTTGCCGGTGGCGAGGTGGCGACCCTGCTGCTGGCCTTCGTGGTCCTGGTGGTGCTGGCCGATGGCCTGAGCGCCTGGCTGCGCCGCAGCCGCGCCCCGGGCCTGCTGCTCTGCGCCCTGTTGCTGCTCGCCAGCCTGGGGGCCTTCACCCTGCTCGACTGGCGCAGCCTGAGCCTCTCCCTCGGTGGCATGGGGCGCTTCCTGGCGGAATTCCTGCAGCCTGACTGGTCTGCTCCCTTCCTCAAGCTGGTGGCCGCAGGCCTGGTCGATACCCTGCAGATGGCGCTGCTGAGCACCCTGCTCAGCGCCCTGTTGGCCATGCCGCTGGCGGTACTGGCCCGCCAGATCTGGCCGCTGCGTCTGCTGTTCAACCTGCTGCGCTCCGTGCCGGAGCTGATTTTTGCCAGCCTGCTGGTGATCGCCGTGGGATTGGGCCCGGTCGCCGGTGTGCTGGCGCTGACCCTGCACACCACGGGCGTCTTGGCCCGCCTCTTTGTCGAGACCCTGGAGAATGCGGACCAGGCGCCGCGCCGCGCCCTGCAACTGGCAGGAGCAGGACGCCTGGCCAGCTTCTGGTATGGTCTGCTCCCCATGGTGTGGCAACAGTGGCTGGCCTATGGCCTCTATCGTGGCGAGATGAACCTGCGCGCCGCCACCATTCTCGGGGTGGTCGGCGCCGGTGGTCTGGGGCAGCAGCTCTATGTCTCCCTCAGCCTGTTTCGTTACGATCAGGCCGCCACGCTGATCCTCGCCATCCTGCTGCTGGTCTGGCTGGCGGAGGAGCTCAGCCGCCGCACCCGGCTGCCCAGCGTCTCGCGCCCGCAACGGGACTGTCAGGTCTGAGCGCTGGCACTGTCCCTCTCGAACCAGCCTGTTCGAGACCATAAAAAAACGCCCGCCGGTTTGCACCGGCGGGCGTTTTGTCAGGGGCGTCTATCAGTCTTTCTTGGCGAGCAGGAACTTCACCAGCTGATTGAACTGCTCCTGGGAGGTGATGGATTCAATCTTCACCATGTACTTGCCGTTGACCAGGAAGGCCGGGACGCCGCGCACATTGTAGGTCTCTGTGTTGCGGTCGAACTGGGCGACCATGCCGGAGACGGCGAAGCTGTCCACGGCACCGGTGAACTCTTCGGCCGGTACACCGTTGTCGGCGAAAATTTTCTCCACATCGTTGCGGCTCTGGGGGACCTGACGCTTGACGTGGATGGCATCAAAGATGGCTGGGGTCAGCTTGTCTTCAGCCTTGAGCAGGTTGGCAACCGCATAGGCGCGCTGCAGCTCCGGGCCCATCTCGCGACCCAGGAAAGCGACCGGGTTCTTCTTCAGGGTCACCCCTTCCGGCAGGCTCTTCTGCAGATCATCAACGATCGGCTCGAATTTGTAGCAGTGAGGGCAGAAGTAGGAGAAGAACTCCATGACCTCGGGCTGGGCACTGCCGGTCTGTTTGACTACGTCATAGTTGACGCCTTCCTTGAACTCAGGGGCGGCGTGGACCATGGGCATCATCAGCATGGCAGCAAGAAAGCACAGTATTTTTTTCATGATGTTTCCTGTTAAGGGGAAGCAGTGAGGCACGCCCGGAGAACCGAAGCAGTCCAAGCCTATTGTGTCCCCCTGTCGGCGTCAATGGCAAAGGCGGGCGCGTTCAGGCCCGCGGGGCGGGCGTCACCAGCCCGGCATCAGTGCCAGGGGCGGGGCGTGCAGGGCCGCCAGCTGATCATGGAGGCTGGCGATCTGGCTGCGCCAGTAATGTTCGGTATTGAACCAGGGGAAGTGGCGGGGGAAGGCGGGATCCTCCCAGCGCCTGGCCAGCCAGCCCATGTAGTGCACCATGCGCATGGCGCGCAGCGGTTCGATGAGCGCCAGTTCGCGATGGTCGAACGTCATGAACTCCTCGTAGCCCGCCAGCAGGGTGTCGAGCTGGATCAGCTGCTCGCTGCGCTCCCCCGAGAGCAGCATCCAGAGATCCTGGATGGCGGGGCCGGTGCGGCTGTCATCCAGATCCACGAACAGGGGGCCGTCACGCCAGAGGATGTTGCCCGGGTGGCAGTCGCCGTGCAGGGCTATCTGGGCCACGTCGAGGCGCAGGGCATCGGTGACGTGCTTGGTCAACTCATCGAGCAGGCCGAAGAACTCCCGGGCCAGACCGCTCGGCAGCCACTCCCCCGCCGCCAGCAGCGCCCGGGGTTCGTGGAGCATGCTCTCCACATCGAGCCGGACCCTGTGCTGGAACGGACGGGCGGCCCCGATGCGATGGATGCGGCCGAGGTAGCGTCCCACCCACTCCAGCTGATCCAGATTGTCGACCTCGAACTGGCGCCCCCCCACGCTGTGCCAGATGGCGAAGGGGTAACCCTGATGCTCGAGCAGGGTCTCGCCGGCGAAGGCGATGGGCGCCGCCACCGGGATCTCCGCCTCGCTGAGGGCGGCGGCGAAGCCGTGCTCCTCCAGGATCTGGGCCCGGCTCCAGCGGCCAGGGCGATAGAACTTCACCACATAGCGGCGGCGATCCTCGTCCTGAAACTGATAGACCCGGTTCTCGTAGCTGTTGAGTTCGATGAGGCCGGAGTCGACACGCAGGCCGCTGAGATCCAGCGCATCCAGGATGAGATCGGGATTGAGGTCGGAATAGTTGAAACGCATGAAATCCACCATGAACAAGGGGCGCCGATGCGCCCCATTCTATCACTCCCCCGGCAAATGACTGGCAAAACTGGCCCGCCATTTGCCCAACGCCCGGCGCCTCCCGGGATCAGAGCCGGCTGATGAACTTGCTGGCCTGACGCAACTCGGCCTTGCCATCCTCCGCCGGCGCATCGGTGCGCCTGAGCACGAACTGGATGTCCAGAGTCGGCCGTTTCAGGTTGTAGGGATCCACGGCCAGGCTGATGGGCAGGGTGTAGATCTCGCCCGCCTTCAGGGTCACTTCCCGCGGGCCGAACCACTGGTGCTCGGGCAGCCCTTCCACGTCCAGCTGGAATCCCTGGTCATGGAGGGTCTTGTTGAGGATCTTGAGGGTGTAGGTGTTCTCTATCAGCCCCTCGCTGTTCTCGCGAAACAGCTGGTTGCGGTCACGGATGATGTCCAGCCCCATGGGCATGATAGACATGGCGTTGTAGACGAACACCCCCAGCATGATCACCATCACCAGGCCATAGCCAATCAGCTTGGGACGCGCCACATGGGTGCTGTCGTGTTCCAGCTTGTGTTCCGTGGTGTAGCTGATCAGCCCCTTCTCATAGCCCATCCGCTCCATGGTGTTGTCGCAGGCATCGACGCAGGCGCCGCAGTTGATGCACTCGTACTGCAGGCCATCGCGGATGTCGATGCCGGTCGGGCAGACCTGCACGCAGAGATCGCAGTCGATGCAGTCCCCCAGCCCCAATGCCTTGGGGTCCGCCTTGCGGGCACGGGGGCCCCTGCTCTCACCTCGCTTGGCGTCATAGCCGACGATGAAGGTGTCCTTGTCGAACATGGCGGACTGGAAGCGGGAATAGGGGCACATGTGAATGCACATGATGGCGCGCATCCAGCCGGCGTTGCCATAGGTGCAGGCGGCGAAGAAGATGACCCAGAAGCTGACCCAGCCCGAGGTGGCGGCGCTGAAGAACTGGGGCACCAGCCGGGTGGCATCCTGGAAATAGGCCACGAAGGTGAGACCCGTACCCAGGGAGAGCAGGATCCAGGCCAGGTGCTTGGCACCCTTGCGCAGCAGCTTGTCGGCGCTCCAGGGGGCCGCATCCAGCTTGCGGCGCTTGTTGGCCGAGCCTTCGAACTTCTCCTCGAACCAGATGAACATGAAGGTCCACACCGTCTGCGGACAGAGGTAGCCACACCAGACCCGACCGAGGAAAGTGGTCACGAAGAAGAGGGCGAAGGCGGCGATCATGAACACCCAGGCCAGCAGGGTGAGATCCTGAGGCCAGATGGTGGCGCCGAAAATATGAAACTGCTGATGTTCGAGATCGAACAGTATGGCCTGGCGGCCATCGTAACGAAGCCAGGGCAAGGCGACGAACAGCACCATGAAGAACCAGCCCATCAGCTTGCGCAGCCGCTGCCAGCGCCCGGTCTGGGCCCTCACATAGATGCGATTGCCCGGATTGAACCTGTCATCGCCGGACTTGAAGGCATTCGGGTTGAAGGTCCCGGTCACGCCCTTGTCGGTGACATCCTTGATGTCGATCTTCTCCTGCTCGGCCATTGCTACCCATCACTCCGTCAGTTGTTATGGCGCGGATTATATCTTAAACAGCCTGATAACAGTGTGGGTTTAATGTGTCGAATATTGGAGCGCGCTCGCAATTCACGGCAACAAAAAAGGCACATCGCCGGTTGACGACCTGCCTTTTTCAAAGATTCCATTGAAGCCTTTTCGTGCGATCAGCCCGGAGTCGGGATCACTTGATGCCGCGCGCCTTGAGCAGGGCTTCCTTGAAATCGGGCACATGATCCTTGGCCAGCCCCGGGATCATGGCCTGCTTGTCGGATTCACGCATCTTGAGGTGATAGATCAGCATGTCATCGGTCAGCTCGGACAGCGGCCCCTCGAAGCCGGCCTCCTCGGCCAGCTTGGCCACAAACTGCACCAGGGTGAGATCCTGCTCCTTGATCCAGGCAGGTTGCAGCAGCTCGAGCAGCTCTTCGATACGATGACATTGCATAGACGACCTCTTTAAATCTGTCAGGGGTGAATCAAGCCACCTTTCCCATCAAGGCGACTTCGATCCGATCCCGCCCATTATGCTTGGCCTGATAGAGGGCCGCATCCGCTTTCTGCACTAAATCCGCAATAGTGGCATGGTTATCCGGTACCAGGGTCGCCACCCCGAAACTGCAGCTCACCCGGCCAGAGACCAGGGACTTCTGATGGGGAATATGGATCTGCTTGAGGGCGTCGCGCACCTGCTCGGCCACCTGCAAGGCCCCCTGCATGCTGGTGCAAGGCAGCAGCAGGGCGAACTCCTCGCCCCCGTAACGGGCCGCCAGATCGTCTTCGCGCCGCGGCACCCTGGCGAGCAGAGCCGCCACCTGCTGCAGGCACTCGTCACCGGATTGATGGCCATAGTGATCGTTGAACTGCTTGAAGTAATCCACGTCCACCAGCACCAGGGAGAGGGGAGCCTGGGCCCGGTGGCAACGGCGCCATGCCTTGGCCAGACAGTGATCCAGATGGGCACGGTTGGCGATCCCGGTCAGACCGTCCCGACGGGAGGCGAGTTTGAGGTGCTCGGAGACCTGCTTGAGCTCGGCCACCAGATTGGCATTGGAGAAGCTGTGGTACAGGGACGCGGCCTGATCCCGGCGCAGGCGACGCAGCAGGGTCGGCAGGAAGATAAACAGGTAACCGGTCAGCATGCAGGCGACGATCCGCTCCTGCTCATTGCCCTGGCCCAGCTCGAACAAGATGGTGAGCCCCAGGGGCAAGACGGCGCCATAGAAGGCGCGCCGACTGCCGAACAACATGATGGCGCTGCCGGTCAGGATCAGGCTGGCCAGCATCATCATGGCGGCGCGATAGGCGTCGGGCAGCGCCCCCATGTAGAGCAGTACCCCGAGGGACCAGATGATGGAGGTGATGGTGACCCCGACGAACAGCTCGATCTCGAGCTGGGCCAGGGCCGTGCTGTCCAGCCTGGCACGACGCCAGCGCAGGTGCCAGGCCCGGGCGCAGAGCGACAGCAGCACCAGACCGAGCCAGCTCCACGCCTCGAGGGCGGGCAGGTAGTCGTGGAACAGCATGGACCACGCCAGAGCCAACAGTGCCAGACAGGGCAGACTGAACGAGGCATGGGTATAAAGCTGGACCATGATGGCCTGCCTGACCTGTCGTGTCACACTCTGGCTCAAGGGGGGGAACTCCGTTTGCAATAGCCGCCTAGTCTATCCCAGCCCCCGGCGGCCAACAACAAATGGCCACTTATTAACCACTCCATCAGCCAGGAGCGGGCCAAAGGACGACGAGCGACCCCGACTCAGCCCCGCTCCAGCTCGTCGAGAATGGGGCACTCTGGCCTGTCATCACCGTGGCAGCAGGTCACCAGCCCCTCCAGGCTGCTCAGCATGGTTTGCAAACCCTGGATGCGGGCCTTCAGGTCGACGATCTTCTCCTGGGCCAGCTTCTTCACCTGGGCGCTGCTTCTGTGCTTGTCACGGTACAGGGCCAGCAGCTCCTGGCACTCCTCCAGGTTGAAGCCCGTCTCCCGCGCCCGCTTGACGAAATGCAGCTCGCGCACCGTCTCCTCCCCATAGCTGCGATAGCCGTTATCGCTGCGAAGGGGCGCCGTGATGAGGCCTATGCTTTCGTAGTAACGAATGGTCTTGGCACTGAGGCCGGTGGCCTGGGCGGCCTTGCTGATGTTCATCTATGACTCCTGATATCGGGCCCGCTGCCGGGCCTGAACTAGCTACCGAACAATGAGTGATGCAGGGCGCCCGCCATGGCCTGCCGCTGCCGTTTTCTGTCTGTGACTGTCGAGGGGGCGAGGGTCCTCGTGCTGGCTCCCCGCCCCTTCATCCCTGCCCGGCCTTGGGACGCCAGCGCTTGAGCAGCAGGGAGTTGCCGAGCACGGTGACGCTGCTCAGGGCCATGGCGGCCCCCGCCAGCTCGGGGCTGAGGTAGCCCAGTGCCGCGAGGGGAATGCCTGTCACGTTGAAGGCGAAGGCCCAGAACAGATTCTGACGTATGGTGCGCCAGGTCGCCGCCGAGATGTCGATGGCATCGGCCACCAGCCGGGGATCTGCTCTCATCAGCGTGATGGCCGCCGTCTCCATGGCCACATCCGATCCGGACCCCATGGCGATGCCGACATCGGCCGCCGCCAGGGCGGGGGCATCGTTGACCCCGTCACCGACCATGGCGACCCGCCCCTGCACCTGCTCGCGCAGCGCCTCGACCCGGCCGACCTTGCCGTCAGGCAAGACGGAATCGAATGATCCTGTCAGCCCCAGTTCGCCGGCGATCCGGGCCACGGGGCCAGGGGCATCGCCGCTCACCAGCCAGCTGTCGATGCCGCGCGCCCGCAGGTTCGCCACCGCCTGACGGCTCTCGGGACGCAGCTTGTCCGCCAGGGCGGCCACCCCGGCCAGTCGGCCCTCGATGGCAACCCAGACCCGGGTCGCCCCATCCGTCTCCTCAACCGGGTCGACCACCAACCCCAGGCTCGCCATCAGGGCCGGATTGCCGATGGCGACCCTGTTCCCCTCGACCTCCCCCACTATGCCGCTGCCGACCCGCACCTCGACCCCTTGCGGTTCGGGCAGAGAGGCCTGTGCCTGGCTGGCGGTCATGGCGCGGGCCAGGGGATGCTCGCTCGCCTGTTGCAGCGCCGCAGCAAGACGCAGGGAGGCGGCGTCACCGCTCCAGCTCTGCAACACCGGCTTGCCCTCGGTCAGGGTGCCCGTCTTGTCGAAGATGACCGCCTTGATGTCATGGGCTTTTTGCAAGGTATCCACGTCCTTGATCAGGATGCCGTGGCGCGCCGCCACCCCGGTGCCCGTCACTATGGCCGCCGGGGTCGCCAGACCGAGGGCGCAGGGACAGGCGATGACCAGCACGGCCACCGCCGCCAGCAGGGCATGGCCGAAGTCCCCGGCCCAGGCCCACCACAGCAGCAGGGTGAGCAGGGCGACGGCCATCACCAGGGGCACGAACACGGCGGAGACCCTGTCCACCAGCTGCTGCAGCGGCGCCTTGCCCATCTGGGCACGCTCGACCAGGGCGATGATCTTGTTGAGGCTGGAATCCTCCCCCACGGTCGTCGCCGTGATGGTCAGTACCCCGGAACCATTGATGGCCCCCCCCAGCACGGGCTCGCCGACTCCCCGCGGCACCGGCATGCTCTCGCCGGTGAGGATGGATTCATCCAGCTCGCTGCTGCCCTGGCTGATGGTGCCGTCCACCGGCACCCGCTCCCCGGCCAATACCCGGATGAGATCGCCACGCAGCACCTCGTCCACCGCCACACTGGCCCAGTCTCCCCCCCGTTTTACCGTGGCTCGCTCGGGGCGCAATGCCATCAGCTCGCGAATGGCCGACTGGGTACTGCGCCGGGCGCGGGCCTCCAGCAGCTTGCCGAGGGAGATGAGAGTGATGATGAGGGCGCTCGCCTCGAAATAGAGGTGACCCGAGGCCTGCGCCCCCAGACTGAGCCAGAGATAGAGGCTGTAGAAATAGGCGGCGCTGGTGCCGGTGGCGACCAGCACATCCATGTTGGCGGCCCTGTTCTTCAGGGCCAGCCAGGCCCCGCGGTAGAAGCGCCCGCCGATCCAGAACTGCACCGGTGTGGCCAGCGCCCACTCGGCCCAGGCTGGCAGATGCCAGCTCAGCAGGCCGGCCATGGTCATCATGCCCGCCAGCAGGGGCAGGGTGAGCAAGGAGGCGATCAGCACCTGATGCAAGGCGCGTCGCGCCTCCTGCCGCTCCTGTTGTTCCCTGGCCTGCAACTGCTGCTGACGGGCGGAGACGCTGCCGCGCACCTGTTCGGCGCCAAAACCCAGTGCGACAATCTGGTCGCGCACCACGGCAGGGCTCAGGGGACCGGGCAGCAAGGTGATCAGCGCCCGCTCGGTGGCGAAGTTGACCTCGGCCGACAGGGCGCCCGGCAGGGCAGCAAGGGCCCGCTCGATGCGACCGGCGCAGGCGGCGCAGCTCATGCCGCTCACCTGAAACTCGACTCGCTCGCCCACCACCTCATAGCCTTGCTGGCGAATGTGCGCCACCACCTCGGGCAGGGAGGCCTCATCCTGCAGGGTGACGGCGGCCTGCTCCAGGGCGAAATTGACGCTGGCCTCGACGCCGTCGATACGATTGAGGGCCGCCCCGATGCGACTCGCGCAGTTGGCACAGCTCATACCCTGAATGGGCAGTTGGATGGTGGTGGTCATGGCACGTCTCCCGTGATGCGACTCATGCACCAACATTAACCTTTACTGTAAGGGTAAGCTCAAGCGTCAATCGCCACATAAAAGATGGCGACGCAGGAGGAGGCTGAGGGCGCAGGCCATGGCGGAACCACCATGAACTCGCACCTTCGCCAACCCGCCTGGGGAATAAAAGATGAGCAGGCTCAATGCCGCTGTCATGGGGCTGGCTCATAATGCGAGGGTTTTGAATGTACACTGGGTGCGGCCAGGACGAGACACTCTGTTACATGAGTCCACTCACCGGCTCGGTATACTAACCACAATAATAAGGTTTGGCGGGAGCCTTGCCTGCAAGGTTCAAATACAACTTGGAATCTCAGGAAGTCTATGAAAAACATCAATCCAACCCGGACCCAGGCCTGGCAGGCGCTGGAAACTCACTTCGCAGCCAACAAAGAGATGCGTCTCAAGGATCTGTTCGCACAGGATCCCCAGCGTTTTGACAAGTTCTCTCTCACCTTCGGTGGCGACATTCTGGTCGACTACTCCAAGAACCTGATCACCGAAGAGACTCTCAAGCTGCTCATTGATCTGGCCAAAGAGACGGATCTGCGCAGCGCCATCGACGCCATGTTCAACGGCGACAAGATCAACATGACCGAGGGGCGCGCCGTCCTGCACACAGCCCTGCGCAACCGCTCCGACCGTCCCATCGAGGTTGACGGCAAGGACGTGATGCCGGAAGTGAACGCCGTACTGGCCAAGATGAAGGGCTTCTGCGAGAAGGTCATCGGTGGCGAGTGGAAGGGCTACACCGGCAAGGCGATCCAGCACGTGGTCAACATCGGCATCGGCGGCTCCGATCTGGGCCCGGTGATGATCACCGAGGCCCTGCGCCCCTACAAGAACCACCTGCAGATGCATTTTGTCTCCAACGTCGACGGCACCCACATCGCCGAGACGCTCAAGAAGATTGATGCGGAAACCACCCTGTTCCTGGTGGCCTCCAAGACCTTCACTACCCAGGAGACCATGACCAACGCCCTGACCGCCCGCGACTGGTTCCTGAGCCACGCCGGTGACAAGGCCCACGTTGCCAAGCACTTTGCCGCCCTCTCCACCAACGGCAAGGCCGTGGCCGAGTTCGGCATCGATACCGACAACATGTTCGAGTTCTGGGACTGGGTCGGCGGTCGTTACTCCTCCTGGTCCGCCATCGGCATGCCCATCGCCCTCTCCCTCGGTTTCGAACACTTCGAGGCCCTGCTGCAAGGCGCCTTCGAGATGGACATGCACTTCGCAACCAAGTCCTATGAGCAGAACGTGCCCGTGCTGCTGGCGCTGATTGGCCTGTGGTACAACAACTTCCATGGTGCCGAGTCCGAAGCCATCCTGCCCTACGATCAGTACATGCACCGCTTCCCTGCCTACTTCCAGCAGGGCAACATGGAGTCCAACGGCAAGTACGTAGACCGCGACGGCAATCCGGTCGACTACCAGACCGGCCCCATCATCTGGGGTGAGCCGGGCACCAACGGCCAGCACGCCTTCTATCAGCTGATCCACCAGGGCACCAAACTGATCCCCTGCGACTTCCTGGCGCCGGCCATCAGTCACAACCCCATCGGTGACCACCATCCGAAACTGCTGGCCAACTTCTTCGCCCAGACCGAGGCCCTGGCCTTCGGCAAGAGCAAGGAAGCGGTAGAGGCCGAGTTCCTGGCCGCCGGCAAGACGCTGGAGCAGGTCAAGGATCTGGTGCCGTTCAAGGTGTTCGAAGGCAACCGCCCGACCAACAGCATACTGTTCAAGAGCCTGACCCCGAAGACGCTGGGTGCCCTGATCGCCATGTACGAGCACAAGATCTTCGTACAGGGCGCAATCTGGAACATCTTCTCCTTCGACCAATGGGGCGTGGAACTGGGCAAGCAGCTCGCCAACAAGATACTGCCGGAGCTGGGCAGCAATGACGCCGTCACCAGCCACGACAGCTCCACCAACGGTCTGATCAACACCTGGAAATCCTGGAAAGCCTGAGTTTTCCTGCCTTTCTGAATGCAAAAGCCCCGCTCGATGAGCGGGGCTTTTTTATAGGCTTCAAGCTGTCTGCTTGCATCATCCAGACGACTGGCCAGGTGTCTAAGCCAGCCAGTAACGGGGATCGTCATCCCCGCCCCCTTCTGATGGCCCGCAGCTAAGGTTTAGCCGCCGACGGCGATGCGCTTCATGTCCTTCATATAGCCACGCAAGGTCTGGCCAATCTTCTCGCACCTGGCGTGGTTACGGGTCATGCCAGATTAGCCGCCGACGGCGATGCGCTTCATGTCCTTCATATAGCCACGCAGGGTCTGGCCGATCTTCTCGCACCTGGCATGGTTGCGGGCCATGCCAGATTAGCCGCCAACAGCGATGCGCTTCATGTCCTTCATGTAGCCACGCAGGGTCTGACCAATCTTCTCGATCGGGTGGTTACGGGTCGCTTCGTTGGCAGCCAGCAGGGCCAGGTTGTCCACCGCCTTGCTCTCGGCACGGGCACTGCCCAGGTCCCCTGCTTGCAGGGTCGGCATGAAGTGCTCGCGCAGCAGCGGCACGGCGGCGTTGGCGAACAGGTAGTTGCCGTACTCCGCGGTATCTGAGATGACCACGTTCATCTCGTACAGACGCTTGCGGGCGACTGTGTTGGCGATCAGCGGCAGCTCGTGCAGAGACTCGTAGTAGGCGGACTCTTCATAGATGCCGGAGGCCACCATGGTCTCGAACGCCAGCTCGACACCCGCCTTGACCATGGCCACCATGACCACGCCATTGTCGAAGTACTCCTGCTCGGCGATCTTGCCGGCATAGGCAGGGGCATTCTCGAAGGCGGACTTGCCGGTCTCTTCGCGCCAGCCGAACAGCTTGGCATCGTCTTCGGCCCAGTCAGCCATCATGCCGCGGGAGAACTCGCCGGCGATGATGTCATCCATGTGCTTCTCGAACAGCGGACGCATCAGGGTGCGCAGCTGCTCGGAGAGCTCGAAGGCACGCAGCTTGGCCGGGTTGGAGAGACGGTCCATCATCAGGCTGATGCCGCCCTGCTTCAGGGCCTCGGTGATGGTCTCCCAGCCGAACTGGATCAGCTTGCCGGCGTAGGCCGGGTCAGTGCCCTCGGCAACCAGCTTGTCGTAGCAGAGCAGGGAACCGGCCTGCAGCATGCCGCACAGAATGGTCTGCTCGCCCATCAGATCGGATTTCACTTCCGCGACGAAGGAGGACTCCAGCACGCCGGCACGGTCGCCGCCGGTGGCGGAGGCCCACGCCTTGGCGATGGCCATGCCTTCACCCTTGGGATCGTTTTCCGGGTGAACGGCGATCAGGGTCGGCACACCGAAGCCGCGCTTGTACTCTTCACGCACCTCGGTACCCGGGCACTTGGGCGCCACCATGACGACTGTGATGTCGGAACGGATCTGCTGACCCTCTTCCACCACGTTGAAGCCGTGGGAGTAACCCAGGGCAGCCCCCTGCTTCATCAACGGCATCACTGTCTTCACCACGTCGGAGTGCTGCTTGTCCGGAGTCAGGTTCAGCACCAGATCGGCGGTCGGGATCAGATCTTCATAGGTGCCGACCACGAAGCCGTTGTCGGTGGCCTTCTGCCAGGAGGCGCGCTTCTCGGTGATGGCGGCCTGGCGCAGTGCATAGGAGATGTCCAGCCCGGAGTCACGCATGTTCAGGCCTTGGTTCAGACCCTGGGCGCCACAGCCCACAATCACCACCTTCTTGCCCTTCAGCACCTCGCAGCCATCGGCGAATTCCGCTCGCTGCATGAAACGACACTTGCCCAGCTGGGCCAACTGCTGACGCAGGTTCAGGGTGTTGAAATAGTTCGCCATGGTGATTGCTCCGTTCGATTGATTCCGTGCCGCTATGGGCGTTGACCAAACCACTATAGCGCGGGACAGATATTGCTTGAACTGATATATTCGAAACAGTACGTTGCAGTAATTGAAATGTTATTCTTCGCAATCTCAGACCGCCTCCCTGCCCGGAGCATGACTTCCGACACGCAGCCAGGGCGGATATATGCGGCCCATGGGCCGTTTTGCAGGATTTCAACGATGGACCTTCGCAATCTCGAGCTGTTTCTCCACCTCGCCGACTCCCTTCATTTTGGCAAGAGCGCCGACGCCATGGCGGTCAGCCCCTCTACCTTGAGCCGCGCCATCCAGCGCCTGGAGCAGGAGACCGGCTGCGTATTGTTCGAGCGGGACAACCGCAGCGTGCGTCTCACCCCGGCCGGGGAGAAGCTGCGGGAATTCGGTGGCAATCTGTTGCAGGAATGGCGCCAGCTCAAGCAGGCTCTCAAACGCAGCGACGAACCCTTGCAGGGGCGGCTGCGGGTGTTCTGCTCTGTCACCGCCAGCTACTTCCTGCTGCCCGATGTGCTGGAGCGCTTTCGCCGCCGCTACCCTCAGCTGGAAATCAAGCTGGAGACCGGCGATCCGGCCCTGGCGGTGGAGAAGATCCTCGGCGAGGAGGTGGACATCGCCATCGCCGCCCGCCCCGATGCCCTGCCAGCCAAGCTGGAATTCGCCAGCCTGCAGCAGGTGCCCCTGGTGTTTATTGCCCCCCGCACGGCGCCACAACTGAGCCAGTGGTTTCGCCAGGGCGAACCGGACTGGGAGCGGCTGCCCCTCATCCTCTCGGAGCAGGGACTGGCCCGTAAACGCTGCGATCAGTGGTTTCGCAACAAGGGCATAGCCCCCAACATCTATGCCGAGGTGGCGGGCAATGAAGGCATAGTCGCCATGGTGGCCCTCGGCTGCGGTGTCGGCTTGGTGCCCGCCGCCGTCATCGACCACAGCCCCATGGGGGAAAAGGTGCGTATCGTCGAACCCAAACCGGCCCTCAAACCCTTCGATGTCGGTATGGGGGTACTCAAGAAGCGCCTGGAAGAGCCGCTGGTCAAGGCATTCTGGGACACGGCCAAGAGCCAGCACAATTACGGCTAGCGGTGCTGCCGCCATCTTGATGACAGATCTGACAGCTAGCGCCACCGACTCCTTTGACTACACTAGGCTCCCTCAACCCATGCCAGAGCAAGGAGTCGCCCATGAAAGATCATCTCGTCGAAATCAGGAGCCCTGTGCTGTTTGAGGAGTATCTGCAAAGCATGGGCCTGCCCAGGGCAAGCCTGGAACAGGAGCAGGAGATCTATCTGCAGGATCGCCATCTGGCGGCGGTGCGCCGCATCCAGGGGGAACTGAGGTTCTATCTGGTCGCCGCCGAGCTCGGCAAGCGCTGATGGCGCATCTGGTCACAGAAGCCGCAGCCGAGACAGGGTAGACTCAGGCTCTGTGCCCAGCAACGGATGCCTGCCCATGAAACCCAGTGGCCTGGATCGGCTCTTCAAACCCCAGTCAATCGCCGTGATCGGCGCCTCGAGCAACCCCCAGAAGGCGGGCCATGTGCTGATCCGCCACCTGCTGGCGGGCCAGTTCCAGGGGCCCATACTGCCGGTCAGTACCGACAGTCAGGCCATCGCCGGTGTACTGGCCTACCCGGATGTCGCCAGCCTGCCGCTGGCCCCGGATCTGGCCATCATCTGTACCCGGCGCGAGCGGGTACTGCCTCTGGTAGAGGCCCTGGGCCAGCGCGGCACCGGCGCCGTCATCATGCTGGCCGGGGAGTTCAGCGATGAGGAGCGCCTCGAGCTGCAGCGACTGCGCCACCAGTACGGCATTCGCCTGCTCGGCCCCAACAGCATGGGCCTGCTGTTGCCGGGGCAGGGCATCAACGCCAGTTTCTCCCCCATCGCGGCCAAACCGGGTCAGGTGGCTTTTCTCTCCCAATCGGCGGCCGTGAGTACCACCATCCTGGATTGGGCCAAGCAGCACGAGGTGGGGTTTTCCGCCTTCGTCTCCCTCGGTGATCACTGTGACATCGACTTCGGCCAGCTGCTGGATCAGCTCTCCCGCGACAGCGTGACCCGCGCCATCCTGCTCTATATGGACAAGCTGCACGATGCCAGGCACTTTCTCTCGGCTGCGCGCGCCGCCTCGCGCAACAAACCCATCCTGGTGCTCAAGAGCGGTCGCCATGATCCGGTCAACGGCCTCGACAACGTCTATGACGCGGCCATTCGCCGGGCCGGCATGCTGCGGGTACGCGATACCCATGAGCTGTTCGCCGCCGTGGAGACCCTCAGCCACTCCCTGACCCTCAAGGGGGAGCGTCTCGCCATCATCTCCAATGGCCGCGGCCTGGCCAACATGGCGGCGGACGTGCTGCAAGAGCGGGGCGGCAAGCTGGCGGGCCGTCCCCAGGATATAGGCAGCGATGCCGATATCCAGGGTTACTGCCGCGCCCTCGACACCGTGCTGCAAGGGGACGAGGCCGATGCCATCCTGCTGATCCATGCCCCTTCCCTCACGGCGCGAGGGGTGGAGCTGGCCCGCAGCCTGATCGATTACCTCAAGCAACATCCCAGGGCCAGACGCTTCAACCTGCTCACCAACTGGGCGGGGGAGTTCTCGGCCCAGGAGGGACGCCGCCTGTTCAACGAGGCGGGCATTCCCACCTACCGCACCCCGGAGAGTGCGGTCAACGCCTTCATGCACATGGTGGAATACCGCCGCAACCAGAAACAGCTGATGGAAACGCCGGCCTCCCTGCAGGGGGACAAGGTGGACCTCGCCCTTTGCAAGAAGCTGATCCAGCAGGCATTGGAGCGCAAGCAGCTCAGGCTGGATACCCATCTGGTGCAGCCACTCCTCCAGGCAAGCGGCCTCGCCACCCTGCCGACCTGGATCGTCACGGACGCCATAGAGGCGACCCTGACCGCAGAGCAGATAGGTTACCCGGTGGCGGTCAAGCTGAGATCCCCCGACATAATCCACAAGTCTTCGGTACACGGGGTCATGTTGAACCTGCGAACTTCGACCGAGGTGGCCCAGGCCGCCGATGCCATCCTGGACAGGGTGCGCCAGCATGATCCCGGCGCCCGCATCGAAGGTCTGCTGGTGCAGCGCATGGCCAGACGCAGCGGCGGTCTTGAACTGAGGATCCGCATCCAGCAGGATCCCGTGTTCGGTCCCGTGATCCTTCTGGGGGAATCCGGCGCCGACCCTCAGGAGATGGTGGCCGCCCTGCCTCCGCTCAACCAGGCACTGGCCCGCTACCAGATCATCGAAGCCCTCAAGAGCCGCAAGATCCGCCAACAGGCCGGTCCGGCGCCACTGGATATTCCGGCGCTGGCCCAGGTGCTGTGCCAGCTCTCCGAGTTGCTGCTCGCCTTCCCGGAAATCCGCGAGCTGGATCTGCATCCTCTGCAGGCCTGCGGCAACGAGATGGTGGTACTCGATGCTGGTCTGATCCTGGCCCAGCCCGAGCCTGAAGCAGGAGTGACCCTGGCCATACGACCCTATCCCACCGAGCTGGAAGAGGGGGCCTGGTTGAAAGACCACAGTCATGTGCTGCTGCGCCCGATCCGGCCGGAAGATGAACCGGCCCACAAGCAGTTCGTGCTCAAGGTCTCCGATGAAGACAGATACAAGCGCTTCTTTGCCGACGTGGGGGAACTGGGCCACGAGGAGCTGGCCCGCATGACCCAGATCGATTACGACCGGGAGATGGCCTTCGTCGCGGTCGGCCAGGACGGCGCCTGCAACCAGCAGATCCTGGGGGTGGTGCGAGCCATTTCGACCCCGGACAAACGGGATGCCGAGTTTGCCATCCTGGTGCGATCGGATCAGAAAGGGCTGGGGTTGGGCACCCTGCTGATGGAGAAGATAGTGCGCTACGCCAGGGAAGCGCAGATAGGCCAGCTCTCAGGCATGACCATGCCCAGCAATCGCGGCATGATCAATCTGGCCAAGCGCCTCGGCTTCAAGATCGATATCCAGCTGGAAGATGGGGTGGTCAATATGGAATTGCCCTGTACAGAACTGGGGCTGTGACACAGGAGAAATAGAAGACTTGGCCACTTCTCGCTTGAAAGTGGCTGATTTCAGGCAATAAAAAACCCCGCTCATCGAGCGGGGTTTCTTGTATTGGGTGCCTGGCAGTGTCCTACTCTCGCATGGCGAATGCCACACTACCATCGGCGCTACCGCGTTTCACTTCTGAGTTCGG
>NZ_JBGXBV010000010.1:0-150128 GCF_046078285.1 Aeromonas bivalvium
TCGGAATCGATAACCGCTGAAAGCATCTAAGCGGGAAGCGAGCCCTGAGATGAGTCATCCCTGACCCCTTGAGGGTCCTAAAGGGCCGTTGGAGACCACAACGTTGATAGGTGGGGTGTGTAAGCGCAGTGATGTGTTGAGCTAACCCATACTAATTACCCGTGAGGCTTAACCATACAACACCCAAGAAGTGTTTCTGGTGCTTGTAGCAAGTGCGAAACTACTTACAAATTCAGTGATAGTGATAAGCCCAGGGCAACATCATTACTCACGTCAGCTTTCTGGATTAAGAATTTGCCTGGCGGCCATAGCGCCGTGGAACCACCTGATCCCATGCCGAACTCAGAAGTGAAACGCGGTAGCGCCGATGGTAGTGTGGCATTCGCCATGCGAGAGTAGGACACTGCCAGGCTTCAATTAAGCAATCACAGCGATGTGGTTGGTCGCGATACGACGTCAGGTCGTGTTGGACACAGGATTTAGATAGCGCACACAGTGCGGTCTTTACCGGTTAGTGTGCTGATATGGCTCAGTTGGTAGAGCGCATCCTTGGTAAGGATGAGGTCCCCAGTTCGACTCTGGGTATCAGCACCATTATTAAGTAGTAAAGCTTTTGCCTGACGGCAATAGCGCCGTGGAACCACCTGATCCCATGCCGAACTCAGAAGTGAAACGCGGTAGCGCCGATGGTAGTGTGGCATTCGCCATGCGAGAGTAGGACACTGTCAGGCACCTATTTAGAAGAGGCCTCCCATTCGGGAGGCCTTTTTGCTTTCTGCCCCCTAGCTCCGTATCTCATTCTGGCTGCGTTATCCTCTTCTCTTTTCCACCCTGACCGGGTGGAGTAAGCTGAGCCCTTCTCACCTGGGCCATGCCCCTGCCTTCTCGCTTCATCCGGGATGAAGCGACTCTGATGGAGACTGTTTGTGCGCCTTGATCCCTTTACCTGCGTGCTGATCCTGGTGGTCACCCTGGCCTCTCTCTTTCCCTGTGAAGGTCAGATGGCCGTCTGGTTTGGGCTGCTGACCAAGCTGGCGGTGGCACTGCTCTTCTTCATGCACGGCGCCAAGCTGTCGCGCCAGAATCTGCTCTCTGGTCTGGGCCACTGGCGGCTGCATCTGGTGGTGATGGCCAGCACCTTTGTGCTGTTCCCCTTGTTGGGGCTTTTGCTCACGCCACTGGTTCCTCAATGGGTGAGTCCGGCCATTTATCTGGGTTTTCTCTATCTCTGCGCCTTGCCGGCAACGGTGCAGTCGGCGATTGCCTTTACCTCAATGGCCGGCGGCAATGTCTCGGCGGCGGTATGCAGTGCCTCGGCCTCCAGCATACTGGGTATCTTCTTTTCTCCCGTACTGGTGGGCCTGATGATCGATGTGCAAGGTGCCGAGGTGGACACCTGGCACTCCATCCAGGCCATCATGATGCAACTGATGCTGCCCTTCGTGGTGGGTCACCTTTCCCGCCCTCTGATCGGGCGTTGGGTCGACAGCCACAGGCCGCTCATCGGCAAGCTGGATCAGAGTTCCATCCTGTTGGTGGTCTATGTGGCCTTCAGCGAGGCCGTGGTGCAGGGGATCTGGCATCAGGTGGGTTGGTACGATCTCGCCAGCATAGTGCTGCTGAGTTGCGTATTACTGGCCCTGGTGCTGGGCTGGAACATCTGGATCAGTCGGCGTCTCGGCTTTTGCCGGGCAGACGAGATCACCATCGTCTTCTGCGGCTCCAAGAAGAGCCTGGCCAATGGGGTGCCCATGGCCAACGTCATGTTCCCTGCTGCCAGTGTCGGTGTCATGGTGTTGCCGCTGATGATCTTCCACCAGATCCAGCTGATGGTGTGTGCCGTGCTGGCCCGTCGCTACCGCGAGCAGGAGGCCGTGCTCCAGGTCTCGAGCCAGGAGGAGTAAGACGCCCGGATAAAAGAGAGGGAGGCCATGGGCCTCCCTCTTGCGTTTGCCGCCCGGTCAGCGTTTGCGCCAAACGGTGAGCTGGGCCACCGTGTGCTGGTGTTTGCGGGCCGTCTCGCGAATGACGAAGGGGATATCCCTGGGTGAGGCCAGCTCCTCGAACTCGGCCGCCAGCAGTCGCTGCAGTGCCTGGTAGGTGGTCAGGGCCTCGCCATTCTCCCGTACGCCCCCGAGCCAGTTGGCCTTGGGGGTGTAATCTTCCAGCCAGGTGTAGGGGCTGGTCAGCAGCAGCAGGCCGCCGCTGCGCAGGCGAGGGGCGATATCACGGAGGAAGCGGGCGGGCTCCCGCAACCGGTCGATCAGGTTGGAGGCGAGCACCAGATCGTAATGGTCGTATTTGGGTTTGAGGTTGCAGGCATCCCCCTGGCTGAAATGGATGCGTTCTGCCTGGGCTGGGCCCAGATCGTGCTGGGAGAGCCGCGCCTCGCAATATTCCATCAGGTCTCCCTCCAGCGTCATGGCGTAGCGGAAGCTGTCCTGTTTCGCGAGGCTGAGGGCGACATCGATGAAGCGGGCCGAGTAGTCCACCCCGTCCACATGCTGGAAGTGGCGAGCCAGTTCGAAGCTGGCGCGGCCGGTGGCACAGCCGATATCCAGCGCGCGCTGATGGTTCGGGCAAAGCTCGCAGGCGATCTCTGCCAGGGTCCTGGCGTAGTTGGGCACACCGAAGCGGGTCGGTCCGTACTGGAAATCGAGGTATTGCGCCACGAGCGCGTCGGTTTCGTAAGGGTTCACTGGCATGGTTTCCTGATGGCGGGAGACCAGGTAGCGGAAGCCCGCATGCTGGAAAAAGTGGCGACGAAAGGCATAGCGGGACGACTTGAGCGCCTCGTTGCCCGTGCTGATCCAGCTTCCCCCCTTGATCAGGGTGTGCTTGCCGTCGAAGGTGGGGGTGGAGAAGTCATCGTAGAGGGGGTGCACCCGGAAACCGTCGAAGCCATCAATGGCGCTGCTGGTCCACTGCCAGACGTTGCCGACCAGATCGCAGAACTCGCCCTGGGGGAAGAGATCCACCGGGCAGGGAGAGGCGAAGCCGGCCAGGTTGATGTTGCCGGGCGCCCTGTGCCAGTCGGGCTGATCCCCCGGTACTCCTTCTCTGAGCAGAGCCCACTGGGCCTCGCTCGGCAGCTGGATGGGCAGTCCGGTCTGGGCCGACTTCCAGCGACAGAAGGCGGCGGCCTCGAGCTGGTTTACCTCGACGGGCCAGTCCCAGGGCATGGCCACGACCTCCGTCATCAGTCGCAGCTGCAACCGGTCTGGGTCGGCAGGGTCGCCGAGCCAGAAGCTGGGCATCTGGGCCCTGGCAAACTGGTTCCAGCCCCACCCCTCCTGATCCCACCAGGTTGGTGTCTGATAACCGCCATCCCGCACGAAGGCGAGATATTCAGCGTTGCTGACCAGCAGTCGGCTGGCCTGAAACGCCTCCAGCTCGATCCGGCGATGACCATATTCGTTGTCCCAGCCATAGGTATCGTCACGCTTGCCCAGCTCGACTGTGCCTCCCGATACCGGCAGCAGTGTATTGGCTGGCACTTCGTCTCGTTGGTGGCGCGCCTGCCGGCAGGGGGGCCAGTGAGGCTGCTCGCGTACCCAGGCCAGGGGCAGCTGGCGGATCAGCACGCTCGAGGTCTCGAGATGGATCCGCTCGTGCTCCATCCCCATCAGGATGACCCAGGCCGGGCTCTGCCAGTCGATGGGCAGGGTGATGGGCATGCGGGTGATGACCTCGATGACGCGGCTGCGCACCTTGGCGCGGTAGGCCCGCAAGCGCTCGACCGAGGGCCAGTCATAGTGCGCCTCGTCCAGGTCGTCCCAGCTCATCTCATCGACGCCGATGGCGACCATGGCCTCGATCTGGGGGTCGATGCGCTGGTCGATGAGGCGGGCGGCCAGCAGCTTGTTGATGAAGAAGGCCGCTGTGTGGCCGTAGTAGAAGATGAGGGGGTGGCGCAGGGAGATGGCCTTGTTGAACCAGGCTCTGGGGTCGGCCAGGCAATCGAACAGGCTGTCGTAGAGATCGAAGGTCTGGCAGAAATAGCCGAGAAGTTCGCGGCGCTTGGCTTCCGGGTCCGTCCCGCTCAACAGCGGGGTGCGGGTCGGTTCGGGCAGCTCGCCGGCGGCGATGCTGAGGCTGGCTGGGATCACGCTCTGACTCCTTGTCTGGATTGGCTACTCGAAAGAGAGCTATATACGTATCAGATGTCAGTAATGGGTCAATCGATTGAGCAAGCTCACCACAGAGGTGGTGTCGGCCCTTGAGCATAGTCAATGGGTGACGGGGCCGGCGTCCACCCGGTCCCACCGAGCCGGACTCAGCTCAGCTCGGTGGGGTCGATATCCAGGCTCCAGCGCACCTTCCTGGTCTCGGGCCAGCCCTCCAGCTCCTGCACCGCCCAGTCAAGCAACTGGGCCAATGGCGCCCGGCTGGGCCCCTGCACCAGCAACTGCATGCGAAACTTCCCGGCCTTGCGCTCCATGAAGCCGCTGATGGGCCCGAGCACCTGCACCTGGGGGTAGCGGGCGCTGCGCAGGGTATCGGCGAGACGGGAGAGGAACAGCTGCACCTCGTCCCGGCCGTTGGCCTCGGCCCGGAACAGTCCCTGATAGCTGAACGGTGGCAGTCCCAGCAGGCGGCGCTCCTTGAGCGCGGTGTCTGCGAAGTGGCCGTAACCGTTCTGGGTCAGATCCTGCAGCAGGGCATGCTCGGGGTGATGGCTCTGCAGCACCACCAGCCCGGGTTTGCTGGCGCGCCCGGCCCGGCCCGCCACCTGGGTGTAGAGCTGGGCCAGTTTCTCGGCGGCGCGGAAATCGGCGGAAAACAGGGCACCATCCACATCCAGCAGGCCGACCAGCGTCACATTCGGGAAGTGGTGGCCCTTGGCCAGCATCTGGGTGCCGATCAGGATCTTGTATTTGCCTGCCTTGATGTCGCCGAGATGGGTCTCCAGCTCCCCCTTGCGGCGGGTGTTGTCCCGATCGATGCGCACTACCGGGTATTGGGGGAAAATGGTCGTGAGCAGTTGTTCCAGCTGCTCGGTGCCGACCCCGGAGCCGATGAGCTCGCTGCTGCCGCACTCCGGGCAGTGGTGGGGCAGGGGACGCACGCTGTCACAGTGGTGGCAGTGCAGCCGCCGTCCGGCTTGATGCCAGGTGTACCAGGCGTCACAACGCTCGCAGGCAGCGCTCCAGCCGCACTGGTGACAGATGAGGGCCGGCGCATAGCCACGGCGGTTGAGAAACAGCATCACCTGATTGCCGGCCGCCAGATGCTCCGCCATCAGCTGCTCCAGCTGGGGGGAGAGGCCGGCCTGCAGCCGCACGTTCTTGATGTCCAGGATCACCTGACGGGCGGTCTGGGCGTTGCCGGCGCGTCGGGTCAGGCTGAGGTGGTGATACTTGCCGCTGCGGGCGTTGTGCAATGTCTCCAGGGACGGGGTGGCCGAGCCCAGCAGGATCGGAATCCCGGCGCGATGGGCCCGCATCACGGCGAGATCCCGCGCGTGGTAGCGAAAGCCGTCCTGCTGCTTGAAGGAGCCGTCGTGCTCCTCGTCGATGATGATGATGCCGAGGTTGTGAAACGGGGTGAACACCGCGGAGCGGGTGCCGATGAGGATGGCGGCGCCGCCGTCGCGGCAGGCCAGCCAGGCATCGAGCCGCTCCCTGTCGTTCATGGCGGAGTTCATGGCCACCACGGGCACGTTGAAGCGGCGCCGGAAGCGATTGATGGTCTGGGGGGTGAGGCCGATTTCCGGCACCATCACCAGGGCCTGCCTGCCCGCCTTGAGCAGGGGCTCGAGGATGCTCAGGTAGACCTCTGTCTTGCCGGAGCCGGTGATGCCGTCCAGCAGGAAGGCGCCGAATCTGTCGCTCTGGCTGGTGACGGCGGCCACCGCCAGCGCCTGCTCGCCGTTGAGACGCAGTCCCTCTCCCGGCTCAAAATGAGTGGCCCAGTCGCCGTCATGGCTCGGCTCCAGACTGCGCTTCTCCAGCAAGCCTTTCTTCTCCAGCGCGGTGAGAGTGGCGCTCGAAATTTCCTCCTGCTTGAGGGCAGATGGCGTCTGCGGCCCCTTGCGCAGCAGGGCGAGGGCCTGCTGCTGCTTGGCCGCCCGCTTGAGCTCGTTGAGATCGAGCGCCATGCCCGCCTCGGTGGCAAACCAGAACTCCAGTTCCCGGTAGGCGGCGGGCTCCCCCTTGCGCACCAGCACCGGCAAGGCGTGGGGCAGCACTTCCCCCAGCGGATGCTGGTAGTAACCGGCACTCCAGGCCATCAGCGCCAGTATGTCGGGCCCGAGCACAGGAGCCGTGTCGAGTACCCGCTTCAAGGGCTTCAATTTGGCGCGGGGCACCTGACTATCGGTCGGGTGATCCACCACCAGACCGACCAGGGTCTGCGGGCCGAACGGGATCTCGACCCGGCAGCCGGGAGCGGGCAGGGGGAGGGGGGAGAGATAATCGAAATGGCGGCGGAGGGGAACCGGCACTGCGACACGAACCAGATCAAGCGTTTGCGATGAATCCACCAAAGATTGCCTATTTTTTCTGCGAAGCCACTTGCCTGCCATCAGGCATTTCCTATATTATTCGCAGCCTTTGAAACTGTGTTCAACAATCGTGTGGTGTCCGACAGAAGATCGGATAGCGACACGGCCTGATAATTGAGGTTGTCCATGAAAGCTGGTATCCATCCCGAGTACGTAGCCATCACCGCCAAGTGCTCTTGCGGTAACGTCATCAACACTTTCTCTACCCTGGGTAAAGATCTGAACCTGGACGTGTGCTCCGCGTGCCACCCCTTCTATACCGGCAAGCAGAAAGAAGTGTCTAGCGGCGGCCGTGTAGACAAGTTCAACAAGCGTTTCGGTGGCCTGACTGCCAAGAAGTAATTCTACTTCTGACGAATTCTGAAAAAGGTGCCCATCGGGCACCTTTTTTGTTGCCCGGCGTTCTGTATCGGGCCGGATTGCCCTAAGGTGGGGGTTCAGCCAAGGGGAGAAGCACGCATGCGTACATGTCTGGTCATGGGGGCCGCCGGGTATATAGGTTCCCACCTGGTGCCCTATCTGCAGGAGGCGGGTCACAGGGTGATCGCCGGGGCGCGCCACCCCTGCCGCCTGCCCGCCGGGGTCGAATTTCGCCTGGCCGATGTGCTCAAGCCAGACAGCCTGCCCGCCGCCCTGGCGGGAGTGGATACCGTCTTCTATCTGGTGCACGCCATGGGGGCCGGCGCCCACTTCCATCGCCTCGAGCAGCAGGGGGTGAAGAACTTCGCCGCCGCTGCCCGCGCCGCCGGGGTGCGCCGCATCATCTACCTGGGCGCCATTCAGCCCAAGCAGTGCAACAGCCGCCACCTCAACTCCCGCCGTCACTGTGGCGAGCTGTTTCGCGCCTCCGGGGTGCCGACCGTGGAGCTGAGATCCGGCATCATCATAGGTCCGGGCTCGGCGGCGTTCGAGGTGATGCGGGATCTGGTGTTCAACCTGCCCATGATGGTGACCCCCAAGTGGGTGCGCTCGCGTACCCCGCCCATCGCCCTCTCCAATCTGCTCCACTATCTGGGTGGGTTGGTGGATCTCGACGGGGTGGATGGCCAGGTGTTCAACGCCGTGGGGCCCGAGCTGCTCAGCTACCAGCAGCAGCTCCAGAAGTTCGCCGCCCATATCGGCAAACGCTGCCCCATCATTCCGATACCCTTTTTGAGCCCCCGGCTCTCCGCCTGGTGGTTGCAGTTTGCCACCTCTGTGCCCCAGCCCATTGCCAAGGCGCTGGTGGGGGGACTCAAGCATGACATCCCGGCGGATGACGGTCCCTTGCGGGCCCTGCTGCCCCAGCATCTGCTCGGCTTCGACGAGGCGCTGACGGAGAGCCTGGCCCTGGAGCAGCGACTCGGTGCCGAGCAGCAGGGGGAGGAGACGCCCCTGGGACTGCGCTGGCGCCATCCCGAGTATGGCTTCTATGACAGGGTCGCCTCTGGCAGCGCGCTCTCTCTGGCACCGCCAGAGGCGCTCTGGCAGGTGCTGCAAGGACTGGGAGGGGATCAGCGTTACTTCTACATGAACAGCCTGTGGGCCATCCGGGAGTGGATGGACGCCGCGGTGGGCGGCCCGGCCCTGACCCGGGGGCGGACCAATCCGGATCGCTTCGTGAAGGGGGACATGCTCGACTCCTGGCAGATCATCGGGGTCGAAGAGGGGCGTCGCCTGGCCTTGCTGTTCAACATGAGGGCGCCAGGGGTGGGACGGCTCGAGTTCATCATGGCGCCGGAACCCTCAGGCCTGACCCGGGTGACGATCAGGGCCCACTGGCATCCCCAGGGCGCCTGGGGACTGGCTTACTGGCTCGCCATGCTGCCGTTCCACCTCTTCATCTTCCAGGGGATGACGGAGGCGCTGGCCCGCCAGGGGGAGGCGCTGGTCGGCATTCCCGTGATGGATTGAAACCGGATCTACCACCAAGGGGTTAATTTTCGTCAGCACACTACTCTGTTGAGTGGCCGCTTAACAGCGAATTGGCGATATTTTCTGCTGGGAAAGCCCGGAGCTTTTCTTTATGATCCTAGCCCCTCGCCTCAGGCGAGCCACCCTTTCCCTACTTATTCAAATATTGCCTCGGGGTCCCCATGTCCGATCTGCGTCAGCAAGCGCTCGATTATCACGCCCAACCCATTCCCGGCAAGATTGCCATCGCCCTCACCAAGCCTGCCGAGACCGTCCGCGATCTGGCGCTGGCCTACAGCCCGGGCGTGGCCGAGCCGGTGCGCGAGATCGCCGCCAACCCGGATGATGCCTACCGTTACACCGGCAAGGGCAACCTGGTGGCCGTGATCTCCAACGGCACCGCCATCCTGGGGCTGGGCAACCTGGGGCCGCTGGCCTCCAAGCCGGTGATGGAGGGCAAGGCCCTGCTGTTCAAGCGCTTCGCCGGCATCGATGCCATCGACATCGAGGTGAAGCACGAGACCAGTGCCCAGTTCATCGACACGGTCGCGGCCATCGCCGACACCTTCGGAGGCATCAATCTGGAGGACATCAAGGCCCCCGAGTGCTTCGAGATTGAGCGTGCGCTGATCGAGCGCTGCGACATTCCCGTGTTCCACGATGACCAGCACGGTACTGCCATCGTCACCGCCGCCGGCCTGCTCAATGCTCTGGAAGTACAGGGCAAGCTGATCGGCGACAGCCGCATCGTCTGCATGGGGGCGGGGGCCGCCGCTACCGCCTGCATGGACCTGCTGATCACCTGCGGGGCCAAGCCGCACAACATCTTCATGCTGGACCGCCAGGGGGTGATCCACAGCGGTCGCACCGATCTCAACCAGTACAAGCAGCGTTTCGCCAACGACACCCCACTGCGCACCCTGATGGATGTCATCGACGGGGCCGACGTGTTCGTCGGCGTCTCCGGCCCGGACGTGCTGCCCGCCGAGGCGGTGGCGCTGATGGCCCCCAACCCGGTGATCTTCGCCTGCTCCAACCCGGACCCCGAGATCAAGCCCGCCCTGGCGCACTCGGTGCGTGGGGATCTGATCATGGGCACGGGTCGCTCCGATTATCCGAACCAGATCAACAACGTCATCTGCTTCCCCTTCATCTTCCGCGGTGCGCTGGATGCCCGTGCCAGCCGCATCAATGACGCCATGAAGGTGGCGGCGGTGGAGGCGATCCGCGCCCTGGTCAAGGAGCCGGTGCCGGCCGAGGTGCTGACCGCAGCCGGGGTGGAGACGCTGACCTTCGGCAAGGATTACGTCATTCCCAAGCCGATGGATGCCCGCCTGTTGCCCCGGGTGGCCCGCGCCGTGGCGTTGGCGGCGGTGGCATCCGGTGTGGCCCGCATCGCCCTGCCGGCAGATTATATGCAGGAGTGACAGGGCGGGGTCAGGGTGAGCGACACCCAGATCCGCCGCCGAACGGCATGAAAAAGGGGCCCCATCATGGGGCCCCTTCTCGTATCGGGACTCGGGCCGCTGGGCGTGTCAGCCCTTGCGGCGCAGGTAGACACCCGCTTCCATGTGATGGGTCCAGGGGAACTGGTCGAACAGGGCGAGCCGTGCCACCTCGTGGGTCTGCCCCAGGGCCTGCATGTTGTCGATCAGGGTGTCCGGATTGCAGGAGATGTAGAGGATGTTGTCGTACTCCTGCACCAGGCGGACCGTGGCCTCATCCAGGCCGGCGCGGGGCGGATCGACGAAGATGGTGTTGCACTGGTAACCGGCGAGGTCTATTCCCTCCAGCCGGTTGAAGCTGCGCTCGCCGCGCATCGCCATGGTGAACTCCTCGGCGGACATGCGCAGTATGATGAGGTTGTCCACCCCGTTGGCGGCGATGTTGTACTGGGCCGAAGCCACGCTCGGCTTGGCGATCTCGGTGGCCAGCACCCTGCGAAAGTTCTGGGCCAGGGCGATGGAGAAGTTGCCGTTGCCGCAGTAGAGCTCCAGCAGATCTCCCTGACTGGCGCGGGTCACGTCCAGGGCCCAGCCCAGCATCAGCTGGTTAATCTCGGCGTTGGGCTGGGTGAAGCTGTTCTCCACCTGCTGATAGATGAGCTCGCGCCCCTGCACCTTGAGGGTTTCGACCACGAACTCGTCCCCCAGGCAGATCTTCTGCTTGTGGGCGCGGCCAATGATGCGCACGTCGAAGCCCTGGGCCTGCAGGCTGGTTCTCAGTCCTTCGGCTGCGGCCTGCCAGTCGCCATCGAGACGGCGATGGTAGAGCAGGGTGATGACGAGCTGACCGGAGAGGGTGGAGAGATAGTCTATCTGGAACAGCTTGAAGCGCAGCGCCTTGACCGGCCGCAGTTCGTCCAGCAGGGGTTGCATCACCCGGTTGATCAGGGCGCTGGCGGCCGGGAACTGATCCACCCGGATACGCTGGCGGGTCTCCTGATCGAACATCACATGATAGAGATCGTCATCCTCGTGCCAGAGGCGGAACTCGGCGCGCATCCGGTAGTGCTCGGCGGGAGAGGCGTGAACCTCGATGGCGGGGGGATTGAAGCCGGCAAACAGGGCCTGGAGACGCTGCGCCTTGGCCGCCAACTGGGCCTGATAGGCGGCCGGGGTTCGCTCGGATGGGGTCATGACATACCTCTGATGCACGCCGGCGGGGCCGGACAGAAACCTGGGGTGACTCAAGGCCACCCAAAGGGGCCTGATTTTAAAAGTCAGGGGTAGATTGTCCAGTTTTTTTATGGTCAAGAAGTCGCCAGTCAGGCCGATAAGCGGCTAACTGGGATTGCACGAGGAGCAGGCGATGCGGCTAGATGGCGTGGGGGCGGGTCAGCCCAAAGGGATGAAAGGGGAGGCGCGCAGCGACGAGGTGCGCCACGGCAGGGAGAGCGAGGCCGGGGGCAAGCCTGAGCGTGCGCGCGAGACTGGCGGCAAGGGGCTGGACGAGGAGGTGATCCTGAGCCGGGCGCCCCGCTGGGCCCAGGCCCTGGTACAACAGGCGTTGCAGTTCCACCTGCAGCTCAACGGCAAGGGCTATCAGGCGCCCAGGGCCGAGCCGCCGGAGGAGATCACCCCGCAGACCCTGTTTGACTTCCAGGCGGTGACGGACAATGTGCTGCAGTTCGTCAGCGGGCGCCTCGGCGCGGCGCGGGCCGACGGCAAGTCCGATGACCAATTGACCGAGATGATGGCCCAGGCCCGCAAGGGGGTTGAAATGGGCTTCGCCGACGCGCGCAAGCAGCTTGGCGACACGGCGACCGACAACGAGGACGTCAAGACCGGCATCGATCAGAGCTACAAGCTGATCCAGCAGGGGCTGGACGAGTTCGAGCAGACCTTCTTCGGCCAGGTGTCCGATCTGGACATGAAGTCGGCGGAGATGGCCAGTCGCCAGCAGGGGATCCTGGAAATAGAGACCAGGGAGGGGGACAAGGTGCTGCTGCGCTTCAACGACAGCTGGCAGCTCAAGTCCCGGGAGCAGGGGGATGCGAGCCAGTTCAGCCTCAAGCTGAGCCAGAACTTCAGCTTCTCCCTCGAGGGGAACCTGGGGGATGCCGAGCTGGCGGCCATCGGCGATCTGGTCAAGGGGCTCGACTCGCTGGCAGACAGCTTCTTCCACGGCAAGCTGGATCAGAGCCTGGATGCCGGTCAGTTGCCCGGGCTGGATGACGGTCAGCTGGTGGCCTACTCCCTGCGCCTCAAGCAATCGAGTCGGCTGGGCCAGCATTATCAGGGCAACAGCGCCTTGCAGCAGAGCCTGGCGCCCCTGGCGGACTATCTGCCCAGGCTGGCCGACTGGCAGCAGCAGGCCGACGGCGTGCTGGCGCAGGGTCAGCAGCAGGCGCTGACCCCGGCCGTGCTGGCGGCGCGGGGCGATGACGGGGAACAAGGCGCCCGTTTCGCCGCCACCAACCGCCGTCTGCTCGATGCCTACCGTCTATTGGGAACGGTCTGAGCCCGGATGACCCCAGCGTTGCCGGCTGGATATCTATCGTCTGCCTGGCACGGTAGCCGCCCTGCCTTTGCCGGTCGGGCGCGCCTGTTTGCCTGAGGCGCCCCCGGCTGGCACACTGCGACTTTCCCCGCGAGCGAGAACCCCATGGATCAGCAGCCCGAATCCGGCCCCGACGAGGCGCAGGCCAGCGCCCCTGCCGCGCGCCAGCGCAGCCACAAACGCCCGAAAGACATACGGGAGCTCTGCTACCCCTTCATCTACGAGACCCAGTTGCAGTGCGACTACGAGATAGCGACCGACGAGCTCTGCTGCCAGGTGGGGGCTGTCATGGCCATGCTGCCGGCGCCCCCCGGCGAGGGGGAGGCGGCCATCCTCGCCGATCTCGATACCCTGCAACGGCTCATCTACAACCTCAACGGCTCGGTACGCGGCAGGCTCGGCATCTTCGAGGCGGATCTGGACTGGCTCAAGGGGCGTTACGATCACTACAACGAGGCGAGCCGCGGCCGGGTGACCGGTTTCGTGCTGCCCCGAGGCCCCCAGCCGATCCCGGCCCTGCACCTGTGCCGCTGCGCCAGCAAGAAGGTGGTGCGCCTGCTGGTGCGCCTCGAGGAGAGCGGTGTCGGCTATGACCCCATACTGGCCCGGTTCGCCAACCTGCTGGCGAACTTCTTCTTCGTGCTCACCGTCTACCTCAAGCAGGCCTGGAATGTGCCCGAGGTCCCCTACGTCAGCATCAACTACTGAGGAGGCCTGCTCGAGCAGGCAAGTGCCACGCTGCTCTCCGCTGACCGTCTATCTCAGTGGGCGCCTGGAATGTGCCCGAGGTCCCTACGTCAGCATCAACCACTGAGGAGGCCTGCTCGAGCAGGCAAGTGCCACGCTGCTCTCTGCTGACCGTCTATCTCAGTGGGCGCCTGGAATGTGCCCGAGGTCCCCTACGTCAGCATCAACGACTGAGGCTGCCGACCCGGATGGGGTGAGCAAACAAAAACCGGAGCCTTGTGCTCCGGTTTTTGTTGTCAGCTCGACAGCAGCACCCGGGCCGAGTTGGCCGGGATGGTGAGTTGCACCTCCCCCTGCACCACCTCGAACTTGTCGCCGTTGAAGGCGTCGGTGAAGCGGCTGGCGGGGCTGGCGGTCTGCCACAGGGGCAGGCTGATGGTGCGGGGCTCCGTGGGGTGGCGGTTGCAGGCCACCACCACCTGATCGCTTTGCAGGGTGCGGGCGAACACATAGCTGTGAGCCCCGGCGTAGAGGGTCTGGGCATCACCCCGGCGCAGGGAGGGGCGCTGGCGGCGGATCTGGGTCAGGCGGCGATAGTGCTCGTGCAGCACATGGTCCCAGGCCGTGCTGTCCCAGGGGAAGCAGCGGCGGCAGTCCGGGTCGTTGCCCCCTGACAGCCCCACCTCGTCGCCGTAGTAGATGCAGGGGGCGCCGATATAGGTGAGCAGCAGGGTGGCGGCCAGCATCATGCGTTGTCTGTCTTCTCCCAACAGGTGCAGGAAGCGGGCCGTGTCATGGCTGTCCAGCAGGTTAAGCTGGGCCAGCTGGTTCTTGAACGGGATATGGGCCCGGGCCTGCTTGAGCCAGCCATCGAGCTCGGCGGCGCTGATCCGTATGGGGTGGTAGGCGATGTCCTGCCCCGCCAGGAAGGCGCGGATCGGGTGGGCGAAGCCATAGTAGTTCATGGCGCCATCCTCCTGATCCCCCTGCAACCACTGGCTCGCCTCGAAGAAGTGTTCGCCGAGCACATAGGCCTCCGGGTTCTCCTGCTTGAGGGTGTGGCGAATGGCGCGCACGTGACCAGGGTTGCCCTCGGCGGTGCCCCGCTCTCCCAGCATGTGGATGACGTCGAAGCGCCAGCCGTCTATCTGGTAGGGCGGGCGCATCCAGTAACGCAATATGGCGTCCTCGGCGCGGTAGACGGCGTCCTGCACCTGTTCGCTGGCAAAGTCCAGCTTGGGCAGGCTGCGGATCCCCTTCCAGCTCACATAGTCCCCCTCCTGATCGAAGGTATAGAACTTGCGAAACGCCGAATCCGGATTGCCCATGGCCCCCCTGGGCGGGCAGAACCAGGGGTGCTGGGTCGAGGTGTGGTTGACCACGGCGTCCAGGATGATCTTCATGCCGCGCTGACGCAGGTGGCGGGTCAGCTCGGCCAGTCGCTCGTTGCTGCCCAGATGGGGGTCCACCCGGTAGTAATCCTGGGTGTCGTACTTGTGATTGCTCGGCGAGGCGAAGATGGGGTTGAGGTAGAGCGCCGTTACCCCGAGGGATTGCAGATAGTGCAGTTTGCTGTCGATGCCGGCCAGATCGCCGCCATAGAACTCGCTGCTGGCGGTGCCTTCCCCCTGCTGGCTGACCGGCTCGCCCCAGGCCTTGCTGATGACGGCCTTGCCGCCGTACTCGTACTCGTGATGGCGCACGCTCAGGGACGGGTCCCCATTGCAGAAGCGGTCGGGGAAGATCTGGTAGAACACCTGATCCTGTACCCAGGCCGGCGGCTGGTGACGGGTGTTGAAGCGAAAATGTTGCTCGCGGGGCGGCATGGCGGGGCTGATGCCGGCGCCGTGCAGCCACCACTGACCCTCATGGGTGAGGCACTTGAAGCAATAGAGTTGCAGATCCTGGCCCAGGGCCAGGGGCAGTCTGGCCTGCCAGATCCCCAGCCGCTCCCGGGTCGCCACCCGGGTCATGGCCAGCAGGTACTCCTCGTTGTCCGGCTCGTGGCGCAGCCAGACCTCGTGGATCCGGGCCCCCTCTTCGCAGAACAGGGTGAGTAGCAGGGCGTCGGACTCCTCCTGGAACCAGGGGGCCGCCTGAGGGTGAAACAGAAACGGGATATCTTGGGTCATGTCGTTCATTGGGTCAGGAGTTCGTCGAGGGGGTTGCCCTGCTCGTGAAGGGTCTCGAGTTGCGCGGCCAGCCGGCTGGTATCCAGTCCCAGGGGCTCGGCCAGGGGCATGGGGAAACGGGCTATGATGGTCTGGGCCGGAACCCCGGCATGCCAGGCGAAGGAGACGAAAACCGCCAGCCGGATCAGCACGGCATCCCGGCTGACGGGCTGGTGGGCCAGGGGATCGAGCTGCTGTGCGATGGCGGTGACGAAGGCGGGAGCCAGTTGCCAGCGTCGTGCCAGCTCGGCGCCAAGCTGGGCATAGTCGTAGCCCAGCATCTGGCGCTGGGCATCGACCCGGCTGGTCCCCTGTTGCACCGCCAGATGGATGAGTTCGGCCTCCTCGGGCAGGGTGCTCTGGATCAGCAGCTCGCCGATGTTGTGGATCAGGGCACAGGTGAAGGCGGTCTCGGGATCCATCTCCCTGGCGTGCTGGGCCAGGAGCCGCGCTATGGTGGCGACCCGGAAGGTCTCGGTCCAGAAGGCATGCTTGTCGAAGCTGGGAGGCGCCTTGAAGCTGCCAATGATGCCGGAAGCCACCACCAGGGAGCGCAACCGGTTGAAGCCGAGGCGGATCACCGCCTGTTCGATGGAGGTGATATCATGGCCCCGACGCAGGGCGGCGGAGTTGGCCAGCCGCAGCACCTTGGCGCTGATCACCTGATCCATGGCGATCCGGGCGGCAATCTTGTCTATCTGGGCATTCTCGTCGCCGAAGCTCTGCATCAGCTCGTGAAGCAGCTGGGGTATGGTGGGCAGTTGCTTGATTTTGTCAAACAGGTGATCCATCGACATGGGGGCCGCCTCCGTTGCGTGCACTGCCCATATTGTGCCACAGGCCACGGCCCTGTTCCTGTTTGTGGCGTCCCTTTCGTGGTCTTGGGGCGGTTTAGTAGACCCAGTCTCGCAACTTGTATTCCAAACGGTGCCGTTTTCCCTGCAGGATCAGCCGCTGGGTGTCTCCCGTCAGGGTGGCGCCCTGTTGCAGGGTGTCGAGCACCGCCTGCTCTATGGTGTCGAGGGGGGGCGGACAGGCCATGCTGGTGCTGCCCAGGTTGCTGACCTTGAGCCTGTCCCCCTTGAGGTGGCCCTGGCCGAAGTAGCGGTTGCACCCCGCGATGCCGTTGACGGTGAAGTGCTCGCCTATCTCGAAATCCGGCCGGTTGCGGGCAGGGAGCTCAATGAGCTCATCATCGAGTCTGTCCAGCACCCAGTGATGGTGCATCAGGTCCTGGCGGCTGAACTGGGGGGCCGAGCTGCAACCGCCAAGCAACAGCAGGGCGAGCACCAGCAGCAAAAATCTGTACATGGGAGGGCTCCGGTAGTGGGAGTCTCAAGGATAGCGTCGCCGGGCCCGGGGGGGCAGGGGCCGGGGGCGCCCCCCCGACCGCTTCTGTCGTCCCGGGGCCGTAGGGGAGTCGGCAGGGTCGGAATATGGGCCAATCCGGCGCCGATGGGGCCTGGTTCTCGGTCAATGACTGCCGGCCCGTGCCTTCCGGCCCATGACCTCGGCCAAAGAAAAGAGGCGGCGACCCTGGGTCACCGCCTCTTCTGGATGGCGCTTCGGGAGGGATCAGCCGCGCGAGGCGCCAAACAGCCGTTCGGCATAACGGGCCAGACCCGAGGCGACCGAGCCGAAGTCATCGCCGCCGTCCACCGGCAGGTTGGGCAGCTTGTCCTTGATATAGGCCTTGATGAGGGGGGAGCGGGCGCTGCCTCCCGTGATGAAGACGCGGTCAGGCGCCACCCCGGCGGCCTGGATGGCGTCATCCATCAGTTCCCCTATCTTCTCCAGCAGGGGGGCAGACGCCTGGGCCAGCTGATCGCGGTGCAGCTGGGCGTGCAACCCGCGCTCCAGCTCGGTGAGCGGCTGCTGGCTGTGCTCCTGGTCCGAGAGCTGGATCTTGCCCTGCTCGGCACGCCAGACCAGCTGGTGGCTGAGCTTGTGGGCCCGCAGCCGGGCGAGGCGGGGCAGCTTGCTGTCGGGGGCGCTGTCGAGCTGCAGATCCTGCAGGGAGCGCGCCGTCTCCAGGCTGTAGAAGCGGCTCTGGGCGCTGACGTCGTTGATGGCGGCCGCATCCCAGAACAGGGGATGGGGCAGCGGCTTGCCGGTCTTGAGGGTCTCGTGCATGCCGAGCAGCGGCATCATGCCCTCGACGGTGAGGCGGATGTCGAAGTCGTTGCCGCCGATGCGCTGGCCACTGTGGCCGAGCAGATCGTCGTCACGCTCGAGCCGGTGACGATGGCTCGGCCCCATCCGCAGCATGGAGCAGTCCGTGGTACCACCGCCGATATCCACCACCAGCACCACGGCATCCTGGGTGAGGCGCGCCTCGAACTCGAAACCGGCCGCCACCGGTTCATAGAGAAACTCCACCTGCTCGAAGCCGGCCAGACGGGCCGCCTCGCCGAGGATGGCGATGGCCTGGCGGTTGCTATCCTCCCCGGCCAGCCCCTGGAAGTTGACCGGGCGGCCGATCACGGCGCTGCGCACCGGCTGGCCGAGCTGCTGCTCCGCCTGCTGGCGCACATGCAGCATCATGGCGCAGACGATGTCCTCGAACAGGGCGATCTGGGGCGGCTTGAGACCATAGGCGCCGAGGAAGGACTTGGGCGACTTGATGTAGTAACCCTCGTCCGGTGCTTCCAGATAACGGTCCAGGGCGGCGGCGCCGAAGCTGAGCTCGTCGATGAGCCCCTCGTCGCGCATCTGGCGACGCACCGACTGGGCACGCTGGACCACGGGGCCCCGCAGCTTGAGGTAGCCCTGCTGCTGGGCCGGGCAGAGACCTTCGGCCAGCAGGCCGGCGATGGCATCCCGGTGCGGGGCGTGCAGGGTGGAGGGCAGATAGTGGGAGGCGCCGAGGGGCAACAGCCTGGGATTGCCCTGCTCCATCACGGCGACGGCGCAGTTGGATGTGCCGTAATCGAATCCGATAAACATGGGGGGCGGGCTCCTGTGCAAAAAGGGGCCGGACAGCCTAACGAATTGCGCCGACTCTCACAAGTCGGCGCAGGATATTGGAAACAGGCAGGAGGGTCGGTGCTGGCGGCGAAGCGGGCTCAGGACTCTACTTCGTTGTCGCTGCGCCCATCCTGACTGACAGCCTGAATGTTGCCCAGGGTGGTGTCGGCGATAGCGTGCAGGGCTTCGCGGGTCAGGAAGGCCTGGTGACCGGTGAACAGCACGTTGTGGCAGGCCGACAGGCGGCGGAACACGTCGTCTGTGATCACCTCGTTGGACTTGTCCTCAAAGAAGAGATCCTCCTCCTCCTCGTAGACGTCCAGCCCCAGGGCGCCGATGCGGGAGGTCTTGAGGGCCTCGATGGCGGCGTTGGCATCGAGCAGGCCGCCCCGGCTGGTGTTGATGATCATCACCCCGTCTTTCATCTTGGCGAAGGCCTCCTGGTTGAGCAGGTGGTAGTTCTCCTTGAACAGGGGGCAGTGCAGGCTGATGACGTCGGACTGGCGCAGCAGGGTGTCGATGTCCACGTACTCGGCGCCGAGATCGATGGCCGCCTGGTTCGGGTAGGGGTCGCTCACCAGCAGGCGCATGCCGAAGCCCTTGAGGATGCGCAGGGTGGCGATCCCTATCTTGCCGGTGCCTATGATGCCGGCGGTACGGCCATACATGTTGAAGCCCACCAGCCCTTCCAGGGAGAAGTTGGCGTCACGGGTGCGCTGATAGGCCTTATGGATGCGGCGGTTGAGGGTCATCATCAGGCCGACGGCGTGCTCGGCGACGGCCTCGGGGGAGTAGGCGGGCACCCGTACCACTTTCAGCCCAAGCTCCCTGGCGGCCACCAGATCCACGTTGTTGTAACCGGCGCAGCGCAGGGCGATCACCTGGGTGCCGTGTTGGGCCAGCTCGGTCAGCACCTCCCGGTCGGCATCGTCGTTGACGAACAGGCAGACCACGGGGAAGCCGTGGGCGAGACGGGCCGTCTTGGCCTCCAGCCGCACATCGAAAAATTCCAGGTCGAAGCCGTATTGCTCATTGGCCTGGTGAAAATGTTCCTTGTCGTAACTCTTGGTACTGAATAGGGCGACGCGCATGGCGGTTCTCCAACAACGTGAGGGTTGTGGTTAATTTACAACAAGGTGGCGGGCGCGGCACCAGAAACCGGCACCGGGCCCTCCCCGGGACGAACGGCGGGTCGCCTCAGGGTAAGCATCGGCCAGACAAGGCGGGATGCCGGGGGCGGCAGCCCAGACTCACTCCAGCTCCACCGGCGGGCGGAAGGTCATCTCGTGCATCACCACGTCTTCCGGCAGGGTGAGCAGATGGACCAGGGTGCGCGCCACGCTGGCGGGCTGCATGTATTGCGGCCTGGCCTGGGGGCGAAAACCCGTGTCGGTGCCGCCCGGAAAGAGGGTGGTGACCCTGATGCCGTGGGGCTGGGCCTCTTTCATCATCACCTGGCTCAGGCCGGCGAGGCCCTGCTTCATGGCGGTGTAGATGCCCATGGTTTCGCTGCTGCGCTTGGCGACCGTACTCACCACGTTGATCAGGTAGCCACGGCCACGGGGCTGCATCGACTTGAGGGCCTCCCGGGCCAGCAGATAGGGGGCGCGCAGGTTGATGGCGTACTGCTGGTCGAACTCCTCCAGGCTGGTCTCCACTAGGGGAGCCTTGCGGCTGTTCATGCCGGCGTTGTTGACCAGCACGTCGATGGGGCCGAGGGCCTGCTCGGCACTGGCGTAGAGCGCGAGCAGGGCGGCGGGATCGGCCAGATCCGCCGTCTCCCCCAGGCAGCCCGTCGCCTGCCTGAGGCGGGTGAGGGCCTCCTGATTGCGGCCGGTGGCAAACACCTGGTAGCCGAGCCGGGTCAGCTCCTCGACCAGGGCATACCCTATGCCGCTGGTGGCGCCGGTCACCAATATGGTCCGATACATATGCAACTTCCTTGATGTGAATGTGACAGGCCCGGCGGCTCAGCCCCAGGGCATGATGGGCACGGCACTGACCGCGCTCTTGTAGGATCCATCGATCAGCTTGGTGCTGTAGGTGAGGTAGACCAGGCTGCCCCGGCTCTTGTCAAGGAAGCGCACCACCTTCTGCTCCTTGAACACCAGGGAGGTGTTGACGTCGAACACCTCTTCCCCCTGCCTGAGCTTGTCCGGCACGGCGATGGGACCTGTCTGGTGGCACGAGAGGGAGGCGTGGGAGGGGTCTTCGGCCAGGCCGAGGCCGCCCTTGACGCCCCCCGTCTTGGGGCGGGCCAGGTAGCAGGTGACGCCGGCGATGTCAGGATCGTCGAAGGCCTCTATCACTATCTTGTGGTTGGGGCCGAGCAACTTGAAGGCGGTGCTCACCTCGCCGATGGTGTCGGCCTTGGCGTGGACCAGGGCGGGCAGCAGCAGGGCGCAGGTCAGCAGGGGGGTCAGCAAACGCATGTCTCTCTCCTTGTCGGGGCGGATGAAGGGGGCGGCGCGCACCGTGAGCGGTGCGGGGCAAGGGACAGGGCGGCGCAGCCATGGCGCGGGTTGATCCCTTGTCGCCAGGGACTGGGCCTCATTGACCCTGCACGGGAGGATAGTCCCAGTAGTGGGCCGGAATGCTGCGCAGCAAGGGGGTCATGTCGGGGTTGGCCAGCTGTATGGTGATGCGGCCAGCCAGGTTGGCGCTGGCCAGGGCGGTGCGGATGGCCGGACTCTCCCGGAAGAAGCGCAGGAAGCTGCCGTCGGCATAGGCGGACTCCAGGCCCCGGGTCAGCGCCTTGGCCAGCTTGGGGTGCTGGGGGCTGACGAAGAAGAACTCGGCGAAGGGGTAGCGGATCAGCAGGTGCTGCTCCACCACCAGGTTGGGATACTGGCTGGCGAGCTCCCGTTGCTCGGCGAAGATCTCCACCAGGCTGCGGGGGAAGAAGTCGAGCCGGCCGCCATCGTTCATCAGCCGAAACAGGTTGGTGAAGCGGGTCATGTAGGTGGGGATGCCCGCCTCCTGATAGACCCGGTTGTCGGCCCAGCCGATGCCCTGGGCGGCCCGCATCTTCCTGAGCTGCTCCAGGTTCGTTATCTGGCTGAACTTCTCCTGATCCTTCTCGTGGATGAAGGCGATCCGCAAGCCTTCGAGGCCGCGAAACAGCGGCACGGGCACCGGCAGCAGGGCCGACTCCAGGGCGCTGGAAGTTCCCATCCAGAACACATTGATCGTTTTGCCCTCCCGCAGCTGCTGTTGCAGGGTGAACTGGTTCAGATCCACATCGACCTGCTCTATCCGAAACGGTTGGCCAGCGTGGCGCAGGGCGAGATCCAGCAACTTGAGCTGGTAGTCGCCGTCCAGCTGGTTGACGGGACGTTTGGGGATCTTGACCACGAGATCTTGCGCCTGCGCCAGCAAGGGCAGGCACAGACACAGGGTGATGAGCCATTTCACTGTGTGCACTCCTGAAGCAACCTGAAAACAGTCCGGAGTCTAACAGAATAACGGGTCATCGCCTCGTGCCAGGGCGGCGGCATGGACAAATCGGGAGGGAGTCGGGTGAGAATGGCCAAATGGCCAGGCCCCCGGCTGGCAGCCGGGAGCCTCGCTCGCATCAGGCGACGCGGCGGAACACGTGAGTATCGTTGAACTCCTTGGTGCTCTGGCACTCGAGGCAGTAACGGGACTCAGGGCGAGCCTGCAGACGCTTGAGGGCGATCTGCTCGCCACAGGACTCGCAATAGCCGAAGTCGCCTTCGTTGATGCGGCGCAGCGCCGCCCTCAGCTTGCGCAGGTGCAGCTTGTCGTGCTCGATGCGATTGAGTTCCAGGCGGCGGGCCTCTTCGATGCTGGCCCGGTCAATTTCATCGGCCATCTCGTTGGTATCGGTGGCGATGGCCTGGCTGGCCTGGGAGTTGAGGCGCTCTTCGAGCTCGGCGATGTGCCCCTCTATCTGTCCCGTGTAGTAGGCCAGTTGGTCTTCTGTCATGAAATCACACATAAGGTTTACCAGTCAGTTTACTAACCCAATTTTCCGTAGTTATGGGGGCGGTCTGCATCCAGTCCAAGCCCTGTGTCCTCGATTTGCCGCAGATGGTGACGAAAAGCGTGCAAATCAGGGCGGGCCTTGTACCAAAAAAACGCCAGCAAGCAAAGCACAGTGCGCGAAGAGTGTGCGCCCTTGCAAATAATCGGCGGGGAGAAGACGGGTTCTGACTGAGGATGGCGGGCTGCGACGAGCCGCGTCGGCGGGGAGATGTGCCCCTGTCTGTTCCCGGTAGGGTGTTTAGTATTTTATATCGATATGGCCGTTATTCAGACAATGACTTGTGCTTTTTTAAACAGAGCACCTTGACAGGCGCCACAACGGCGGGCTTTTATGGAGGCGGACATTACATATCTGCAACAGGGGTGTTCCATATATTAGACACTCCTGCCAACGGCAACCGTCAAGTCGGGGTTTAACATGGACAGTATCAAGGGTTGGATGGATGCCAACCGCATCACGGAAGTGGAGTGCCTGATCCCGGATTTCACCGGCAACGCCCGGGGAAAGATCATTCCGGCCAGCAAGTTTCTGCGTGAGGGAGGCATGCGCCTGCCCGAAGTCATCTTCATCCAGACCGTCACCGGCGACTACCCGGACGACGACAGCATGATAGATCCGCTGGAGCGGGACATGCATCTCTTCCCCGACCCCAACACCATTCGCTTCGTGCCCTGGGCGCTGGAGCCCACCGCCCAGGTGATCCACGACTGCTTCGACACCAGCGGCAACCTGATCGACATAGCGCCGCGCTCCGTGCTGCGCCGGGTGCTCTCCTGCTTCGACAAGCAGGGCTGGAAGCCGGTGGTGGCCCCCGAACTGGAGTTCTACCTGGTCAAGCGCAACGAGGATGCCGACTATCCCCTGGTGCCCCCCATTGGCCGCAACGGCCGCCCGGAGACGGCGCGCCAGTCGTTCAGCATAGATGCGGTCAACGAATTCGACCCCATCTTTGAAGACATGTACGACTACTGCGAGGCCCAGAACCTGGAGGTGGATACCCTGGTGCACGAGTCCGGCGCCGCCCAGATGGAGATCAACTTCCTGCACGGGGACGCCATCGATCTCGCCGATCAGGTGTTCCTGTTCAAGCGCACCATGCGCGAGGCCGCCCATCGTCACGGCATCTATGCCACCTTCATGGCCAAGCCCATGAGCGACGAGCCGGGCTCCGCCATGCACATCCATCAGAGCCTGGTGGATGGAGAGGGGCGCAACCTGTTTGGCACCGAGGATGGCGGTCATACCGAGCTCTTCCTGCATTTCATCGCCGGCTTGCAGAAATACACCCCGGCGGTGACGGCCCTGCTGGCACCGAACGTCAACTCCTATCGCCGTCTCACCTTCGGCGAGAGCGCCCCGCGCAACGTGCAGTGGGGGGTGGAGAACCGCACCTGCGGCCTGCGGGTGCCCTATTCCGATGCCAACGCGCGCCGGGTCGAGAACCGCTTCGCCGGGGCCGACGCCAACCCTTATCTGGCCCTGGCCGCCACCCTGGCCTGCGGCTATCTCGGCATCCAGGAGCGGCTGCAGCCCCTGCCCGAGATGAAGACCAGCGCCTATGACCTGCCCTACAGCCTGCCCCGCACCCTGGAGGAGGCCCTGAGCCACCTGGAACAGTGCGACCCCATCAAGGAGATGCTGGGGGAGCGTTTCGTACAGGCTTTCGTCGCGGTCAAGCGCAAGGAGTACGAGACCTACTTCGGGGTGATCAGCCGCTGGGAGCGAGAGTTCCTGCTGCTGAACGTCTGACCCTGCTTTGGGGGAAGCCGCGGCTTCCCCTGCTCATATCGAAGGAACCGAGGAGCATTTCATGTCCAATACCAGGGAGTGGCAGCAACAGGATGCCAGCCACCATCTACACCCTTTCACCCATTTTCAGGCCCTGAACCAGAAGGGCAGCCGCATCATCACCGGGGCGCAGGGGGTCTATCTCGAAGACTCCGAAGGGCGCAAGATCCTCGACGGCATGGCGGGCCTGTGGTGCGTCAACCTGGGGTATGGCCGCCAGGAGCTGGTGGACGCCGCCACCCGCCAGATGCAGCAGCTGCCCTATTACAACCTCTTCTTCCAGACCAGCCACCCGCCCGCGGCGCAGCTCGCCACCCTGCTGGCCGAGGTGACGCCACCCCACCTCAACCATGTCTTCTTCACCGGCTCGGGCTCGGAGTGCAACGATACCGTGCTGCGCATGGTGCGCCACTACTGGGCCTGCCAGGGGCAGCCGGACAAGCAGGTGATCATCAGCCGCCACAACGCCTATCACGGCTCGACGGTGGCGGGAGCCAGCCTGGGGGGCATGAAGGGGATGCACGCCCAGGGCGGCTTGCCGATCCCGGGCATAGAGCACATCGATCAGCCCTATCACTTCGGTGAGGGTCAGGGGATGAGCCCCCACGAGTTCGGGCTGGCGCGAGCCCGCCAGCTGGAGGAGAAGATCCTGGCGCTGGGGGTGGACAAGGTGGCAGCCTTCATCGGCGAACCCATCCAGGGGGCCGGCGGCGTCATCATTCCTCCCGACAGCTACTGGCCCGAGATCCAGCGCATCTGTGACAAGTACGGCATCCTGCTCATCGCCGACGAGGTGATCTGCGGCTTCGGCCGTACCGGCCACTGGTTTGCCAGCGAAGGGTTCGGCATCAAACCGGACCTCATGTGCCTGGCCAAGGGGATCACCTCAGGCTATCTGCCGATGGGAGCCGTCATGGTGGGTGACAGGGTTGCCGAGGTGCTGATCGAGCAGGGCGGCGAGTTCAACCACGGCTTCACCTACTCCGGCCATCCGGTCGCCTGCGCCGTGGCCATCGCCAACATTACCCTTATGCAAAACGAGAGCATAGTTAAGCGAGTGCATGATAATATCGGCCCCTATTTGCAGCGGCGCTGGCGCGAGTTGGCCGATCATCCCATCGTCGGGGAAACCCGGGGCAAGGGCTTGGTGGCCGCGCTGGAAATAGTGCAGGACAAGGGGACGAATACCCGCTTCCCGGCCTCGGCCAATGCGGGGATGACCTGTCGAGAGTTCTGCTTTAACAATGGCTTGGTGATGAGAGCAGTCGGCGATACCATGATCATATCGCCCCCCTTGGTCATCACCGAGGAACAGGTTGATGAATTGATCGATCTGGCCAGGCGCAGTCTGGATCTGACGGCGGAAGCGCTGGCAGGCTAGGAGGCACCTGGCCCGATGGTCGTGCGCATACATTTGCTTAGGAGACAAGGATGATGTCTTTCAAAACGGGAATGCTGGCCGCGTCCATGGCGCTGGGGATGTTCAGTGCCGGGGCCATGGCCGATGACCAGGTTCTGCACGTCTATAACTGGAGCGACTATATCGCGCCGGATACGCTGGAGAACTTCCAGAAGGAGACCGGCATCAAGGTCGTCTATGACGTGTTCGACAGTAACGAAGTGCTGGAAGCCAAGTTGCTGGCGGGCAGTTCGGGTTATGACATAGTGGTGCCGTCCAACCCCTTCCTGGCCAAGCAGATCAAGGCGGGCGTGTTCCAGAAGCTGGACAAGGCCAAGCTGACGAACTGGCAGCACCTGGATGCCTCCCTGCTCAAGGCGCTCGAACCGAGCGATCCGGGCAACCAGTACTCCATTCCCTACCTGTGGGGCACCATCGGCTATGCCTACAACATCGACAAGGTGAAGGCGGCCCTGGGGGCGGATGCGCCGGTCGACTCCTGGGATCTGGTGTTCAAGCCCGAGAACATGGCCAAGCTGAAAGAGTGCGGCGTCTCCTTCCTGGATTCACCGACCGAGATGCTGCCGGCCGCCCTGAAATACCTGGGCTTCCAGCCAGACAGTCAGGATCCGAAGGAGCTGAAGCAGGCCGAGGCGCTGTTCCTCTCCATTCGCCCCTACACCGCCTACTTCCACTCCTCCAAGTACATCTCGGATCTGGCCAACGGCAACATCTGTGTGGCCGTCGGCTACTCGGGTGACCTGCAGCAATCCAAGGCGCGGGCGGTGGAAGCCAACAACGGCGTGAAGCTGACCTACACCATCCCGAAAGAGGGGGCGGGCAGCTTCTTCGACATGATCGCCATCCCGGCGGATGCCAAGAATACCGAGGCCGCCCACACCTTCATCAACTATCTGATGAAGCCGGAAGTGATCGCCAACATCACCAACTTTGTGCAGTTCCCGAACGGCAACAAGGCGGCGACGCCACTGGTGGACGAGGCCATCCGCACCGACCCGGGCATCTACCCGAGTGACGAGACCCTGGCGAAGATCTACACCTTCCCGGATCTGCCGGCCAAGGTACAGCGCGTGATGACCCGCAGCTGGACCAAGATCAAATCCGGCAAGTAACCGCAATACCCCTCCCGGTCCGCCGTTTGGCCGGGAGGGCACCCACGGGAGTGGGCAGACATAGACGCCGTATGGATGCGGAATCTCAATTTCCAAGGACATAAAGGAGTTAAGACGTGCATATTTCCAAGATGATAACCATGACCCTGACGCTGGGGTTGGCGAACGCGGCACTGGCTCAGCCGGTGGTGCATTTTTACAACTGGTCTGACTATATAGGTGAGACCACCCTCAGTGACTTCCAGAAGGCGACCGGCATCGATACCGTCTATGACGTGTTCGATTCCAACGAGACCCTGGAAGGCAAGCTGCTGACAGGGCGCACCGGTTACGACCTGGTGGTGCCGTCCAACAACTTTCTCGCCAAGCAGATCAAGGCGGGGGCTTTCCAGAAGCTGGACAAGTCCCAGTTGCCCAACATGGTCAACCTGGAGCCGACCCTGATGCGTCAGCTCGACAAGGTGGATCCGGGCCACCAGTACGCCATCCCTTATCTGTGGGGCACCAATGGCATCGGCTATAACGTCGACAAGGTGAAGCAGGTGCTGGGGGTCGACAAGATAGACTCCTGGGCGATGCTCTTCGAGCCGGAAAACATGAAGAAGCTGACCCAGTGCGGGGTGGCCTTCCTCGATTCTGCCGACGAGATGATCCCGGCCGTGCTCAACTATCTGGGCAAGGATGCCAACAGCCATGAGCCTGCCGACATCAAGCTGGCGGAGCAGAAGCTGCTGGCGGTCAGGCCCTATGTCACCTACTTCCACTCCTCCAAGTACATCTCGGATCTGGCCAACGGCAACATCTGCGTCGCCGCCGGCTTCTCGGGAGACGTGTTGCAGGCGGCCTCCCGGGCCGAGGAAGCGGGCAAGGGGATCCAGATCGCCTACAGCATTCCCAAGGAAGGGGGCAACCTCTGGTTCGACATGCTGGCGATCCCAAGCGACGCCAGCAATGTGAAGGAGGCCCATGCCCTGATCAACTATCTGCTCACCCCGGAGGCGATCGCCAAGGTGAGCGATTACGTGGGCTACGCCAACCCCAATGCCAAGGCGGGTCCCTTCATGGATGAGAGCGTGCGTGACAACCCGTCCGTGTACCCCCCCCAGGCGGTGCTGGAGCGGCTCTATGTGCAGGAGGCGCATCCCCGCGCGATACAGCGCCTGATGACCCGGAGCTGGACAAAAATCAAGTCCGGCACTTAACCATGGCGCCCGCCCGGGCGCCAGTTGCTTTATGGAATGACCCTCTGGTCACTATTTCAAGTCGGGAGTGAGTGGTAATGGCAATAGCCTCCAGTGCCTATAAGAAAGCCCTCGAGGGCAGCCAGCAACCCAAGGAGGTGCTGGTAAAAATTGACAGGATCAGCAAGCAGTTCGATGAGACCCTGGCGGTCGACAACGTCTCGCTGACCATTAACAAGGGGGAAATCTTCGCCCTGCTGGGGGGATCGGGCTCCGGCAAATCCACCCTGCTGCGGATGCTGGCCGGCTTCGAGCGCCCGACCGAGGGACGGCTCTTTCTCGATGGGGTCGACATCACCGACATGCCGCCCTATGAGCGCCCCATCAACATGATGTTCCAGTCCTATGCCCTGTTCCCCCACATGACTGTGGCCCAGAACATCGCCTTCGGCCTCAAGCAGGATGGCCTGCCCAAGGCGGAGATAGATGCCCGGGTGGAGGAGATGCTCAAGCTGGTACAGATGAACCAGTACGCCAAGCGCAAGCCGCACCAGCTCTCCGGTGGCCAGCGCCAGCGGGTGGCCCTGGCCCGCTCCCTGGCCAAGCGTCCCAAGCTGCTGCTGCTGGACGAACCCATGGGGGCGCTGGACAAGAAGTTGCGCTCCCAAATGCAGTTGGAGCTGGTGGAGATCATCGAGCGGGTCGGGGTGACCTGTGTCATGGTGACCCACGATCAGGAAGAGGCTATGACCATGGCCGAGCGCATCGCCATCATGCACCTGGGCTGCATCGAGCAGATTGGCAGCCCCATGGACATCTACGAGACTCCGGCCAGCCGCCTGGTGTGCGAGTTCATCGGCAACGTCAACCTGTTTGACGGCCTGCTGGTGGAAGACGAGCAGGACCACGCCACCATCGCCTGCGCCGATCTGGAGCAGCCCATCTATGTGGGGCACGGCATCAGCTCCCGGGCCGAGAACAAGAAGGTGACCTACGCCCTGCGTCCCGAGAAGCTGCTGATGAGTACCCAGAAGCCGGCCGATCTCGAACACCCCGACTTCAACTGGACCAAGGGGCTGGTCTATGACATCGCCTATCTGGGGGGTCACTCCGTTTATCACATCCAGTTGCCCTCGGGCAAAATCGTGCAGGCCTTCATCGCCAATGCCGAACGCCACGGCAAGCGGCCAACCTGGGATGATCAGGTGTTCCTCTACTGGGAAGATGACAGTGGCGTGGTGCTGCAATCATGATGGCATTGAGACGAATGAAGCGATTGGGGGGGCGCCGGCTGGTGATCGGCATCCCCTTCTTCTGGCTGTTCCTCTTCTTCCTGCTGCCCTTCATCATAGTGGTGAAGATAAGCTTCGCCGAAGCGGACGTGGCCATACCGCCTTACACGGATGTGGTGAGCTGGGCCGATGATCAGCTCACCATCTTGCTCAATCTGGGCAACTATGTGCTGCTCGGCGACGACGAGCTCTACCTGGCCGCCTATCTGGGCTCCCTCAAGATGGCCTTCTTCAGCACCCTCATCTGCCTGCTGATCGGCTATCCCATGGCCTATGCCATCGCCCGGGCCAACAAGGAGAACCAGACGGTACTGTTGTTGCTGATCATGATGCCGACCTGGACCGCCATCCTGATCCGTGTCTACGCCTGGATGGGGATCTTGAGCAACAACGGTCTGCTCAATGGCTTCCTGCTGAGCCTGGGGCTGATCGACGAGCCGCTGCAGATCCTCAATACCAACCTGGCGGTCTATATCGGCGTGGTCTACTCCTACCTGCCCTTCATGATCCTGCCGCTCTACGCCAACCTGGTGAAGCATGACATGAGCCTGCTGGAGGCGGCCTCCGATCTGGGGTCCAGCAACATCAACAGCTTCTGGAAGATAACGGTGCCCCTCTCCAAGAACGGCATCATTGCCGGCTGTATGCTGGTGTTCATCCCCGTGGTGGGCGAGTTCGTCATCCCCGAGCTGCTCGGCGGCCCCGAGACCCTGATGATCGGTAAGGTGATGTGGCAGGAGTTCTTCAACAACCGCGACTGGCCGGTGGCCTCTGCTCTGGCGGTGGTGATGCTGGCGGTGCTGATCGTCCCCATCATTCTCTTTAACCGCAATCAGGCCAAAGAGCTGGAGGGCAAGGCATGAAGACTGAACTGTTGATCCTGCCCCGGTCATTCCTCTTTAACCGCAACCAGGCCAAAGAGCTGGAGGGTAAAGCATGAAACGCATCAATTTTCCCAGTCTGATGCTGGTGGCGGGTCTGCTGTTTATCTACCTGCCCATGGTCATCATGGTGATCTACTCCTTCAACGCCTCCAAGCTGGTGACCGTCTGGGGCGGCTGGTCGTTGAAGTGGTATTTCGGCCTGCTCGACAACACCCAGCTGATGACGGCTGTGATGCGCTCCCTGGAGATCGCCTTCTACACCGCCATCGCCGCCGTGGCCCTGGGGACGGTCGCCGCCTTCGTGCTGACCCGGATCCCGAACTTCAAGGGACGTACCCTGTTTGGCGGCATGGTCACCGCCCCCCTGGTGATGCCGGAGGTGATCACGGGTCTGTCGCTGCTGCTGCTGTTCGTGGCCATGGCCCAGCTGGTGGGCTGGCCCGCCGAGCGAGGCATGATGACCATCTGGATCGCCCATACCACCTTCTGCACCGCCTATGTGGCCGTGGTGGTATCGGCGCGGTTGCGGGAGCTGGATCTCTCCATCGAGGAGGCGGCCATGGATCTGGGGGCCAAACCATGGAAGGTGTTCTTCCTGATCACCATCCCCATGATAGCCCCCTCCCTGGCGGCCGGTGGCATGATGTCCTTTGCCCTGTCGCTGGATGATCTGGTGCTGGCGAGCTTCGTCTCAGGCCCCGGCTCCACCACGCTGCCGATGGAGGTGTTCTCCGCGGTGCGCCTGGGGGTCAAACCCGAGATCAACGCGGTGGCCAGTCTCATCCTGCTGTCGGTGTCGCTGTTCACCTTCACCAGCTGGTTCCTGATGGCCCGCGCCGAGAAGCGGCGCCGGGCGGAAATCTCCCAGATGCTGCAGATGCAGTCGGTGACCTGAGTCTGATAATATCCGCATTCTCTCGTCAATCAGGAGGATGAGAATGCGGATATCCCTCTTTCGTGGCCAGGGCTCGGCGCTGACCCCGACCCTCACCAGTGCCATCCACAAGTCCATCGTCACGGATCCCGTTTTCTGTTCCTTTGTGGGGCTGGACGGAGACGAGCAGAGCGATACACGTCACCACGGCGGCATGGAACGCGCCCTGCACTATTACCCTGCTGAGCACTATCTCTGGTGGCAGACCTGGCAACAGGCCATGGCGTTGCCCGAACCCGCCATCGCCTGGCAACCGGCTGCCTTTGGCGAGAACCTGTCCGGTCTCGGCCTGACCGAGGGCCAGGCCTGCATCGGCGATGTCTATCGGCTCGGCGAGGCGCTGATCCAGATCAGTCAGCCGCGCTCTCCCTGCTTCAAGCTCAATCTGCGGTTTGGTTATGGCCAGCTCTCCCAGGTGATGCAGCTCAGCGGTCGCTGCGGCTGGCTGATGCGGGTGCTGGAGGAGGGCATGGTGGCCCCCGATGCCGATCTGACCCTGGTCGATCGTCCCTATCCTGGTCTGAGTGTGAAGCGTTGCGCCGACATCCTGTTCAATGGGGTACGCAACGAAGACGATCTGTTGTTGCTGACCGACACCCAGGCCTTGTCACCGGGCTGGCGGCAGCATGCGGCTCACTGGCTGGAGCACGGCCGGGTGGCGGATTGGAGTCGCCGGCTGCTGGGGCCGGCCGAGTTCCGTCTGCCGCAATAAGGCGGCGCCAAGTCGCGGAGCGGACAGGTTTTTCCAGCACATGGCCCGAATCGCCCAAGAGTTGAGCGAATGGCGCTTTTTTTGCGGCTCAACTGAAAAAAGACTTGTGCCCAGTGCGGGGTTTAGGTAAATTCTCGCCCCGCAGACATCGGTGTGTAGCGCAGCTTGGTAGCGCACTTCGTTCGGGACGAAGGGGTCGGAGGTTCGAATCCTCTCACACCGACCATATTAGAAAAGGCCGCTCAACAGAGCGGCCTTTTCGCATTCTGAGTCCCGGTATGGGTCCTTCATGGGCAGTCGCCTTCCCCCTCTCTCCCTCTTCTTCCTCTTCTTCCTCTTGTCAGAGGGTGGCTCGCCATAAAAAAGCGGGCCACCGCTCGGTGGCCCTGGGTGAGATCTGTTGCTGATCCCGTGATCTTTCAGATTGTCACTAGCTCGCTATGGGTCTTGTCTATGGTGCCCTCCTTGCGCGCCGGGCGCTCTCTCAGATATGCCAATGACTGTGCTGCAACGCCTTGAAGCTGTGTTGAGGTTGCAGAGCCGCGTGTTTGGGATACTCGTTGATGAACTGTTCAATACCCTCCATCAAGCGTAACCGCAAGGAAGAAACGGGCTCGTGCCAGGCTTGCAGGCAGAGGTAGCCAGGGATCAGCAAGGCCTGGTATTGCTCCTTGAGATCGTCGGGCCAAGGCTCTATATCGGAACTGGGGTGCAACAGGTAGTGAGCGGCAGGGGCGCGGGCATAGATGAACTGAATATGGGCCAAATCGCGTTGGCACAGCGTTTGACTGCCGATATGGCAAGTCAGATAGCGTCCTGTGTTCAGATCCAAGAAGTGACCACGTTGCCGACAGGCGATGATGCGGTACCAGGGCAGTTGAGCGTCCGGGGCATAACCCTGAAGCTCCTGTTCAAGCCAGTGACGACATTCGGGTGTCTGCACCTCGTTGCGCATGGATTCAAGTTGCTGCAACAAGACACTGGGTGAAGCGACCGCCAGACTCGCACTCATCAATCTCTCCCTATCTGCATCACAATCCCGACCTCCAGTATGGACCGGATGATGGTGAGGGGGTAATTAATCCAATGATTAAAGATTGATTAAAAGTTCGGTTTTTATGCAGTCTCGGCGTTTAGCCCACCAGGTAGGTGCCGGTGCCGAAGGCGATGTGGGTGCCCGCTTCGTTGTGCAGTTCCATGCGGGCGACGGCGACCTTGCTGCCGGCCCGTATGATGTGGGCGGTGGCGATGAACAGCTCGCCACGGCCGGGGCGCAGGTAGTCGACCCTCAGGTCTATGGTGCCGAGACGGGAGAAACGCTCCTTGAGGTAGCTGGGGGAGAACTCCTCCAGCTCGTCGATGCAGGAGGCGGCGACTATCATGCCGCCCGCCACGTCCAGCAGGGTGGCGGTCACGCCGCCGTGCAGTATGTGGTGAAAGGGGTTGCCGACCAGCTTGTCATCCATCTTGATGCGCAGCTCGACCCTGTCGAAGTCGTAGTGGGTCACCTCCATGCCGATCAGCTTGTTGAACGGCATCCTCTCGGCGAACAGGTTGGCAATGCCACTGAGCGCCATCTTCTTCATCATCTGCTTCATCGATCCATCCCTGGTCAAGCCGAGTAAAAACTCCAACCAGTCTGCAACACATTGTTAACAGTCGCAATGGCAGGTTTATTGTGGGCGGCGGCTGCTTTAGAATGGCGACCCCAAAGGAGAGCCCATGACCGTCATCGCCGAAACCCTGCCCGACACGCCTCTTGCCTTGCTGCAGGCGGTGTTCGGCTATCAGCAGTTCAGGCCGGGTCAGCTCGATATCATCGAGCAGATAGTGGCGGGCCGCGATGGCCTGGTGCTCAAGCCCACCGGCGGCGGCAAGTCGCTCTGCTACCAGATCCCGGCGCTGCTGCGGCCCGGTCTGGGGGTGGTGGTCTCCCCCCTCATCTCCCTGATGAAGGATCAGGTCGACACCCTGCGGGCCAACGGGGTGGCGGCGGCCTACATCAACTCGGCCCTGAGCCGGGAGGAGCTGATCCAGCATTTTGCCGCCATGCGCCGGGGCGAGATCAAGATTGTCTATGTCTCCCCCGAGCGGCTGCTGCAACACGAATTCATGGACAGGCTGGCCGAGCAGCCCCTCGGCCTGTTTGCCATCGACGAGGCCCACTGCGTCTCCCAGTGGGGTCATGATTTTCGCCCCGAGTATGCGGCCCTGGGCCGGCTCAAGCAGTGGTTCCCCCAGGTGCCCGTGGTGGCCCTCACCGCCACCGCCGACGAGGCGACCCGGCGCGATATCCTGCATCGCCTCGAACTGCAGGATCCCTTCGTCCATACCGCCAGTTTCGACCGACCCAATATCCGCTACAGCCTGGTGGAGAAGTTCAAGGCGGCAGAACAGTTGCTGCGCTACGTCCAGGGTCAGAAGGGCAACTGCGGCATCGTCTACTGCTCCAGCCGCAACCGGGTGGAGGAGGTGGCCGAGCGCCTGGTACGCCACGGCAGCAAGGCGGCACCCTACCATGCCGGTCTGCCGCTCGAGCAGCGTCAGCGCACCCAGGAAGACTTCCTCAAGGATGATGTCGAGATAGTGGTGGCGACGGTGGCGTTCGGCATGGGGATCGACAAACCCAACGTGCGCTTCGTGGTGCACTATGACGTGCCCAAGAATATCGAGTCCTACTACCAGGAGACAGGCCGAGCCGGGCGGGACGGCACCCCGGCCGAGGCGCTGCTGCTCTATGATCCCGCCGACATAGGCCGGGTACGTCGCCTGCTCGACAACATCGAGAACCCCCAGCAGCTGCAGGTGGAGCAGTACAAGCTCAATGTGATGGCGGCCTTCGCCGAGGCCCAGACCTGCCGCCGCCAGGTGCTGCTCAACTACTTCGGCGAGTACAACGACAAGCCGTGCGGCAACTGCGACATCTGCCTGGATCCCCCCAAGAGCTATGACGGTACCGAAGATGCCCAGAAGGCGCTCTCCTGCGTCTGGCGGGTGGGGCAGGCCTTCGGGGTGGGCTATGTGGTGGAAGTGCTCAGGGGCTCTCTCAACCAGCGCATCAAGGATCATGGTCACGACAAGCTGTCGACCTACGGCATCGGCAAGGATCAGAGTCACGAATACTGGATGAGCGTCATCCGTCAGCTGATCCACAAGGGACTGCTGACCCAGAACATTACCCGCAACCTGGTGTTGCAGCTGACGGAGGCGTCCCGCCCCGTGCTTCGCGGCGAGGTGACGCTGGCACTGGCGGTGCCGCGTCTGCAACCCATCTCCAGCCGCAAGGAGAAGCGCAGCGGCCTGCTGGACAACGCCAATTACGACAAGCGGCTGTTCAAGGAGCTGCGGGCCCTGCGCAAGCAGATCGCCGAGGAGGAGGAGGTGCCCCCCTATGTGGTGTTCAACGACGCCACCCTGGTGGAGATGGCCCAGCTGATGCCGATGACAGAGGCGGAGCTGCTGGCGGTCAATGGCGTTGGCCAGCGCAAGCTGGAACGCTTCGGCGAAGCCTTCATGGATCTGATCATCGACTACTGCCGTCGGTAGGATCGACCCTGGTGGAACTACTGCCGTCGGTAGGGTCGATTAGCGAAGCATCATCGACCCGGCAGACTCAGGTCCGAAGGGTGGCACATCAGAGGATGGCGCCCGTTGGCCGGACGCCGTGAATTATTTCAGGCTGGCGTAATAGGCCGCCAGATTCTCCATGTCTGCCTCGGTCAGCATCGCCATGAAGGGGGCCATCAGCGGCTCCTGACGGCTGCCCTCCTTGAAGGCACTCATCTGTTTCAGCAGATAGGCAGCATTCTGACCGGCCAGATGGGGATAGTGGGGGATCTGGGCCCTGCCATCTACCCCGTGACAGGCGGCGCAGACCGCCGCCTTGGCCTTGCCCGCCTCGATATCGGCCGCCCTGGCATGCTGCCCCCACGCCAGTGCCAGCAAGGGCAGGGCATATACCCATCTTTGCATCTTCTTCTCCTTGAAATGAAATAGAACCATCGCCCGTTAGCCGGAACCGGCCGACGGCGGTATAACAGAGTGACACGAGCATACGCAGGGACGAATCGCACCACCATGAAGCTGATCAATAGTTTTGCCACCGAATTGCCCTGGGCCTGCGAGCCGGTGGCGCCCCAGCCCCTGGCCAACGCGCGCCTGCTGCACCTCAACCGCCCGCTGCTCGGCGAGCTGGGGCTGGGGGAGGTGAGCGATGAACAGTGGCTGGCCTGCTGCGGCCAGGCCAGGCCCCTGCCGGGCATGCAGCCGGTGGCCCAGGTCTATGCGGGCCATCAGTTCGGCGGCTACAGCCCGCGCCTGGGAGATGGCCGCGCCCTGCTGCTGGCAGAGCAGCAGGCCCCCGATGGCCAGCGCTGGGATCTGCACCTGAAAGGGGCGGGCAAGACGCCGTTTTCCCGCTTCGGCGATGGCCGCGCCGTGCTGAGATCCAGCATCCGCGAATACCTGGCCTCCGAGGCGCTCCATGCCCTCGGCATCCCCACCACCCGCGCCCTGGTGCTGGTGGGCAGCGACGAGCCCGTCTATCGCGAGACGGTGGAGACGGGGGCGACCGTGCTGCGCACCGCGCCGAGCCACCTGCGTTTCGGCCAGTTCGAATACTTCGCCTGGAGCGGCCAGGGGGAGAAGATCCCCTTGCTGATCGACTATCTGCTGCGCCATCACTTCCCCGAACTGGAGAGCGGCGCCGAGCTGTTCGCCGAGGTGGTGCGCCGTACCGCCCGCCTCATCGCCAAGTGGCAGGCGGTCGGGTTTACCCACGGGGTGATGAACACGGACAACATGTCCATCCTGGGGCTGACCCTGGATTACGGCCCCTACGGCTTCATCGACGGTTATGAGGCCGATTTTGTCTGCAACCATACCGATAGCGGTGGCCGCTATGCCCTCAGCCAGCAGCCAGCCGTGGGTTACTGGAACCTGCAGAAGCTGGCCCAGGCCCTGGCGGATCATGTGGATGGGGAGGCTCTGGCAGCGGCCCTCGGTCAGTACGAGCATCAGCTGATGCTGCACTACTCCGAGCTGATGCGCGCCAGGCTTGGCCTGGAGACCTGGGAGGATGAAGACCCGGCCCTGTTCCGCCAGATGTTCCAGCAGTTGGCGGCGGACAAGATTGATTACCACCTCTTCCTGCGTCGCCTCGCCCTGGTCGAGGCGAGCGGGCCCTGGCCTGCCTCCCTGCTGACGTTGCTGCCGGATGCCACCCCCTGGCAGGGCTGGCTCGATGCCTATCGGGCGCGCCTGGCCCGGGAGGGGAGTGAGGACGCGACTCGCAAGGCGCGGATGGATGCCGTCAATCCCAAGTATGTGCTGCGCAATGCCCTGGCCCAGGGGGTGATCGAGGCCGCAGAGCGGGGTGACATGGCGCCGTTTGAGCGGCTTTATGCGGCGTTGCAGCATCCCTATGACGAGCAGCCCGAGTTCGAGGAGCTTGCCACCCCGCATCCTGACTGGTATCTGGGGGAGGCGCTCTCATGCAGCAGCTGAGCCGGGTACGGACCAGAGGAGGATCGCCATGTCATTGCACTGGCATGTGATGGGTTGGGATGAGGAGGCCGGCATACTGTTGCTGGGCCATCCAGCCCTGGATTGGGACAGCTTCCCCGTCCTGGCACAGGATCTGCTGGCTGAGTGGGAGCTCTCTGCCTTGCAACGGGACAGCGGCGCCGATCGCCACTGTTGGCAGCTGGCGTTCGAGGAGTGTCGCCTCTGGCTGCACTTCGAGCATCACAGCGGCTGCTGGCTGAGTGCCGACGACGAGGAGGGGAGGGCGACCCTGGGCTGGCTGGCGCGACAGCACAAGGATTGAACTATGGCGGTGGGGGCGTATAATGCCGCCCCTCGATTAGCGCCATGGTGGCGCTATGGGTTCCCTAACCCCATTAACCAAAAAGGTCACAATATGAATCTGACCCCTGCTCAGCACCAGACGGCGCTGACGCGCCTCGCTTTGTTCCACATCCTGATCATCGCCAGCAGCAACTATCTGGTGCAGCTGCCGATCACCCTCTTTGGCTTTCACACCACCTGGGGTGCCTTCAGTTTCCCCTTCATCTTTCTGGCGACCGATCTGACGGTGCGGATATTCGGCCCGGGCCTGGCCCGCGCCATCATCCGCAGGGTGATGCTGCCGGCGCTGGCGGTCTCCTATGTGCTCTCCGTGCTGTTCTTCGAGGGTAGCTATCAGGGGATGGGTCAGCTGGCGGAGTTCAATCTCTTTGTTGCCCGGATAGCGTTGGCCAGCTTTATGGCCTATCTGGTGGGCCAGTTCATGGACGTGGTGGTGTTCAACCGGCTGCGGCAGCGCGGGGCCTGGTGGGTGGCGCCGGCCGCCTCGACCCTGATCGGCAACCTGGTCGATACCCTGGCCTTCTTCAGCATCGCCTTCTGGCGCAGCACGGATCCCTTCATGGCTGAACACTGGGTCGAGATAGCGACCGTGGACTATGTCTTCAAGCTGCTGATAAGCCTCGGCCTGTTCGTGCCGCTCTACGGCGTCCTGCTGCGCTATCTCAGTCGCAAGCTGGTGGGTTCTGCCCATGGTGAGGGATTGTCGGCGACCTCCGGCATCTGATTGTTGCCTGACGACTCCGGCATGGATATTGACCACCCCAGGGTGGTCAATTTTTTTGCAAGATCGGAGAAATAAGGGTTGCCAAGTCAAATGAGAATGATTATTGTTAACTTGCGTTCCGGGATAGGCCCCATTCGTTCCAACATGGTGACTTCTTGTGAAAGCACGACATTGCTCACATTGCTTCCAGTTATAGGGCCAGTATTTCTGGCCCTCTTTTTTTGCCCAATTTCCGCTGTTTTCCCTCTTTTACCGCCATTTTCCCATAAAAAATGGGAGCCAGCGGCTCCCATCTCTTCGGGCCGGGCACGGCCTATTCGATATCCAGCGGATCCGGGGAGAGGATCACCCCTGTGGTATCTGCATAGAGGTGGTCATCCGGCAGGAAGGTGACGCCGCCGAAGTTGACCGGCAGATCCGTTTCACCCACTTCCTTGCGATCGGCACCGACCGGGATGGCGGCCAGGGCCTGGATGCCGATATCCAGATCTTCCAGCACGTCGACCTCGCGTACGCAGCCGTAGCAGACGATCCCTTCCCACTCGTTTTCCGCCGCCGTGGTGGCGATCTCGCCGTCGATCAGCGCCCGGCGCATGGAGCCGCCGCCGTCGATCAGCAGCACGCGGCCGACGCCGTTTTCCTTGACCATCTCACGGATCAGACCGTTGGATTCGAAGCATTTGACCGTGGTGATGACACCACCGAAGGAGGCGCGTCCGCCGAAGGAGCAGAGCATGGGTTCGAGCACATCGACCATGTCCTGATAGATGTCGCACAGTTCTGAAGTGTTGTATTCCATTGTGTCAGTCCACCGCTGGAAACAGGTGGATCCAGTATAAGGACTGAGCCTGGCATTTCAATGAATATTCCTTGAACAACAAATGGCTGGCGCGCCCGTCACCCGGCTGCTGGCGCCGCGCCCTGCCCCTATCCAGACCTCATCAGGCCGATGCCCTCTGCCTCGGTGCCGCTTCCCCGAACCAGGCGAGCTTGTCCGCCAGGGTCACCACGGATCCCACCATGATAAGGGCCGGGCTTTCGACCCCCACCGCCAGCGCGGGCAGCTGGTCCAGGGTGCCGCGGATGACCCGCTGGCTCGGCTGGGTGCCGCGCTCGATCAGCGCCACCGGGGTGCCCCCCCCCTTGCCGTGGGCCAGCAGTTGCGCGCGGATCACCCCGCAGGACGAAAGCCCCATATAGAACACCAGGGTCTGCTTGTCTCTGGCCAGCAGCGGCCAGTCGAGATCCCGGGCGCCCCCCTTGCCGTGGGCGGTGACGAAACGCACGCTCTGGGCGTGATCGCGGTGGGTCAGGGGAATACCGGCGTAGGCGGCGCAGCCGCTGGCGGCCGTGATCCCCGGCACCACCTGAAAGCCGATGCCGCTGCCGACCAGCGTCTCCAGCTCCTCGCCGCCACGGCCGAAGATGAAGGGGTCGCCCCCCTTCAGCCGCACCACCCGCTGCCCCTTCTTCGCCTCCTCCAGCAAGAGCTGGTTGATCCCCTCCTGGGGCACGCAGTGGTTGCCCGTCTGCTTGCCGACGAAGATACGTTTGGCATCCCGGCGCACCAGTGCCATCACCTCGTCCGAGACCAGCCGGTCATAGACCACCACGTCAGCCTGCTGCATCTGGCGCAGGGCGTGCAAGGTGAGCAGGCCGGGATCGCCGGGACCGGCACCGACCAGCACGACTTCGCCGTGAGCCTTGCTCTCCTCGGCAAACAGGCTATCGGCCAGCTGATTGGCAGAGGCGCTATCCCCCCGTGCCAGCGCCTGGCCGAGCCGGTCGGCCCCGAGCAACCGCTCCCAGAAGCGGCGCCGCTCCCCCATGGTGGCGAAGCGCGCCTTGACCCGATCCCGCAGGCTGCCGGCGAAGGCCGCCACGGCCCCCAGGTGCTGGGGCAGCATGGCTTCGAGTTTCTCCCGCAGCAGCCGGGCCAGCACAGGGGCCTTGCCGCCGGAGGAGATGGCCACCATCAGCGGCGAGCGGTCGATGATGGACGGCATGATGAAGCTGGAGCGTGTCGGGTCATCCACCACGTTGGCAAAGATCCGCGCCTGGTTCGCGCTCTGGTAGACCAGCGCGTTCACCTCGCGCCGATCGGTGGCGGCCACCACCAGCCACTTGCCTGCCAGTTGTGCCGGCGCGAATTCACCGGCCAGCCACTCGATGCTCCCGTTGGCAGCCAGTTCCGCCAGCTCGGGGTCGAGCTCGGGGGCCACGACTGTGAGCTGGGCACCGGCATCCAGCAGCAGGCGCGCCTTGCGCTGTGCCACTTCGCCGCCGCCGACCAGCAGCACGGGTTTGTTGTCGAGTCGGCAAAAGATGGGCAAGTAGTCCATGGGGCCTCCTGATCAGGCTGCTTTGCGCTGGCTGGCGGTGGCGCTGGCGTCGGCCACGGGGACGGGACGCTCCGCCTTGGGGGTGGCATACCAGTAACCGAGGCCCATGAAGAGGGCGCCGGAGACTGTGTTGCCGAGCGTCACCCACAGCAGGTTGTGGCCGATGCCGCCCAGGGTGTAGGCCTCGGAGTGGGCACCAAACCAGGAGAGGGCGAACAGGGTCATGTTGGCGACCGAGTGCTCGTAGCCGGAGGCGATGAAGGCCAGCAGGCACCACCAGATGGCGATGAAGCGGGCGGCCCCTTCGGTGCGCAGCGCCATCCAGATGGCGAGGCAGACCAGCCAGTTGCACAGCACGCCCTTCATAAACAGGGTCAGGGCCGGTGCCTGGGTCTTGGCCAGCGCCACCTTGTGAGCCAGGCTGCCCGCGTCCGGCAGCAGGCTGCCGCCGTAGGAGTAGATGAGCGCCACTGCTATGGAGCCAAGCAGGTTGCCGGCCCAGGTCTGGGGCAGGATGCGCAGCAGATCGGCTATGGCGATCTTGCCGCTCTTCACCCCGAAGGTGAGGAACATGGTGTGGCCGGTGAACAGCTCGGAGCCGGCGATGACAACTAAGGTGAGGGCTATGCCGAAGGTGGCCCCCATCACCAGCGGACGCACGCTGGGATCAACCAGATTGCCCAAGGTGAAGATGAGGATGATGCCAAGGCCCACATAGGCACCCGCCATGGCGGAGCTGAGCCAGAAGCCGAGCTTGTCGCTGCGCTCGAAGCGGTTGATGCGGGCCGCGTTGGCGGCGCACTTGTTGATGGTGTCGGTATACATCTTTGTTTCCTTCAAGAGGGCCGCCCGCGGGCAGCCCTGATATGCATGGTGTTAGACGGCGACCCAGACCTGCTGGTCGTGCACTTCAACGGGGTATCCCTGTACCGACATAGATCTGGGGGTTGTCGACATCAGACGGCGACCCAGACTTGCTGGTCGCGCACCTCAGCGGGATAGCTTTGCACCGACATGGCGGCGTTCTCGAGGCAGTGACCGTCGCGCAGGCGGAAGTGCTGCTTCTTGAGCGGGCTGGCGACCCAGAGCTCACCCTCGTGTTCACCTACGATGCCACGCGACAGCACGTTGGCGGCGAAGAAGGGATCCCGGTTGTCGATGGCGAACACCTCGGTGGCCGCGCTCGGGCGGAACAGGGCGATCTGGCGCCCTTCCAGCAGGGCACAGACGCCGGTGCCAGGGAGTATGTCGTTGAGTTGGCAGGCGAGTTTCATCGCTTAATCTCCACATCGAGTTGGATGAACTGGCTATCGATCAGGGCGCAAACCCCGGTGCCAGGGAGTATGTCGTTGAGTTGACAGGCTAATTTCATCACTTTGCCTCCACTTCGATCTGATAGACGGGGATGCGTTCGGCCGGAGTAGCGGGCCTGTGCTGGTCGCGCTCGGCGACGAACTGAACGTCCGGGTCGCGCTTGTCGCTGTTGATGAAGTGGCTGAAGCGCTTGAGCGCTTCCTCTTCGTTGAGGGTGCGCGACCATTCGCACTCGTAGCTGTCGATAAGGCGTTGGATATCGCGCTCCAGCGTCTCGGCCAGCCCCAGCTTGTCGTGGACTATCACTTCGCGCAGGTAGTCGACGCCCCCTTCCAGATTGCCAAGCCAGACCGAGGTGCGCTGCAGTTTGTCGGCGCTGGTGACGTAGAACATCATGAAACGGTCGATCAGCTTGATCAGGGTCTCGCGGTCGAGGTCAGACGCCAGCAGGTCGGCGTGGCGCGGTTTCATGCCGCCGTTGCCGCCCACGTAGAGGTTCCAGCCCGCGTCGGTGGCGATGATGCCGACATCCTTGCCCTGGGCTTCCGCACACTCACGGGTACAGCCGGAGACGCCGAACTTCATCTTGTGGGGGGTGCGAATGCCCTTGTAGCGGTTCTCGAGGAAGACCCCGAGGCCGACGCTGTCCTGCACGCCGAAGCGGCACCAGGTGCTGCCGACGCAGGTCTTGGCCATGCGCAGCGCCTTGGCGTAGGCCTGACCGGTCTCGAATCCGGCCGCCAGCAGTTTGCGCCAGATGGCCGGCAGATCATCCTTCTGGGCCCCGAACAGGCCGATGCGCTGGGCGCCGGTGATCTTGGTGTAGAGCTTGTAGTCGCGGGCCACTTCGGCCACTGCCAGCAGCCCTTCCGGGGTCACCTCGCCGCCGGCCATGCGCGGGATGACGGAGTAGCTACCGTCCTTTTGCATGTTGCCGAGGAAGATGTCGTTGGTGTCCTGCAGCTGGGTATTGAGCGGGCTCAGCACATAGTCGTTCCAGCAGGAGGCGAGGATGGAGCCGACGGTCGGTTTGCACACCTCGCAGCCATAGCCCTGACCGTGCCTGGCCAGCAGCTCGTCGAAGCTCTTGATCCCTTCCACCTTGACCAGATGGAACAGCTCCTGACGGGAGTGGGGGAAGTGGGCGCAGAGGTGGTTGTTGACCTCGATGCCCTGCTTCACCAGTTCGGCGTTGAGCACCTGGCTGATGAGCGGCACGCAACCGCCGCAGCCGGTACCGGCCTTGGTGTGCTGCTTGATGGCGGCGAGTGTGGTGTGACCCTCGGCGACGGCCTGTGCGATGTCGCCCTTGGAGACGTCGAAGCAGGAGCAGATCTGGGCGCTTTCCGGCAGGGCATCCACCCCCAGGGTCGGCTTGGCACCGGCGTAGGCAGGCAGGATCAGGGTGTCCGGGTGGTTCGGCAGCGGCAGGGCGCCCAGCATCATCTGCAGCAGGTTGCCGTAGTCATCCACGTCACCCACCAGCACGGCGCCGAGCAGGCGGCTGCTGTCTTCGCTCACCACGATCTTCTTGTAGACGCCGGCCTGGTCGTCCTGGAACACATAGCTGTGGCTGCCCGGGGTGCGGCCGTGGGCATCGCCGATGGAGCCGACGGAGACGCCGAGCAGCTTGAGCTTGGCGCTCATGTCCGCCCCTTCGAAGCAGCTGTCGCCGCCGAGCAGATGGTCGACGGTGATCTGGGCCATCTTGTAGCCCGGCGCCACCAGGCCGAAGAAGCGGCCCTGCCAGGCGGCGCACTCGCCGATGGCATAGATGTCGGGGTCGGAGGTGAGGCAGTGATCGTCGACAGCTACGCCGCCACGCGGGGCTATGGCCAGTTCGCAATAACGGCCCAGGGTGTCCTGCGGGCGTATGCCGGTGGAGAAGACCACCACGTCCACTTCCAGCTGGCTGCCGTCGGCAAAGGCGAGGCGGTGTTTCGCCTGCTCACCGCCATGCATCAGGATCTCGCTGGTGCTCTTGCTGGTGTGCACCTGCACGCCCATGGATTCAATCTTGCGGCGCAGCAGCTGGCCGCCCTGACCGTCGAGCTGCTCGGCCATCAGCACAGGAGCAAACTCCACCACATGGGTCTCGAGGCCCAGCGCCTTGAGGGCGCCGGCGGCTTCCAGGCCAAGCAGGCCGCCCCCGATCACCACGCCGCTCTTGCCGCTCTTGGCCGCGTTGCGGATGGCTTTCAGATCCTCGATGGTGCGGTAGACGAAGCATTCGTGGTGCTGACTGCCCGCAATGGGCGGCACCCAGGGATAGGAGCCGGTGGCCAGCACCAGCTTGTCGTAACCGACCACAGTGCCCTTGTTGGAGTGCACTTCGCGGTTGGCCCTGTCGATTTTTTTCACCGCTTCGCCGAGCAGCAGGCGGATGCCGTGCTTGTCGTAGAAGCCGGGTTTGACGAGGGAGAGATCTTCACTGGTGTGATGGGAGAAGTAGGAGGAGAGATGGACGCGATCGTAGGCGGGACGGGGTTCTGCACCGAAGACGGTGATCTCGTAGCGGCCCGGGTCGGCCCGCTCGATCAGCTCTTCGATGAAGCGGTGCCCCACCATGCCGTTGCCCACAACGACCAGTCTGACTTTGCTCATGATTGCCTCTAGTTTGGAGTAATAAAACATCATTCTGAGGCTAGGCTACCCAGTCGGCAGGGGCGGGCGATTGATGCAAATCAAGTGTCCATTTATATATCCCTTCAGGGGTAACTCAAGGGAATTCAACCATATACATAAATGGGTATATGCAAGGCGTATTCAGGTGCCAGGCCGGGGTGACCCGGGAGGGGGACAGGGAAGGGAAGCGGGGTCTTATCCGGCTGGCGGAAAAGACGAAAACTTATCTCATTCACGAGGGCGCCCTTCCGCGGGGCGCCCCTGTGCGGACTGCCTGGCGATGTCAGGCGATATGGCGGCGAAACAGGGCGAGCGCCAAGGAGAGGCTGGTGCCGCCGATGGCGAGCAGGGGCCAGAGCAGGGGCCAGGCGGCCGACCAGCCGAGCCCTTTCAGAAACACCCCCTTGAGCAGCACGATGAAGTGGCTGAGGGGATCCATGGCGGCGAGCCACTGGAACACTTGCGGCATGTTCTCCACTGGCGAGACGTAACCCGAGAGGATCACCGCCGGCACCATGAAGGAGAAGACCCCGAGGAACGCCTGCTGCTGGGTCGAGCAGAGGGACGAGATGAAGAGCCCTATGCCGGCCAGTGCCAGGCCGTAGCAGACCATGCCCGCCAGCAGCAGGGTCAGGCTGCCGGAGAAGGGCACCGCATAGACGAAGCGGGCCGCCAGCGCGACGATGCAACCCTGGCCCACCGCCACCAGGATGCCGGGGACCGCCTTGCCCGCCATGATCCAGCCCGGGGTGAGGGGAGAGACCAGCAGCTGGTCGAAGGTGCCCTCTTCCCGCTCCCGCGCCACCGAGAGCGCGGTGACGATGAGGCAGCCTATGGTGGTGATGATGGCCACCAGGGAGGGGAGCACGTGCCAGCGAAACTCGATGTTGGGGTTGTAGAGGTGGCGCACCAGCAGCTCGGGGGCGCCGCGCCCCTCGCTCTGCCAGCGGGCGATCACCTGGCTGATGTAGCCTGCCGCCACCTGGCCGCCGTTGGAGCGGCGCCCGTCGACGATGAGCTGTAGCGGCGCGCTATCTCCCCGGGCCAGCCGGCGGGAGAAATCGGCGGGGATGACCAGCGCCAGCAGGGCCTGCTGTTCTGTGATGGCCGCCGTCACCCCGGCCTCGCCCGCCACCGGCAGCACGGTCGTGAAAGCGGGCATATGGGTGAGGCGCTCGATGAGCTCCCGGCTCTGCGCACCCCCGTCCTGGTTGTAGACGGCCAGGGTGTTGCCGGTCACCTCCAGGGTGGCGGCGAACGGGAAGAGGGCGGTTTGCAGCAGCACCGGCATGATGAGCAGGAAGCGCCCCTGGGTGTTGCCCAGCAGGATGGAGAGCTCTTTTCGCACCAGCCACCAGAGTCGAGTCAGCATGGTTACTCCAGAGTGCGCCGCGTCTTGCGGGCGGTGAGGATGAGCCAGAACGCGGCCAGCAGCAGCAGGCAGAGTCCGTTGACCAGCAGGATGGAGAGCACGTTGCCCGCCTGATAGAGGGTCTGCAAGGAGCTGGCGAAGTAGCGGGCAGGAATGAGGTGGGTGATGGCCCGCAGCAAAGGCGGCATGCTGGCGATTTCGAACACGAAGCCAGAGAGCATCATGGCCGGCAGGAAGGCCGCGGTCAGGGCCGCCTGGGCGGCGTTGAACTGGCTGCGCATCACGGTGGAGAGGAAGAGCCCGAGCCCGAGGGCGCTGCCGAGAAACAGGCTGGTGAGCACGAACAGGGAGATCAGCGAGCCGCGCCAGGGCACCCCCATCACGGCCACCGAGAAGAGCAGGCAGATGAGCATGGCGGCGATGCCGAGTCCGTAGTAGGGCAGCAGCTTGGAGAGCAGCAGCTCGGCCTTGGTCACCGGGGTGGCGAGCAGGGCCTCCATGGTGCCGCGCTCCCACTCCCGGGCCACCACCAGGGAGGTGAGCAGGGCGCCTATGATGGTCATCACCACGGCAATGGAACCCGGCACCAGGAAGTTGCGGCTCACCAGGGCCGGGTTGAACCAGGCGCGGGTGCGCAGCTCCACCGGCTGGCTCTGGGGCTTGCCTTCGCCGAGGAGCCAGCCCTGCCAGATCCCCTGCACATAGTTGGTGACGAAGTTCGCGGTGTTGGGCTCGGATCCGTCGGTGAGCAGGGCGATGCGCGGCGCGCTGCCCCCCTGGCCGGCCAGGGCGCGGGAGAAGCCCTCGTCGATCACCAGCAGGCCCCGGATCTCGCCGCGCTCCAGGCTCCCCAGCAGCGCTTCCTTGCTGGCGCCCCCGTGCACCTCCAGCGCGGTCGAGCCGCGCAGGGCCTGCTCGAAGCGGATCGCCGGCGCCCCGCCGTCGGCGCGCCAGACCCCGAGGCGCAGGTGGTCCACGTCCAGGTTGATGGCGTAGCCCATCACCACCAGCAGCACCACGGGCATGATGAAGGCGACCAGTATACTGCTCGGGTCGCGCACGATTTGCAGGGACTCCTTGCGGCACAGGGCCAGCAGACGGCGGCGGTTGATGCTCATGGTTTCTCCTCGCTGGCCCGCTCGACCAGCGTGATGAAGGCCTCTTCCATGGTGGGTAATGAAGAGGTTGGCAAGGCAGTGGTGGTGTCCTTGGCGGCCAGCCCCTTGAGCTCGTCCGGGGTGCCGAGTGCCAGCAGCCTGCCGCGATAGATGAGGGCGATGCGGTCGCAATACTCCGCCTCGTCCATGAAGTGAGTAGTGACCAGCACTGTCACCCCGTGGTCGGCCAGGGCATTGATGTGGGACCAGAACTCCCGTCGGGTCACGGGATCGACCCCTGAGGTGGGCTCGTCGAGAAACAGCAGCGGCGGCTCGTGCAGCAGGGCGCAGGCCAGCGAGAGACGCTGGCGCAGGCCCAGCGGCAGGGATTCCGCCTTCTGATCGAGCCAGGGGCCGAGGGCAAAGGTCTCCACCATGGCGTCGATGCGCGTCTGCTGGGCACGGCCGAACAGGCCGTAGATACCGGCGAAGAACGACAGGTTCTGGGCCACGGTGAGCTGCTTGTAGAGGGAGAACTTCTGGGCCATGTAACCCAGATGCTGGCGCGCCGCCGACGGGCTGCGGGCGAGATCGATGCCGGTCACCAGGGCCTGACCGCCGCTCGGGCGCAGCAGGCCGCACTCCATCTTGAAGGTGGTGGACTTGCCCGCCCCGTTGGGGCCGAGCAGGCCGAAGATCTCGCCGCGACGCACCGCAAAGCTGACATCGTCGGTGGCGGTGAAGTCACCGAAGCGCTTGGTGAGGCGGCGCGCCTCGATCACCGCCTCGGGGGAGACGCCCTCGGGCAGACTGGCCTCGCGCATCCCGCTCGCCAGGCTCGACTCCCCGCCCGGCCCGCCGCCGAGCAGATCGATAAAGGCATCCTCCAGCCGTGCTGGCGTCGGCACAAAGGCCCCCTCGGCCAGCCCCAGTTCGCCGAGGGGAGGCGGCACGGCATCGGGGCGCAGCAGCAGGCGCACTCGCTCCCCGGCCACGGCGCCGTCCATCACCGCCGGGTGGGCCAGGGCGCGGCGAAGCAGGGCGCGTCGCTCCCTGCCATCCAGTTGCCCCGCCTCCAGCAGCCAGCAGCGGCTCGCCATGGCGCCCATGAGTGTCGCCGGGGTGCCGCTGGTGCGCACCGTGCCGTCTGCCATCAGCAGCACGTGATCGCACAGCTCGGCCTCATCCAGATAGGCGGTGCTCCAGAGCACCGTCATCCCCCCCTGAGCCAGCTCGCGCACCATCTGCCACAGGGCACGGCGACTGATGGGGTCGACCCCGACCCCGGGTTCGTCCAGCAGCAACACCTCGGGCTGACCGAGCAGGGCGCAGGCGAGCCCGAGTTTTTGCTTCATTCCCCCAGACAGCTTGCCCGCCGGGCGGGCGGTGAAGCGGGCGAGATCGGTGAAGGCGAGCAGCCGCGCAAAGGTGGGCGTGCGTTCCGGCTCCAGTACGCCACGCAGGTCGGCATAGAGGGTGAGATTCTCCAGCACGCTGAGATCTTCATACAGGCCGAACTGCTGGGGCATGTAACCGAGGCGCTGGCGCAGGGCATCCCCTTCTTGCACAGGATCGAGGCCGAGCACCCGGCTCTGCCCCGCCTCCGGCACCAGCAGGCCGGCCAGCAGGCGCAGCAATGTGCTCTTGCCTGCGCCATCGGGACCCACCAGGCCCGTGATGCCGCCGCTCGGAATGGTGGCCGAGATGGCGTTGAGGGCCACCCGCTCGCCAAAGCGCTTGGTGAGCCCCTCGAGCCGGATGGCGACGCTCATGGTGCCAGCCTGACGGTGACCGGCATCCCCTGGCGCAGGGCAGAGTCAGGATCCTGCACGACTATGCGCAGCCGGTAGACGAGGTGAGTGCGCAGATCCGGCGTCTCCACGGATTTGGGGGTGAACTCGGCGCTGGGGGAGACGAAGCCCACCACCCCCTGATAGGGCTGGTCCGGCCGCGAGTCGGTAGTGAGGGTCACCTTGGCGCCGCTCGGGAAGTGGCCGAGCCAGGGCTCTTCCACATAGGCGCGCACCCAGACCGGGGTGGTGAGCGACAGGTTAAAGGCGGTGGCACCCGCCTGCACCATGCTGCCCGTCTCCACGGCGCGGGTGAGGAGGATGCCGTCGCTCGGGGCTGTCAGGGCCGCATCCGCCAGCGCCAGTTCGGCGCTGGCCAGTGCCGCTTTGGCCCCTTCCAGCTCGGCGTCGGACTGGGCTATCTCCTCGGGGCGAAAGCCGGTCTCGAGCTGGGCCAGCTGCTCGCGGGCGGCACTTACCTGGGCCCGGGTCTGATCCCGCTGGGAGCGGGCGCTGTCGAGCTGGCCGCGGGAGATGGCGCCGGTCGCCGCCAGGGCGCTCTGACGACGCCACTGCTGGTCGGCCTCCAGGGCGGCGGCCTCGGCGGCTGCCAGTGCGGCCCGGGCACGGTCCGTCTCTTCGCTGCGATACCCCTTGTGCATCAAGGTGTTGGCAGCACTGAGCGCAGCCAGGTTGGCCCGGGCGCTGTCGCGGCTGTGGATAAGCGGCGCCGGATCGAGGCGAGCCAGCAACTGGCCTGCTGTCACTTTGTCCCCCTCATCGACCAGCACCTCGCTGACCCTGCCGCCGACTCTGAACGCCAGGTTCACATCGCGGATGTCGACGTTGCCGTAGAGGATGGAGCCATCGGCCGGGCGCCCCTGCCACCAGAGATAGCCACCGATCAGGGTCAGCAGCAGAGCCACGATTGCGATGCGTTGCTTCATAGGGATGTTCCTTGAGGGTGGCTCTGCCACCCGAGGTCGCCACGGAGAACGGCCAGCAGCAGAGCTGTAATGGCAATGCGTTGTTTCATACCGCTTCTCCTTCCTGCATGTCGGTGGGGCGCAGGCCGCGCAGGGCCCATGTCAGTCGTTGCCGTGCGGCCTCGGGATTGTCTATCTGGGAAAGAAAGGGGGCGGCTTCCGGGGGTAGCCAGTCGAGCTGGCGACCGCTGCCGGCGATCACCAGGGGCAGGCCCACCGAGCCCATGATGAAGATCATCAGCTGGATGGGGTGGCCGGGCACCAGGGAGCCTTCCGCCTGCGCCTTCTGAACCTGCTCGAGCAGCAGCAGGGGGTGGCGGCGCGGCAGGCTCAGCAGAAAGCGCTGGGCGGCGCTCTCGCCAGCCAGGGCATCGCCAAACAGGTGGTTGATGAAGCCGCGCTGGCGCGCCACCAGTCCGATCAGTGCCTCCACGGTCGCCTCGAAGGTGGCGATGGCCGAGGGGTAGGAGCCCTTGGCCGCCACCGCCTTGAGTTCGTCATAGAGTGGGCTGTACCAGAGCTCCACCAGCTCGTCGATAAAGGCGTCGCGGTTGCCGAAGTGGTAGACGAAGGAGCCGAGGTTCACCCCGGCCGCCGTCGCCAGCTCGCGTACCGTGAGGCCGCGCAGCCCCTTGTCGGCGGCGAGGGCAAGGCCGGTATCGAGCAGCTTTTGACGGGTCGGGTGCATCTTGCTGTTGTCCTGTGACTGAAGTCGTGCAGATTTAGACCTGATTTATACGTATGTATAAATCATCGGCGAAGAATAAGGAAGATCTTTTTTTGAGCAGAGTTCGGCGGGAATGAACAAGAGCTGCACTGCTGCGTGAGGGGGTTGGGGAAATAAAAACGCCTCCACGGAGGGAGGCGTTTTCATCGGGAGGGGCGAGCTTACAGGATATGAAACCGCTTGGGTCTTCGTCCTCGATCGGTCTGTGGCAGGATTAAACCGCTCGGATCCTCGTCCTCGATCGGTCTGTTCCAGGATTAAACCGCTCGGCTCCTCGTCTTCGATCGGTCTGTTGCAGGATTAAACCGCTCGGATCCTCGTCCTCGATCGGTCTGTTGCAGGATGAAACCGCTTGGAATCCCAACCTTCGACCAGGCTGTTATAGGATATAACGGCTCAGATCCTCGTCCTCGATCAGGGCACCCAGGTGGGCGTTGACGTAGTCGGTGTCGATGACGAAGGTCTCGCCGGACTTCTCGGAGGCGTCGTAGGAGATGTCTTCCATCAGCCGTTCCATCACGGTGTGCAGACGGCGGGCACCTATGTTCTCGGTGCGCTCGTTGACCTGCCAGGCCGCCTCGGCCAGACGGCGGATACCGTCCTGGGTGAACTCGATCTTGACCCCTTCGGTGGCCATCAGGGCCTGGTACTGATCGGTCAGGGAGGCGTTCGGCTCGGTCAGGATCCGCTCGAAGTCATGGGTGGTGAGGGCGGTCAGCTCGACCCGGATCGGCAAACGACCCTGCAGCTCGGGGATGAGGTCGGACGGACGGGCCACCTGGAAGGCGCCGGAGGCGACGAACAGGATGTGGTCTGTCTTGACCATGCCGTGCTTGGTGTTGACGGTGCAACCCTCGACCAGGGGCAGCAGATCGCGCTGCACCCCTTCGCGGGAGACATCGGGGCCCGAGCTCTCGCCGCGCTTGCAGATCTTGTCGATCTCGTCGAGGAAGACGATGCCGTTGTTCTCGACCGCGGCAATGGCCTTCTGCTTCAGCTCTTCCGGGTTGACCAGGCGGGCCGCCTCCTCTTCGATCAGCGCCTTCATGGCCTCCTTGACCTTGATCTTGCGCTTCTTCTTCTGCTGCTGGCCCAGGTTCTGGAACAGCCCCTGCAGCTGGTTGGCCATCTCTTCCATGCCCGGCGGGGTCATGATGTCGACGCCCATGGGGGTGGCGGCCAGATCCAGCTCGATCTCCTTGTCATCCAGCTGACCTTCCCGCAGTTTCTTGCGGAAGATCTGGCGGGTGTTGGAGTTGTCGGCCTTCTCCTCCTCGCCCCAGCTGTTGCGCGGGTTCGGCAGCAGGGCGTCGAGGATGCGCTCCTCGGCGGCTTCCTCGGCGCGGTATTTCATCTTCTCCATCTCGGTCTCGCGCACCAGCTTGATGGCGACATCGGTGAGATCGCGGATGATGCTGTCCACTTCCTTGCCCACATAGCCCACTTCGGTGAACTTGGTCGCTTCCACCTTGATGAAGGGAGCGTTGGCGAGCTTGGCCAGACGACGGGCGATCTCGGTCTTGCCGACCCCGGTCGGGCCTATCATCAGGATGTTTTTCGGGGTCACTTCGTGGCGCATCTCCTCAGAGAGCTGCATCCGGCGCCAGCGGTTGCGCAGGGCGACGGCCACCGCGCGCTTGGCATCGGCCTGACCAATGATGTGGCGGTCCAGTTCGTGGACGATTTCTCTCGGGGTCATCTCGGACATGATGGGATTCCTGTGTCGGGGGCGGCGGCGTGGCCGCCCCTGGAGAATGGGGGCGCTTACTTGGCGCTGTAGTCCAGCACTTCGATGGTGTGGTTGCCGTTGGTGAAGACGCAGATGTCGCCCGCAATCTTGAGGGACTTCTCGACGATGGCCCTGGCATCCAGATCTGTGTTTTCCAGCAGGGCGATGGCGGCGGACTGGGCGAAGTTGCCGCCCGAGCCGATGGCGATCAGATCGTGCTCCGGCTGCACCACGTCACCGTTGCCGGTGATGATGAAGGACTTGTGTTCGTCGGCCACCGCCAGCAGTGCCTCGAGGCGGCGCAGGGCGCGATCGGTGCGCCAGTCCTTGGCCAGCGCCACGGCGGCGCGCTCCAGGTTGCCCTGGTGGGCCTGCAACTTGGCTTCGAAGCGCTCGAGCAGGGTGAAGGCGTCGGCGGTGCCGCCGGCGAAACCTGCCAGCACCTTGCCGTTGTAGAGGCGATGAACCTTGCGGGCGTTGCCCTTCATGACGGTGTTGCCGAGGGAGACCTGGCCATCACCGCCGATCACGACCTGGCCGTTGCGGCGGACGGAAACTATGGTAGTCACTTTACTTACCTCGCTTTAGCCGAATGACGGCCTGACTGTGCATGGAGGAAAAGATGGGGATGGCAAACGGGCTTTTCAAGCCTGTGCCATGCACGGATCGCGGAGGAGGGATCGGGCGAGGACAGGATGGCGCCAAAAGAAACAGGGCCGGGTGTTGCCACCCGGCCCTGTGAATGCGCGGCGCTCATCAACCCTTTCTGGAGATGCAGCCGCTGATGCCGGAGCCTTGCAGCTTGCGGTTGGCCGCATCGACGGCGGCCTTGCCGTTGAAGGGGCCCACCATCACCTTGTAGACGGTGCCATTGGCCCCGTTCACCACCTGCAGGCTGGAGGAGAGACCGGCGCCGAAGGCGATGCGCGCCTTGAGGGATTCCGCGGAATCCTGGGAGCGCAGGGCGGCGCACTGCATCATGTAGCGCCCCGTGTCTGCGCTCGCCGTCGGGGCGGGCTGGGCCTTGGCGGCCCGCTCCCGCTCCAGTTCGGCGCGCAGCTCCCGCTCCATCCGCTCCCGTTCTGCCTTGCGATCGATCACCTGCACCTGGGCGCTGGCAACCGGCGCGCCGGTCGGCTTGGGCGCTACCTGGCCAATGGGGGTGCCCGGCTGGGGTATGCTGGTCGCAACCGGCTTGGCCAGCTTCTCGGGCTGCAGGGTCAAGGTTGCCGCCGGTGGCGGGGGCAGTACTCCGGGCTGGGGGGGCGGCTCTATGATGTCGACCTGCTTGTTCTCAAGCCGCTCGATATAGCTCCACTTCTCCTGGGGCAGTTCATGTCCCTTGGCTTTTGGCTTGTTGGCGCGCACCTGCTCTTCGATGGTGGGGGCGTCATCCCCCTTGCCATTGATGAGGTAGAGGAAGGCGCCAAAACCGGCGACCAGGCCCCCCGCCAGCAGGACGGGGATCAGCGGAAAACGGCGGCGAGGCGGCGCCTTCTTGGCGTTACGACCACCGGCCCGTCTCCGCGAGCCACTCCCGACATAATCCCGTGTCGCCATGAATTACATGCGCTCCAGGGTGTGGATACCCAGCACGCCCAGGCCCAGCTTGAGTACCTTGGCGGTGGCGGCGCACAGCAGCAGGCGGCTCTGACGGTCTTGGGGGTCGACCCCGTCCTTGTTGATCGGGCAGGCTTCGTAGAAGGTCATGAAGTTGCCGGACAGCTCGTACAGGTAGGTACACAGCAGGTGGGGCATGCCGCGCTCGGCCACGCCGTTGACCGCGTCGGAGAACTGGATAAGCTTCTGGGCCAGGGTCAGCTCGGCATCCTCGTTGAGCTGGACGCTGCCGCCGAGCTGGGTGGCATCGACGCCAGCCTTGCGGAAGATGGACTGGATCCGGGTGTAGGCGTACTGCAGGTAAGGGGCCGTGTTGCCTTCGAACGACAGCATCAAATCCCAGTCGAAGATGTAGTCCGTGGTGCGGTTCTTGGAGAGATCCGCATACTTGACCGCCCCCATGGCGATGGCGTGGACCACCTCGGCCTTCTCGTCGGCGGACAGATCGCTGTTGCGGCTCTCCAGCAGGGCGCTGGCGCGCTCTTCCGCTTCGTTGAGCAGGTCGACCAGCTTGACGGTGCCGCCGGAGCGGGTCTTGTAGGGGCGGCCGTCCTTGCCCAGCATCATGCCGAAGGCGTGGTGCTCGAGGGGCACGGATTCCGGCACATAGCCCGCCTTGCGGGTGATGGTCCAGGCCTGCATCAGGTGCTGGTGCTGACGGGAGTCGATGAAGTACATGACCCGCTCGGCGCCCAGGGTCTCGTAGCGGTACTTGGCACAGGCGATGTCGGTGGTGGTGTAGAGGAAGCCGCCATCGCTCTTCTGGATGATGACCCCCATGGGCTCGCCATCCTTGTTCTTGAACTCGTCGAGGAAGACCACGGTGGCGCCCTCGCTCTCGACCGCCAGCCCCTGGGCCTTCAGGTCGGTGACGATGGCGGGCAGCATGTCGTTGTACATGGACTCGCCCATGATGTCCTTGTTGGTCAGGGAGACATTGAGGCGGTCGTAGTTGCGCTGGTTCTGGGCCATGGTCATGTCGACCAGCTTCTTCCACATGGTGCGGCAGTACTCATCGCCGCCCTGCAGCTTGACCACATAGTTGCGGGCGCGCTCGGCGAAGGCATCGTCTTCGTCATACAGGCGCTTGGCCTGGGTGTAGAAGGCTTCCAGATCCTTGAGCTCCATGTCGCTGGCGTGCTCGTTCTCCATCTTCTCCAGATAGGCAATCAGCATGCCGAACTGGGTGCCCCAGTCGCCGATGTGGTTGGCGCGGATCACCTTGTGGCCGAGGAACTCCAGGGCGCGGGCCGCCACGTCACCGAGGACTGTGCTGCGGATGTGGTGCACCGCCATCTCCTTGGCCACGTTGGGGGCGGAGTAATCCACCACCACGGTTTGCGGCGTCGGCAGCTTCACGTTGGCGTTGGCGCTGGCCACCATGGCATCGACCTGACCGGCCAGCCACTGCTGGTTGAAGAAGAAGTTGATGAAACCGGGGCCGGCGATCTCGACCTTGGCGACGAGGTCCGAGGCGGGCAGGTGTTCTATGATGGCCGCGGCCAGCTCGCGGGGGTTCTTGCCCGCCGGCTTGGCCAGCAGCATGGCGAGGTTGGTGGCCAGGTCGCCGTGAGCCTTGTCCTTGCATCGATCTACCAGCACGCGGGCTTCCAGCTCCGCCGGCAGGATGCCAGCGGATTTGAGATTGGCTACCGTCTGTTCAAGTAGATGATGAATATGCTCTTTCATGACTGACCACCGAGGTTATGCGTCGAAATATGACTGATATATAAGGGCGTGAATTTTACCCGCATCGGGCCGAGAAAACTATAGGAATGACCCTCCACTGCCGGGGCGGCGGATATTTCACTGTGTGGTGCGCAGGTTTGCAGAATATTGCGTTGTCGTCTGCGACTTAACCATTTCTACTGCATATGGAAGCGGCTTGTCCAGGCTATTTTCCCCTAATAGAAACAGGGTTTTTATTCCCACTTGGTCTGAATGATCTGGCCCGTTTCTGTAGTCGTATCAGAAGAAGGCACACGAAACTGGATACCGACATGCAACTGGCGCTCTTCCCCCTCTCTGCTCATCTGCTGCCCGGCGGCGTCATGCCCCTGCGCATCTTCGAGCCCAGGTACCTGCGGATGATCGCCGAGGCCCAGACGCGGGAGTTCGCCCTCTGCATGCTGGATCCCCGCCAGCCCGATGCCCTGCGCAACATGTACCCCATCGCCACCCGGGTGCGGATCATCGACTTCGATCGCCTGCCCGACGGCCTGCTCGGCATCAAGGTGCAGGGGGTGGAGCGGCTGCGGATCCGGGATCTCTGGCAGGAGGGAGATGGCTTGAGGGTGTGTGACGCGCAGCCGCTGCCGCCCTGGCAGGGTGGTCGCCTGCCGCAGGATCAGCGCAATCTGGCCCAGGCCCTGCGGGAGGTCTTCAGCGACTACCCCGAATATGCCGCCCTCTATCACGAGCCGGCCTGGGACGATGCCTGCTGGGTCGCCCAGCGCTGGATCGAGGTGCTGCCCATTCCGGCAGAGCAGAAGCAGTGGCTGATGGCCTGCGAGGATTACCGTCCCGCCCTGCGTCTGCTCAGCAACCTGCTGGTGACCAGTCACTGATCCTGCCAGGCAGGGTGATCCGGGTCCCGTTTCCGAGCGTATAGCTGGATACGTTCCCATTCAGGGTTAGGCGCCATGGCATATACTGGCCAATCACAATCGGTTCACAGCAGGATCTCGCCCCAGATGGACACAGCCCCAGGCTCCCCGGATCTGAAGACTCAGCTGATCCGGGTCGCCGAGACCGCCGACAAGGTGGCCTTCGCCGCCCTGTTCCACCATTTCGCCCCCCGGATCCGTCACTACGGTCTGCGCCATCTCGGCAGCGAGGCCAATGCCATGGAGCTGGTGCAGGAGACCATGCTGCTGGTATGGCAGAAGGCGCGCCTCTATCACCCGGACAAGGGGGCCCCCAGCACCTGGATCTACACAGTGATGCGCAATCAGTGCTTCGACATGCTGCGCCGCCGTCGTGCCAGCAAGGAGGAGCTCTGCGCCGAAGATCTGTGGCCCATGCTGGAATTCCGGGCCCAGGAGGAGTGCTTGAGCGGCGGTGAGGATGCGGTGCTGACCCGCCAGATGGCGCATCATGTCGGCGAATTGCCCGAGCCCCAGCAGCAGGTGGTGCGCGGCATCTATCTGCAGGAGCTCTCCCAGCAGGAGCTGGCCGACAGGCTCGGCGTGCCCCTTGGCACCATCAAGTCCCGGCTGCGGCTGGCATTACAGAAACTGAAAGAGCAAGTGGAGCAAGGCCATGATTAAGATCCATCCGAGCGACCCCATGTTGCGCGCCTTCGCCGCCGACGAGCTGCCCTTGCCCCTGGCCGTCGGGGTGGCCGCCCATTGCGAGCTCTGCCCCGAATGTGCCCTGCGCCTGCATGGCTGGGAAGAGGAGCTGGCGAACGCCTACCTGGTGGACGATGCACCGACGCAGTCCGCGACGAGGGACGAGCCCACCGAGGCCGGGTTTGATGCCATGCTGGCGGACATACTGGAGCAGCCGGTGGCGACGGTGGCCGATCTCGCCCGGACAGCGCCCCCTCCGCCCGTCTTGCAGGTAGGGGGTCACTCATACCGCCTGCCCCGGGTGCTGGCCCGCCATCATGCCCCCAAATGGCGCCATATTGGCGCCATCCGCCAGCACAGCCTGCCGCTGGACGAGATGGGCGCTCGCGCCAGCCTGCTCCACATCGAGGCCGGTGGTCGCATCCCAGAGCACACTCACCAGGGCTATGAGCTGACCCTGCTGCTGGCGGGCAACATGCAAGATGGTGACACCTGCTATCAGGCGGGGGACTTCATCTGGCGCGATGCCCGTCACGCCCACAGCCCGCATACGCCAGACGGCTGCCTCTGCTACACGGTGCAGGATGCCCCGGTGCAGTTCACCAAGGGGCTGTCACGGCTGCTCAACGGCATCAGCCAGCACCTCTACTGAGCCGTGCCAGGCGACAGAAAAGTCGGGCAACAAAAAGGGACCATAAAGGTCCCTTTTTTCATGAGGCGATCCCTCGGGATCAGGCCACGAACACCAGGTAGACGGCGAAGGCCACCACGAAGCGGTAGATGGCGAACGGGATGAAGTCGAGGCGACGGATCAGGGCCAGGAAGGTCTTGATGGCGACCATGGCGACCACGAAGGCGGTGACGAAGCCCACCGCAAACATGGGGAAGTCGGCCATGGAGAGGAAGTCGCGGCTCTTGTAGAGGTCGAGGCCGCTCGCCGCCATCATCATGGGCACCGCCATGATGAAGGAGAACTCGGCCGCAGCGTGGCGGCTGATGCCCATCAGCATGCCGCCGCTGATGGTGGCGCCGGAGCGGGAGAAGCCGGGCCAGAGGGCCAGACACTGGAACAGGCCTATGCCGAACGCCTGCTTGTAGCTGATATCGTCCAGGGTTTCGGAACGTACCGCCGGGCGGAACTTTTCGGCGATGATCAGCAGTATGCCGCCGGCCACCAGGGCGTACATCACAGTCTCTGGGCCAAACAGATGGGCCTTGATCCAGCTGTGGATGGCCAGCCCGACGACCACGGCGGGCAGCATGCCGAGCATGACATGAATCAGTGTCAGGGTGGCTTGGCCCTGGGTTGGTTTCTGGCCGAAGTGGATGCCGATGAGGCCGAACAGGCGGCGCCAGAACATGACCACCACCGCCAGAATGGAACCCAGCTGGATCACCACCTCGAAGGTGGCGGCCTTGGGCCCTTCGAAGCCCAGCAGATGGCCGACGATGATCATGTGGCCGGTGGAGGAAACGGGCAGGAATTCGGTCAGGCCTTCCACTATGCCCAGCACGAAGGCGACAAACAGGGCGTAGGATTCGGTCATGGTACAGATCTCTTGATTGATGGGAGCCGGATAAAATCAGCCCCGAGCAGGATCGGGGCGGCCAATGATGGCGGAAAATCCCGCGGGCAACCAGTGAATATTGGGGATTTCAGCGCCCTGTCCGGGCCGGGACAGGGCGTTGGCGGGCCATGCAGGGCGCGGCTGGCAGCATGTTGTCCGCAGCCATGACGGCCCCGTCACCTTCTGACATGGCCGCCAAGCCCGGGCCGCCCGTCACGCCAGCAGCGCCAGGATCTGCTGTTGCAGCGCCTCGTCCAGCGGCGGCTGCCTCAGGGCGTCGACGGCGCTCACTATCTGTCGGGGATGGCTGGCGCCGATCAGGGCACAGCTCACCACGGGATCGCGCAGTACCCACTGCAGTGCCAGCTGTGACAGGGATTGGCCCCGTTGTTGCGCCAACACGTGCAGGACGCGGACAGTGACGAGCCTCTCTTCGGTGATCTGATCGGGCTTGAGGAAGGGGCTGGCACTGGCGGCGCGCGAATCCGCCGGGATCCCCGCCAGGTAGCGATCGCTCAGCAGGCCTCCCGCCAGGGGCGAGAAGGCGACCACCCCCATCCCCTGTTCGCGGCAGACCGGCAGCGTCTGCGCCTCGATGTCGCGCTGGAACAGGGAATATTTGAGCTGGTTGACCAGGCAGGGGGTGCCGAGCTCGGCCAGCCGGGCGGCAGCCTTGGCCGCGAGCGGGGCCGGGTAGTTGGAGAGGCCGACATAGAGCGTCTTGCCCTGGCGCACCATGAGCGCCAGCGCCTGGCAGGTCTCCTCCAGCGGGGTACGGGGATCCGGCCTGTGGTGGTAGAAGATGTCCAGGTAGTCGAGGCCGAGGCGGCGCAGGCTCTGGTGCAGGCTTGCGAAGAGGTACTTGGCGCTGCCGCCGTCGCCGTAGGGGCCGTCCCACATCACATAACCCGCCTTGCTGGCGATGATGAGCTCGTCTCTGTAGGGGGCCAGGCTGCCCTTGAGCAGCTTGCCGAAGGTCAGCTCGGCGGTGCCCGGCGGCGGCCCGTAGTTGTTGGCGAGATCGAAGTGGGTGATCCCGAGATCGAAGGCCTGATGCACCATGGCTTTCGCCGTGGCGGGATCGCTCCCGGCGCCGAAGTTGTGCCACAGACCCAGACCGATGGCGGGCAGGCACAGGCCGTGGCGACCCGCGGGGCGATAGGCCTGGCGCTGGTACCGATCCGGCGCGGCGAGGTAGCTATCATCCATAACGACTCCTGCTTGAAGAGGGGCACTCTGCCCTGTGGCGGCGAAGGGTGGCCTAGTCGGCGGCGATAAAGCGATAACGGGTCTGGTGGCGGTAGGTCTGCCCAGGCAGCAGCCAGGGGTCGCCGAGCTCGGGCCGGTTCGGGCTGTCCGGCAGCTGCTGCGCCTCCAGGCAGAAGCCGTCGAGGTCCCGATGCAGCCGACCGCTCCGGTTCGGGGTGTTGGCCAGCCAGTTGCCGCTGTAGAACTGCAACGAGGGCTGGTTGGTGTAGACCTCCATCGCCAGCCGCTTGTCCCCCGAGACCACCCGGGCCGCCCACGCCTGTTCTGGGCCGTTCAGCACGAAGGCGTGATCATACCCGCCGGCCTGTTGCTGCTGGTGATGGCTCAGCCACTCCTGGCCCATGAGGCGCTCGCGACGCAGGTCGAAGGGGCCCTCCACCGGCGCCATGGTCAGCGGCAATCCGCTCTGGTCGGTGGGCAGGAAACGGTCGGCATTGAGGCGGATGGCATGATGGCGAATATCGGATCGCACATGGTCGTCATCGGCATGTCCATCCAGGTTGAAGTAGGCGTGGCTGGTGAGGCTGACCGGGGTCGGCGCGTCCGTGCTGGCCCTGAATTCCACCACCAGATCCCGCTGCTCCAGCCGGTACTCCAGGGTCACCCGCACGTTGCCGGGAAAGCCCTGATCCCCCGCCCGGGAGAGGAGCGCCAGCCTGACCCTGTCCGCCTCCTGCTCCCTGATCTGCCAGGTGCGGCGATGGAATCCGTCGCTCCCGCCATGCAGGCAGTGGGGGGCCTGATTGGCGTCGAGAGACCAGCGTTCGTCCCCTCGCACCAGCTCGGCGCCGCCGATGCGGTTGGCAAAGCGCCCCGCCACCGCCCCCAGCCACACCTGCTGGCTGGCATAGGCCTCATCGGCGCAGCCCAGCAGCACCTCCCGTTGCTCCCCCGCCACCGGCAGGGTGAGGGAGGTGAGGGTGGCGCCAAATTCGATGCCGCGCAGGCGCAGCCCCTCTTCGTTTTCCAGCGTGAATGCGTTCATGGGGCTGCTCATCGTCTGCCTGCCCCGGCACTGGCGGAGCAGACGTAGCAATCCGCCTCCAGCCCCGAGATAGCCGGGTATTGTGCAGCCACGGCGGCGATGACCGCAGGCACCCGCTCCGGGCGCAGCAGGGCCACCACGCAGCCGCCGAAGCCGCCGCCGGTCATGCGCACGCCCCCTTCGCGGCCGATCTCGGCCTTGATGATCTGCACCAGGTCGTCGATGGCGGGCACCGTTATCTCGAAGTCATCGCGCATGGCGGCGTGGGACTGACCTATCAGTTCGCCGAGGCGGGCCAGATCCCCCGAGGCGAGCGCCTCGGCGGCGGCCAGGGTGCGGGCGTTCTCCCCCACTATGTGGCAGGCGCGGCGGTAACAGGCATCGTCCAGCCCGGCCTTGTCCGCCTCCAGGCGGCTGGCGTCGAGGTCGCGCAGCGCCTTGACCCCGTAGTGGCGGGCGGCGGCTTCGCACTGCTGGCGACGCAGGTTGTACTCGCTGTCCACCAGGCCGCGGCGCACGTTGGAGTTGACGATGAGCACGGCGAGATCCATCGGCATGGGGATGAGACGGGTCTCCAGGGAGCGGCAATCGAGCAGCAGGGCATGGTCCGCCTCGCCGCAGGCGGAGATCATCTGATCCATGATGCCGCAGTTGCAGCCGACGAACTGGTTCTCCGCCTGCTGGCCGTTTTGGGCAAGCTCGGCCTGGCTGATGGGCAGCCCCAGGGCCTCCTTGAAGGCCTGGCCTATGGCCACCTCCAGGGAGGCGGACGAGGAGAGACCGGCCCCCTGGGGCACGTTGCCCGAGACCACCAGATCCAGGCCGCGCAGGGATTGGCCGCGCGCCTGCAGATGCTTGACCACGCCGCGGATGTAGTCGCTCCAGCGCTGGTGGGGGTGATGGGTTATCGGCTCATCCAGGGCGAACTCATCCCGCTCGCACTCGTAGTCGGCGGCGATCACCCGTACCAGGTTGTCGCTGCGCAGACCGATGGCGACGCAGGTCTCGTAGTCGATGGCGCAGGGCAGCACGAAACCGTCGTTGTAGTCGGTGTGCTCGCCGATGAGGTTGACCCGGCCCGGTGCCCGGACGGTGAGATCCTGGGGGCGGCCGTGGTGATGGATGAAAACCTCGGTCACGCGTTCAAACGGGGTCATGGTCATGCTTGGGCGCTCTTGTAGTGAAGGGGGCTCAGGGCGCGCAGCCGCTCGGCTGCCTGCTCAGGGGTGAGGTCACGCTGGGTCTCTGCCAGCATCTCGAAGCCGACCATGAACTTGCGCACGGTGGCACTGCGCAGCAGGGGCGGGTAGAAGTGGGCGTGCAGCTGCCAGGCCTCGGGGCAATCGGAGCGGGGCGGGGCGAAATGCCAGCCCATGGAGTAGGGGAAGCTGCACTGGAACAGGTTGTCGTAGCGGCTGGTGAGCTCCTTGAGAACCACCGCCAGATCCTGTTGCTGCTCGCAGGTCAGGCTCAGCAGGGAGGGCACATGGGCCTTGGGCAGCAGCAGGGTCTCGAACGGCCAGGCGGCCCAGAAGGGCACCACCGCCAGCCAGTGGGTCGTCTCCACCACGATGCGGGTTCGGTCCGCCAGCTCCCGCGCCACATAGTCCAGCAGCAGGGGGCGGCCGTGTTCGGCCAGCCAGGCCTGCTGGCGCTCCTGCTCCCTGGCTATCTCGTTGGGCAGAAAATCGCTGCCCCAGATCTGGCCATGGGGGTGAGGGTTGGAGCAGCCCATGACGGCCCCTTTGTTTTCAAACACCTGGACCCATTCCCACTGGGCAGAGAGCTCGGCCACCTGGCTCATCCAGCTGGTGATCACCCCCTCGATGGCGGGCAGGGGCAGCTCGGGCAGCGTCTTGCCGTGGTCCGGCGAGAAGCAGATGACCCGGCTGGTGCCACGGGCCGCCTCCAGTTGCAGCAGGGGATCCGGCGCCGCGTCGGTGGCCGGGGTGTCCTGCATCAGGGCGGCGAAGTCGTTGGTGAAGACGAAGGTGCCCTGGTAGTCAGGGTTGATGTCCCCGCTGACCCGGGTGTTGCCGGCACAGAGGAAACAGTCGGGATCGTGGGATTGGGTGGGCGCCTCGCCTATCTTCTCCACCTGTCCCTGCCAGGGGCGCTTGGCCCTGTGGGGGGAGACCAGCACGTACTGGCCGGTGAGCGGGTTGAAGCGGCGGTGGGGGTGATCAACCGGATTGAACATCATCACTCCTCATTCGCTGATGATATAGATGGGGTTGTCGGGAAGAGGGCGCGCTCGTGGGCGGCGCCCCTCATCTTCCGGCAGTGCGAGGTGGGTGATGACCCGGGCTGCCGCGGTCGTCCGTGGTCGGCGTCTTCATCCCTGCCCTGTGCTTGACGGGTGTGAGCAGGAGTCTAGCCGAGCCGTCGATGGGCAAACTGTGAGCTGGTCGGCAAATATGTGTAAACGATTACACTTAATTGCAACAAGCTGCCGCGACAATCTGTGGTGCCGCCCCTGTCATCAAAGGGATTGCTGGTTATAATGGCCAGCCTGCGGACAGTGAAAAGAGTGAAAACAGCATGAGCACCATCAAGGATGTCGCCCGTCTTGCCAAGGTGTCGGTGGCAACGGTTTCACGGGTGATGAACGACTCCCCCAAGGCCAGCGCCGCCTCGCGCAAAGTGGTACTGCAGGCCATGGCCGAGCTTGGCTATACCCCCAATGCCAACGCGCGGGCCCTGGTCAATCGCACCTGCGACACCATGGGGGTGGTGGTCAACGACGTGGCGGATCCCTTCTTCGGCGCCCTGGTCAAGGGGGTCTGTACCGTGGCGGTGGAGCAGGGTCTGCACCTGCTGGTGGGTAATGGTTTTCACAACGCCGAGCAGGAGCGGGGCGCCATCGAGCTGCTGATCGGCAAACGCTGCGAGGCGCTGGTGGTGCACAGCAAGGCGCTCTCGGACGAGGAGCTGATCGATTACGCCCTGCGGGTGCCTGGCATGGTGTTGATCAATCGCGATATTCCCGCGCTGAAGGGGCGCTGCATCTCCCTCGACAACCGGCTGGGGGCCGCCACCGCCACCCGCCATCTGCTGGGACTGGGCCATCGCCACATCGCCTTCATCGGTTCGGATCACGCCATTGAGGATGCCAGCTCCCGCTTGCAGGGGTATCGGGATGCCCTGGCCGAGGCCGGGGCGGCGGCGGATGCGGAACGGGTGGAGTGCGGCACCCCCAACGAGGAGGGGGGAGAGCATGCCATGCTCAACCTGCTCGCCAAGGGGCTGCCCATCACGGCCGTGGTGGCCTACAACGACGCCATGGCGGCAGGGGCCATCTCGGTACTGGCGGACAACGGCCTCAAGGTGCCGGAGGAGGTCTCAGTGGTGGGGTTCGATGACATCATCTATGCCAGATACCTGAGACCCAAGCTCTCCACCATCCGCTATCCCATCGAGCTGATGGCGTCCCAGGCGGCCAAGTTGGCGCTGCAACTGGCGGCCGGCGAGACACAGACGTTGCAGAGTCGCATCTATGCGCCGACCCTGATCAACCGTCACTCGGCCGCCCCCGCCCGAGACTGACGGGTCCTCGATCCTGGCCCTGTGCTGGCCGGGATCGGGATCAGTGCCACTAGCTCTGCCGCCTCCGGCGGGGCAGGCGGCGTCCCTGGCCTGGCTGCGTTTCACCCCTGTCGTGGCACTGTCCCGCGCCTGCCTGAGGGGGGCGGCGGAGCGCCTTCTCCCTGCTCCTGGTTTCACCCATGACGGCGCCGTCGCCGTCCCCCGGCGCTCGCACGGCCCCTGTCACTCCCCCTGAAACTAAATGTAATCGTTTACATCTTTGTGAGAAAGATCCCCCTTTCCCTCGGACAACTCCACTACACTGCGGCTGTTTTACGAACGATCCAGGGAGAGAGGAAGAATGCTCAGGGAGATATTGGCGCGCCGGGACTGGCAGCATCAGGGGATCACATCGGTCAACCGACTGGCGGCCCATACCCCCCTCGCCAGCTGGCGTGACGAGGCGGCGGCGCGGGCCGATCTGCCCTCCTGCTCCCGCTTGTCCCTCGATGGCGACTGGCGCTTCTCCTGGTTCGAGGCCCCGGAGCGGGTGCCCGAGCAGTGGCTTCACCAGGACCTGGCCGATGCCTGCCTGATCCGGGTGCCGGGCAATTGGCAGCTGGATGCCGCCTATCCGGGGGCGCGGCCCCTGACGGACGGTCCCATCTACACCAACATCAAGTATCCCTTCCCCTGCGATCCGCCCCGGGTACCGGCACAGAATCCCACCGGCTGTTACTCCCGCGAGTTCAGTCTGCCTGTCGACTGGCTGGCCAGCGGCCAGATCCGGATCACCCTGGACGGCGTGAGCAGTGCCTGCCATCTGTTTTGCAACGGCCACTGGGTCGGCTACTCCCAGGACAGCCGCTTGCCCGCCGAGTTCGATCTGACCCCCTGCCTGCACAGCGGCCGCAACCGGCTGGCGGTGCTGGTACTTCGCTGGTCCGACGGCTCCTATCTGGAGGATCAGGACATGTGGTGGCTGTCGGGGATCTTCCGCTCCGTCAGCCTGCTGCATAAACCGGCCCGTCATCTGATGGATGTCCGGGTCACTCCTGTGCTGGATGCCTGCTATCGGGACGCTCGCCTCAAGATTGAACTGCAGGGGGCCGATGTGGCCGGCCTGTCGGTGGCGGCGCATCTCTATGACGGCGATGAGCGGGTGGCGACCCTGTGCCAGCGGATCGGCACCGGGGCCATCGATGAGAAAGGGGCTTACGACGATCGTGCCGAGCTCTGGCTCGAGGTGGCGGCGCCGCGCAAATGGAGCGCCGAGACACCCCACCTCTATCGCCTGACCCTGACCCTGCAAAATGAACGAGGGGAGCCCATCGAGAGCGAGGCCTGCGACGTGGGCTTTCGGGCGGTGGAGATAGAGGGGGGGCTGCTGCGTCTCAACGGCCAGCCCCTGCTCATTCGTGGCGCCAATCGCCACGAACATCACCCCGCCACCGGGCATGCGGTGACCCCGGCCGATATGGAGCAGGATCTGATCCTGATGAAGCGACACAACTTCAACGCGGTGCGCTGCGCTCACTATCCGAATCACCCCGCATTCTACCAGCTCTGCGACCGGCTCGGCCTCTATGTGGTGGACGAGGCGAACCTGGAGACCCATGGCATGAGCCCCATGGGGCGGCTGGCGCGAGATCCAGCCTGGAGTGGCGCCTTCCTCGAGCGGGTCACCCGCCTGGTGGCTCGGGATTTCAACCACCCCAGCGTCATCATCTGGTCCCTCGGCAACGAATCCGGCTACGGCCCGGCCCACGATGCCATGTATGCCTGGGTCAAGTGCACGGATCCGAGCCGCCCGGTGCAGTACGAAGGGGGCGGCGCCGACACTCCGGCCACCGACATCATCTGCCCCATGTATGCCCGCACCCATCAGGATCAACCCTTCCCGGCCGTGCCCAAGTGGGCGCTGGCCAAATGGATCGGCCTGCCCGGCGAGCAGCGCCCGCTGATCCTGTGCGAATACGCCCATGCCATGGGCAACAGCCTGGGGGGCTTTGCCGAGTATTGGCAGGCGTTTCGCGATCACCCCAGGCTGCAAGGGGGGTTCGTCTGGGATTGGGTGGATCAGGGATTGGACAAGTTGACCGAGGATGGTCGCCACTTCTGGGCCTATGGCGGCGACTTTGGCGATCGGCAAAACGATCGTCAGTTCTGCATCAATGGCCTGCTCTTCCCGGACCGCAGCCCCCATCCCGCCCTGTTCGAGGCCAAGCGGGCCCAGCAGCCGTTCGTGCTGACCCTGCAAGGCTGCCAGCCGCTGACGGTGGCGATCCGCAGCGAATACCTGTTTCGCGAGACGGACAACGAAGTGCTGCGCTGGCAGCTGCTGGAGGACGGCGTGGTGCTGAGCCAGGGGGAGTGCCAGCTCGCCCTGGGGCCCAGAGGCTGCGTGACGCTCACCCTGCTGGATCGATTGCCCGACTTTGCGCCGGGGGCGCTCGCCTGGCTGGATCTGGCCATAGTGCAGAGCACTGCCACTCCCTGGTCCGAGGCGGGGCACGAGGTGGCGCGCCAGCAATGTATGTTGCGGACGCCCCTGGCACTGCCCGCCACCCAGACACCCGCCCCATTGAGGGAGCAGCCTGACCACTGGTTGGTCCAGACCGCCGGCAGCACCTGGCGGCTGGACAAGGCCAGTGGTCGCATCTGCAGCTGGCAGAAAGCGGGCCATGAACGCCTGCGGGGGGCCATGGCGGATCACTTCTATCGGGCGCCGCTCGACAACGACATAGGCACCAGCGAGGCGGATCATCAGGATCCCCACTCCTGGATTGCCCGCTGGCAGGAGGCGGGGCTCAATGATCTGCAACACCGCTGCCTCGGCATTGTGCGGGAGGGGGAGGCCGGTCTGCGGGTGGAGCATGGCTACTTCGTCGGTGAGCGGCTGCTCATCTTGAGCCGCTGGCATCACAGCTTCAGCCAGGATGGCGCCATGGCGATCGCCATCGAGGTCCAGGTGAGCGAGGCGATCCCCTCCCTGCCCCGTATCGGCGCCCAGCTCTGGCTGGTCGATGGGGTCGACCGGGTCGACTGGCTCGGGCGCGGCCCCCATGAAAATTACCCGGATCGTTGCCTCGGCGCCGATATCGGCCGCTGGCAGCTGCCCCTGGCCGAGCTGCACACCCCCTACATCTTCCCCACGGACAACGGTCTGCGCTGCCAGGTGCGTGAGCTGCAACTGGGGGATATCGGGGTGGAGGGGGAGTTCCACTTCAGCCTCAGTCCCTATCGCCAGGCCCAGTTGGCCGAGGCGCGCCATCAGAGCGATCTGGTGGCGGAGGGTGGGCTTCATCTGTGCCTTGATGGCTTCCACATGGGGGTGGGGGGCGATGACTCCTGGAGCCAGAGCGTACGCCCGGAATATTGGCTGACGCCAGGGAGATACCATTGGAACTGTGTACTAGTATGAATCCTGTTCTCCTGGTCAAACCCGGCCCACGACAGCGGGGCTGGTGAGGCGAATTTAATATAACCATTTGTTTTATATCAAATAATGCCTTGTGTAACAGAGTGTAAACGTTTTCATTTTGTCGTCAGGATCACAGAAAGGATCACAACAACCTGATTACATTAACGTCACACCGGTTCAGTGGGTGTACCGCTTTCCTACAAAACAGATAGACACATCGGAGCATAACAATGAGAAAAATCACGACAGTCGCCGCCCTGCTGATGGGACTGACCGCAGGGACCAGCGCCCAGGCCGACACTCGTCTGGGCGTTACCGTCTACAAGTACGACGACAACTTCATGGCGGTCGTTCGCAAGGCCATCGAGAAGGAGGCGGCAGCCAACCCCGGCGTGGAGCTGCTGATGAATGACTCCCAGAACGACCAGTCCAAGCAGAACGACCAGATCGACGTGCTGCTGGCCAAGGGCGTGAAGGCCCTGGCCATCAACCTGGTCGACCCGGCGGCGGCCCCTGTCGTGATCGAGAAGGCCCGTGCCGACGAGATCCCCGTGGTGTTCTACAACAAGGAGCCGAGCGCAGCCGATCTGGCCAGCTATGACAAGGCCTACTACGTGGGTACCGACTCCAAGGAGTCAGGCATCATCCAGGGTCAGCTGATCGCCAAGCACTGGGCTGCCCATCCCGAGTGGGATCTGAACAAGGACGGCGTCATCCAGTTCGTGCTGCTCAAGGGCGAGCCGGGCCACCCGGATGCGGAAGCCCGTACCACCTACGTCGTCAAGACCCTGAATGACGGCGGCGTCAAGACAGAGCAGCTGCACATGGATACCGGTATGTGGGATACCGCCATGGCGAAAGACAAGATGGACGCCTGGATCTCCGGCCCCAACGCCAACAAGATCGAAGTGGTCATCGCCAACAACGACGGCATGGCAATGGGCGCTGTTGAATCCCTGAAAGCCCAGGGCAAGACCGCCATCCCCGTGTTCGGCGTCGATGCCCTGCCGGAAGCCCTGGCCATGGTCAAGAGCGGTGCCATGGCGGGTACAGTGCTGAACGATGCGGCCAACCAGGCCAAGGCCACCTTCGATCTGACCAGGAATCTGGGTGAAGGCAAGCCAGCCGGCGAAGGCACCAACTGGAACATAGTCGACAAGGTCGTGCGCGTAGCCTACGTGGGTGTGGATAAAGACAACCTGTCTCAATTCGAGTAATCCCCTCCTCCAGGGCAAGGGTGACCCCCTTGCCCTCTCTTCAACCAGATGTGATGGCTGATATGACAACACAGCAACAATCAGAATGGCTGTTGGAGATGATTGACGTCAGTAAGAGCTTTCCCGGCGTCAAGGCACTCGATAATGTCAATTTACGGGTCCGTCCTCATTCTGTGCATGCGTTGATGGGCGAGAATGGCGCAGGGAAGTCCACGCTGCTCAAGTGCCTGTTCGGCATCTATGAGAAGGATCAGGGCAAGATCTTCTTCAAGGGGCAGGAGATCAACTTCACCTCGTCCAAAGAGGCGCTGGAAAACGGCGTTTCCATGGTGCACCAGGAGCTGAACCTGGTGTTGCAGCGCACCGTGATGGACAACATGTGGCTCGGCCGCTACCCCACCAAGGGCTGGTTTGTCGACCACCACAAGATGTATGACGACACCAGACGCATCTTCGACGAGCTGGACATCGACATAGATCCGCGGGTCAAGGTGGGCACCCTGTCGGTGTCCCAGATGCAGATGATCGAGATCGCCAAGGCATTCTCCTATGATGCCAAGATCGTCATCATGGACGAACCCACCTCCTCCCTGACCGAGAAGGAGGTCAACCACCTCTTCAAGATCATCAACAAGTTGAAGGACAAGGGGTGCGGCATCGTCTACATCTCTCACAAGATGGAGGAGATCTTCCAGCTCTGTGACGAGATCACCATATTGCGGGATGGCCAGTGGGTGGCGACCCAGCCCCTCGAGGGCATGACCATGGATCAGATCATCGGCATGATGGTCGGTCGCGAGCTGACCCAGCGCTTCCCGGAAAAAACCAACCAGCCCAAAGAGGTGATCCTCGAAGTCGAGCACCTGACGGCCAAGAACCAGCCCTCCATCCAGGACGTGAGCTTCAACCTGCATAAGGGGGAGATCCTCGGCATCGCCGGTCTGGTGGGGGCAAAACGCACCGACATCGTCGAGACCCTGTTCGGCATTCGCGACCACAGCGCGGGGATCATCAGGATCCATGGCAAGGTGGTGGCGAACCATACGGCCCACGAGGCCATCCTGAACGGCTTCGCCCTGGTGACAGAGGAGCGCCGTTCCACCGGCATCTATTCCCGTCTCGACATCGCCTTCAACTCCCTGATCGCCAATATGGACAACTACAAGGGTTCCATGGGGCTGCTCAGCAACAACAAGATGAAGAGCGACACCCAGTGGGTCATCGACGCCATGCGGGTCAAGACCCCGACCCAGCAGACCCAGATTGGCTCCCTCTCCGGCGGCAACCAGCAGAAGGTGATCATAGGCCGCTGGCTGCTGACCCAGCCGGAGATCCTGATGCTGGACGAGCCGACGCGCGGCATCGACGTGGGGGCCAAGTTCGAGATCTACCAGCTCATCCTGGAGCTGGCGAAGAAGGATAAGGGCATCATCATCATCTCGTCCGAGATGCCAGAGCTGCTCGGGATCACCGACCGCATCCTGGTGATGAGCAACGGTCGGGTCGCCGGGATCGTCAATACCAAAGAAACTGACCAGAGCGAGATACTGCGCCTGGCATCTCTGTACCTCTAGAGACAGGAAGACATTTATGGAGTCGGCTAAAAATTTCAATCTGATGCAGGCGCTCAAGGAAAACGCCATCTATTTGGTGTTGCTGGTGCTGCTCATGGTCATCGTGATCCAGGAACCCTCCTTCCTCAGCCTCACCAACCTCAGCAACATACTGACCCAGTCCTCGGTGCGGGTCATCATCGCCCTCGGGGTGGCGGGCATCATCATCACCCAGGGGACGGATCTCTCGGCCGGCCGCCAGGTCGGTCTGGCGGCACTCATCGCCGCCACCATGCTGCAGGCCCTGACCAACGTCAACAAGGTGTTCCCCAGCCTGGGGGAGGTGCCCATCCCGGCGGTGATCCTGCTGGTGTGTGCCGTGGGTGCCCTGATCGGTCTGGTCAACGGCCTGATCGTCGCCTACCTGAACGTGACGCCCTTCATCACCACTCTGGGCACCATGATCATCGTCTACGGCATCAACTCCCTCTACTTTGACTCAGTAGGGGCGTCGCCGGTGGCCGGTTTCGACCCCCGCTTCTCCAGCTTTGCCCAGGGCTTCATCCGGATAGGTGGCTTCAAGCTGTCGTACCTGACCTTCTATGCGGCCATCGCCAGCGTCTTCGTCTGGGTGTTGTGGAACAAGACCCGCTTTGGCAAAAACATCTTCGCCATCGGCGGCAACCCTGAGGCGGCCAAGGTCTCCGGGGTCAACGTGGCGGTGAACCTGGTGATCATCTATGCCCTGGCCGGGGTCTTCTATGCCTTCGGCGGCATGCTGGAGGCGGGCCGGGTCGGCAGTGCCACCAACAACCTCGGCTTCATGTACGAGCTGGACGCCATCGCGGCCTGCGTGGTGGGCGGCGTGTCGTTTGCCGGTGGTGTGGGAACGGTCGCGGGTGTGATCACCGGCGTGCTCATCTTCACCCTGATCAACTACGGTTTGACCTATATCGGGGTCAGCCCTTACTGGCAGTTCATCATCAAGGGCGGCATCATCATATTGGCGGTGGCGTTGGACTCGATGAAGTACGCCAAGAAGAAGTAAACAGGGGATAAGTTGAAGACGCAGGCTGAGCCTGCGTTTTCTGTTGGAGGTTCCATGGCGTTCAAGATCAAGATATATGCACTCCTGTTGCTGGCCATTCTGGTCACCATCGCCACCGCCTGGCTCAGTGTGAACCACTTCATCAGTGGTTACATCCGCACCCAGTCCACCCAGAACATCAATGAACAGATAGCCCTGGTCAAGGAGAAGCTGGCGGGGGACATCAACCAGAAAATCCTGCTGGCGGCCAACCTCAACTTCGGGGTGACCAACGTCAAGAAGACCCTGGAAGAGACCGGCTTTCACAACATCGTCAAGGTGATCGGCGACATGGCCTTCGACGTGAACGGTGTCATCAACGACAAGGCCAGGGTCGATGCCCTGCGCAAGCTGATCCCCGAGGCCAACAACCGGATCACCGTCAGCCCGCTGGAGCAGCTGGATGGCAAGCCGGTCATCACCATACTGGTGCCCCGAGGTGCCGACTCCGCCTACCTTTACTACCTCGACATGAGCGAATTCCAGCGCCTGCTGGCAGAGATGAGCGGGGAGGGGCGCTCCTTCGCGCTGGCCGACAGCCAGGGCCAGCTGCTCTACAGCAGCAAGCCCGAGGGAGAGAGCGAGTCTCGTCCCAACCAGCTGGACATTCGTGGCAGCCAGTGGACCCTGACCGGCTATGTGGATCTCGGCTATATCCGCGCCATGACCCAGGCCATCAATGGCAAGATCACCCTGGCCCTGCTCGCCGTCGCCCTGGTGGTGATGGCGCTGGCCATGGTGGCGCTCAACCTCGCCTACCGACCCATCCTCTCCCTCAAGGGGCTGGTGCTGGCCCTCGGTGAGGGAAATGGTGATCTGACTCGCCGTCTGGCGGTGACCAGCAAGGATGATCTCGGCCAGATCTCCGCTGGCATCAACCGCTTCATCGCCCAGTTGCAGGAGAGGATGCAGGAGGTGAGCCAGGCCAGCGGCCAGCTCCATGACGACATAGGTGGCCTGACCGGCCAGACCCGAACCGCCCAGCAGCTGCTCATGACCCATGTCAACGAGACGGAGCAGGTGGTGACCGCGGTCAACGAGATGAGCGCCACCGCTGCCTCCGTCTCCCGCAGCGCCGCCGACACGGCGCACCTGACCATGCAGAGCGAGCAGCTGGCGAACGCGACGCGGGAAGTGGTGGATGGCGCCATGAACAGCGTGATGGCGCTGGTTGCGGAGGTGGAGGCGACGGCGGGATCGGTCCAGGCCATGCAGCAGGAGGTACAGCAGATAGGTTCGGTGCTGGGGGTCATCGGCAGCATCGCAGAGCAGACCAACCTGCTGGCGCTGAACGCCGCCATCGAGGCGGCCCGGGCCGGTGAACAGGGCCGTGGGTTCGCCGTGGTGGCCGACGAGGTACGCTCCCTCGCTGGGCGTACCCAGCAGAGCACGGCGGAGATCCAGACCATGCTGACCAGGTTGCAGCGGGGCAGTGCGAGCCTGGTCGACGCCATGTCGCTGACGCGTCAGCGTTGTCAGAGTGCGGCCGAGAACACCACCCGGGTCAATGACTCGCTCGATGTGATGATGGGGGAGGTGGTAGCGATCAATGGCCTCACCACCCAGATTGCCACCGCCGCCGAACAGCAGAGCGCGGTGGCCGAGGAGATCAATCGCAACATGACGGCCATCGCCGAGGTGATCCGCCAGCTCAAGGGCAATGGCGAGGACACGGTGGCGAGCGCGGGGGCGATGCGGCAGACCTATGACCGACTGGGCCGGATAGTGGCGCATTTTCGGCTGGCGTGAAGCAGCCGTCCCCATGGGGCGGAAATCGACAACAGGAGACGAGAGGGCGGCCCAGGCTGCCCTTTTCATTGGCGCCGTGGCAGGCGCTGACAAGGGGATAAACAGGTGCAGGCGGCTCGCTGCATCGGCGTCGCAGGAAAAGGGGCGGGAAAAAGCCAATGGGATGCCGGCGGCTTGTGGCATCGGTGTCGCGGCAGGGGGGCGGGGAAAAGCCAATGGGATGCCGGCGGTTTGCGGCATCGGTGTCGCGGCAGGGGATGGGCGAAAAAAAGGCAAAAAGATGGGGGCGACTTGCGTCGCCCCCGATAGTCTTATCGTTCATATCCGTGAACGAAGTTGCTCCCTGCAATCCCTGACTATACCTCTTCCTTTAGGTTTCCCCTTCCCAATCCTTTGGGGTGTCCTTTAGCCATCATGGCCTGACGAGTCATCCATTCCCGTCGCACTTTCTCCGTCCTGGGAGGTGTCCTTTACCACATCCTGTGGTGAGTCCATTTGCCTAACCCTGGCAGCCAATCTTCCTGATTGACTTCGACTGCGTCCGTGCAGGAGTAACTATAAGGATTTTCGACCCGCCCACAACGCCATACTGAAAAACGTTTTGATGGATTCGTTCTCATTGGCCGATGGAACGCGCTTTATATCAACAAGATCATGTGGTTAATGATTGTTGCTGGCGCATTTAACACGCATCAATCCGATTATGACAGCCTGGCGGCAGGGCGATCTCTCTCGCCATGAATGGCGAATGTCTCACGCGCCCCTCGCGCTCGCCCAAGCCGGGTCAGATCGCCTGGACTCACCCTTGACTTAAGATGGCGGGAGAGAGGCCGGGGAAGGTGCATGGCAGTGATCGGAACAGAGGGAAGATCTGGGGTATCCGTGGCAAGGGGCCGCGACAGAGCGGCTATATGGTCCGGGTCTGGCGTCGCAACGGCGAAGCGGAAAAGGGGAAGAAGGAAAGAAAGGCTGGGGACAAGAGAGGAGGCGAACCTCCCCTTGTCTTGCTTAGTAGTGCTGGCGCCCGCCGTGCCAGATGCAGACATACTCGGGCACCAGCATCTGTGGCTTATTGTCCACATGGCAGACCACCAGCGGCATGGCCTGGGCGCCGTCGGCCCGAGCCAGGGTGGGGGTCATGGGCAGAACCAGGGCGACGAGCAGAAGCAGGGGTTTGATGTTCATGGAGCTCTCCTTGATGACATTGATGACGGAAGCGTTAACGTCATATGGATACCGTTGTGATCCGTATCACTTTTTTAGTTAAGTTGAGCCGGACCTCACCGCAAGGATTTGGCATAAATTCAACTAATGAAAAAAGTTTCAAAATAGTTGAGAGGGGGGTCGCGAAGCGTCGTGCCGACAAGATGCGATTTTATTGCATAGCCAGCCGCGAACCCCCCTGGGGACTGGGGCGGACATGCCTCTCCCCGTTGGTCTGATCCCTTTGCCTTGATCCAGGACAAGAAAATATCTATGCACCAAACCCCACAGGGATGACTTTTTATCCCGACATCTTCCCCGTGATTCCGAGTGAAAAATGCAAAGGCTTGCATATAAAGCTGCGCACCTCGCCAATTCATATCTAATTCATTGTATTTAAACGGTAATGCTATCATTTGTTGCTTGTTTGATACTGGTTTACTGGAGGGGGGCGGCTGCGAAGAAAAGAATAAAATGATGAATAAATGAATATGAATGCGGAGGCTGAGCTGGATGAATTGACAGTTATGTCGGTGGCTTCAAACAAACACACTGCATTTTATTCAACCTGGACTGAATGTGACCCATCTCTAAGTTTTGGTGTTTTTGCAGGCCTAACCTCTATCTCGAAAGGCATAGGCAGGATAGAGCACAAGCCAAGTACCCTATATAAAGAATATCCCGCCTGAGCCATGAGAAAGAATAGAAGGAGTCTATTCAATCACTCGCATGGACCCCAAGAGACGGAATATAACCATGAGCAAATTTTATGTAGGTTCTGAAGTTGGCCAGTTGCGCCGCGTCATGCTGCACCGCCCCAACCTCAGTCTGAAGCGTCTGACCCCTTCCAACTGCCAGGATCTGCTGTTCGACGATGTCCTCTCCGTTGAACGGGCCGGTGAAGAGCATGACAAGTTCGCCCAGGTGCTGCGGGATCAGAATGTCGAGGTGTTCCTGCTGACCAAGTTGCTGGCCGAGACCCTGGATGTGCCGGAAGCCAAAGCCTGGCTGTTGCAACATCAGATCTCCGATTATCGTCTCGGACCTTCCCTTGCCAATGACGTGCGCTGCTTCCTGGCGGACATGCCCCATCGTGAACTGGCCCGCATCCTCTCCGGCGGCCTGACCTACGGCGAGATGCCGTTCAGCGGCGTCAACATGGTGGTGGGCATGCACGCTCCGAGCGATTTCATCATAGAGCCACTGCCCAACCATCTGTTCACCCGTGACACCTCCTGCTGGGTCTATGGCGGCGTCTCCATCAACCCCATGGCCAAGGCCGCCCGCCGCCGCGAGACCAACCATGTGAAGGCCATCTACCGCTGGCATCCCCAGTTCGCCGGTCAGGACTTCATCAAATACTTCGGTGATGAGGATCGCGACTATGACAATGCCACCATCGAAGGGGGCGACGTCCTGGTCATAGGCCGCGGCGCCGTGCTGATCGGCATGTCCGAGCGCACCACGCCGCAAGGGGTGGAACACCTGGCCCGCAGCCTGTTCAAGCATGGCCAGGCCAAGCAGGTCATCGCCATGGAACTGCCGAAACACCGCAGCTGCATGCACCTGGATACCGTCATGACCCACATGGACATAGACACCTTCTCCGTCTATCCGGAAGTGATCCGCAAGGATGTGAACTGCTGGAGCCTGACCCCGGATGGCGCCACCGGCATGAAGATCAAGGAAGAGGGTTACTTCGTCACCGCCATCGAGCAGGCGCTGGGGGTGGATCAGCTCAAGCTCATCACCACAGGCGGTGACAGCTTCGAGGCCGAGCGCGAGCAGTGGAACGACGCCAACAACGTGCTGACCGTGCGCCCCGGCGTGGTGGTGGGCTACGAGGGCAACACCTACACCAACGAGAAATACGACAAGGCCGGCATCACAGTGCTCTCCATTCCGGGTAACGAGCTGGGCCGTGGCCGCGGCGGTGCCCGCTGCATGAGCTGCCCGATGGAACGTGACGGCATCTGACAACAAGGTGTGGCGCCGGCAGAGGCGGGCGCCACTTCTCCAGCGAAACGAGAACCAGACCATGAAAAAACCAACTGTCGTCGTCGCCCTGGGTGGCAATGCCCTGCTCCGCCGTGGCGAGCCCCTCGAGGCCGACATCCAGCGCAAGAACATCGCCACCGCCGCCAAGACCATCGCCCGGATTGCCGAGGAGTACAACGTGGTGCTGGTGCACGGCAACGGCCCGCAAGTGGGTCTGCTGGCCCTGCAGAACAGTGCCTACACCAAGGTCTCCCCCTATCCCCTGGATGTACTGGGTGCCGAGTCCCAGGGCATGATCGGCTACATGCTGATCCAGGAATTGAAGAACCTGATGCCGAGCCGCAACGTCACCGCCCTGCTGACCCAGGTGCAGGTCGACCCCAAGGATCCGGCGTTTGCCAATCCGACCAAGTTCATCGGCCCCGTCTATGAAGAGGCTGAAGCCCGCGCCCTGGCGGCCGAGAAGCACTGGGTGGTCAAGGCAGACGGCAACTTCTTTCGCCGCGTGGTGCCGTCCCCGCTGCCCCGGCGCATCGTCGAAGGCGATGCCATCGAAACCCTGATCGCCCAGGGCCACCTCATCATCTGTACCGGTGGTGGTGGCATCCCGGTGACCTGGGATGGCCAGAGCCTGACCGGTATCGAAGCCGTCATCGACAAGGACATGTCTGCCGCCTACCTGGCCAAGCAGATCAAGGCCGACGCCCTGCTGATCCTGACCGACGCCGATGCGGTCTATCTGGACTGGGGCAAGCCGACCCAGCACCCGCTGCGAGTCACCAGCCCGGACGAGCTGGCCGGGGTCAAGTTCGACGCAGGCTCCATGGGGCCCAAGGTCGAGGCCTCCTGTGAATTCGTCAAGGCAACCGGCGGCATGGTCGGCATAGGTTCCCTGGAAGATGGCCTCGCCATCCTTAAAGGGGAAGCCGGCACCAATATCGTCGCCACCCATACCGTGAATGCTTGAGTCGTTGAATCACTGCGTAGTTAGCAACACTGCCCGAATTGGTCTGAACAAATAGAGAGAGAACTCATCATGGCTTTTAATCTGCGTAACCGTAACTTCCTGAAACTGCTGGACTTCACCCCGCGCGAAATCCAATACATGATCGATCTGGCCATCGACCTCAAAAAAGCCAAATACGGTGGCTATGAGCGCAAGCACCTCACCGGCAAGAATATTGCCCTCATCTTCGAGAAGACCTCCACCCGTACCCGCTGCGCCTTTGAAGTGGCGGCCTTCGACCAGGGCGCCCAGGTCTCCTACCTCGGCCCGAGCGGTTCCCAAATTGGCCACAAGGAGTCCATGAAGGATACCGCCCGTGTGCTGGGGCGCATGTATGACGGCATCGAATACCGTGGCTACGGCCAGGAGATAGTCGAAGAGCTGGGTGCCCACGCCGGTGTGCCGGTCTGGAACGGTCTGACCAACGAATTCCACCCGACCCAGATCCTGGCCGACTTCATGACCATGCTGGAGCACGGCAAGGGCAAGCGCCTGGATCAGATCAAGTTCGCCTACCTGGGGGATGCCCGCAACAACATGGGCAACTCCCTGATGGTCGGCGCCGCCAAGATGGGCATGGACATCCGCCTGGTCGCGCCCAAAGCCTTCTGGCCGGAAGAGGAGCTGGTTGCCACCTGCCGTCAAATCGCCGAAGAGACAGGTGCGCGCATTCACCTTACCGAAGACGTGAAAGAGGGCGTGCTGGGTGCCGACTTCCTCTACACCGACGTCTGGGTCTCCATGGGTGAAGCGAAGGAAGCCTGGGATCAACGGGTCAAGCTGATGACCCCCTATCAGGTCAACATGGAGGTCATCAACGCCACCAAGAACCCGGATGTGAAGTTCATGCACTGCCTGCCGGCGTTCCACAACGACGAGACCACCATGGGCAAGGAAGTGGCCGACAAATATGGCATGAAGGGTCTGGAAGTGGCCGAGGACGTGTTCGAATCCGAGCACAGCATCGTCTTCGACGAGGCGGAAAACCGGATGCACACCATCAAGGCAGTGATGGTGGCTACGCTGGGCGACTGAGGTCGCAGTAGTGGTGCCGGGGGGCGACCCCCGGTTTTTCGACCATGTGACAGCGGCATAATACCTCTAACCCTACCCGCAGCCTGCATGGATACCACCCCACAGAAGGATGTTGGACCATGACAAAATTCAAGTTCCCGTCAGCCTACACCATATTGTTTGTGCTGATCGCGTTCGTCGCCGCCCTGAGCTGGATAGTGCCGGCCGGCAAATATGAAATGGCCATGAACGAAGCCCTCGGCAAGGAGGTGCCGGTGGCCGGTACCTACCAGCTGGTGGATGCCAATCCCCAGGGGATCGTCGACGTGCTGCTGGCACCCATCGATGGTCTCTACAACCACGACACCTATGAGGCAGGCGCCATCGACGTCTCCCTCTTCATCCTGATCATCGGCGGCTTCCTTGGCATAGTGACCAAGACCGGCGCCATCGATGCCGGTATCGAGCGCGTCACCGACCGTCTGCGTGGCCGCGAGGAGTGGATGATCCCGATCCTGATGGCGCTGTTCGCCGCAGGGGGCACCATCTACGGCATGGCCGAAGAGTCGCTGCCCTTCTACACCCTGCTGGTGCCGGTGATGATGGCCGCCCGCTTCGACCCGGTCGTGGCGGCGGCAACCGTGCTGCTCGGCGCCGGTATAGGGACGCTCGGCTCCACCATCAACCCGTTCGCCACCGTGATCGCCGCCAACGCCGCCGGCATCTCCTTCACCGACGGCATCTGGCTGCGGATCGCCATGCTGGTCGCCGGCTGGCTGCTGTGCGTCGCCTACGTGATGCGTTACGCCAAGATGGTGAGAAACGACCCGAGCAAGTCCCTGGTGGCCGACAAGTGGGAGGAGAACCGGGCCCACTTCCTCGGCAACCGGAGCGATGAGATGCTGGAGTTCACTCTGACTCGCAAGATAGTGCTGGGCATCTTCGTCGCCGCCTTCGCCGTGATGATCTACGGGGTGGCCGTGCTGGGCTGGTGGATGGCCGAGATCTCCGGCGTCTTCCTGGCGTCCGCCATCATAGTGGGCCTCATCGCCCGCATGAGCGAAGAGGAGCTGACCAGCAACTTCATCGACGGTGCCCGTGACCTGCTCGGCGTGGCCCTCATCATAGGTATCGCCCGCGGTATCGTGGTGGTGATGGACAACGGCATGATCACCCACACCATATTGCACAGCGCAGAGGGGTTGGTGACCGGTCTCTCCACAGTGGTGTTCATCAACGTGATGTTCGCGCTGGAGGTGGTGCTCTCCTTCCTGGTGCCCTCCTCCTCCGGTCTGGCGGTGCTGACCATGCCGATCATGGCACCCCTTGCCGACTTCGCCAACGTGGGTCGCGAGCTGGTGGTGACCGCTTACCAATCCGCCTCCGGCCTGGTGAACCTGGTGACCCCGACCTCCGCCGTGGTCATGGGGGGCCTGGCCATCGCCAAGGTACCCTATGTGCGCTGGCTCAAATGGGTGGCGCCGCTGCTCGGCATTCTGACTCTGCTGATCGTGGTCTGCCTGAGCCTGGGGGCCAGCCTCTGACGAGAGTGGCCGCCGGTCATGGAAAACAGGGAGCCCTCTGGCTCCCTTCTTCGTTGCGCGCTCTGCGCCCTGGGATGCCGGACAACACAGAGGCGACCCAAGGTCGCCTCTGTGTTGTCGCCATAGTGCTGTCTGGCTAGCGGGCCTGGGCCAGGGTGCGCAGCACGGCCTCGTGCGCCTGACGGGTACGGCTGACGTGGCGCGGGGCGACCAGCACCACATCGTTGCCGGCCACGGCCCCCAGGATCTCGGGGTTGGCGTGGCGATCCAGCAGGCGCGCCACCACGGTGGCGGCCCCCGGGGTGGTGTGGATCAGCACCAGCTGGCGGTTGTGATCCACGGAGCGCACCATGTCGTGCACCGAGCGGCGACAGCCTGCGGGCTCCAGCTGATCCTCCACTAGCGTGTAGACCTTCTTGCCGCTGGCGTTCTGGGCCTTGGCGACGCCGAGGCGGCGCAACAGGCGGGAAATGGTGGATTGGCTGATGTCGGCGAAACCCTGCTGAGCCAACTCGGTGCGGATCTCTTCCTGGGTGCTGAAGCAGTGCTGGCCGACGATGCGACGACAGGCATCGAGCTGCGCCGTGTCGGTCTCCTGCTCCGCCGGATGGGGATGGGTCTTGACCAAGGTGGGTATCCTTTGGCTTTATCATCAGCGAGATCTGCGAACGGGTACGGTGACACTGGCGGGATCGACTGACGAGAGCGTATCGGGTAGTGGATCCATGGTGTTAACCATGGCAGAGGTGGCAAATTATAACCAATGGGCCAGCACAGGCTGTGACCCGCATCAAAAATGGGCCCCTCGGGGCCCAATATCAGATCCGTTCGTGCCAGCCTCGCCAGGAGGCGGTGGCATCAGTAACGCTCGCTGACGATGTCCTGGGTGAAGGACTTCTCGCAGTATTTGCACTTCATCCGTACCGCGCCCTTCACTTCGCGCACCCGGAAGTAGCTCTCCACCGGTTCGTTGTGGGAGATGCAGTTGGAGTTGGGGCAGTGGAAGACCCCTTCGATGAACTCCGGCAGCGCCAGCTGGTGCTTCTTCACCACCACGAAGTCTTCGATGATGTTGACGGTCGCCTTGGGGGCGAACAGGGCGAGCTGGTTCGCCTGCTGTTCGGTCAGCCGGGTGTTCTCTATCTTGATGAGATCCTTCTTGCCCAGGGCGCCGGATTTGAGGTTGAAGCCGACGGTGATCCGCTCCTGGGTCTCGATCAGCTGGAACAGCTTGAGGATCTTGATGCCCTGGCCGGCGGGGACGTGGTCGATGACGGAGCCGTGACGGATGGCTTCGACTTGCAGTTGGTTCTTGTCAGACATGATGTTCCCCTTTCCCTTAGACGGTTTCGTTCAGTACCAGTGCCAGCAGTGCCTGGCGGGCATAGACCCCGTTCTCCGCCTGCTGGAAGTAGTAGGCGTGGGGGGTCTTGTCGACGGCGACCTCGATCTCGTCGACCCGGGGCAGGGGATGGAGGATCTTCATGGTGGGCTTGGCCCCTTCCAGGGTCGCCAGCTCCAGCACGAACTTGGCGGCCATGTGCTTGTACTCGGTCTCGTCGAAGCGCTCCTTCTGGACCCGGGTCATGTAGAGGATGTCGAGCTCCGGCATCACCTCTTCCATGGTCTCGTGCACGCTGAAGCGGATACCCTTCTCTTCCAGCTCCTCGCAGAGGTAGTCCGGCATGGCCAGCGCTTCCGGGGAGATGAAGAAGAAGCGGCAGTTGAACAGGCTCAGGGCCTGGGCCAGGGAGTGGACGGTACGGCCGTACTTGAGGTCGCCGACGAAGGCGACGTTGAGGCCATCCAGCTTGCCTTGGGTCTCGTGGATGGAGAAGAGGTCGAGCAGGGTCTGGGTCGGATGCTGGTTGGAGCCGTCACCGCCGTTGATGACCGGCACCCGGGAGAACTCGGACGCCAGACGGGCAGCCCCTTCCTTCGGGTGGCGCATCACCACCGCATCCGTGTAGGAGCTGATGATCTTGATGGAGTCGGCCAGGGTCTCGCCCTTCTTGGCGCTGGTGTTGCCGCCGTCGGCGAAGCCGATGATGTTGCCGCCCAGGCGCTGTACCGCGGTCTCGAACGAGAGGCGGGTGCGGGTGGAGGCTTCGAAGAAGCAGCTGGCGACCAGCTTGTCTTTCAGCAGGCGGCTGTCGGGTTCGGCCTTCAACCGCTGTGCGGTGGCGACCACCAGTTCCATGTCGGACCGGGTCAGATCCGAGATGGAGATGACGTGTTTGTTATAGAGTGGATTGGTCATCGTCTGCATTCCCTTTGGCATCAATGAAGGTTTTTCCGGCACAAAAAAAAGCCCCTGAAACAGGGGCTCTTTTCAAAAAAAACGGGGGATCTGAGGGACGGGAACCGGAAACAACGGGGCCGCTCTGGTGCGCTCCACCCGTCTGCAAGGCTGCTTTTCTCATCAAAAACGGCATTGTTCTGTCCCGACCTTTTTCAAAACCGCACCGATTATAGGGCTGGTTTTTGAATTGTCAAAAATTTATTTTCAAGGCATTTTATCGGCAAAAAAACGTTTAACTGCCGTGAACGGGTCGACAAATCCAAATCTGGTGGCAGGGCTGCAGCGGCACCCCTTCGGCGACCATGGCGCGCAGATAGGCCAGTCTGTGGTGTCCCTCCAGAAGACAATAAGGTTGCGGCAGCAGCGGGTCATCCGAATAACGGCTGTCGACCCCGGAGGCGAGCACTATGATGGGCTCGGGCCAGCTGCCCCGGCTCAGCATGTCGGCGCCCAGCCAGGAGCGACGCACATAGCGGTTGTGGCAAAAGAGCTCCTGCCAGCGTGCTATCACCTCCATATGGCGGGAGTCTATCTGCTCTATGATACGGTCGGTGGGCCAGTGCTCGCACTCGAACCGGTGGCTGGCGAGATCGAGAAAACTCCAGTTGGACTCAAAGCCGCGCCAATGGCGGTAAATCCATTGAGCCAGCACATTCTCGGGAATGGCGGGGACCAGGGGGACGACCCGGGCCAGATAGTCGGGCAGGGGCTCAGTCCTGCGCTCATCCCTGAAGTTGAGCGGGGCCAGCAGCTGCAATAGTCGATAGTTGAGCATATGCGCACCTCCCTGCTCACCCTCTACCCTAATCCCTATTCTGTGACTTTCCTAGTTGGCTCCCGCTGCAAATACAGCCAGTTATCCTTCATGGGGTAGCAAAATCGACCTCGTTGTACAGCAATCGTGCAATCGCGTCACAATCCTAAAAAAAGCCTTTACCTTTGATCCCGGCTTTGTATAATTCGCCTCGTTTGTTGCAGGGGCGTAGTTCCAATTGGTAGAACAGCGGTCTCCAAAACCGATGGTTGGGGGTTCGAATCCCTCCGCCCCTGCCAAATTTCCAAAAAAGCCGACTATTTAGTCGGTTTTTTTGTGCCCGCCATTCAGCCTTCGCTCTCTCTCCTCTGATTTTCATCGCCTGCTTGCCCGCGGGCATCGCCGTTCCAGCGTCATCATGGGTGCTGATGGTCCCCAGAGGCGAACCGGGGCTATTGACTGTTATTTGTGTCAATAGCATCACCCGGTTGGCCATGGTAAATCTCCCCTACCTCATTAGGTGGTCGCAATGGTTGTGTATGGGGGAGAAACCAGTGTGAGCCGTCCCTGCGGGCGGCTCTGCCAAGGAGAGCAGACCATGAACAATGCAGTTGCTACCCAGTTGACCCAGTCCCATCCCGGAGGCTGGATGCCGATGGACCAGGCCCATGTCGCCCGCTGGCTCCAGCGGCTCAGGGCCCATGTCGCCGCCACCCCCAGGGCGCTTGTCCCGCCCATTGCCGAGCTGAAGAACCTGGTTGCCAGCACGCCTCTGCTGCAGGCCCAGGCTCAGGCCATGTTCGAGGAGGCGTGGCAACGGGAACGCGAGACTCCTATGGGTCAGTCCCAGGTACGCACCTTCGAGGAATTCCTCATCCTGCTCAATGGCATCATGACCACGGCGCCGGAGGCGTATCAGGATGTGCAGAGCCAGTCTCCCGCCGGCCTCATCGGCTTTCCCGTCAACGCCTTGCTCAACTGGCCCCTGGCGACGGGATCCGGCTACCTGTTCTTCTCCAATGCCCTGATCAATCAGCAGTTCAAGAAAATCCTCTGCTACTGGTCTCTGTTCCTGCAGAGCCCGGCATCCCGCTATGTGCTGACAGAGCGGGCCAGCCTGCTGGATCCCGACACCCTGGTGGTGCCCTGGCTTGGTGAGCTGGCCAAGCGGGAGATGGTGCAGGTGGCAGGCGGTGCCCTGGGTGAGGGGGTCAACCCGACCCCGGATAGCTTCGAGCAGATCTTCGAATGTGATCCGGCGGCCGACTACGAGGGCTTCGCCAGCTGGGATGATTTTTTCACCCGCACCTTCCGCCCCGGCGTGCGCCCCGTGTCGTCCCCGACGGACGAGGACGTCATCGTCAATGCCTGCGAATCGGCCCCTCTGCAGGTGCAGACCGGGGTCAGCCTCGGCCAGCCCTTCTGGCTCAAGGGGCAGGCCTACTCGCTGGAAAACATGCTGGATTTTGATGAGACTGCGCCCAGTTTTGAAGGGGGCACCGTCTATCAGGCCTTCCTCAGCGCCCTGAGCTATCACCGCTGGCACAGCCCGGTGAGCGGCACCATCCGCAAGGTGCGGGTCGTCAACGGCAGTTACTATCTGGGCAACCAGTATCAGGGATTCCAGGATCCCGACGGCGCCGACCCCAGTGCCCCCAACAACTCCCAGCCCTTCCTCACCTCGGTGGCGACCCGGGCGCTCATCTTCATCGAGGCCGACAACCCCAAGATAGGCTTGATGTGCGTGGTGCCGGTGGGCATGGCCGAGGTGTCGAGCTGCGAGATCACGGTGCAGGAGGGGGACAGAGTGAAGAAGGGAGATCAGCTCGGCATGTTCCACTTCGGCGGCTCCACCCACTGCCTGGTGTTCCGTCCCGGGGTCGAGCTGGCGTTCGACTTCTACGGTCAGACCCCCGGGCTGGAGGCGACCAACCTGAGGGTGAATACGGCCCTGGCCCGGGTCAGGTAAGCCCTTGCCGGGCTGATGTCAGAGGCCGCCTGCGGGCGGCCTCTTTTGGTTGGCTTCGTATGGCTTCATGCTCGTCCTTGTTGATAAAGATGAAAATACCAGGATCCACTAAAGTCCCACCTCGTTCGCGCCGATATCCTCTGACAAGATGGGGGTATTTCTCGCCTCCCGTCACCACAAGGATCCGTAGTCATGACTCTCTCTTTGCGCGGCAAGCTGCTGGCGACCAGCCTGGGGGTAGTGCTGCTGATGGCGGCCCTGCTCGGCATCGTTGCCTTCCACACCCTCAAATCCCGCACCATGAGTGCCATCCAGAGCGAGGCGGTCAACTATGGCCATGCCCACTCGGTGGCCATAGGCAACTGGATGGCGGATCGCAAGCACGCGGTCGAGGCCCTGACCGCCGTCATCGCCGACAATCCCCAGGCGACCCTGGTGCCCCACCTGAAGCAGGCCTACACCTCGGGCGGCTTTGGCCTCACCTACTTCGGTTCCACCCAGGGGGTGATGACGCGGCAGGATCCTTCCCTCAACACAGGCAACTATGACCCCCGTGAGCGCCCCTGGTATCAGGATGCAGTCAAGGCGGGCAGGCTGATCGTCACCGCCCCCTACGTCAGCGTGACCATGCAGAAACTGGTGGTGACCCTGGCCGAGCCGGTGCGGCATCAGGGGGAGCTGGTGGGGGCCGTGGGGGCCAACCTGGCCCTCGATACGTTGATCGACGAGGTGCTGGCCATGAAGGTGCAGGGGGAGGGGTACGCCATGCTGCTCGACAGCAGCGGCCTCATCGTCGGTCACCCGAACAAGGATCTGGCCCTCAAGCCGGTGGCAGAGCTGGCCCCCGGCCTCTCTGCCGCCACCTTCCGCCAGTGGGGCGAGAGCAGCAGTCAGCTGCATGGCGCCACCCTGGACGGACGTGAGGTACTGCTCTCGGTGCAAGCTGTGCCCGGCACCGACTGGTTGCTGGCCATGGTGATGTACAAGGAGGTGCTGGAGGCGCCGTTTGCCACCCTGTTGTGGCAGCTGGTGGGGCTGACCCTGGTGCTCTTGCTGGTGTTCAGCGCCCTGCTCATCGCCATGTTCAACTACCTGTTCGCCGATCTCGGCCGGGTGTCGAAGGCGCTGGCCGCCATCGCCCATGGCGAGGGGGATCTCACGGTACAGATAACGGCCAACAGCAAGGACGAGGTGGGGCTGCTGGCCCAGAACTTCAACCTGTTCGTGGCCCGGTTGCACGGCATCGTCAGCCGGTTGCGGGACGTCACCGTCGAACTGGCGGCCCAGTCGCGGACCCAGGCGGCGGGGGCCGAGGCTCGCAGCCTGCGGGTGCGCGAGCAGCAGGACGAGATCGTCATGGTGGCGACCGCGGTGACCGAGATGGCCTCCGCCACCCAGGAGATAGCCGGCAACGCCGAGTTTGCCGCCACCACCGCAGGGGATGCGGTCAAACTGGCGGTGGCCGGTCAGTCCCAGGTCGGCCAGAGCCAGCGCAGCATCACGGGGCTGGCGGACGAGGTAGCCGATGCCAGCCAGACCATCCATGAGCTCGATGGCCATGCCCAGAAGATCAGCGGCATCCTGGCCACCATCAGCGGCATCGCCGAGCAGACCAACCTGCTGGCATTGAACGCCGCCATCGAGGCGGCCCGGGCCGGGGAGCAGGGTCGCGGCTTCGCGGTAGTGGCGGACGAGGTGAGGGTGCTGTCGCGCCGCACCCACGACTCCACCGCCGAGATCCAGCAGATGATCGAGGCCTTGCAACAGACCACCCGCCGTGCCGTCGGCGGCATGGAGACCAGTCGTCAGCTGGCGGGCACCAGCGTGGAGGACGCCGAATCCGCCAACCAGAGCCTGGCGCGGATCAACGAGGCCATCGGCGCCATCAGCGACATGGCGACCCAGATAGCGGCGGCCGCCGAGGAGCAGACCTCGGTCACCGGCGAGATCAGCCGCAACACAGAGAACATCCGTCATGTCTCCCAGGATCTGGCGGCGCAGGCGAGGGAGGAGGCCGCCCAGGCCGCCGAGCTCAAGTCCCTGACCGAGCGCCTGGAGCAGGAGGTGGGCCGCTTCCGGCTCTGAGCCACGGCTCGGTTTTCCATGAACAAGGGCAGCCCATGGGCTGCCCTTGTTCATGCTCGCGGGTTCAGGGTGTCTGGCTGACCCAGATCAGCTGGTCGGTGGCAAAGCCGAGCCCCCTGGCCCGCTCGACCAGGGCCTCTACCTTCTCTTTGGGGGGATGGGGCGTGCGGGAGAGGATCCAGAGGTACTGGAGGTTGTAGCTGCTCACCAGGGAGAGGTCATAGTCCGTCGCCAGCACGTTGTAGCTGCCGTAGAAGGGGCCGAAGAAGCTCACCTTGAGGCGCCCCTCATCGCGCTCGCCCACGAAGTAGGCGCGCCCCTCGGCCTCGCGCCACTCCCCCTGTTCGTCCTGTCCCCGGTTGAGCACCCTGACGCCGCCGTCATCCCGCAGGCTGTAGTTGGCGGTGACCCGGCTCAGGCCGCGCTCGAAACCGTGATCGAGACGGGCCACCTCGTACCAGGTACCCAGGTAGCGGTCGAGCTGGAAGGGCTTGACCACCTGGTGCCCCGGTGGAATGCCGGTGCAGGCGGTGGCCAGCAGGGCCAGAGCGAGCAGGATCAGTGTGCGCATGTCATCCCTCCACGATACGCAGTTGTCCCGAGCGAAAGCGCGCCGCGTGTTCGCTCGGGGTGTTGCCAAAGAAGCGTTTGTATTCGCGGCTGAACTGGGAGCCGCTCTCGTAGCCTACCTTGTCCGCCGCCACCCCGGCCTTGAGGCCGTCGTGCAGCATCATCAGCCGAGCCCGGTGCAGGCGCAGGGTCTTGATGTACTGCAGGGGCGAGGTGGCGGTGGCCGCCTTGAAGTGGTGGTGGAAGGCCGAGACGCTCATGTTCGCCTCCCGGGCCAGCTCCTCCACCGTCAGGTTCTCGGTAAAGCGCTGCTCCATGATACGCAGCACCCGGGCGATCTGGCTCACCTGGCTGTGACGGCTGGCCATGGCCAGCAGGGCCGCGGCTCCCCCCTCGTGCAGGGCGTGGAACAGGATCTCGCGCACTATCTGGGGCCCCAGCACCCGGGCGTGCAGCGGTTTGTCCATCACATCGATGAGGCGCTCCACCGCGCAGAGCATGGTCTCGGAGAGGGGCACGGAGACCACGCCGCGACCCGGCTCCGCCGGGGCGGGGGCGGCGTCCCCCATCTCCAGCAGCAGGGCCTGCAGCGCCGCCACGTCGATCTCCACCGAGAGCCCCACCAGGGGGGATTCGGGGGAGGCGAAGCACTCGCACTCGCAGGGCAGCGGCAGGGTCATCATCAGGTAGTGCTCGGGGTCGTAGCGGAAGGTGAAGTCCGAGAGATAGCCCACCTTGTGCCCCTGCAGGATGATGATCATGCGCGGCCGGTAGAGCACAGGGATGCGGTCGTGGTGCTCCGTGGTGTAGATGAGGTGCACGCCGGGCACGGGGGCGGCGGTGATCCCCGGGTGTGGCGCCAGGGCGGCGAGGCGGCTGGCGAGGGCGGACTGGTGGGTCGCCACGACGGGCTGATTTGTACTCATTTATCCAGGCTCAGTAGAAATAGGCAAGAAATCGGCAGAAAGCTCCCTTGATGGTAGGTAGCTATAAGAGAAAAATGCAACCCATACCTTACCGATTACGATCACCCCGGGAGATCCCATGAACAACTTCATCCTGCACACCCCCACCAAGGTGCTGTTCGGCAAGGGCCAGGTGGCCCAGCTGCGCGGCCAGATCCCGGCCGACGCCCGCATCCTGGTCACCTACGGCGGCGGCAGCGTGGTGCGCAGCGGCCTGCTGGAGCAGATCCGCAGCGAGCTGGCCGGCCTGACCCTGTTTGAATTTGGCGGCATCGAGCCCAACCCCACCTACGAGACCCTGATGGGCGCCGTCGAACTGGCTCGCGCCGAGCGGATCGACTTCCTGCTCGCGGTGGGCGGTGGCTCCGTGCTGGACGGCACCAAGTTCATCGCCGCGGCCGCCCACTATGATCCGGCCAAAGACCCCTGGCACATCCTCGAGACCGTCGGGGGCGAAGTGGCCTCCGCCATTCCCCTGGGCAGCGTGCTGACCCTGCCGGCCACCGGCTCCGAGATGAACATGGGGGCCGTCATCACCCGCAAGAGCACAGGGGACAAGCAGCACTTCTTCTCCCCCTTGGTGATGCCGCGCTTCGCCGTGCTCGACCCCGTGCTCACCTACACACTGCCGGCCCGCCAGGTGGCCAACGGCGTGGTGGATGCCTTCATCCACACCCTGGAGCAGTACCTCACCTACCCGGTGAACGCCAAGGTGCAGGATCGCTTCGCCGAAGGGCTGCTGCTGACCCTGGCTGAAGAGGGCCCCAAGGCACTGGTGGAGCCGGAAAACTACGACGTGCGCGCCAACATCATGTGGAGCGCCACCTTGGCGCTCAACGGCCTGATCGGGGCCGGCGTGCCCCAGGACTGGGCCACCCACATGCTGGGTCACGAGATCACCGCCCTGCACGGCCTTGACCACGCCCAGACCCTGGCGGTGGTGCTGCCCGCCCTGCTCGATGCCAAACGTGAGCAGAAGCGCGCCAAGCTGCTGCAATACGCCGAGCGGGTCTGGGATCTGCGCAGCGGCAGCGAAGCGGAGCGCATCGACGGCGCGATCAAAGCCACCCGCGACTTCTTCGAGCGGATGGGGATCAAGACCCGGCTGCGGGATTACGTGGCCGACGCCAACATCGACACCCTGCTGGCCAAGCTCGAAGAGCACGGCATGACCGCCCTCGGCGAGCACGGCGACATCGACCTGGTACAGAGTCGGCATATTTATGAAGCCGCCTGGTAACAGGCGAGCGCGGATCCCCGGCGCTGCCGGGGGCTGAATCAGGGGACCCGAACCCGCCCGATGGCGGGGGCTGGGTCCCTCTGTCGTTACAAAAAGGTTACTTTTTCCCCTTTCGCCTCATCCGGTGAGCCAACGGCGGATTTCATAAGAACAAAAAACGCTAAGATAGAGGGCCGGCAAAACATTTTTTTTGACTGGTTGGATCACTTTTTTCAGCGCATTTTGCTGGTATTAAGCCTCTAATTTGGTTTGTTTTTTTTAATCAGGGTTCACGATGGACCGAATTCTTTACCCGCCCGCCCGGGACCGTGGTTGTAATAAAACTCCAAAATTTGATACTAATCACCTTCGCACCTGAAAAGCGGGGGCCTGACCATGACAGGAGGTTGCGGGAGAGCCTGCTGATTTTCATAACAAAGAGTCCTTGGCCTGCAATTTGGCCGCGCCTTGTTTCGCCAGAAATGAGACACTAGGTCGCGATTAATTATTAACCATCAGGGAATAGTCATGCAGATTGGAATACCGAGAGAGAGTCTCGCCGGTGAGACCCGGGTCGCAGCGACCCCGGCCACCGTCGAGCAGCTGAAAAAGCTCGGCTTCGAGGTGGCTGTCGAGGCCGGCGCCGGCCAGCTGGCCAACTTCGATGATGCCGCCTTCGAGGCGGCCGGTGCCAGCGTGGTGCCGAGCGTCTGGCAAGCCGACCTTGTCTTCAAGGTCAACGCGCCGACCGATGCCGAGATCGCCGAAATTAAGGATGGTGCCACCCTGGTGAGCTTCATCTGGCCTGCCCAGAACCCCGAGCTGGTCAAGAAGCTGTCCGCGCGCAACATCAATGTGATGGCGATGGACATGGTGCCGCGGATCTCCCGTGCCCAGTCCCTCGACGCCCTCTCCTCCATGGCCAACATCGGCGGTTATCGCGCCGTGGTCGAGGCCGCCCACCAGTTTGGTCGCTTCTTCACCGGCCAGATCACCGCTGCCGGTAAAGTACCGCCTGCCAAGGTCTTGGTGATCGGTGCCGGCGTCGCCGGTCTGGCCGCCATCGGGACCGCCGGTTCCCTCGGCGCCATCGTGCGTGCCTTCGACACCCGTCTGGAAGTGGCCGAGCAGATCGAGTCCATGGGTGGCGAATTCCTCAAGCTGGACTTCGGCGGCGAGGATGGTTCCTCCTCCGACGGTTACGCCAAGGTGATGAGCGAAGAGTTCATCAAGGCCGAGATGGCGCTGTTCGCCCAGCAGGCCAAGGAAGTGGACATCATCATCACCACCGCCCTGATCCCGGGCAAGCCGGCACCCAAGCTGATCACCAAAGAGATGGTGGACAGCATGAAGCCGGGTTCCGTCATCGTGGACATGGCGGCCCAGGCCGGCGGCAACTGCGAATACACTGTCTCGGGTGAACTGCATGTCACCGACAACGGCGTCAAGGTGATCGGTTACACCGATCTGCCGGGTCGTCTGCCTGCCCAATCCTCCCAGCTCTACGGCACCAACCTGGTGAACCTGATGAAGCTGATGTGCAAGGAGAAGGACGGCAACGTCGCCATCGACTTCGAAGACGTGGTGCAGCGCAACATGACGGTGATCCAGGCCGGTGACGTGACCTTCCCGCCCCCCGCCATCGCCGTCTCCGCCGCGCCGCAGAAGCCTGCCGCCAAGGTCGAGGCCAAGAAGGCCGAAGAGAAGAAGCCCTCCAACAAGAAGTTCGTGTTCGGTGCCCTCGGCATCGCCGCTTTCGGTTGGGTGGCCGCGGTGGCGCCTGCCGCCTTCCTCTCCCACTTCACCGTCTTCATCCTGGCCTGCGTGGTCGGTTACTACGTGGTGTGGAACGTCTCTCATGCCCTGCACACGCCGCTGATGTCGGTCACCAATGCCATCTCCGGCATTATCGTGGTCGGCGCTCTGCTGCAGATTGGTCAGGGTTCAACGCTCGTCACCGCGCTCTCGTTTGTCGCCGTGCTGATTGCCAGTATCAACATCTTCGGTGGCTTCACCGTCACTCAGCGCATGCTGAAGATGTTCCGTAAGGATTAAGGGGGTTTAACGTGTCTCAAGGACTGGTAACAGCATCCTATATCGTTGCCGCCGTGCTCTTCATCCTCAGTCTCGCGGGACTGTCGAAGCAAGAAACGGCCAAGCATGGCAACCTGTTCGGTATCGCGGGGATGGCCATCGCCCTCATCGCCACCGTACTCAACCCGGAAACCAGTGGCGTGCACTGGATAGTGCTGGCCATGGTGATCGGCGGCGCCATCGGCGTGCGTCTGGCCCTCAAGGTCGAAATGACAGAGATGCCCGAGCTGGTGGCCGTGCTGCACAGCTTCGTGGGCATGGCGGCGGTGCTGGTGGGCTTCAACAGCTTCATCGACTTGCACCCCTCCGCGCCCGCTGAAGTGGTCGTCTCCGTCGGCTCCAACCTGGATGCGACCCTGGCCGCGGCCCGGGCGGCATTCGAGCAGGCGGCCCAGGCCGTACAGGCCGAGCACCTCTCCGGCGCCATGCTGAACATCCACCTGGTGGAAGTGTTCCTGGGCGTCTTCATCGGTGCCGTGACCTTCACCGGTTCCGTGGTGGCGTTCGGCAAGCTGCGCGGTCTCATCTCTTCCAAGCCGCTGATGCTGCCCCATCGCCACAAGCTGAACCTGCTGGCGGTGCTGGTCTCCCTGGCGCTGCTGGTCTACTTCGTCAACGTCGGTGGCTCCACCATGGCGCTGATCCTGATGACCCTGATCGCCTTCGCGTTCGGCTGGCATCTGGTCGCCTCCATCGGCGGCGCCGACATGCCGGTAGTGGTCTCCATGCTCAACTCCTACTCCGGTTGGGCGGCGGCGGCGGCGGGCTTCATGCTCTCCAACGACCTGCTGATCGTGGTGGGTGCCCTGGTGGGTTCCTCCGGTGCCATCCTCTCCTACATCATGTGCAAGGCGATGAACCGCTCCTTCATCTCGGTCATTGCCGGTGGCTTCGGCTCCGATGGTGTCGCCTCCACGGCGGATCAGGAGATGGGTGAATACCGCGAGACCAATGCCGAAGACGTGGCGGACATGCTCAAGAATGCCCACTCCGTCATCATCACCCCGGGCTACGGCATGGCGGTGGCGCAGGCCCAGTACCCGGTGGCCGAGATCACCCACAAGCTGCGCGAGCGCGGTGTCAAGGTGCGCTTCGGTATCCACCCGGTGGCCGGTCGTCTGCCTGGCCACATGAACGTGCTGCTGGCGGAAGCCAAGGTGCCGTACGATATCGTGCTGGAAATGGACGAGATCAACGAAGACTTCGGCGACACCGACGTGGTGCTGGTGATCGGTGCGAACGACACCGTCAACCCGGCTGCGATGGAAGATCCGGGCAGCCCCATCGCCGGCATGCCGGTGCTGGAAGTGTGGAAGGCGCAGAACGTCATCGGCTTCAAGCGCTCCATGAACACAGGCTACGCCGGTGTGCAGAACCCGCTGTTCTTCAAGGACAACACCCAGATGCTGTTTGGCGATGCCAAGGCCAGCGTCGAGGCGATCCTCAAGGCGCTCTGATCGCCTGTTTCGCAACGCATATCCAGGGGGGCTCAGGCCCCCCTTTTTCATGTCCGCACGTCCCCGGCTGCCCCTGGTATCGCTCAGCCTGCCGCCTCGGGCATCACCCGATAGCCAGGTGACGCCAGCGTCACCACCCGACCGTGGCAATCGCTCAAAAGTCGGGCATAATGCCTGCCATCCGTGCGGGGCGACTCAACTAAATTTGAGATTTTCCGCAATAATACATATTTGATGAGATGAAAGAGGGGCAGCGCCCGACCATGGAGCACACGCAGATGAAGTCACAATGGATCGAATTTATTGCCCTGCTCAAGCGCGAAGTGGTACCTGCCCTGGGCTGTACCGAGCCCATGTCGGTGGCCCTGGCCGCCGCCAACTGCCGCAAGCTGCTGGGACAGGATCCGACCCGCGTCAGCGTCTGGGTCAGCGGCAACCTGTTCAAGAACGGCATGGGGGTCGGCGTGCCCGGCACCGGCATGATAGGCCTGCCGGTGGCTGCCGCGGTCGGCATCACGGGGGGTAACCCGGATGCGGGTCTGGAGGTGCTCAAGGGCCTCACCCCGGCGCAGGTGGACGCCGCCAAGGCGCTGCTGCCCCTCATCAAGGTGGACGTGAAGGATGTGCCCGACGTGCTCTACGCCGAGGTGCTGGCCGAAGCCGATGGTCACAGCGCCCGGGTGGTGATCTGCACGGATCACACCCGCATCGTGCTGATGGAGCAGGATGGCGAGGTGCTGATGACCCAGGCCAGCGCCCCCGGGGTGCAGATCCAGCCAGCCAGGTCGGCCAGTCCCGCCCTGACCCTGAAGGAGATAGTCGAGTTTGCCCTCGAGGTGCCGCTCGCCGAGATCGCCTTCATCGGTGAGGCCGCCACCATGAACCAGGCCCTGGCGGACGAAGGCTTGCAGGGCTATGGCCTGAGTATCGGCAAGATGCTGACCGATCAGGTGGAACGCAAGCTGCTCTCCGACGATCTGATGACGCTCGCCATGCGCCTCTCCTCCGCCGCGTCGGACGCGCGCATGGATGGCGCCATGCTGCCCGCCATGTCCAACTCGGGCTCGGGCAACCAGGGGATCGCCGCCACCATGCCGGTGGTCGCCGCCGCCCGTTTCCTCGGCTCCAGCGAGGAGCAGCTGACCCGGGCGCTGGTGATGAGCCATCTGGTGGCCATCTATATCAAGATGTATCAGAACAAGCTCTCCGCCCTGTGCGCCGCCAGCACGGCCGCCATGGGAGCCGGCGCCGCCATCACCTGGCTGCTGGGGGGCAGGTTCGAGCAGATCAGCCACTGCATCAACAACATGATTGGGGATGTGTCCGGCATCATCTGCGACGGCGCCGGCAGCGCCTGCTCCATGAAGGTATCCACCTCCACCTCGGCGGCGGTGAAGTCGTCCCTGATGGCGGTCAACAACCTGAGGGTGCCCCAGAGCGAGGGCATCGTCTCCGACGACGTGGATCAGACCATTGCCAATCTGGGGCAGCTCTCCAGGCAGGGCATGCTGGATACCGACATCGAGATCATCAACATCATGCGGGCCAAGCAGCGCAACTGAGCCAGCGGCGGGAGCAGAGGGCGGCAGAGCGGCCCGCCGCCCCAACGTCAGACAAAAAAAACCGATGGCCATGGCCATCGGTTTTTCGTGGGGAGTTGCAGCGCCATCAACCCTTGGCGTGGCGGTTCTCCGGGTAGTTCTTGGCCAGCACCTCTCGGGCATGCTGGGCCAGGGTCGGCATCTTGAGGGTCTCGTAAGATTCGACCATGATGACGAGCGCCTCTTCGGTCTGGGGCGTGTCCGGATAGGTCTCGACCACCTGCTTGGCCCGGTTGGCGGCGGCGATCAGGGCATCACGCTTCACATAATACTGGGCGACGCTGAGATCGTAGCGGGCGAGGCGGTTTTTCAGGCCTATCATGCGGGCACGGGCATCGGCCGCATAGCTGCTGTTGGGGTAGTTCTGCAGCAGGGTCTTGAAATCCTGGAACGCCTGGCGGGCGTAGGAGGGATCCTTGTCATCCCGATCGATGCCGAACAGATCCTGGAAGAAGTTGTAATCTGCCGCCATGTTGGTCAGGCCGCGCATATAGAAGACGTAATCGATGTTCTTGTGCGCCGGATTGAGACGGATGAAACGGTCGATGTTGGCGGTCGCTTGGGCGGTGTCATCCTGTTTGTAGTAGGCATAGATGAGGTCGAGCTGCACCTGATTGGAGTAAGCTCCGAACGGGTAGCGGGAGTCCAATGCTTCCAATAACTCGATGGCATTCACATAGTTGCCGGCATCCAGCTTGAGGCGTGCTTTCTGGTACAGGGTTTCCGGCGGTTCGTCGGGAACCTTGGGTTTGGTGCTGGAACAGCCAGTGATCAGGGTAGCGACCAAGGCGAGCGACATCAGCAGGTGAGACTTCTTTCCCATCAACAACATCCGGTCCATTTCCACGAAATTGGCAAAGTATCCGTTATGCTTGGCTAAAAGAAAAGCTAGAATACCCGGATTATTTCGAATTGAAACCCCCGCTCAAGAGACCATACATGAGCCAGCATATTGAATTAACAGGCGAATTCCAGGATCACCAATTCGGGCAGCGACTCGATCAGGCTCTGGCAGAAATATTTCCCGACTACTCCCGCACCCGGATCAAGGAGTGGATCCTGCAAGACAGAGTGACCCTGGATGGTCAGGTTGCCAACACACCAAGGGAGAAAGTCATCTCCGGGCAGCAGGTCCATGTGACGGTCGAGCTGGAAGATGACACCCGCTGGGATGCCCAGAACATAGCCCTCAACATCGTCTTCGAAGACGAACACATCCTGGTGATCGACAAGCCGGCCGGTCTGGTGGTGCACCCGGGGGCAGGCACGCCGGACGGTACCGTGCTCAACGCCTTGCTGCACCGCTACCCCGACATCGCCGAGGTGCCCCGCGCCGGTATAGTGCACCGTCTGGACAAGGACACCACGGGTCTCATGGTGATCGCCAAGACGATCCCCGCCCAGACCCATCTGGTGGAGGCGCTGCAGGCGCGCCAGATCACCCGTGAGTACGAGGCGGTCGCCATCGGCCACATGACCGCAGGGGGCACGGTCGACGCTCCCATCGGCCGTCACCCGACCCAGCGTACCCACATGGCCGTCATTCCCAACGGTCGTGATTCCGTGACCCACTATCGGGTGCACGAGAAGTTCCGCGGCCATACCCGGCTGCGACTGCGGCTGGAAACCGGTCGTACTCACCAGATCCGGGTTCACATGGCGCACATCAAGCACCCGCTGGTGGGCGACCCCGTCTATGGTGGTCGCATGCGTCTGCTGCGCAATGCCACCCCTGAGCTGACCGCCGCGCTGCGGGGCTTCCATCGCCAGGCCCTGCACGCCACCATGCTGCAACTGGCACACCCCATCACGGGTGAGGTGATGCAGTGGCACTCGCCCACCCCTCAGGACATGGTGGACTTGATGGCGGCGATGCGCGCCGATACCCTGGCCAACCCGGATGACCTGATCTGGGGTTGAGGGTCAGGGTCGCACAGACCCCGTGAGCATGGCGGCGGGGCACCCAGTGGGTGCCCCGCTTTTTATGGCAACAGGCAGAGGCCGCATAAAGGAGTGACAGATGAAGACCATTCAACCGGACTGGCCCGCCCCGGCGCGGGTGCGGGCCCTCTCCACCACCCGGGACGGTGGCGTGAGCCAGGGGGTCTTCGACGGCCTCAATCTGGGGGCCCATGTGGGCGACGAGCCCGCCAGAGTAGAGGACAACCGGGCCAGATTGCAGCTGGCGGCGGGGATCCCCGAGCCCCTCAACTGGCTCAATCAGGTGCATGGCATCGCCGTGCATCGGGTCAGCAAGCGGTATGAGAGTGCACCGGATGCCGATGCCGCCTGCGCCCACGAGGCCGGACTGGCCTGCATAGTGATGACCGCCGACTGTCTGCCAGTGCTGTTCTGTGATCGGGCCGGTACCGTGGTGGCCGCTGCTCATGCCGGCTGGCGCGGCTTGCTGGGCCATGAAGAGGGTGGCGTGCTGGAGGCGAGCATCCGGGCCATGGGCTGCGAGCCTGGGGAGATCCTGGCCTGGCTCGGCCCCGCCATCGGCCCTGCGGCCTTTGAAGTGGGGAGCGAGGTGCGCGATGCCTTTATGGCGGTGCAGGGCGAGGCGGCTGCCGCCTTCGTGCCTTCCAGCAATGAGGGCAAGTGGCTGGCGGATATCTACCAGCTGGCCCGGCTGCGTCTGGCCCGCGCCGGTGTCACCGCCATTTATGGCGGCGAGCACTGCACCTTCAGCGATGCCGAACGCTTCTACTCTTATCGTCGTGACGGTCAGACCGGCCGCATGGCCTCCATCATCTGGCTGGCCGAGTGAACACTCACCGGCCCCTTGCCTGCCAAGGGGCCGCGATCCTTCCGTTCCTGTGCCTTGCAGAAAAAATAACCAGCCCTGCCCCTTGAAATAGCCCGCACGGGCCTCATCTTCCTAATCAGAAAGTTCTGTTGTTTGCCGCGCAAGCGGTGTCCGTTTTCAAGGGGGGAGTGCAATGCGCCTCGATCGCCTGACCAGCAAATTCCAAGTTGCTATTTCCGATGCCCAGTCTCTCGCACTGGGTCGTGACCACCAATTCATCGAACCCGTCCACCTGATGGCCGCCCTGCTCAATCAGGACGGCGGATCCATTCGCCCGTTGCTGACCCTGACCGGGCTCGACATCAATGCCCTGCGCTCGCGTCTGGGCGAGGAGCTGGACCGCCTGCCCAAGGTGAGCGGCGTCGAAGGGGACGTCCAGCTCTCCAACGGCCTTGGCCGCCTGCTCAACGTCTGCGACAAGCTGGCCCAGCAGCGCAAGGATCAGTTCATCTCGTCCGAGCTGTTCGTGCTGGCGGCCCTGGACGAGAAGGGCAACCTGGGAGAGTTGCTGCGTGCCCAGGGACTGACCAAGGAAAAACTCGAAGCGGCCATCGACAAGGTGCGTGGCGGCAAGAAGGTGGATGATGCCAACGCCGAGGAGAATCGCCAGGCGCTGGAGAAGTACACCATAGACCTCACCGAGCGGGCCGAACTCGGCAAGCTCGACCCCGTGATCGGGCGGGATGAAGAGATCCGCCGCACCATCCAGGTGCTGCAGCGTCGTACCAAGAACAACCCCGTGCTGATCGGCGCCCCCGGCGTCGGCAAGACCGCCATCGTCGAGGGGCTGGCCCAGCGCATCATCAACGGCGAGGTGCCGGAGGGGCTCAAGAACAAGCGGGTGCTCTCCTTGGACATGGGGGCCCTGGTGGCCGGTGCCAAGTATCGCGGCGAGTTCGAGGAGCGGCTCAAGGCGGTGCTGAATGATCTGGCCAAGGAGGAGGGGAGCGTCATCCTCTTCGTGGACGAGCTGCACACCATGGTCGGCGCCGGCAAGGGCGAGGGGGCCATGGACGCGGGCAACATGCTCAAACCGGCCCTGGCCCGTGGCGAGCTGCACTGCGTCGGTGCCACCACCCTCGATGAATATCGCCAGTACGTGGAAAAAGATGCCGCTCTGGAGCGCCGCTTCCAGAAGGTGCTGGTGGAGGAGCCCTCGGTGGAGGACACCATCGCCATACTGCGTGGCCTGAAGGAGCGCTATGAGCTGCACCACCATGTGCAGATCACAGACCCGGCGATTGTGGCGGCGGCCCAGCTGTCCCACCGCTACATCGCGGATCGCCAGCTGCCTGACAAGGCCATCGACCTCATCGACGAGGCGGCGGCCAGCATACGGCTGCAGATCGACTCCAAGCCGGAATCCCTCGATCGGCTCGAGCGGCGCATCATCCAGCTCAAGCTGGAGCAGCAGGCGCTGATGAAGGAGGACGACGACGCCAGCCGCAAGCGGCTCGATCTGCTCAATCAGGAGCTGACGGAAAAAGAGCGGGAATACAACGAGCTGGAAGAGGTGTGGAAAGCCGAGAAGGCCGCCCTCGCCGGTACCCAGCACATCAAGGCGGCGCTGGAGCAGGCCCGTCAGGATCTCGAGGTGGCGCGCCGGGCCGGGGACTTGGGCCGCATGTCCGAGCTGCAATATGGCCGCATCCCGGAGCTTGAGAAACAGCTGGATCTCGCCACCCAGGCGGAGATGCAGGAGACCAGCCTGCTGCGCAATCGGGTCACCGACGTGGAGATCGCAGACGTCTTGGCGCGCTGGACCGGCATTCCGGTGGCGCGGATGCTGGAAGGGGAGCGTGACAAGCTGCTGCGGATGGAAGATCAGCTGCACAGCCGGGTGATCGGCCAGGAAGAGGCGGTGGACGCCGTCTCCAACGCCATCCGCCGCTCCCGGGCCGGGCTGTCCGATCCGAACCGCCCCATCGGCTCCTTCCTGTTCCTCGGGCCCACCGGGGTGGGCAAGACAGAGCTGTGCAAGGCGCTGGCGGAGTTCCTGTTCGATACCCAGGACGCCATGGTGCGCATCGACATGTCCGAGTTCATGGAGAAGCACAGCGTGGCCCGTCTGGTGGGGGCGCCTCCGGGATACGTGGGCTACGAGGAGGGGGGTTATCTCACCGAGGCGGTACGCCGTCGCCCCTACTCGGTGATCCTGCTGGACGAGGTGGAGAAGGCGCACCCGGACGTGTTCAACATACTGCTGCAGGTGCTGGACGATGGCCGCCTGACCGATGGTCAGGGCCGCACCGTCGATTTTCGCAATACCGTGGTGATCATGACCTCCAACCTCGGCTCGGATCTCATCCAGGAGCACTACGCCGAGAAGGACTACGAGGAGATGAAGGCTCTGCTGATGGAGCTGCTGACCCGCAGCTTCCGTCCGGAGTTCATCAACCGGATCGACGAGACTGTGGTGTTCCATCCGCTCGGCGAGGATCACATCAAGTCCATCGCCCGCATCCAGCTGGGGAGCCTGATGGGTCGTCTGGAATCCCAGGGCTTCGAGGTGGAGGTGAGCGAGGAGCTGCTGACCAAGCTGGTCCACGCGGGCTTCGACCCCGTCTACGGGGCGCGTCCCCTCAAGCGGGCCATTCAGCAGAAGGTGGAAAACCCGCTGGCCCAGGCCCTGCTCAGCGGTCGGGTCATCCCCGGCAAGCGGCTGCTGCTGGGTGCCGACAGCAACGGGCTCACCATGACCCAGTGATGGCTCTCACCCTCGTTCACAACGCCAGCCCTCGGGCTGGCGTTTTTTTTGGCGCAGCATGCGGGCGCCAACATGGCGATAACTATGGGTCATCGCATTGTGGTGATACGCGTCATACCATTAATGATTTCATTGTTATTACCAGGAGAGGGAGCCTTTGCCGATGAGAACACGATTTTCGTTCCTGCTGCTGTGCAGCAGCCTGGTGCCCCTGGCGGTACAGGGGGCGCAAGCAAGCCAGGATGTGCCCCAGATCTGCGCCACCTGTCACGGGATGAACGGCGTGCCCAAGGAGTCGAATATCCCCAATCTCTGGGGACAGTCCGAAACCTACCTGAGCGAGCAACTGCGCGCCTTTCGCAGCGGCAAACGGGTCAGCGACTTCATGAATCCCATCATCTACCAGTTGCGCGACGAGCAGATAAAGCGTGCCGCCAACCACTTCGCCAGCCAGGCCGCCGCCAAGGAGGTGAGCTTGCACTGGAGCGGCGACAAGTGGCCCGGGGACATGGAGACGGGGGAGCGGCTGGCCCTGGCCGGCAAACCCGAGCGCAATCTGCCAGCCTGCGTGGCTTGCCACGGCCCGAGTGGCGTCGGCGTCATGCCACTGTTTCCCCGTCTCGCCGGTCAGGATCCCGCCTATCTCAAGCGCCAGTTGATCTACTGGAAGGCCGACAAACGCCCGCTTGGCGCCATGGGCTCCATGCCTGCCATCGCCAAGTCCCTCAGCGAGGCGGAAATGGACGCCGTGGCCAACTACTTCGCGGCGCAGGGGGTGGCGAAATGAAGCATGCATATCTGATGGCCTGCCTGCTGGCCGGTCTGGCTCATGCCGAATCGTTCGAGGATCAGTTCAGCGTCCCGCTCGGGGAGAAGGCGCCCGATGGCAACTACCACAAGGTGCCCGACTGGTCTGCCGTGCCGGAAGGGGAGATGGGAGCGGCCATCAAGCGTGGCTACAGCCTGTTCGTCAACACCCAGCAGCTCAAGGGGCAGGGCCAGCCGGGGAACGGCTTGCAGTGCAGCAACTGTCACCTGGGCGCCGGCATCATTGCCGGTGCCAGCCCCATGTGGGGGGCTTATCCGGCCTATCCCGCCTATCGCAAGAAGAACAACAAGGTGAACACCTATGAGGATCGGCTGCAAGGCTGCTTCCTCTATTCGATGAATGCCAGAGAGGGCCGGCCCCCCGCCTATGACAGCCAGGCTATCCGGGATCTGGTGGCCTACTCCTACTGGCTGGCGAGCGGCGCCCCCATCAGTGACAAACTGCCAGGGCGCAACTTCTTCGCCATCGCCACCCCTCCTCAGGCCCCCGACTTCAAGCGGGGCCAGAGCGTCTATGCCGAGCGGTGTGCCGATTGCCACGGCATCGACAAGGCGGCGGCCTTCATCAAGAGCAACATGCCGCTCTCCCAGGGAGGGAGCCTGAGCGATCAGCAGGCCTGGGATGTCTCCCTTTACATCAACAGCCACGAGCGCCCTCAGGACCCCAGGTTCAAGGGGGACCTCGGCCAGACCACCAAGGCGTTCCATGGCACCTACTCCCAGTACGGCTTGCCTTCCCCGGTGGATGGCCACCTGCTGGGCAGCAAGGCGTATTGAGGGCAGAGGCAGGGCTACAGAGGGGCTCAGGCCCCTTTTTTCATGGGGCGCCCGGGTGCAGGCAAAAAAAAACGGCAATCCGAGGATTGCCGGGAGGAATGTATTCGATGCGACCTTGCGTGGGTTGAGCGGGTCGCAGGGGCAAGCCCCGGTTTCGCAGAGGGGCATCCAGGATGAACGCCCTGCTTACAGCCTGTCCGGACTGCGCTCTTTCAGTCCGCACCGCCACACACCTTCAGCATCCGGCATGGGTTGCCGGATACCATCAATCTGCTTACAGCATGCCCGGGACGGCAGCTTTCATCTCGGATGGTCAGACGCCGACCTGTATCTGCTGGTCTATGTGCTCCTCTGTGCCGACCCGGGATGACCCTATGCCCATGACCTGCTTACAGCATGCCCGGGATGGCGGCCTTCATCTCGGATGGCCAGACACCTACCTGCACCTGACCTATGTGCTCTTTTTGCAGCAGCAGCATGGCCAGACGGGATTGGCCTATGCCGCCGCCTATGGTCTGCGGCATCCGTGCGGCCAGCAGGTCCTGGTGCCAGTCGTACTGCAGGCGATCCTCGTCGCCGGTGATGGCGAGCTGGCGGCGCAGGGCCTCGGCGTCCACCCGGATCCCCATGGAGGAGATCTCGAAGCTGTCTTCCAGCACAGGGTTCCACACCAGGATGTCGCCGTTCAGACCCGCCAGACCCAGTTCGCTCTCGCTGCTCCAGTCGTCATAGTCCGGGGCGCGCACGTCGTGGCGCTCGCCGTGGGAGAGGGCGCCGCCGATACCGATCAGGAACACGGCCCCCAGCTCCTTGGCGATGGCGCGCTCGCGCCCCTTGGCGTCGAGATCCGGGTAACGGGTCAGCAGCTCTTCGCTGTGCAGGAACTGGATCTCCGCCGGCAGGAAGGGGGTCAGCGCGTGCTCGGCGCAGACCGCGCGCTCTGTGGCCTTGATGGCGGCCCAGATGCCGCGCACCGTCTCCTGCAGGTAGGCCAGATCCCGGCGCTCGCCCGGCATCACCTTCTCCCAGTCCCACTGGTCGACGTAGACGGAGTGGATGGGGGTCAGCCTGTCCTCGTCCGGACGCAGGGCCTTCATGTGGGTGTAGATGCCCTCACCCGGGCCGAAACCGAAGCGGCCCAGGGTCTGGCGCTTCCACTTGGCGAGCGAATGCACCACTTCGTAGCTGTGCTGCGGCAGGGTCTTCACCTTCACTTGCACCGCATTCTCGTGGCCGGAGAGGTTGTCCTGGGTACCATCGCCGACCCGGCTCAGGATGGGGGCTTGCACCTCCATCAGACCCAGTTGCTGGACGAGTTGGCGGGAGAACATCTCTTTGACGAAGCTGATCTGCTGCTGGCTGCGAATGTAGTGCTGTTTCATGAGGAAATACCTGTCTCAAAGCCGTTGGATGTGGCGATTCTTCAACAGATTGCGCACCAAATTCAATATTCGATAATAGAAATAGGCTTTGGCTATTTTTTTCTTCAAAATAACCCGGTCATTAATGAGATATCGTTAACGGGAGTGCAAAAAAGTGCCAGAAAATTATCGGATCGATAATCTCGATCAGGCCATCCTCACCGCCCTGATGGAGAATGCGCGCATCCCTTACGCCGAGCTTGCAAAACAACTGCTGGTCAGCCCGGGTACCATCCATGTGCGGGTGGAGAAGATGAAGCAGGCGGGGATCATAGAGGGGACCAGGGTGCAGGTGAATGCCAAGCGGCTGGGCTACGACGTCTGCTGCTTTATCGGCATCAACCTCAAGAGCGCCAAGGATTACCCCTCGGCCCTGGCCAGGCTGCAGGCGCTGGACGAGGTGGTGGAGGCCTACTACACCACGGGCAATTACAGCATCTTCATCAAGGTGATGACCCGTTCCATCGACGAGTTGCAGACCGTGCTGATCCACAAGATCCAGACCATAGACGAGATCCAGTCCACCGAAACCCTGATCTCGCTGCAAAACCCCATACTGCGGGACGTGAAGCCCTGAGGGGGCAGGGAATGGAGGGGGCGAGATGGAAACGCCGACCTCGCGGCAATACCCGATATTGGGAGACGCAGACCCTGACGGGAACCATCAGGGTTCGATATAGGGGATGCCGTATTTGTCGTAGATGGCCTTGAGGCGACCATTGCGCTTCATCTGCAGCAGCTCGGCATCGTAGGCCGCCATCAGGGCCGGGGTGTCGGCATCGGCCCTGGCCTTGCACCAGACATGGTAGTAGGGGCTGCTCTTGAGGGGTTTGGGCAGGTAATCAACCTGGTCGGTCAGCCCCTCTTCGCGGATCTGGCCGAAGGCAGTGACCAGGGACATGGGCACCAGGTCGATACGCCCGGCCACCAGTTTGCGCAGTTGCAGCTGGTTGAGGGGGATCTCCTGAAACTGGTAACCGGGGGCATCCAGTACGGCGCTGAGTTCGGGGGTGTAGGCGTAATCCCGGGTGAGACCGATACGCCAGGGTTTGAGATCCGCGATCGATTGATACTGGATGCGCGCCTTGTCGGCCTTGCGCACGAAGAAGTGCCAGCTGTGGCGGATGTGGGACTGCTTCGGATAGAGGAGGTAGGCTTCCCGTTCGGGCTGGAAGGAGTGGCTCATCAGCAGATCGTAGCGCCCCGTCCTGGCATTTCGGGTGAGGCGAGCACTCGAATCGGTCAGGGTGATCTCGATGGGCACCCCCATGGCGGTGAAGATCTCGGTGAGCAGCTCGACGTCCATGCCGGTCGGGCGTTGCTGGGCGTCGAGGTACTTGAGCGGTGGCTCCAGCATGCCGCCAATCACCAGCGTCTTGGCGGTGAGGGCGCAGGGCAGCAGCAGCCATAACAGGAACAAGATCCGCAATCAGCTTCTCCAAAAGCCATGGGGGCGGCGCCTTGGCCGCGGTTGTCGAGATCATATCGACCATCCCTGGTCGATGCTTGAGTCCCGCACTCAGGTCTGCTGGCAACCCTTGAGCTGTTGATTGAGCACCTGCATCACCTGGCGGCGGCTGATGATGCCTATCACCTTGCCCTGCTCGACCACGGGGTAGATGCGAGGCTTGGCCCCCGTCATCTGGCGGGCCAGATCCAGGATGCTCTCGTCGGGGCCGATGGAGAGGGGCGTCTTGCTCATCATGTCCTGCACCTGGGTGCGGGTGTCGCAGTGGTAGCTGCCGGTCAGCAGGCTGGGGATGCAGTCCTGCTCGGAGAGAAACCCCACCAGCTGATGCTGGTCATTGAGCACGGGCAGACCGCTCAGGCCGGAGGCATGCAGGCTGTCGAGGGCGGCGGCCAGTCCCTGTTGGGGAGAGAGGGAGTGGCTCAGGCGGCTCATGTGATCGCGTACTTGTAACATATTGATTGCTCCACGGTTCTGGTTGCCTGCACTATGAGACAGTCGCTCCGTTGGCACCAATGGGTGGTGCCGCAGGGATTGATAGACCATATCATTGGCGATGGGGTGAAGATGCGATCGGCCGGGCAATTTTGTGACAAATGACCCCGCTCGATTCAGGGATGATGAGGAGGGATTATGCGTGCCTTGGTGACGGGAGCGGGTCGACGACTCGGGTTTTATCTGTGCGAGCAACTGGTGGCGGCGGGCTGGCAGGTGACGGGGCAGTATCGCTCCGAGCGTCCCGAGCTGGGGCGGCTGAGGGCGCTCGGGGTCGAGCTCATCCAGGCCGACTTCACCCGGCCCGAAGAGGTGGCCGCCCTGGCCCATGCCACGGCGCGCCATGAGGATCTGGGGCTCATCATCCACAACGCCTCCGCCTTCGAGCCCCTGGCCGAGGATCCCGCCGAGCAATTGGCCCAGTTCGATCGCTTCTACCGGGTGCACATGGCGGCCCCCTTCCAGCTCAACCAGGTGCTGGCCCCCAGGCTGGCGTGCAATGCCAACGCCAGCATCATCCAGATCACCGACATCTACATTCACGGGCCTGCCCCCCGTTTTGCCAACTATGTGGCGACCAAGGCGGGGGCTCACTCCCTGGCCATGAGTCTGGCGCGCCAGCTGGCCCCGGCGGTGCGGGTCAATACCATAGAGCCAGGTCCCATCCTGTTTCTCGATGAGCATGATGAGGCCTGGCGCCAGCAGGTGCTGGCCAGGACGCCGCTGGCGCGGGAGGGGGGGCTTGAGCCTATCTGGCAGGCGGTGCAGTTACTGCTGGGCAATCACTACATGACGGGGGCGAGCATCAAGGTGGACGGTGGCCGCTCCCTGGCCATCATCTGACCCCTGACTGAGGTAGACCGGGGCCTGGCCTATGGCCACCCCGCAGGGGGTCAGCACCACTTTCTGGACGTTGGCGGGCTGTTCGCCATAGAGCTCGGCCAGCAGCTCCTGAAGGTAGGCATCGACCTCGGCGGCGTGAAAATCATCGTCGTCGCGGATGGCCAGGATGTCGATGTCGAGGGGTCTGTCGTGCACCTTGCACAGGGGGTCGCTGCGATTGCGGCCATGGGCTTGCTCCATGGCGATGAACTCCGCCTTGAGGCTCTGGGGGCTGTGCTCGCTCTCGATCACGAACAGGCAGTTGAGGAAATCGTGGCGCGAGTGCATGCCGACCGGCTTGGTCTTGATCACCGAACTCAGCTGCAGGCGCTGAAAACGCGTCAGCAGTTCGCCGAGGGCACGATCGACATGCTGTTCGGGTTCGAGGTTGGATCCTATGCTACACAGATAGAACATGGCGCTTTCCCTTGCGTTGAGGCTCATCTGAAAATGGTTATCTGGCTCACGTTAATTACCTTAACTATGCATTAACATCAATCCGGTATGTTGTGATCGGGCTCTGATTGAGCAACTAAGGAGGAGTTATGAGTGCAGAAATGAAGTGGGCTATGGCGGCGGCGACAGGGGCCCTTGCCCTGGTGCTCATCATCAGCACCGTCTCCGTCCTGTTTGCCTAGCCCGGCAGATGTGATTCAACCGGCCCCTGGGCCGGTTTTGTTTTTTGGGCGACTGCGGATATGCTTGCCACCCCAATGATGAGCTGAGAGTGCAAGATGACACGGGTAAGACCGCGCTCACTGTTACAAGTGGTCCTGATGGGCTTCGCGCTGGTGCTGATGCCCCTCGGCGGCATGATCTGGCACGACAGCCGCGCCCTCGAACACCTGAGTCAGCTCACCAGTGACGAGATGGAGCGGGCGGTGCGCGACACGCGCCGGGCGACCCTGCTCACCAATCTGGCGGTGGATCTGGAACGCACCCTGCGCCGCTACGCCGTGCTCGGGGACAGTCGCATCCTCGCCAGCTACCAGCAGCAGCTCGGCCACTATCGGGGCCTGCTCAAGGAGCACCAGGCCTCCATTCCCGATGCCCCTGTCTATGGCCAGCTGGACGAACTGATCGGCTGGCTCGATGGCCTGCAGGATCTGACCCGGGCCAAGGCCGAATCGACCAGCCTGCGTTTCGAGGATCTCAGCCAGGCCAACATGCAGCTGGAGGTGGCGACCCGCAGCCAGGTGGATGAGCATGTGCTCAGGGTGCGGCTCGCCATCGATGCGCTCATGAAGGAGATCTGGTGGGTCAGCGGCCTGGTCGCCGTGCTCAGCCTGCTGTTGATCCTGCTGTTTACTTACCTGATCATCCACCCGGTGCGCCAGATTGAGTCGCGTATCCTCAGCCTGGGCGCCGGGATAGAGCCGGACAAGAAACCGGTCGATGGCCCGGCCGAGCTGGTGGTACTGGGGGAGCGGATCGGCTGGCTGCACGACAAGCTCAAGGAGCTGGAACAGCAGAAGTATCAGTTCCTGCGCCATGTCTCCCATGAGCTGAAGACGCCGCTGGCGGTGCTGCGAGAGGGGGCGGATCTGCTCAGTGAGCAGCTGGTGGGGCCCCTCACCCCGGACCAGCAGGAGATCTGCCAGATGCTGGAGCAGAACAGTCGTCGCCTGCAGACCCTGATCGAGCGCCTGCTCGACTTCAACCGCCTGAGCCAGCAGGAGGAGTTCGAGCGGGTGCCGGTGGCGCTGACGCCGCTGCTCGAGTCCCTGTGCGCCGAATACCGGCTGACGCTCGAATCCAAGGGAAACAGGGTGCATCTGCCGGAGCGGGAGCTGACCCTGCAGGCCGACCCTTACCGGCTGCGGCTCATCATCGACAATCTCTTCTCCAATGCGGTCAGCTATGGGGCACGGGGCGGCCAGATCTGGATCCGCTGGGGCCAGGATGAACAGCAAAGCTGGCTGGAAGTGGCCAATGAGGGCCCCGCCATCCCCCAGGATGAGCGCGAACGTATCTTCGAACCCTTCGAGCAGGGCAGTATCGCTCGTGAGGGAGTATTGAAAGGGTCTGGCATGGGGCTCTCCATTGCCCGTGAGTCGGCCATCAGCCTCGGCGGCGAGCTGGGTCTGGTGGACGATGGTCAGGCCTCCGTCTGTTTCAGGTTGACGCTGAAGTGATACCTATGATCAAACGACTGATGTTTCCCGTCCTGCTGGCGGGCATGTTGACGGGGTGCGGCCTGCTGCCGCGCCAGGAACCCGCCTCGGTCACGGATGCCGAGTTGACCCAGCGCATGGAGTTTGCCAACAAGGAGATGCAGGTGCGCCTGCAATATTCCGACTGGTTGCTGGCGAGCCAGCCGCAACAGCGGGAGCAGGAGCGTGAGCGGCTGCACAATCAACCGGATCTGGAGAGCCGGGTCAGCCTGGCCATGGTCAACAGCCATCCTGACGAGCCGGTGGCGAGCCGCCGCGCCGGACTCGATGCCCTCAAGGGGCTGCAGCCCGAACTCGGACTGGACGCCCAGGCCTTCCTGCGCAGCTGGATTGCCCTGGGCGAGCAGCTGCTGGCCCGCGACAGCCGTCGCGACGATCAGAGCAAGGAAGTGCAGCGGCTCAAGCGGCAGATAGAGCAGCTCTCCGCCATCGATGAGCAGCTCAACCGACGCAAATATCAGGAGACGGGGAGCGCCTTGCCATGAGCCGTATCTTGCTGGTGGATGATGATGCCAGCCTGCTCAAGCTGATGAGCATGCGGCTGCGCAGCCAGGGTTATGAGGTGGACACCGCCGACAGTGCCGAGGCGGCCCTCGATCGACTGCGCCAGCGGCGGGCCGATCTGGTGCTGAGCGATCTGCGGATGGGGGGCATGGACGGACTGGCGTTGTTCGAGAAGATCCAGGCCCAGTGGCTGGGGATGCCCGTCATCATCATGACGGCCCACGGCACCATTCCCGATGCGATTCAGGCGACCCGCTCCGGGGTGTTCAGCTTCCTGACCAAGCCCGTCGACAAGGACGAGCTGCTGAGCACCATAGAGCATGCCCTCAGCCTGACCCGTCCCAAGCAGACGCGGGAGTGGCAATCCCAGATCCTGACCCGCAACCCCCAGATGGAGCAGATCCTGATCCAGGCCAGCACCATTGCCGGCATGGAGGTACCCGTGCTGATCCTGGGGCCGTCCGGTGCCGGCAAGGGGCTGATGGCCCAGACCTTGTACCAGGCCAGCAGCCGGCGGGATCGGCCGTTCCATGTCATCAACTGTGCGGCCCTCTCCTGGGAGGCACTGGACAGGGAGCTGTTCGGTGAGGATGGCCGCTCGGGCCTGTTCGCCCAGGCCAGGGGCGCGACCCTGTTTCTCGACGAGATAGGCAACCTCTCGGCCTCGCTGCAGGCCAAGCTGTTGCAAGTGCTGCAGGAGTACGGCCAGGGCTCGCCCGAGGTAAGGGTGATCAGCGCCAGCCATCAGGATCTGGTGGCGGCCATGGACGAGGGGCGGTTTCGCGAGGATCTCTTCTATCGGCTCAACGTCGCCAACATTACCCTGCCGCCCCTGTGCAACCGCAGCGAGGACATCCCCCTGCTGGCCAGACAGGCGCTCGATGGTTACCGGGCGCGCCACCCCGACTGTCTGGCGATGGGCTTCTCCCCCGAGGCGCTGGCCATGCTGGCCAGTGCCGCCTGGCCGGGCAATGTGCGCCAGCTATCCAGCCTGGTGGAGCAGTTGGCGAGCCTGTGCAGCAGCCCGGTGATCGGGGCCGTCATGGTGGAGTCCGCCCTGAGCGGTCACAGCGGCGGCATCCCCTCCTTCAACGAGGCCAGGGCCGAGTTCGAGAAGGAGTATCTGATCCGCCTGCTGCGCACCACAGAGGGCAATGTCACCCTGGCCGCCAACATGGCGGGACGCAATCGCACCGACTTCTACAAGCTGCTCAACCGCCACAACATAGAGGCCGCCAACTTCAAGCCCAAGGGGTGAAGGGTCAGGCCGAAGGGCTGGTCTGCCGGGCGGACGGGGCCGACCGCTGGCTGCGGCGCGACAGCCAGAGGCCGCTCGCCTTCATCAGGTAGCCAAACAGGGCGCCCAGCACCAGGGAGGGCAGGACCAGGCGCCACTCCCCCGCCGCGCCGAAGGTGGCGCAGCAACCGGCGAAGGTGCCGGGAATATAGGCCAGCCACTGTTGCCTGGCCTGCATGCACATCAGGGTCGCCACCACCCCGGTCATCAGATAGCCCGCCACGCCGGCACCCCACCAGGACTCCCCATGAATGAGCAGCAGGGCCCAGAGCATGCCGCTGGCATTGCACAGCAGGGTCTGACCCAGGGCGCGTACGCCGCCCTGGGAGGCGAAATAGCTGGTGCAGCCGAGGAAACCGACCCAGGAGAGGAGGCCCAGGGCCACGGCCAGCCAGCCCCAGAGGGCGGAGAGCAGGCCCGTGGTGAGGGCGATGGCGAGCAGCGGAGACATGGCGATATATCCCTGGTGATGTGGAAAGGGCGGGAGAATACCCCTGTGCAAAGAAGCGGCAAGGCGGGGGGGCGCGCACCGTGATCCTGATCACGCTTTTGCCGACAGGAATACGCTTGCGCTCGCGAAAAAGATTCACTGGCCGACCCCTCCTGGCTGCACCATAGTGAAGGGCCCAGTCGTCTCGAAGGAGTGAGTCTCATGTCGTCCAACGTCCTGGTGCCCCTGCTGGTCTTCGTCATCCTGTTTCTGGTCGGCACCCTGTGCAAGGCACTCCCTTACATCCCATGACCCGCCCGGTTGCTTTTTTGTCAGGGGATGAAATGGATCGGGTAGTGAGGCGGTCTCATCATTAACACCTCATCCCGGCGGGAGTCCTGCATGCTGATCAAATCTTCTTCTTCCCCTCATCCGACCGAGGCCGATGTCACCCCGGAGCAGGTCTACCGGGACCGGCGCCTGGTGCTCAAGGGCCTGGGGCTCGGGGCCGCCAGCCTGGCCCTGCCCGCCCAGGCCAGCCTGCTCGATCTGTTCAAGGATGACGCCGCGCCGGCTCCGGCGGGCAAGCCCCTCAAGGTTAACCCGGCGCCGCGCCCCGAAGGCCTGGTACTGACTCCCTATGACAAGGCAACCAGCCACAACAACTTCTATGAGCTGGGTACCGGCAAGGGGGATCCGGCTCGCAACGCGCACTACCTCAAGACCGAACCCTGGACCCTGAAGGTGGGTGGCGAGGTCGAGCGCCCCTTCACCCTGGACGTGAAGGATCTGGTGGACAAGGGGCCCCTGGAGGAGCGCATCTACCGGCTGCGCTGCGTCGAGGCCTGGTCCATGGTGCTGCCCTGGAGTGGCATCTCCCTGGCCGACATCATCAAGCGGGCCGCCCCCACCAGTCGTGCCAAGTTCGTGGCGTTCGAGACCCTGTATGACCCTGAGCAGTTGCCGGGACAGGCTTCCCGCTCCCTTGGCGGCGGTATCGATTACCCCTATGTGGAGGGGCTGCGCATCGACGAGGCCATGCACCCGCTCGCTTTCCTCGCGGTCGGTCTCTATGGCAAGACGCTGCCCGGGCAAAATGGCGCCCCCATCCGGTTGGTGGTGCCCTGGAAGTACGGCTTCAAGAGCATCAAGAGCATCGTCTCCATCCGGCTGGTGGAAGAGATGCCGCCCACCACCTGGAACCTGCTGGCGCCGAACGAATATGGCTTCTACGCCAACGTCAACCCGCAGGTGGATCACCCGCGCTGGAGCCAGGCCAGCGAGCGTTTCATCGGCGAGGGGGGGATCTTTGGCGCCAAGCGCCAGCCCACCCTGATGTTCAACGGCTACGGGGAGGAGGTTGCCTCCCTCTATCAGGGAATGGATCTGCGTAAATGGTATTGAGCACCCGTGCACGCTCTTGCTGCGAGGTCGTGATCAAGGCTCATGTGCTGCTCGCTTGTTTGTCATCAAGAAGCTCACGTATATCGATACGCTCCGGTGCTTGCGTTGCTCGTTACCTTGCTGACGACCTCTCGCGACAGATCGTGAACAGGTTCTGAGAACAGACACAGAAGGAGATTGAATTCATGGCTCTGAGACTGACCACGCGCCATATCACCCTGTTGCGGGCCCTGGTGCATCTGGGGGCGCTGGGGTGCCTGCTCTGGCTGGGCTATGCCGTGCCGGCCGGCTTGCTGGGGGGAGATCCGGTGCAGGGGCTGACCCACTATCTCGGCAAGGGGGCCCTGCATCTGCTGCTGCTCACCCTGCTGGTGTCACCCCTGGCCAGACGCTGGCGCCAGGGCCAGCTCGTCAAGCTGCGCCGCCCTCTCGGGCTCTGGTGTGCGGCCTGGGCCGGCCTGCATTTCATGGTGTGGCTGGGGCTGGATCTGCAGTTCGACTGGGGACTCATCGGTGGCGAGCTGGTGAAGCGCAGCTACATAGTGGTGGGCATGGTGGCGCTGTTGCTGCTGCTGGTGCTCGGCATCACCTCGATCCCGGCCCTGCTGCGGGCCATGGGGCCGAGTTGGCAGCGGCTGCACAACTGGATCTATGCCGTGGCCCTGCTGGTGCCTGTGCACTACTGGTGGTCGGTCAAGAGCGGCTGGCAGGAGCCGCTCATCTATCTGCTGCTGGCCCTGGCGTTGCTCTGGCCGCGGCGGGACAAGCTGCTCAAGCCCTGGCGCGGTCGCCCCAAGGCGCAGCGTCGCGACAAGCTCAATGCAAGAGAGGCCTGATGGCCTCTTTTGCATTGGAAACGGAAGGGGTGGCTCTTACTGCCGCTCCTGGCTCAGCAGCTCGCCGCTGCGGGCATCCACCACCAGGCGCACTCGTCGGGAGGTGTCGTCCAGGGCATCGACCTCGAACCGATCTTCGGTCAGGGTGACTTCCCGGATATCGTGATACCCTTTCGCCACCAGCAGTTTCATCAGTTCTGCCATCTCGAGCCGCGCCTGCTGCGCCCCCGCCCAGAGCGGTGTCAGGCTGAGCAACAGGGCCAGTATGGGGAAAAACGTGCGCGGGATCATATTCATTCCGGATTCAGGGCTGGCAGACTATAACCGCGATTATGCTAGGTTTCTGGAGATGAATCCCCCATGAATAGAGCCCTGGGTCTGTTTGCCCTGCTGTGCTCCCTGGCTGCCCATGGCGAGCCGAGCGAGGCGCAGCTGCAACAGGCGGTCAGCGAGGGACGGGTGAAACCCTTCCACGAGGTGATGGCGGCGGCGGCCCATCTGCCTGGGCGGGTGCTGCGGGTCGACCTGAGCGAACAGGATGGGCTCTGGCTCTACGAGCTCAGGATGATCGATCGGGAAAACAGCGTCATCAAGGTCGGTTACCGCGCCGATACCCTGGAAATGGTGTGGCTCAAGGGCCATCATCTCGAACACCTCTTCATTCCGCCGGCGCCCGTCGCCGAGTGATATCCCATTCATTGGACCCAATCCATGCGCATTCTGATCGTTGAAGATGAAAAGACCCTGGCCAACCAGCTGGCCGAGCAACTGCGACAGTCCGGTTTCGTCACCGATCTCTGCCACGACGGCAACGAGGCCGGTTTCCTCGGGGAGACGGAACCCTATGACGCCATCATCCTGGATCTCGGCCTGCCGGGGCGCGATGGCCTGAGCATCCTCAAGGAGTGGCGCAGCAAGGAGATGACGACGCCCGTGCTGGTGCTGACCGCCCGTGGCCAGCTGCACGAGAAGATAGAGGGGCTCAACGCCGGGGCCGATGACTACCTCACCAAGCCGTTCCAGGTCGCCGAGCTGGTGGCCAGGGTCCATGCTCTGGTGCGCCGCGCCGCCGGCAACGCCAGCTCCATCCTGGAGATTGGCGGCGTTCGCCTGGACATGGCCGCCTCCCAGGTGTGGTACGAGGGAACCCCCATCAAGCTCACCGCCCACGAATTCCGGGTGCTCGGCTACCTGATGCAGCACAAGGGCAAGGTGGTGTCCCGCAGCGAGCTTATCGACCACATCTACGCCCAGGACTTTGACCGCGACTCGAATACGGTGGAGGTCTTCATCGGCCGGATCCGCAAGAAGACCCACGCCGACCTGATCGAGACGGTGCGCGGACTCGGCTACCGGATCAACGAATGAGCCTGGTTCGGCAGCAAGGGGCACAGGGGAGTCCTGAATGAGGCTGGTACGGACCCTGCGGGGACGGCTGGTGGCCATCGCCCTCATCTGGTGCGGCCTCTTCCTCTCCGCCACCGGCTTCAGCCTGCAGACCATGATGCGCAACTACTGGCAGGAGGCGGAAGCCGACAGCCTGAGGTTGCAGCTCTATGATCTGCTGGCGCGACTGGAGGTGCAGCACAGCGGCCTGCCCGCGGTCACCGAGCCCATGGCGGATCCCCGCTACCGGCAGCCCTATTCCGGCTATTACTGGCAGCTGGAGCTGGGGGAGCAGATCGTCAGCCGTTCCCGCTCGCTCTGGGACACCAACCTCAAGAGCCATGGCCTCAAGTCCGCCTTCGGGGATCCGGACCTCTTCCTCGGCAGGGGGCCCAATCAGGAGCCCCTGCTGATCATGACCCGCAATGTCCTGCTGCCCGGCTCGGATCGGGTGTTTACCCTGGTGATGGCCAAGGACAGCACGGCCCTGACCGAGACGCTGCGCAAGACCCGGATCGGCCTCTTCCTCGGCCTGGGCTTCGCCGCCGCCGGCCTGCTGCTCGGCTTCACCTTCCAGATAGTCTATGGCCTGCGCCCGCTCCACCTGTTGCGGCGCGAGCTGGTGCGGGTCCATCAGGGGCACCAGGAGGGGTTCCGCCTGCGCTATCCCCTGGAGATCCAGCCCCTGGTGGAGGATATCAACCGCCTGCTGCACCACTATGGCGAGCTGTTGCAGCGGGCCCGGGCCCACACGGGCAACCTGGCCCATGCCCTCAAGACGCCGCTGAGCATCATGCGCAACCAGCTGACCCAGCTGCCCCCCGAGGAGCAGGGGCCCATGCTGGAGCAGCTCGACAAGATACAGCGCCACATCGACTATCACCTGGGCAAGGCGCGGGTGACCGGCGCCGCCAAGGTGCTCGGGGTCTCCACCCCGGTGCGGGCCCGGGTGGAGTACATCTGCCGCGCCTTCTCCCGCCTCTATCCGGGCAGGGAGCTGGATCTGCAGGTACCCGCCACCCTGGCGGTCGGTGTGGAGGAGCAGGACTTCGACGAGATGGTCGGCAACTTGCTGGAAAACGCCTACAAGTGGTCGGCGGGCCGGCTGCGGGTCTCCAGCGCCGAGCTGGGGGGCTGGATCAGTCTGCGCATCGAAGATGATGGTCCCGGCATGACGGAGGATCAGATCGCCCGCGCCGTGCTGCGCGGGGTACGCCTCGACGAGAAGGTGCCCGGCTCCGGGCTCGGCCTCAATATCGTCTCCGATCTGGCGGAAGCCTATCGCGGCAGCCTCATCATGGGGCGTGCCGAACTGGGAGGGCTGGCGGCCTCCCTCTCCCTGCCCAAGGTGGCGCGAGTCGACGGCTGAGGCCGCACGACGCCGACCCCTTGTTTCATGCCGGGCCTCCCCCCATCCAGAGTGGCGAGGGGGGCGGGCCGGGCTTACTATGTGGCATCTGTTGACGCCTGAGGAAAAGATTCATGACCGACGATCCGTGGGCATTGTGCCATCTTGATGATTCGTTTGATGCCTCCGTGCTGGGTACCAAAGGGGCCCAGATCCAGTGGTTTGAAGAGAGGGAGGGACTGATCGAGTACCTGCTGGAAGAGTTCATCGACCTGCTGGCCGACGTGGGTGAACTGGATGAGGATCAGACCGAGCAGGCCCGGGAGCGCTTCACCCTGCTGGTGGAGCAGAACCAGGACAATCGCGCCCTGGTCGATGCCATCAATGATCTCGCCAGCGGCCTGCGTCGCATCGCCTGGCTGGGGCCCCTCTCCGAGCTGGCTGAGGTGAGCGACGAATTCGCCAGCGGGCTGCGTGCCTATTTCTGGACCCAGTATGACGGTGACGAGGATGACCCGGATGCCTGGGTACCGGAAGATCTCTGGCCGCAGCTGGTGGAGTGTGCCCAGGAGTATATGGAAGAAGGGGACTTCTGAATTATCGGCCCGGGCTCTGGCCGCCCCTCGTGGGTGGAGTGTGCTCAGGAGTCTATGGCAGAAGGGGACTTCTGAATTATCGGCCAGGGCTCTGGCCCCCCTCGTGGGTGGAGTGTGCCCAGGGGTATATGGAAGAAGGGGACTTCTGAATTATCGGCCCGGGCTCTGGCCCCCCTCGTGGGTGGAGTGTGCCCAGGAGTATATGGCAGAAGGGGACTTCTGAATTATCGACCCGGGCTCTGGCCGCCCCTCATGGGTGGAGTGTGCCCAGGAGTCTATGGCAGAAGGGGACTTCTGAAAAAAGGGGGTTGAGCCATCAAGCCATGCTCGGATCACCCGGCCAGTGTCTCAATAGTCATAAAAACGGCGCCTTTCGGCGCCGTTTTTCATGGTCAACAGGCAGGGTCAGGCGTTGGCGGGGACGGCATGGGCCGTATTGGCGGGCGCTGTGCCGGCAAACTTCTCTATCTGCAGCTGGGCCATGTGGCCGCAGTTGCCCTGGGCCAGGCTCGACGACCCTTCGTCGAAGGTGAGGCAGTTGACGTTGCCGTTCTTGCACAGGGCGCCCACCTTGCCGGGCTCGGCGGGGTCGAACCAGGCCCCTTCACAGATGCGCACCACCCCGGGACGCACATCCTTGGAGATCAGCGCCCCCACCAGGATCTGGCCGCGATCGTTGAAGGCGCGCACCAGATCCCCATCCGCTATGCCTCGGGCCTTGGCGTCGTCGGGATGGATCATGATGGCTTCCCTGTCCGCCACCGCGAACTTGTCCCTCAGGGGGGTGTTGTCGAGCTGGGAGTGCAGCCGCTGAGTCGGGTGGGAGGTGTTGAGGGAGAGGGGATACTGCGCCGCCGCCGGGCCCTGTTTCCACTCCTTGGGCTCGAACCATTTGGCGTGGCCCGCGCAGTCGGCATAGCCCATTCTGGCGATGGTGTTGGAGAAGATCTCTATCTTGCCGGACGGGGTGCCCAGGGGGTTGAGCAGCGGGTTCTCGCGAAAATCGCCGTGGCGGATCCACTGCTTGTTGGCCTCGGGCACCGGGAAGCGCACATAGTTGTTCGACTCCCAGAACATGGTGAACGGCGGCAGCGCCACCTTGGCGCCCCGGGCCTGGAGGGCCATGGCGTCATACATCTGCTTGAGCCAGAGGGTCTCGTCCTTGCCTTCGGTATAGGCCTCCTCCATGCCCAGCTTGGCGGCCACGGCGCGGAAGATGTCGAAGTCGTTGCGGGCCTCAAACTGGGGCGGCACGCACTGGTGCATGGGGAAGACGTAACGCTGGGAGTAGTCGCCCCCCATCTCCAGATCGTTGCGCTCGTAACTGGTGGTGACCGGCAGCACTATGTCGGCATGTTTGGCGGTGGCAGTCCAGTAGGGTTCGTGGACGATCACCGTCTCGGGTCTGCGCCAGGCCTGGAGCAGGTTGTTGGTATCCTGATGGTGGTGGAAGGGGTTGCCGCCCGCCACATATACCAGCTTGATGTCCGGATAGGTGACCTTGCGGCCGTTGAAGTCGATGGTCTTGCCGGGATTGGCCAGGCAGTCGGCGATGCGGGCCACCGGAATGGGAGCCGGGCTGTTCTTGGGGGCGTCCCCGGCCGAGATGCCGGACAGTATGCCTCCCTTGGCGGTCGGGCTGCCGCCGGAGGAGTAGTGATAGCTGAAGCCGAAGCCGCCGCCCGGCAGGCCGATCTGGCCCAGCATGGCGGCCAGGGTCACCAGCATCCAGTTCGGCTGCTCGCCGTGGTGCTGACGCTGCATGCCCCAGCCCGCCATGATCATGGTGCGCTTGGCGGCCATGTCCAGGGCGAGCTGGGTGATCTGCCCGGCCTCGACCCCGCAGATGGCCGCCGCCCACTCGGCGCTCTTGGGTTGGCCGTCCGTCTTGCCGAGCAGGTAGTCGAGGAACTGGTCGAAGCCGCTGGTGTAGCGATCCAGGAAGGCCTGATCGTGCTTTTTGGCGCTGTAGAGGCTGTGGGCCACCCCCAGCATCATGGCCACGTCGGTGTAGGCGTTGGGGGCCAGCCACTCGGCGCCGAGCAGCTTGGCGGTCTCGTTATAGACGGGGTCTATGCTGATGACCCGGGTACCCTTCTCCTTCAGGGCCTGGAAACCGGCCTGCCCCTCATGGTCCGGCATGTTCCAGCTGTTCTTGAGGGTGACCTGGGCATTGACGCCCCACAGCACCACCAGCTCGGCATGTTCGACCACGTTGGGCCAGGCGGTCTGCTGCTCGTACACCTCGATGGAGCCCATGACGTGGGACATGATCACCTGGGCGGCCCCGGTGGAGTAGTCGCCGGCATAGCCGGTGAAGCCGCCAGAGAGGTTCATCAGCCGGTGCAGCAGGGTGCGGCTGTTGTGGAACAGGCCCACGCTCTTCCAGCCGTAGGAGCCGGCATGGATCGCCTGAGGACCGAACTGGCTCTGCACCCGCTTGATCTCGCCCGCCACCAGGTCGATGGCCTGGTCCCAGCTCACCCGTACCCATTCGTCTGCCCCGCGTAGCTCGGGGCTGGCGCCGGGGCCATGCTCGAGCCAGCTCTTGCGCACCATGGGGTACTTGATGCGGTTCTTGGCATGGACCTGATAGGGGGCCATGTCGATGAGGTCGTTCGGGGCAGGATCGTCCGCCACCGGCTGGACACGCACCATGCGGCCATCTTCGACGATGGCCTCGAAGGCACCCCAATGGGCCCCGGTGAGTATGCCCTTCTGGGCCGGTACCAGGGTGGTGAACTGATCGAGCGCCGTGCTGATGGCGTTGGCCAGTGCGCTCTTGGGAAAGAGGCCGCCGAGCAGGGGCAGGGCGGCACAGGCGCCCATGCCCTTGAGCAGGCGGCGGCGGGACAGGTTCGCGGTTTTATCGTTGAAGAGAGTCATAACAGTTCCTTGGTGTCCTGCCTCAGAGAGCCGAATGGGTGTCGCTGGCGTGTTTTTGCACGTACTGGGTCAGCATGCGCGCCTGCTCCGGGGTGAGGGAGGTGCGGGGTTCCATGCCCTTGATGACGCCGATCCACTGGTTCGCATTGAAGTGATCCAGGGCGGTCAGGCCATGGCAGCCGGTGCAGTTGGCGGACATCAGGGAAGAGGCGTATTGCCACAGCTTCTCCTGGTCGCCGATCAGTTGCGTCTCGTCGACCCAGGCGGTCAGTTTCACCTGATGCCAGGTGATCTTGGTGCTGGCATCCGTCTCGCTCGTCCCCGTGACCAGCTGTTTCTTGGCCTCGTCGCCGAGCAGTACGCTCAGGATGCGCTTGCCGGGGGCGGCGTAGAAGACATCGGCGACCCCCTCTTGCTGCCAGCCGGCGATCTCGACTTGGGCGCGACCATTGTCGTTAGCGAGGATCTGCACCTGGGTCGAGGGCATCAGGTTGCCCTGGTTGGCGTCTGTCTTGGCATCCATGAACAGCGGCGTGGTGGCGATGGCGTAACGGGTGGTGACACTGGCCGGCGTCTTGGCGGCAGCCTGGGCCAGCTCGCTTGCCCCGGCGGCGGCCAGGCCGCTCATATCCGGCATGATGTGGGCGACGCCGCGGTGGCAGTCGATGCAGGTCTGCCCCTCCTTGATGGCGACCGGGTGTTCGGCGCGGGCATTGGGGCGCTGGGCCAGCACGTCCATCGCTTCATAGCTGTGACAGCTGCGACAGGTGGCCGAATCATTGGCCTTGAGCTCGTCCCAGACATGTTGAGCCATCAAGAGCTTGCGATCCTGATATTTCTGCGGCGTATCCAGGGTGCCGATCGCCTCGTGATAGATGTCCTTCACGGCGCGGATCTTGGTCCAGAGGTAGGAGGTGGGATCCCCCGGGATGTGGCAGTCGGCGCACTCGGCCCGTATGCCCCTGGGATTCTGGAAGTGGACGCTGCCCTGGTATTCGGCGAGCGGGGTCTGCATGGAGTGGCAGGAGACGCAGAACTCGGTGGAGCTGGTCTTGTGCAGTATGGTGGCGGTGACGCCCAGTGCCGCGACGCCCAGCAGGGCCCCGAGCAGCAGGAGCCAGAACCAGGTCTTCTTGAAGAGGGATCCAAGCATGGTGGCAGTTCCTAGGTGGTTAATACCCATATGGTAGTAGTTGGCGCCAGATGAAAGCTTGACACCCATCATTGCGAAATCCAAAAAGTCGTTATTATTCTGATTCTTAATTCATAGCATATAGGAATGCTGAATAATTTTCACAAATGAGTCCCTTCTAGCGCCAGGCCGGGATGTCTGCGCCGGCAGCCTGCCGCTCCCATGGGGCGGGCAGTCTTCAGCAGCTTAGTCCAAGCTGCCCGGACGCTGCGTCACGACGAGTCGTATCGGTCGCTGCCCGCCCGCCGGAGCCGACTTGGGCTTTGTCGGCGGACTGGGTATACTGGCTACATATACAGTATTCAGGTGTATCAGCCATGCGACTCTTCATCGCGGAAAAACCCAGCCTGGGGCGTGCCATCGCCGATGTGCTGCCCAAACCTCACAAGAAGGGGGAGGGCTACATCGAAACGGCCCAGGGAGATGTGGTGACCTGGTGCATCGGCCATCTGCTGGAGCAGGCCGAGCCCGATGCCTACGACGCCGCCTACAAGCAGTGGCGCATGGAGCAGCTGCCCATCATCCCGGCCCAGTGGCAACTGGTGGCCAAGCCCAAGACCCGCAGCCAGCTCACCGTCATCAAGGGTCTCATCAAGCGGGCCGATTGCGTGGTCAATGCCGGCGATCCGGACAGGGAGGGGCAGCTGCTGGTGGACGAGGTGATCGACTTTCTCGGCTACCCCAAGTCCAGGCCGGTGCAGCGCTGTCTCATCAGCGATCTCAACCCCCCTGCGGTACGTCGTGCCCTCGAAGGCTTGCGCGACAACAAGGAGTTCGTGCCGCTGGCGGTGTCGGCCCTGGCCCGCAGCCGCGCCGACTGGCTCTATGGCATCAACATGACCCGGGCCTATACCCTGCTTGGGCGCAAGGCAGGTTGCAGCGCCCTGCTCTCGGTCGGCCGGGTGCAGACTCCCCTGCTCGGCCTGGTGGTGCGCCGGGATCTCGAGATCGAGGCCTTCGTCCCCAAACCCTTCTACGAGGTGCTGGCCCATGTGGCGACCGCGGGCAATGAGCGCTTCTGCGCCAAGTGGCAGCCATCAGAGGCCTGCCAGCCCTGGCAGGACGAGGAGGGGCGGGTGCTCAGGCGCGCCCTGGCCGAGAACGTGGTCAACCGCATCGCGGGCAAGGCCGCACGGGTCGAAGAGGTGGAGGAGCAGGCCCGGAAACAGGCGGCGCCACTGCCCTACAACCTCTCCAGCCTGCAGATCGATGCCGCCAAGCGGTTCGGCATGGACGCCAAGCGGGTGCTGGATATCTGCCAGAGCCTCTACGAGCGCCACAAGCTCATCACCTATCCCAGGTCCGACAGCCGGCACCTGCCCGGGGATCATCTCGGTCGGGCCCCCCGGGTGCGCGATGCCATCGCCGCCACGGCACCGGCGCTGGCCAGCGCCGTGGCCGAGGCGGATGGCAGCCTGCGCAGCAAGGCGTGGAACGACAGCAAGGTGGATGCCCACCACGCCATCATCCCCACCGAGAAACAGGGCAACGGCGCCACTCTGTCGGCGGATGAGAACAAGATCTACGGCCTGGTGGCGCGCCAATATCTGCTGCAGTTCTACCCGCCGTTCGAGTACAACGACAGTCGGGTGCTGCTGCGCATCGAGGGGGGGTTGTTTCAGGCCAAGGCCAGGCGCATCGTCAAGGCTGGCTGGAAGGCGCTGCTCGGGGTGGAAGAAGAGGACGACGAAGAGAAGGCCGGCACCCTGCCTGCCCTGAAAGAGGGGGAGCAACTGCTCTGCGAGCGGGGCGAGCTGCTGGAGAAGATGACCCAGGCTCCCAAGGCCTTCACCGATGCCAGCCTGTTGGCCGCCATGACGGGGATAGCCCGCTTCGTACAGGATCCCGAGATCCGCAAGACGCTCAGAGAGACGGATGGCCTGGGCACGGAGGCGACCCGGGCCGGCATCATAGACTTGTTGTTCAAGCGCCAGTTTCTGCATCGCCAGGGCAAGAGCATCAAGGCGACCCCGACCGGCCGCGCCCTGGTACAGGCCTTGCCCGAGAGTGCCACCACCCCGGACATGACGGCGCTGTGGGAGCAGAGCCTGGGCCAGATTGCCGAGCGTCATGGCAGTTACCAGCACTTCATGGGGCCACTCACCGAGCAGCTCAATGACCTGATTGAGGGGGCTCGCCACAGCTCGGGGGCCGATTTCAGCGGTCTGCCTAAGGAGAGCGCCGGGCGTCGCTCCTTCCCGAAACGCAAGTCGGCCGCTGCGGGGCGGGGCAGGAAGCCCGGCACCAAACCCGGTTCCGCCACCTCGTCGACGGGGCGCGGTGCACCGCGCAGGGCCGGCAAGGGGAAGGCGGCCTGAGGAACAAGGTCAAAGCGCAATACCAACGGGGCCCTCGGGCCCCGTTGGTATTGCGGCGTTGTCATGTGGCAGACGGTCAGCCGGTGTGCACGTTCTCTTCCGGATAGCGGATGCGGGTCTCGCTCGGCCTGGCCAGCATGAAGGCCAGGGTCAGGGGGCCGAGACGGCCACAGATCATAACCAATACCAGGATCAGCTTGCCCGGCTCGCTGAGCTGGGCCGTGATCCCTGTGCTGAGCCCCACGGTGGCAAAGGCCGAGATGGTCTCGAACATGATGCGGTCGAACGGCAGATCCTCGGTCACCATCAGCAGGAACATGGCCAGCATCAGCACCATGGCGCTGACGATGATGATGGCGAGCGATCGGGTCACCACCTGGGGCGCTATGGTGCGATCGAAGGCGGTGACATGGGGCCGCTTGGTGAGGAAGGCCCGGGTCGCCAGTACCACCACGGCGAAGGTGGTGACCTTGATGCCGCCCCCGGTGGAGGTGGTCCCCGCGCCGATGAACATCAGCATCATCATGAACAGCAGGGCGGGTGGGCCGAACTGACCCAGGTCTACAGTGTTGAAGCCGGCGGTGCGGGCGCTGGCGGACTGAAAGAAGGCGGCCAGCCACTGCTGGCCCGGGGTGAGGCCACCCAGGGTGCCCGGATTGTTGTGCTCCAGCAGCCAGAACATCAGGGTCCCGACCAGCAGCAGGGCCGGAGTCATCACCAGCATCAGCTTGCTGTGGAGTTTGAGCTTGCGAAATTTGCGGGTGCGCACCAGATCCATGATGACGGTGAAGCCTATGCCCCCCAGGATCAGCAGGGCGCAGATGGTCAGGCTGATGAGGGGGTCGTCCCGGTAGTCCATGAGATTGTTGGCAAACAGCGAGAAACCGGCGTTGTTGAAGGCCGAGGCGGCGTGGAAGAAGCTGACGTAGAGGCCATGATGCCACCCCAGCTCGGGCACCCAGCGCAGGGCCATGATGGCGGCGCCGATCAGCTGGGCCAGGAAGGCGAACACTATGATGCGCTTGACCAGACGCACTATGTTGATCGACCCCTCCTGACCCAGGGCCTCCTTGGCGAGCACCTGCTGGCGCAGCCCGACCCGCTTGCTGAGCAGGGCCAGCAACAGCACAGTCATGGTCATCTGCCCCAGACCGCCAATTTCCATCAGCACCAGCAGGAACAGCTGGCCCTGCAGGGTGAAGGCACTGCCGGTGTCCACCACCCCCAGCCCGGTCACGCTGATGGCCGAGGTGGCGGTGAAGAGGGCATTGATGAAGCTTACCTCGCCATAATGACTGGAGGGCTGGGCCAGAAACAGGGTGCCCACCGCCAGTATGGCCAGAAAACTGCCGAGGATGAGCTTGGGCTCGCTCCAGCGGGAGGCATTATCCGGGCGGATGGCGAAGGTGTAGGTATCACGCCACAGGGAGCTCATTGCTTGTCCAGCCAGCGGTCGATGGCATGCTTGTTGCCCGCCAGGATCAGGATATCGCCGAGGGCCAGGGTCAGGGTGCCGGTCAGCACGTTGTGGAGGGTCTGCCCCCGCTTGATCGCCAGCAGCTGAAACTCGGTCTGTTGCAGCAGATCCAGGTCGGCCAGGGTACGATCGTTGAGTTGCAGGCCGATCACGAATTCGGTCAGCACCATGTCGTGCCCCAGCTCCAGGTAGTCGACCAGCCGGGTATCGAACATGCTCTGGGCGACGCGGCGGCCCATGTCCCACTCGGGATTGATCACCTTGTCCGCCCCGACCTTCTTCAGGATCTTGGCGTGGAACTTGTCGCGGGCCTTGACCCATACCTTCTTCACTCCCGCCTCCTTCAAGACGAGGGTGGTGAGTATGCTGGTCTCTAGGCTGTCGCCGATGGCGACGAAGACGATGTCAAACTCGGCCAGGCCCAGTTCGGCGACCGTGTTCTCGTCGGTGGCGTCCGCCACTATCACATGGCTGCAGAAGGTGGCCACCTGGCGGGTCCTCACCTCATCGATGTCGATGGCCAGGACCTCGGCATCTTGACGCTCCAGCTCTTCGCACAGGGCGGTGCCAAACAGTCCCAGGCCAATCACGGCAAATTGGTTGTTCATCAGTTGTCCTTCAGGAGGGTGAGTTTTCTACTCTAAACCAGCCGTGTGAGTCCGCAAAGGGGGCTCGCCCTGCCGGGGGCCATATCGGCATCGCCATGGCTCGGGGGCGAAGGCGGGCGTGGGACGATCGGCCACGGGATTTCTCGCCTCGAACCCAGTTGAGGTAGACTGGCGGCCTGTCATTGCCGGGACCCGCAGATGAAACTCACCGCTCACGCCGACTTGTCGGCCCTCAATACCTTCTCCCTCGCGGCCCGCTGCCGCTGGCTGGCCGAACTCACCCGGGTGGACGAGCTGCCCTCCCTGATGGCGACCCCCGAGTTTCTGGGTCAGCCACGTCTCATCTTGGGCGGGGGCAGCAATCTGCTGTTCACCTGCGATTTCGAGGGGCTGGTGATCCACAATCGCCTGCGGGGCATCCAGGTGGAGGATGGCGGGGATCACTGGTTGCTGCAGGTTGCTGCCGGCGAATCCTGGCATGAGCTGGTCTGTCACACCCTGGCCCAGGGGATGCCCGGGCTGGAGAACCTGGCGTTGATCCCGGGTACTGTGGGCGCCGCTCCGGTGCAGAACATAGGCGCCTACGGGGTGGAGCTGGCCTCCTTCTGTCGTCATGTGGACACCTTCAACTGGCATACCGGCCAGCAGGAGCGGATCCCGGCCGAGGCGTGCCGTTTCGGTTATCGGGACAGCATCTTCAAGCACGACTATCAAGAGAGTCACCTGATCACCGCGGTGGGGCTGGCGCTCCCCAAGGCCTGGCTGCCCGTGCTCGGCTATGGCCCCCTGGGCGCCCTGGCGGCGCCCACCCCGCAGGCCATCTTCGAGACTGTCTGCGCCACCCGCATGGCCAAGCTGCCGGATCCGGCCGTGCTCGGCAATGCCGGCAGTTTTTTCAAGAATCCCGTGGTGTCCGCGGCCCAGGCCGATGCCCTCAAGGAGAGATGGCCGACGCTGCCCGTCTATGGGGCCGGGGAGGGGCAGAGCAAGCTGGCGGCGGGCTGGCTCATCGATCAGTGCGGCCTCAAGGGGTTCGCCATCGGCGGCGCCCAGGTCCATGGGCAGCAGGCCCTGGTGCTGGTCAACCGCGGCGGCGCGACGGCTGTAGAACTGATCGCCCTGGCCGCCCATGTGCGCGATGCGGTGCAGCAGCGCTTCGGGGTCCTGCTGGAGCACGAGGTGCGCTTCATGGGAGCCAGTGGCGAGACCTGGCTCGACGAGGTGCTGGCATGAGCCTGACGTCGATCCGCCAGACCCTGATAGGCCTGCTCAGCGACGGCCAGTTTCACTCGGGCGAGCAGCTCGGCGAGCAGCTTGGCATCAGCCGGGCGGCGGTGAGCAAACACATGGCGGCGCTCAAGGGGCTGGGGCTGGATCTGTTCAGCCTGACCGGCAAGGGGTATCGCCTCGCCTTCCCCCTCGCGCTCTACGATCGGGATCTGCTGCAGGGTCTGGCGCCCCTGGCCCCCATCCACAGCTTTGCGGTGATCGACTCCACCAACCAGTATCTGCTGGAGCGGGTCAACCAACTGCGCTCTGGCGAGAGCTGCCTGGCCGAATGCCAGACTGCAGGGCGGGGTCGGCGCGGCAAGCCCTGGGTCTCGCCATTCGGTTGCCAGCTGCTGCTCAGCATGTATTGGCGGCTCGAGCAAGGTATGGCGGCCGCCATGGGATTGAGCCTGGCGGTGGGGGTGGCCGTGGTCGAGGCGCTCGAATCCCTTGGCTATCCCGGGGTGGAGTTGAAGTGGCCGAACGACCTCTATTATGAAGGGCGCAAGCTGGCCGGGATCCTGGTGGAGATGAGCGGCAGTGCAGGGGCCAGCTGCCACCTGGTGATCGGGGTCGGCCTCAACCTGGCGATGCCGAGCCGGGAAGGGGAGAAGATAGATCAGGCCTGGGCCGAGCTGCGCCATATCCAGCCTGAGCTGGTGGATAGAAATCAACTGGCCGCCCGCATGATAACCCACCTGCAACGGGCGATGCAGACCTTCGAGCTGCACGGGCTGGCCAGTTTCGTCGAGGCCTGGAACCGGCTCGATCACTTCGCCGGCCGGCAGGTGCGCCTTTTGATGGGGGAGCAGGAGATCCGGGGCATCGCCCGTGGCATAGATGATCGTGGCGCTCTGCGACTGGAAACGGGGGAGGGGATCAAATTCTACCTGGGGGGGGAGCTATCCCTGCGTCGGGGGGATTGAGGAGACCCAGATAACGGAAGAGGGGGCCTGCGGGCCTCCTCTTCGTTTACCGACAGCTGCGGTTATTTGCGCAGCTTGATCTGCTCGATGGCGTGTTCCGCCCCCTTGGTGAGGATCAGATTGGCCCGCTCCCGGGTCGGCAGTATGTTCTCTTGCAGATTGAGATAGTTGATCTCCTGCCAGATATTGCCGGCGATCCGGGTCGCCTCGCTCTCCGCCAGCTTGGCATAGTGATGGAAGTAGGAGTCGGGGTCGGCGAAGGCACCGCTGCGAAACTTGAGGAAGCGCTCGATATACCAGGTGCGCAGCAGGTCGGCATCCGCATCCACATAGATGGAGAAGTCGACGAAGTCCGAGACGAAGACCCTGTGGGGGTCTTGCGGGTAATCCATGCCGCTTTGCAGCACGTTGAGCCCCTCCAGGATCAGGATGTCCGGCTGCTCGATCACCTTGGTCTCGTCGGGGATGACATCATAAATCAGATGGGAATAGACGGGGGCCTCGACCCGCTCGTGTCCGGCGCGAATGTCGGCGACAAACTCCACCAGGCGGCGGATGTCATAGGACTCGGGAAAGCCCTTGCGCCGCATCAGGCCACGTTCTTCCAGCACCTTGTTGGGGTAGAGAAAGCCATCCGTGGTGACCAGCTCCACCCTGGGGTGTTCGGGCCAGCGCTCCAGCAGGGCCTGCATGATGCGGGCCGTGGTGCTCTTGCCCCCCGCCACACTGCCCGCGATGCTGATCACATAGGGCACCTTGCCCCGGGACTGACCGAGAAACTGCTCCAGCACCCGGCTGCGGCGCTGCTTGGCCTTGACGTAGAGATTGAGCAGGCGGGAGAGGGGCAGATAGATCTCTTCCACCTCCTGCAGCGATACCTTTTCGTTGATGCCCTGCAGGGTCTTGAGCGCGGGCTCGGTCAGGGTCAGGGGGACTGCATCGCGCAACACAGCCCACTGTTCGCGGGTAAATTGCAGATAGGGGTTGTGCTCTGTCGTCATGGGTTCATCACTGTTTCTGGGGCTGGGCGACCATACACCAAGGGGGGGAGAGCGACAAGGGACACGTCAGGATCGTGCGGCCAGGGCCGGTTTTTTGGCGGGATGCCGGCAATAATCGCCATTTTGCCGAGCGCAACAGTTGCATCACCAAAAACCTTACAATAAAATGCGCGACGCTTAGATGTCAGTCGTCTATTTGCTAGACAAGAGCGACAAAACAACGGGTGCAAGCAGAATTACCGTTGTGACAATCGAGTATGGAGGGGTTCCCGAGTGGCCAAAGGGATCAGACTGTAAATCTGACGGCTCTGCCTTCGAAGGTTCGAATCCTTCTCCCTCCACCATATTTCTCTGCGGTTTGAGTTCTTTGGGTTAGAGAAATGCGGGCATCGTATAATGGCTATTACCTCAGCCTTCCAAGCTGATGATGCGGGTTCGATTCCCGCTGCCCGCTCCAAGATGCTGATATGGCTCAGGCAATGCCGAGAGTCACACCTAAGGTGAGGTCGGCAGTTCAAATCGGCCAGTCAGTACCAGCCTCTCTTTCCCACCCAATTCAAATCCATCATATAAACTGTTCTGTGGTTAGCTTGCCACCGCGTACTCAGCGTTAGTTTAGAGGGACGATCATGTCTAAAGAAAAATTTGAGCGTAGTAAACCGCACGTTAACGTGGGTACCATCGGCCACGTTGACCACGGTAAAACCACCCTGACTGCAGCCATCACCAACGTGCTGGCCAAGCACTACGGCGGTAAAGCCTTCGCCTTCGACCAGATCGACAAGGCCCCGGAAGAGCGTGAGCGTGGCATCACCATCAACACCTCCCACGTAGAATACGACACCCCGACCCGTCACTACGCCCACGTAGATTGCCCGGGTCACGCCGACTACGTTAAGAACATGATCACCGGTGCTGCCCAGATGGACGGCGCTATCCTGGTGGTTGCTGCGACTGACGGCCCGATGCCGCAGACCCGTGAGCACATCCTGCTGGGCCGCCAGGTAGGCGTACCTTACATCATCGTGTTCATGAACAAGTGCGACATGGTCGATGACGAAGAGCTGCTGGAACTGGTCGAGATGGAAGTTCGCGAACTGCTGTCCGAGTACGACTTCCCGGGTGATGACCTGCCGGTGATCCGTGGTTCCGCGCTGAAAGCGCTGGAAGGCGACGCCGCATGGGAAGAGAAGATCCTGGAACTGGCTGGCCACCTGGACAGCTACATCCCGGAGCCGGAGCGTGCGATCGACCTGCCGTTCCTGATGCCAATCGAAGACGTCTTCTCCATCGCTGGCCGTGGTACCGTAGTAACCGGTCGTGTAGAGCGCGGTATCGTGAAGGTTGGTGAAGAAGTGGAAATCGTTGGTATCAAAGATACCACCAAGACCACCTGTACCGGCGTTGAAATGTTCCGCAAACTGCTGGACGAAGGCCGTGCCGGTGAGAACGTTGGCGCGCTGCTGCGTGGCGTGAAGCGTGAAGACGTGGAGCGTGGTCAGGTACTGGCCAAGCCGGGCACCATCAAGCCGCACACCAAGTTCGAATCCGAAGTGTACGTGCTGTCCAAAGAAGAAGGTGGTCGTCACACCCCGTTCTTCAAAGGCTACCGTCCGCAGTTCTACTTCCGTACCACCGACGTGACCGGTACCATCGAACTGCCGGAAGGCGTAGAGATGGTAATGCCGGGCGACAACATCAAGATGGTTGTCACCCTGATCGCCCCGATCGCGATGGACGACGGCCTGCGTTTCGCCATCCGTGAAGGTGGCCGTACCGTAGGTGCTGGTGTTGTAGCCAAAGTTATCGCTTAATCTTGGCTTACATAAATAAAGCAAAGCCCCTATAATAGGGGCTTTCTTATGCAGGGGCGTAGTTCGAATTGGTAGAACAGCGGTCTCCAAAACCGATGGTTGGGGGTTCGAATCCCTCCGCCCCTGCCATGCACCTCGTCTCGTACGGGGCTTTTGTGTCTTTGGTAACGTCAGATACAGGTAGGTTGTATGAGTGTGAGTTCTGAGAATCAGGGCGGAAGCAAGGATACCCTGCTTTGGGGCCTGGTTTTCATTATCCTGGCGGCCGCTGTAGTGGGTAACTACCTGCTGCACGATGTAGCCGCTGCCGTCCGCGCCTTGGGTGTGGTCGTTGTCATTGCTGTCGCTGGTGCGGTAGCCCTGCAAACCACCAAGGGTAAGGCAACACTGGCTTTCGCCCGTGAGTCTCGCCTGGAAGTCCGCAAGGTCGTATGGCCAACCCGTCAGGAAGCCATTCAGACAACCCTGATTGTGCTGGCGGTGACCGCCATCATGGGCTTGCTGCTGTTCGTTCTGGACGGCGCCTTGGTCTGGTTGGTCAACTTGATTACCGGCGTGTAAGGATTAGCCATGACTGAACAACGTGAACAACGCATGAGATGGTATGTCGTACAGGCATTCTCCGGCTATGAAGGCCGGGTTGCAAAGTCTCTGCGTGAACATATCAAGATGCATGGCATGGAAGACATGTTTGGCGAAGTGCTGGTGCCGACCGAAGAAGTGGTCGAGATGCGTGCCGGCCAGAAGCGCAAGAGCGAGCGCAAGTTCTTCCCGGGCTATGTGCTGGTTCAGATGCTGATGGATGAAACCACCTGGCACCTGGTGCGTAACGTACCGCGTGTAATGGGCTTCATCGGTGGCACCTCCGACCGCCCGGCGCCGATTTCCGACAAGGAAGCCGATGCCATCCTCAATCGCCTGCAAGACTCCCACGACAAGCCACGTCCGAAGACCCTGTTTGAGCCGGGTGAGATGGTGCGTGTTGCCGATGGTCCGTTCGCGGATTTCAACGGTACCGTCGAGGAAGTGGATTACGAAAAGAGCCGCGTAAAGGTCTCCGTCCTGATCTTTGGCCGCTCGACACCGGTCGAGCTGGATTTTGGTCAGGTCGAAAAGGGCTGATTGAATTCTGTACGTTTAACGGTTGTCAGGGGCAGCGATTATCTCTATAATTCGCTGCCCCTTTATTAGCTGGGGAGCCGTTTGCAGGAGCAAGTCTCCGAGGCGTTTGAACCCATTTTTGAGGTATTTTTGTAATGGCTAAGAAAGTCACAGCTTATATCAAGCTGCAAGTTAAAGCTGGCAGTGCCAACCCAAGCCCCCCCGTCGGTCCGGCCCTGGGTCAGCACGGTGTCAACATCATGGAATTCTGTAAGGCATTCAACGCCCGTACAGAGAAGCTGGAAAAAGGTTCACCGACTCCGGTCGTGATCACCGTTTACAGCGACCGTTCCTTCACCTTCGAAACCAAGACTCCGCCCGCTTCCTTCCTGCTGAAGAAAGCCGCTGGTATCCAGTCTGGTTCCGCCAAGCCGAACAAAGACAAGGTTGGTAAGGTGACTGTTGCTCAGCTGCAAGAAATCGCCAAGACCAAAGAGCCGGACATGACCGGTGCCGATCTGGATGCAAAAGTACGTTGCATCGCAGGCTCCGCTCGTTCCATGGGTCTGGTAGTGGAGGATTAAGACAATGGCTAAAATTTCCAAGCGTATGCGCGTTATTCGCGAAAAAGTTGACGGTACCAAAGAGTACGGCATCAACGAAGCCATTGCCCTGCTGAAAGAACTGGCCACTGCCAAGTTCGTTGAAAGCGTTGACGTTGCTGTCAACCTGGGTATCGACGCTCGTAAATCCGACCAGAACGTTCGTGGCGCCACTGTGCTGCCGCACGGTACCGGTCGTGACGTTCGCGTTGCCGTATTCACCCAGGGTGCCAACGCCGAAGCTGCCAAGGCTGCCGGTGCTGACCTGGTTGGTATGGACGACCTGGCCGAGCTGGTCAAGAAAGGCGAGATGAACTTCGACGTCGTGATCGCATCCCCGGATGCCATGCGCGTTGTTGGTCAACTGGGCCAGATCCTGGGTCCGCGTGGCCTGATGCCTAACCCGAAAGTGGGCACCGTGACCCCGAACGTTGCCGAGGCCGTCAAGAACGCCAAAGCCGGTCAGGTCCGCTACCGTAATGACAAGAATGGTATCATCCATACCACTCTGGGTAAGGTTTCTTTCAACGAAGTTCAGCTGAAAGAAAACTTGGAAGCGCTGCTGGTTGCCCTGAAAAAAGGCAAGCCCTCTTCCGCCAAAGGTGTCTTCATCAAGAAAGTCAGCATCTCCACCACCATGGGTGCCGGTGTTGCCGTAGACCAAGCTTCCCTGGAAGCTCAGGCCTAATTGATGGGTTTTACAAGGCGCAAAATTTAATCTATAATTTTGCGCCTTGATTGGTTGGGGGTTTCGACCTCCGTCCAAGACCGCAGGAGGCGGCAACGCCTTAATATTTCCTGCGTAGACGGTGCCGGAAACCCAGCGAGAAAGACTTTTCTCTTCTGGAATCCTGCCACCGCATCGTTCCCTCTGGCAACAGGGGGATGTATCAGTACTGGGTCTCGGTGGCCCAGATTCAATCCAGGAGCTAAGCCAATGGCATTAGGACTCGAAGACAAAAAGGCAATTGTTGCTGAAGTCAACGAAGCTGCCAAAGGCGCACTGTCCGCAGTTGTTGCCGATTCCCGTGGCGTGACTGTCGACAAGATGACCGTCCTGCGTAAAACCGCTCGTGAAGCCGGTGTGTACATGCGCGTTGTGCGTAACACCCTGCTGCGTCGCGCGGTAGAAGGTACCGAATACGAGTGCCTGAACGACGTATTGACCGGTCCGACCTTGATTGCTTTCTCTAACGAACACCCGGGCGCTGCCGCTCGTCTGTTCAAAGAGTTTGCCAAAGCGAACCAAAAGTTCGAAATCAAGGCTGGCGCTTTTAACGGTGAGTTTATCGCCGCAGCACAAATTGATCGTCTGGCTACCCTGCCGACTTACGATGAAGCAATTGCGAAGTTGATGGCTACCATGAAGGAAGCCTCTGCTGGCAAGCTGGTTCGTACTATCGCTGCTGTCCGCGATCAGAAGCAAGCTGCTGCTTGATTCTTACCTATTTAGGCTGTTTGAGTTTATTCAACATCAGGAATTTTTGTCATGTCTATCACTAAAGACCAAATCATCGAAGCCGTTGCTTCCATGTCCGTAATGGAAGTTGTTGAGCTGATCGAAGCTATGGAAGAGAAGTTCGGTGTTTCTGCCGCTGTTGCTGTTGCTGCCGGTCCGGCTGCTGAAGCAGTAGAAGAGAAAACCGAGTTCGACGTAGTTCTGACTGCTGCCGGTGCCAACAAAGTTGCCGTCATCAAGGCCGTTCGTGCCGCTACCGGTCTGGGCCTGAAAGAAGCCAAAGATCTGGTTGAAGCTGCCCCGGCTAACCTGAAAGAAGGCATCGCTAAAGACGAAGCCGAAGCTCTGAAGAAAGAGCTGGAAGCTGCCGGTGCTTCTGTTGAGATCAAATAATCTGCATTCATGTAGATTAGCCTGATAAAACAGGCTAGGGCTGGTGAATTTTTGTTCACCAGCCTTTTTGCGCTGTAGACTGAGAGCATTTTCACACCGTTTGCGACTCTCGGTGCACCAGCAAACCGGGCCGCACTTTCGCCCGGTCAACACAAAACGGTGTTGAGACAGAGCTGTCCTGCGGGACAGAGTGGGTCACTTATCAGCGAGCTGAGGAACCCTATGGTTTACTCTTATACCGAAAAAAAACGCATTCGTAAGGACTTCGGTAAGCGAGACCAGGTACTGGACACGCCTTATCTGTTGTCCATTCAGCTGGACTCCTTCAAGCAGTTCATCGAGGCTGACCCGGAAGGTGAATATGGCCTAGAGGCCGCTTTCCGTAGCGTTTTCCCGATCACCAGTTACTCCGGTAGTGCTGAGCTTCAGTATGTCAGCTATCGCCTGGGTGAGCCGGTATTTGACGTAAAAGAATGCCAGATCCGTGGAGTGACCTACTCCGCGCCGCTGCGTGTCAAGCTTCGTATGGTTCTGTACGACCGTGAAGCAGCTGCCGGCACCGTCAAAGACATCAAGGAACAAGAAGTTTACATGGGCGAAATTCCGCTCATGACCGAAAACGGCACCTTTGTCATCAATGGTACCGAGCGGGTCATCGTCTCCCAGCTGCACCGCAGCCCGGGCGTCTTCTTCGACCACGATAAAGGCAAAACACATTCATCCGGTAAGGTACTGTATAACGCCCGCGTTATTCCCTACCGTGGCTCCTGGCTGGACTTCGAGTTCGATGCGAAAGACAACCTGTTTGTCCGTATCGACCGTCGTCGCAAACTGCCGGCGTCCATCATTCTGCGCGCCCTGGACTTCAGCTCCGAAGAAATCCTGGCCACCTTCTTCGAGACCATAGGTTTCGAAGTCAAGGATGGCAAGTTGATGATGGATCTGGTGCCCGAGCGCCTGCGTGGCGAAACCGCGACCTTCGACATCGTTGCCAATGGCACTGTAGTGGTCGAAACCGGTCGTCGTGTCACCGCCCGCCACATCCGTCAGCTGGAAAAAGACGCCATCACCCAGATCGAGGTGCCGGTGGAGTATGTTGTTGGCAAAGTTGCAGCCAAGGACTACGCACATCCCCAGACTGGCGAAATGGTCGTGACCGCCAACCAGGCCCTGAGCCTGGAAGCGATCGCCAACCTGTCCCAAGCCGGCTTCAAGCACTTCGAGGTTCTGTTCACCAACGAACTGGACCACGGTGCCTACATGTCCGAGACCCTGCGTATCGACAACAGTTCCAACCGTTTGGAAGCGCTGGTCGAGATCTATCGCATGATGCGTCCGGGCGAGCCGCCCACCCGCGAAGCGGCAGAGCAGCTGTTCGAAAACCTGTTCTTCTCTTCCGAGCGTTACGACCTGTCTACCGTGGGTCGGATGAAGTTCAACCGCCGTCTGTCCCGTGAAGACGAGACCGGCGTGGGCACCCTGACCAAAGACGACATCGTCGAAGTCATGAAGCGCCTGATCGACATCCGTAACGGCAATGACGAGGTGGACGATATCGACCACCTGGGTAACCGTCGTATCCGTTCCGTCGGTGAAATGGCCGAGAACCAGTTCCGTGTCGGTCTGGTCCGTGTCGAGCGTGCGGTGAAAGAGCGTCTCTCCCTGGGCGACCTCGACACCCTGATGCCGCAGGATCTGATCAACGCCAAGCCGATCTCCGCCGCGGTCAAAGAGTTCTTCGGTTCCAGCCAGCTGTCCCAGTTCATGGACCAGAACAACCCGCTGTCCGAAGTGACTCACAAGCGCCGTATCTCCGCGCTGGGCCCGGGCGGTCTGACCCGTGAGCGTGCCGGCTTCGAAGTTCGAGATGTACACCCGACTCACTACGGTCGTCTGTGCCCCATCGAGACCCCTGAAGGTCCGAACATCGGTCTGATCAACTCGCTGTCCGTGTATTCCCGCACCAACGAGTACGGTTTCCTCGAGACCCCGTACCGCAAGGTCATCGACGGTCTGATCTCCGACGAAGTGGATTACCTCTCTGCCATCGAAGAAGGCAAGTACGTCATCGCTCAGGCCAATGCGGCAGTCAGCGAAGATGGTCGCCTGAAAGATGAACTGATCCCGTGCCGCCACAAGGGTGAATCCACCTTTATGAACGCCGATCAGATCCAGTACATGGACGTGAGCCCACAACAGATCGTCTCTGTGGCAGCGGCCCTGATCCCCTTCCTGGAACACGATGATGCGAACCGGGCCCTGATGGGTTCGAACATGCAACGTCAAGCCGTGCCGACCCTGCGTGCCGACAAGCCGCTGGTAGGTACCGGCATGGAACGCGCCGTGGCCGTTGACTCCGGTGTGACCGTGGTGGCCAAGCGTGGCGGCGTGATCGACTATGTCGATGCTTCCCGTATCGTTATCAAGGTCAACGAAGATGAGCTGCTGCCTGGCGAAGCCGGCATCGACATCTACAACCTGACCAAGTACACCCGTTCCAACCAGAACACCTGTATCAACCAGCGTCCGTGCGTGATGCTGGGCGAGCCGGTGATGGCCGGTGACGTACTGGCTGACGGTCCGTCCACCGATCTCGGTGAGCTGGCGCTGGGCCAGAACATGCGCGTCGCCTTCATGCCGTGGAACGGTTACAACTTCGAAGACTCGATCCTGGTGAACGAGCGTGTGGTGCAGGAAGATCGCCTGACCACCATCCACATCCAGGAACTGGCCTGTATCTCCCGTGACACCAAGCTGGGTCCGGAAGAGATCACTGCCGACATCCCGAACGTGGGTGAAGCCGCTCTGTCCAAACTGGACGAGTCCGGCATCGTCTACGTGGGTGCCGAAGTGAAGGGCGGCGACATCCTGGTCGGCAAGGTCACCCCCAAGGGTGAAACCCAGCTGACCCCGGAAGAGAAGCTGCTGCGCGCCATCTTCGGTGAGAAGGCGTCCGATGTGAAGGATTCCTCCCTGCGTGTGCCGAACGGTGTGTACGGTACCGTGGTTGACGTGCAGGTCTTTACCCGCGATGGCGTGGAAAAAGACAAGCGCGCCAAAGAAATCGAAGAGATGCAGCTGAAGGAAGCGAAGAAGGACTTGACCGAAGAGTTCAAGATCCTGGAAGACGGCGTATTCGGCCGTACTCGCAACCTGCTGCTGGCCGCCGGTTACAGCGAAGATCGTCTGAACAAGCTCGATCGTTCCAAGTGGTTTGAACTGGCCATCGACGATGAAGCCAAGCAAATCGAGCTGGAGCAGATCGCCGAACAGCACATCGAGCTGCGCGCCGACTTCGACAAGAAGTTCGAGAACAAGCGTCGCAAGATTATCCAGGGTGATGATCTGGCGCCGGGCGTACTGAAAATCGTCAAGGTTTACCTGGCAGTCAAGCGTCGCATCCAGCCGGGTGACAAGATGGCGGGCCGTCACGGTAACAAGGGTGTCATCTCCAAGATCTGTCCGGTCGAGGACATGCCCCATGACGAGTTCGGCCGTCCGGTCGACATCGTACTGAACCCGCTGGGCGTACCGTCCCGGATGAACATCGGTCAGATCCTCGAAGTGCACCTGGGCCTTGCGGCCAAGGGCATCGGCGAGAAGATCGACCGCATGATCAAGGAACAGCGCGAACTGCACGAGATGCGTGAGTTCTTGCAGAAGGTCTATGACCTGGGCGAGAAGGACACCCAGCAAGTGAACATCGCCGAGCTGTCTGACGACGACGTGCGTACCCTGGTCGGTAACCTGCGCAAGGGCCTGCCGGTGGCAACACCTGTCTTCGACGGCGCCAAAGAGCGTGAGATCAAGGCCCTGCTGAAGCTGGCCGACCTGCCGGAATCCGGTCAGATCTCCCTGTTCGACGGCCGTACCGGTAACACCTTTGAGCGCAAGGTCACTGTGGGTTACATGTACATGCTGAAGCTGAACCACCTGGTAGACGACAAGATGCACGCGCGTTCTACCGGTTCCTACAGCCTGGTTACCCAGCAGCCGCTGGGTGGTAAGGCGCAGTTCGGTGGTCAGCGGTTCGGTGAGATGGAAGTGTGGGCCCTGGAGGCTTACGGTGCGGCATACACTCTGCAAGAGATGCTGACCGTCAAGTCTGACGATGTGAACGGCCGTACCAAGATGTACAAGAACATCGTGGATGGCGACCACCGTATGGAGCCGGGCATGCCCGAATCCTTCAACGTATTGCTGAAGGAAATCCGCTCTCTGGGTATCAACATCGAGCTGGACGAAGAGTAAGAGTCCGCTCTTATTGTTCGAGAATTGACGTGGGCGCCCCGCTGTTTTGGCAGCAGGGGCGCCGAGGTTAGACTCCTGACAGGGGAAACACGTGAAAGACTTACTCAAGTTTTTGAAGGCTCAGACCAAGACCGAAGAGTTTGACAGTATCAAGATCGGTCTGGCCTCTCCTGACATGATCCGCTCCTGGTCATTCGGTGAGGTCAAAAAGCCTGAGACCATCAACTACCGGACTTTCAAGCCGGAACGCGATGGTCTGTTCTGCGCCCGTATCTTCGGACCGGTGAAGGACTACGAGTGTCTGTGCGGCAAGTACAAGCGCCTGAAACACCGTGGTGTGATCTGCGAGAAGTGCGGCGTAGAAGTGACCCAGACCAAGGTCCGTCGCGAGCGCATGGGCCACATCGAGCTGGCCAGCCCGACTGCCCACATCTGGTTCCTGAAGTCCCTGCCGTCCCGTATCGGTCTGCTGCTGGACATGACCCTGCGTGACATCGAGCGCGTGCTGTATTTCGAATCCTATGTGGTTATCGAACCCGGCATGACCAACCTCGAGCGCAGCCAGATGCTGTCCGAAGAGAACTATCTGGACGCACTGGAAGAGTGGGGCGACGAATTCGACGCCAAGATGGGTGCCGAAGCAATCCTGGCATTGCTGCGCGCCATCGATCTGGAAGGTGAAGTCAAGACCATGCGCGAGGAGCTGGATCAGACCAACTCCGAGACCAAGCGCAAGAAGACCACCAAGCGTCTGAAGCTGATGGAAGCCTTCCTGCAGTCCGGCAACAAGCCGGAGTGGATGATCATGACAGTGCTGCCCGTGCTGCCGCCGGACCTGCGTCCGCTGGTACCGCTGGACGGCGGCCGTTTCGCGACCTCCGATCTGAACGATCTGTACCGTCGCGTGATCAACCGTAACAACCGCCTGAAGCGTCTGCTGGACCTGGCTGCACCGGACATCATAGTGCGCAACGAAAAGCGCATGCTGCAAGAGTCCGTCGATGCGCTGCTGGACAACGGCCGTCGCGGTCGTGCCATCACAGGTTCCAACAAGCGCCCGCTGAAATCCCTGGCCGACATGATCAAGGGTAAGCAGGGTCGTTTCCGTCAGAACCTGCTGGGTAAACGTGTCGACTACTCCGGTCGTTCCGTTATCACCGTAGGCCCGACCCTGCGTCTGCATCAGTGCGGTCTGCCGAAGAAGATGGCGCTGGAGCTGTTCAAGCCCTTCATCTATGGCAAGCTGGAAACCCGCGGTCTGGCGACCACTATCAAGGCCGCCAAGAAGATGGTGGAGCGCGAAGAAGCTGTCGTTTGGGATATCCTGGACGAAGTGATCCGCGAGCACCCGGTTCTGCTGAACCGTGCACCGACTCTGCACCGTCTGGGTATCCAGGCATTCGAACCGACTCTGGTCGAAGGCAAGGCCATTCAGCTGCACCCGCTGGTCTGTGCTGCGTATAACGCGGACTTCGATGGTGACCAGATGGCGGTCCACGTACCGCTGACCCTGGAAGCCCAGCTGGAAGCGCGCGCCCTGATGATGTCTACCAACAACATCCTGTCGCCTGCCTCCGGTGAGCCGATCATCGTGCCTTCTCAGGACGTGGTCTTGGGTCTGTACTACATGACCCGTGCCCGTATCAACGCCAAAGGCGAAGGTATGGTGCTGGCCGGCCCGAAAGAAGCCGAGAAAGTGTATCGCGCCGGTCTGGCCGATCTCCATGCTCGTGTGAAAGTACGCATTACCGAATACCTGCGTCAGGAAGACGGTTCCCTGCGTGAACACACCGAGATGAAGAACACCACGGTCGGTCGTGCGATCCTGAGCCTGATCCTGCCCAAAGGCATGGAATACGCCCTGATCGACGAGCCCAAGGTGCTGACTGCCGCCGAACAGGCCGATCTCGATGCCAATCCGCAGAACTGGATCAAGTGCGTCTCCAACAAGGCGTTGGGCAAGAAGCTCATCTCCCGTCTGCTGAACACCTGCTATCGCAAGCAGGGCCTGAAGGACACCGTCATCTTCGCTGACCAGCTGATGTATACCGGTTTCCATTACGCGGCCCTGTCCGGTGCGTCCGTTGGTATCGATGACATGGTCATCCCGGATGCCAAGAAAGACATCATTGCGGCAGCCGAAGCCGAAGTTGCCGAGATCCAGGACCAGTTCCTGTCCGGTCTGGTGACCGCGGGTGAGCGTTACAACAAGGTTATCGATATCTGGGCCAGCGCCAACGAGCGCGTCTCCAAGGCCATGATGGAGAACTTGTCCAAAGAGCGTAACGTCAACTCCCTGGGCGAAGAGGAAGAGCAGGCCTCGTTCAACAGCATCTTCATGATGGCCGACTCCGGGGCGCGGGGTTCCGCCGCCCAGATCCGTCAGCTGGCCGGTATGCGTGGCCTGATGGCCAAGCCGGATGGCTCCATCATCGAGACCCCGATCGTCGCGAACTTCCGCGAAGGTCTGAACGTACTGCAGTACTTCATCTCCACTCACGGTGCTCGTAAGGGTCTGGCGGATACCGCACTGAAGACGGCGAACTCCGGTTACCTGACTCGTCGTCTGGTCGACGTGGCCCAGGACATGGTGATCACCGAGGATGATTGCGGCACGACCGACGGTCTGTGGATGACTCCGCTGATCGAAGGTGGCGACGTGGTCGAGCCGCTGCGTGAGCGCGTGCTGGGCCGTGTGGTGGCCGATGACGTGATCAAGCCGGGCACCGAAGACGAAGTGCTGGTAGCACGCAACACCCTGCTCGACGAGCAGCTGTGTGACCTGCTGGAGCGCAACTCCGTTGACCGCGTGAAGGTACGTTCTGCCATCACCTGTGAGACCGACTTCGGTAACTGTGCTCACTGCTACGGCCGTGATCTGGCCCGTGGTCACCTGGTGAACAAGGGTGAGGCTGTCGGTGTTATCGCCGCCCAGTCCATCGGTGAGCCGGGTACCCAGCTGACGATGCGTACCTTCCACATCGGTGGTGCCGCATCCCGTGCCGCTGCCGAGAGCAGCATCCAGGTCAAGAACACAGGTAGCATCAAGCTGCAGAACGCCAAGTTCGTTCACAACAGCGAAGACAAGCTGGTTATCACCTCCCGTTCTACCGAACTGACCATCATGGACGAGATGGGCCGTACCAAGGAAAGCCACAAGCTGCCTTACGGTTCCGTGCTGGAAGTGAAAGACGGTCAGGCCGTGACGGCCGGTGAAACCGTGGCGAACTGGGATCCGCACACCCACCCGATCATCACCGAAGTGGCGGGGCGCCTCCAGTTCGAACACATGATCGATGGTGTGACCATCACCCGTCAGACCGACGAGCTGACCGGTCTCTCCTCTATCGTCGTGCTGGATGTCAACGAGCGTCCGAGCGCCGGTAAAGAGATGCGTCCGACCGTGAAACTGGTCGACCTGAACGGCAAGGATGTGATGATCCCGGGTACCGACGTAGCCGCCCAGTACTTCCTGCCGGGCAAGGCGATCGTCAACCTGGAAGATGGTGCCAACGTGGGTGTGGGTGACGCGGTTGCGCGTATCCCGCAGGAATCCGGCGGTACCAAGGACATCACCGGTGGTCTGCCGCGCGTTGCGGATCTGTTCGAAGCACGTATTCCGAAGGAACCGGCTATCCTGGCCGAGATCTCCGGCACCATCTCCTTCGGGAAAGAGACCAAGGGCAAACGCCGTCTGGTCATCACCCCGACCGATGGTGGCGATATCTACGAGGAGATGATTCCGAAGTGGCGTAACCTGAACGTGTTCGAAGGTGAAAAAGTTGAGAAGGGTGAAGTGCTGGCGGACGGTCCCGAGTCTGCACACGACATCCTGCGTCTGCGTGGTATCAGCCCGGTCGCCAACTACATCGCCAACGAAGTGCAGGACGTTTACCGTCTGCAAGGCGTTAAGATCAACGACAAGCACATCGAAGTCATCGTGCGTCAGATGCTGCGCAAGTGCGAGATCCTGAGTGCCGGCGATACCGACCTGATCGAAGGCGAACAGGTTGAAGTGGCTCGCGTCAAGATTGCCAACCGTAAGCTGGTTGCCGAGGGCAAGGTCCCGGCCACCTACCGTCATATCCTGATGGGGATTACCAAGGCATCTCTGAGCACCGAGTCCTTCATCTCCGCGGCCTCCTTCCAGGAGACCACCCGTGTTCTGACCGAAGCGGCCGTTGGCGGCAAGCGTGACGAACTGCGTGGCCTGAAAGAGAACGTGATCGTGGGTCGTCTGATCCCGGCTGGTACCGGCTTTGCCTACCACCACAGCCGGATCAACCAGCGTGCCGCCGCAGCCCGTGCTGTCGGTGTGCCCCAGGTGACAGCCGATGAAGCCCAGCAAAATCTGGCGGATCTGCTCAACGCATCCGGTAGCTTCGACGAAGAGTAATCTTCCGTTGTCGTGATTGAAAAAGGGCTCCTGCAAGGAGCCCTTTTTGTTGCCTGTGTGTCGGTTCTGGCCTGCACCGTCGCGGGGCAGCAGATGATCCAGTGCAAGGTTATAGAGCAAAAAATCAAAAAAAGTTGACATTGCCAGTGCGCAATTGAAAACTCGGGTCAGGTAACCGTGATTACAGGGGTAAAAGATGACTGTTGGTATCGAGGATGTAATGCTTCCCGAGGAACAGCTGGTCAGTCGCACTTTTACAGACGAAGACAGGGAATTGTTGCGCTCCTATGAGGGGCTGATCGAGGGCTTGGCCGAACTGTTCGGCAAGCACTGTGAGGTGGTACTTCACTCCCTGGAGAATCTGCACGAGTCGGTGATCAAGATAGCGAACGGTTTCAACACCGGGCGCAACGAGGGTGCGCCGATAACGGATCTGGCACTGCGTATGCTCAAGGACATCGAGAATACCGGCCAGGACTATACGCAAAGCTACTTCGCCCGCAGCCGAACCGGTGCTCTGATGAAGTCGATCACCATCGCCATTCGCAACGGCGACAAGCAGGTGATCGGCCTTATCTGCATCAACCTGCATATCAATGCGCCGTTCCACGAGTTTGTGGCTGAGTTCTTCCCGACGCCGCAGCAGGTCGAGCGTCAGTCTCCCGAGACCTTCGCCAACAGCGTGGAGGAGCTGGTCGCCCAGACGGTGGACAACACCATCGACGAGATCAACCGGGATCCGACCGTGGCGAACAACGCCAAGAACCGTTTTATCGTGACCCAGTTGTTCGAGAAGGGCATATTCGATATCAAGGATTCGATCAATCTGGTCGCCGACAAGCTTAATATTTCCAAACACACCGTCTATCTTTACATCCGCCAGCGCAAGCAGGGTGAAGATGAGAGCGAGTGAGCGCCATAGAAGAGGACAGATGAATGGCTAAAGAAGTAATCGCAACCGAGCAGGCACCTGCCGCGATCGGTCCGTACGTGCAGGGCACCAAGCTGGGAGAGCTGGTGTTCACCTCGGGTCAGATCCCGCTCGATCCCACCACCATGGAGATCGTCAGCGGTGGCGTCGAGGCCCAGGCCGAGCAGGTGATGAAGAACCTGGTTGCCGTATTGAAGGCGGCTGGCTCCGATCCCAGCAAGGTGCTGAAGACCACCTGCTTCCTGAGCGACATGAACAACTTTGTGGCCTTCAATCAGGTTTATGCCCGCTACTTCGGCGAGTCCGCTCCGGCGCGCTCCTGCGTCGAAGTCGCGCGTCTGCCCAAGGATGTGCTGGTAGAAGTGGAAGCGATTGCCCATCTCTGATCCGGCAGCGCTGTGATGAGCCCCTCCCGGAGGGGCTTTTTTGTCTCCGGTCCCCCGGGACCCTCTTGGGAATACGGATATGAGTCTGAGTTTCGCGCTGCTGGTGACGGGGCCCGCCTATGGCAGCCAGACGGCCAGCACGGCCTACCGCTTCGCCAGGGCCCTGCTGGCCGAGGGGCATACCCTGTCTCACCTCTTCTTCTATCAGGACGGGGTGAGCAACGGCAATCAGCTCCATGCCCCGGCCTCCGATGAGGTCGATCTGGTGCGGCTGTGGGCCGAACTCGCCATCGAGCAGGGGATCCGCATCGATGTCTGCGTGGCGGCGGCCATGCGTCGCGGTGTGCTGGATCAGGCCCAGGCCAGCGAGGTGGGCAAGGCCCAGTTCAATCTGGCCGAGCCCTTCTGTCTCAGTGGCCTGGGCCAGCTGGCGGAAGCGGCCCTGACTGCCGATCGCGTCGTGCAATTCTAGGAGCTGACATGAACAAGATTGCCTTTATCGGTCGTCATGCCCCCCATGGCTCGGCTGCGGGTCGGGAGGGGCTGGATGCTCTGCTGGCCAGCTCGGCCCTGACCGATGCGGTGGCGCTATTCCTGATCGAAGACGGGGTGCTGCAGCTGCTGGCCGAGCAGCGACCCCAGTCCATCTTGCAGCGCCACTATGCGCCCACCTTCAAGCTGCTCGAACTGTACGACGTGGAAGAGGTCTATGTCTGCGCCGACTCCCTGCGGGAGCGGGGTGTGCAGCCAGACGCGCTCGCCATCGAGGTGCGTTGCCTGCCCAGGGCCGAGCTGACTCGTCTCTGGGCCGGTTATCCCGTGCATTTGAGTTTCTGAGAGGGATCATGATCCATTTGATATTGAGCTCCCCGTTTCTGACCCAGGATCTGGAGCAGGCGCTGCGCTATCGCAGCCAGGGGGATGCACTGGTACTGATGCAGGATGCCGTGCTGGCGGCGGTGAGCCCGCTCTGGCAAGCAAGGCTGGCTTCGGAGCGACTCTATGTGATGAGCGAGGATCTCGCCGCCCGTGGTTTGGGGCAGGGATCCGGTCTACCCCTGACCCTGGGGGAGTTGGTGGCACTGATTGAGGCTGAAGGTTCGCCTCATACCTGGTCATGCTAGCGTCATGATTTCTTGTTATAACTCAGTAGTTTGACTCTGTATCTGTGCCAAAACCTGTGTCCTTTTACGGCACGGATTGTATAAATCTTGACTCCCTAGGCGACAGGGCATAAAATTTCGCGTCCCCGTATCTGCGGGGAGGATTTTTCACATGTTTATGAAGTCATTATCAGGAGCCTTTTGATGGCAACTATTAACCAGTTGGTTCGCAAGCCACGCACTAAGCTCGTTGAAAAAAGCAACGTGCCTGCGCTGGAAGCGTGCCCTCAGAAGCGTGGCGTGTGCACCCGTGTATACACCACCACCCCGAAGAAGCCTAACTCTGCACTGCGTAAAGTGTGCCGTGTTCGTCTGACCAACGGCTTCGAAGTCACCTCCTATATCGGTGGTGAAGGTCACAACCTGCAAGAGCACTCCGTTGTGCTGATCCGTGGCGGTCGTGTCAAGGATTTGCCGGGTGTTCGTTACCACACCGTTCGTGGTGCGTTGGACTGTGCCGGTGTTAAAGACCGTAAGCAGGCTCGCTCCAAGTACGGCGTGAAGCGTCCGAAAGCTTAATGGTTCTCCGTTAAGTAAGGCCAAACGTTAATTCGTTTCTAGTTAGATAACTTTCTAGTTTTGGGTAACCCCTGAAGTTACGGAGAATTTGAAATGCCAAGACGTCGTGTTGTTGGTCAGCGTAAAATCCTGCCGGATCCCAAGTTCGGATCAGAGCTGCTGGCTAAATTCGTCAACGTAGTAATGGTTGACGGTAAGAAATCTGTTTCCGAAGCCATCGTATACGGTGCTCTGGACATCATTGCCACCAAATCTGGCAAAGAGCACCTGGCCGTATTCGAAGAAGCCCTGGACAACATTCGTCCGGCCGTCGAGGTTAAATCTCGTCGTGTCGGTGGTGCAACCTATCAGGTGCCGGTAGAAGTTCGCCCGGTACGTCGCAATGCCCTGGCAATGCGTTGGTTGGTTGATGCCGCTCGTAAACGTGGTGAAAAATCAATGGCTCAGCGCCTGGCTGGCGAGCTGCTGGATGCCGCTGACAATAAGGGTTCGTCTGTCAAGAAACGTGAAGACGTTCACCGTATGGCTGAAGCGAACAAAGCCTTCGCTCACTTCCGCTGGTAATCCGCTTGCGCAGGGTCTGCTGAAGATCCTGCGCACCTTCAATTATCTAGGGACAGGTTCCTTAGTAAGAGGATGACAATGGCTCGTACAACCCCCATTGAGCGCTACCGTAATATCGGTATCTCCGCTCACATCGACGCCGGTAAGACGACTACTACCGAACGCGTTCTGTTCTATACCGGTGTAAGCCACAAGATTGGTGAAGTTCACGATGGCGCCGCCACCATGGACTGGATGGAACAGGAACAGGAGCGTGGTATCACCATCACCTCCGCTGCGACCACCGCATTCTGGTCCGGCATGGGCAAACAGTTCCAGCCGCACCGCATCAACATCATCGACACTCCGGGTCACGTGGACTTTACCATCGAGGTAGAGCGTTCCATGCGTGTCCTGGATGGCGCCGTAATGGTGTACTGTGCCGTAGGTGGCGTACAGCCGCAGTCTGAGACCGTATGGCGTCAGGCCAACAAGTACAAGGTTCCCCGTATCGCGTTCGTCAACAAGATGGACCGTACCGGTGCCAACTTCCTGCGCTGCGTTGAACACATCAAGACCCGTCTGAAAGGCGTGCCGGTTCCCCTGCAACTGAACATCGGTGCAGAAGAGAACTTCAAGGGCGTCGTTGACCTGGTCAAGATGAAAGCCATCAACTGGAACGAAGCTGACCAAGGCGTCACCTTCGACTACGAAGATGTGCCGGCCGAGCTGCTGGAGCAGGCGCAAGAAATGCGCATGAACCTGGTTGAAGCTGCTGCCGAAGCGTCCGAAGAGCTGATGGAAAAATACCTGGGCGGCGAAGAGCTGACCGAGGAAGAGATCAAGAAAGCTCTGCGTCAGCGCGTGCTGAACAACGAAATCATCCTGGTAACCTGTGGCTCCGCGTTCAAGAACAAGGGCGTTCAGGCCATGCTGGATGCCGTGGTCGACTACCTGCCGGCTCCGACCGACGTAGCTGCCATCGACGGTCTGAAGCTGGACGGCGAGACCAAAGACGAGCGTCACGCTTCTGACGACGAGCCGTTTGCTGCTCTGGCGTTCAAGATTGCTACCGACCCGTTCGTGGGCAACCTGACCTTCTTCCGCGTCTACTCCGGTATCGTCAACTCCGGTGACTCCGTGCTGAACTCCGTCAAAGAGAAGCGCGAGCGTTTCGGCCGTATCGTTCAGATGCATGCCAACAAGCGTGAAGAGATCAAAGAAGTTCGCGCAGGCGACATCGCTGCTGCCATCGGTCTGAAAGACGTGACCACTGGTGACACCCTGTGTGACGAAAAAGCGCCGATCATCCTCGAGCGTATGGAATTCCCTGAGCCGGTAATCTCCATCGCGGTTGAGCCGAAAACCAAGGCTGACCAAGAGAAGATGGGCCTGGCCCTCGGCCGTCTGGCGCAGGAAGATCCCTCTTTCCGCGTATGGACTGACGAAGAATCCGGTCAAACCATCATTGCCGGTATGGGTGAGCTGCACCTGGACATCATCGTTGACCGTATGCGTCGCGAGTTCAAGGTTGAAGCGAACGTAGGTAAGCCGCAGGTTGCCTACCGTGAAACCATCCGCAATACCGTCAAGGATATCGAAGGCAAGCACGCCAAGCAGTCCGGTGGTCGTGGTCAGTACGGTCACGTTGTGATCGACATGTACCCGCTGGAAGAAGGCAAAGCCTACGAGTTCGTGAACGACATCAAAGGTGGCGTGATTCCGGGCGAATTCATCCCGGGCGTTGACAAGGGTATCCGCGAGCAGCTGAAGTCCGGCCCGCTGGCAGGCTATCCGGTAATGGATCTGGGCGTGCGTCTGCACTTCGGTTCTTACCACGATGTCGACTCTTCCGAACTGGCGTTCAAGATCGCTGCTTCCATGGCCTTCAAGGCTGGCTTCATGAAAGCCAACCCGGTTCTGCTCGAACCGATCATGAAAGTGGAAGTCGAGACTCCGGAAGATTACATGGGCGACGTGATCGGTGACCTGAACCGTCGTCGTGGCCTGATCGAAGGTATGGAAGACGGTCCGTCCGGCAAGATCGTTCGTGCTCTGGTGCCGCTGGCCGAGATGTTCGGTTATGCAACTGCCCTGCGTTCCGCTACCCAGGGTCGCGCTTCCTACGCCATGGAATTCGCCAAGTATCACGATGCCCCGACCAACGTCGCCCAGGCCGTGATCGAAGAGCGTAAATCCAAGTAATTTAAGATTCCCCGCCTACGACGGTAGGCGGGTTTAACCTAGAAGGACTACGTCGTGTCTAAAGAAAAATTTGAGCGTTCCAAACCTCACGTAAACGTGGGCACCATCGGCCACGTTGACCACGGTAAAACCACCCTGACTGCAGCCATCACCAACGTGCTGGCCAAGCACTACGGCGGTAAAGCCTTCGCCTTCGACCAGATCGACAAGGCCCCGGAAGAGCGTGAGCGTGGCATCACCATCAACACCTCCCACGTAGAATACGACACCCCGACCCGTCACTACGCCCACGTAGATTGCCCGGGTCACGCCGACTACGTTAAGAACATGATCACCGGTGCTGCCCAGATGGACGGCGCTATCCTGGTGGTTGCTGCGACTGACGGCCCGATGCCGCAGACCCGTGAGCACATCCTGCTGGGCCGCCAGGTAGGCGTACCTTACATCATCGTGTTCATGAACAAGTGCGACATGGTCGATGACGAAGAGCTGCTGGAACTGGTCGAGATGGAAGTTCGCGAACTGCTGTCCGAGTACGACTTCCCGGGTGATGACCTGCCGGTGATCCGTGGTTCCGCGCTGAAAGCGCTGGAAGGCGACGCCGCATGGGAAGAGAAGATCCTGGAACTGGCTGGCCACCTGGACAGCTACATCCCGGAGCCGGAGCGTGCGATCGACCTGCCGTTCCTGATGCCAATCGAAGACGTCTTCTCCATCGCTGGCCGTGGTACCGTAGTAACCGGTCGTGTAGAGCGCGGTATCGTGAAGGTTGGTGAAGAAGTGGAAATCGTTGGTATCAAAGATACCACCAAGACCACCTGTACCGGCGTTGAAATGTTCCGCAAACTGCTGGACGAAGGCCGTGCCGGTGAGAACGTTGGCGCGCTGCTGCGTGGCGTGAAGCGTGAAGACGTGGAGCGTGGTCAGGTACTGGCCAAGCCGGGCACCATCAAGCCGCACACCAAGTTCGAATCCGAAGTGTACGTGCTGTCCAAAGAAGAAGGTGGTCGTCACACCCCGTTCTTCAAAGGCTACCGTCCGCAGTTCTACTTCCGTACCACCGACGTGACCGGTACCATCGAACTGCCGGAAGGCGTAGAGATGGTAATGCCGGGCGACAACATCAAGATGGTTGTCACCCTGATCGCCCCGATCGCGATGGACGACGGCCTGCGTTTCGCCATCCGTGAAGGTGGCCGTACCGTAGGTGCTGGTGTTGTAGCTAAAGTTATCGCTTAATCGATACTTTATATGCACACATGAAAGGGGTGGCTTCGGCCGCCCCTTTTACTTTTGGGGGCCTTATTTACCCCCATGCGATACTTTTCAGACATTTATTACCGAGGTAGTTCCCCCGTGAGTAAGCCTGCCATTTTTCTGGATCGTGACGGTGTCATCAACGAAGACACAGGTTATGTCAGCCAAGTCGATGACTTCCATTTTCTGCCCGGGGTGATCGAAGCCCTGCAGCTGCTGAAGAAGAAAGGCTATCTGCTGATCGTGGTCACCAACCAGTCCGGCATCGCCCGCGGTTACTTCACTGAAGATGACTTCATGAACCTGACCGAGTGGATGGATTGGTCCCTGGCCGATCGGGACGTTGACCTCGATGGCATCTATTTCTGCCCCCATCATCCGGATCATGGTGTGCCCTGTGATTGCCGCAAACCCGAACCGGGTATGCTGCTGCTTGCCCAGCAGGAACTCGGTATCGATATGAGTCGCTCTTACATGGTGGGTGACAAGCCTTCCGATCTGGAAGCGGCGGCTAATGCTCATGTTGCACATAGAATCCTGGTCAAAACGGGCAAGCCGGTGACGGATGAGGGTATCGAGCTGGCCGATGCCGTTTACGACACCCTGCATGATTTTGCCGTTGCAGTGCCGGTCGCAGGCTGATCTTGCTGGATTAAGATGCTTTTTGGTGGCTTTGTGAGCGGTTGAATGATGAAAGCCATCTTTTTGCAATTATCTGCTTGCCAGAAAGTTTCTGCTCCCTATAATGCGCCTCCATCGACAGGGCAAGCGGCAACGCAGACAAGCCGGTCGGTGCCTCGAAAAGCCTTTGAAAATAGGGCTTGACTCGAGAAGGCGGTTGAGTAGAATGCCACTCCCGCAGCAGCC
>NZ_JBGXBV010000011.1:0-103757 GCF_046078285.1 Aeromonas bivalvium
CGAATGCGGAGCGGTAGTTCAGTCGGTTAGAATACCGGCCTGTCACGCCGGGGGTCGCGGGTTCGAGTCCCGTCCGCTCCGCCACTAATTTGAAAGGCCTTCCCTCACGGGAAGGCCTTTTTGCTATCTGGCTTTTGCGAACGGAATGAGGAAACAAGAGACAACCGCCAGGACTGCTACTCGCCACTGGCAACTCGCTCCCTGCCTGTGGCTCCTTGTGCATGAGCCGGACTCTGTCCGTGTTCCCATCCGCTGTGCCACTGCTTGAAAGCCCTGGATCAGATGGTCGGGGCTTTTTCTTTTGTGTGGGTTAGCAGGGATAATGAAGGGTGTCATTGGTGTGCTACCTCGCTGATGTGAAAGGCCTTCCCCCGACGGGAAGGCCTTTTTGTTTGTTTGGCGTTAGCGAAACGCTCTGCCCCGTGTCACACCAGGCTTGCACCTGGCGGCTCGGGAGCATGAAATGGGAGCAGGAACTGTCCGGTCTGTTAATCATCGCAATGAGGAGGTTCGCCATGGCTACCCTGACCGAATTTGAAAAATACGTGATCGAGCAGAAGGGGACAGAGCGTCCTTTCAGTGGCGAGTATTACCGCCATGATGCCCCCGGGCGCTACCTGTGCAAGAAGTGCGGTGCCCCCCTTTATGCCTCTGAGCACAAGTTCAATGCCCACTGCGGCTGGCCGGCGTTTGATGACGAGCTGCCGGGGGCGGTGAAGCGGGTCCCGGATGCCGATGGCCGCAGGGTCGAGATTGTCTGCGCCCGCTGCGAGGGGCACCTTGGCCATGTGTTCGAGGGGGAATACCTGACCGAGAAGAATCTGCGCCATTGCGTCAATTCTGTCTCCCTCACCTTCGAGGCGAGAGAGGAGGGCTCGCAGCCACAACCTCAGATGGCCCTGGCCACCCTGGGGGGCGGCTGTTTCTGGTGTGTCGAGGCGGTATTCAGCTGCCTGAAAGGGGTGAGCCGGGTTAGCCCGGGCTATGCGGGAGGGCGTGCCGACGATGCCGACTACCGGCGAGTCTGTACCGGTCAGACCGGTCATGCGGAGGTGGTGCAGATTGAATACGATCCCGCCATCATCGACTTTGCGACCCTGCTGGAGGCCTTCTTCGCCAGCCATGATCCCACCAGCCTTCATCGCCAGGGACATGACGTGGGTCCCCAGTACCGCTCCGTGATCTTCGCCCATGATGATGAGCAGGTGAGGATTGCGAGCGCCATGATCCAGGCGTTGGATGAGGCCAAGGTATTCTCCGCCCCTCTGGTGACCGAGCTGACCGGTTACGACGGCTTCTACCCTGCCGAGGCGCATCATCAGGATTATTTCGCCAAGCATGGGGAGCAGGCTTACTGCCAGGTGGTGATCCGCCCCAAGCTGGAGAAATTCAAGACGTTGTTTGCCGACTATCTCAAGGGGTGAGCCGCCCTCTTTCCCAGGAGCTGTCGCACTGTGGCTGCGATTGGGGGCAAGTCGGCTCAGAGCCGGATGGGCCGTGATATAGTCGAGCCATCTATGCAGGAGAGTGAGTGAGCCATGAAGAAGATCCTCTATGCCGTGCTGGGGTTGGCGGCAGCCTTGTTGATCGCGATAACAAGCCTGGTGACCCTGGTTGATCCGGCACAGTTCAAGCCCCTGCTGATGGAGCAGGTGAAGAAGAACACGGGGCGGGATCTCGTCATCGACGGCCCCATCAGCTGGACTTTCTGGCCCAGTCTGGGGCTCTCCCTCGAGCAGGCAGCGCTGCGCAATCCGGCCGGATTCGCCGAGCAGGATCTGGTGCGCTTCGAGCGCGGCCAGGCCTCGGTCGCCGTGCTGCCCCTGCTCTCCCGCCGGTTGCAGGTTGGCGAGGTGTCCCTGGAAGGCGCCCATCTCTTCATCCAGACCCGTGCCGATGGCAGCTCCAACCTGACGGGGCTGACCCGCAGTGCTCAAGGGGGTGGGGCCAGCACCAGGGCGCCGGGCCAGGATGAGAGCGGGCAAGCATCAGGTCCCGAGCCTTGGCAGCTGGCCATCGAGAGCCTTTCCCTGACCCAGGCCAGTGCCCTGGTCATCGATGATCGCAACGGTTCCCGCCTGCAGCTGACGCGGCTCGATCTCTCCCTGGGTGAGCTCAAGCCCGACAGCTGGGTGCCCATGACCTTCTCCCTGAATGGCGAACATCAGGGGTTGACGCTGGCGGCCAAGGGGGGGACCCGGCTCAGGCTGGGCCGGGATCTGGCGAGCAGCGAGCTGGAGGGGCTCACGGTGGAAGGGAAATTGGCGCAGGGTGATACCCGGCTCGATCGCTTCACACTGGGGGCGGATCGCCTCACGCTGGGGCAGTGGAGCCAGCTTGGTGTGAGCGCCCAGGGTCGGCAGGGGGAGCTTGCCTTCGATCTGACTGCCAGCCTCAAGGGGCGGCTCGACGGGGCGCAGAGCCTGCTCGATCTGGCGGATGTCACCCTGGATGGAGTGCTGAAGGGGCCGGATTTGCCAAGACCCGAAATCAAGGTGGTGCTCGGCGCCGAGGGGCAGTGGGCCATGGCGAGCAAGACGCTGACCCTGTCCAGGGTTGCCCTGGGGGCCGATGAGCTGCAGCTGGCGGGCAATGGCAGCCTGATCATGAAGGATATTCCTGGGATCCGCTTCGATCTGGCGGCCGAGCGGCTGGATCTTGACGCCTGGCGCCCCACCAAAGCCAAGGAGGCGCCGGTTGCCAAAGAGGCGGGCAGCAAGCCAGTGGCTGACAAGGGGGCCGGCAAGGCCGCTGGCAGCGCCGGTTTGGCAGCAACCGGGGAGGCCGAGCCGGATCTGGCCTGGCTCAAGGGGCTGGATCTGGCGGGGCGGCTCAAGGTGGGCACCCTGATAGCCGATGGCGTCAAGGCCGAACAGGTGGATCTGGCACTGGCGGCAGATGCAGGTCTGGTCAGGATAACAGGCTTCAACGCCAGGCTGTTTGGCGGCTCTGCCCAGGGGGAGGGGGTGATAGATGCGCGCCAGCAGCCGGCGACGTTCCAGGTTCACAAGCAGATCGCCGGTGTCGATCTGCAACCCCTGCTGCAAACCCTGGCCCAGACCGATCTGCTGGCCGGGCGGGGCAGCGCCGATATCCGGCTGAGCGGGCGCGGTCTCTCCTCCCACGCCCTGCGCAGCCAGCTGGCAGGCACCCTGGATCTCAAGGTGGAGGATGGCGCCCTCCATGGCATCAACTTGCCGCAGATGCTGCGGGAGGCCAGGGCGACCCTCAAGGGAGAGAAGGCGAGGGAGGCCGGGGAGGCGCGCAAGACCGACTTCAGCGCCCTGACCGCCCATTTCCGGATCGGGCAGGGTAAGGCAAGCAGTGATGACATCCGCCTGCTGGCACCGGCGCTGCGGGTCGAAGGCAAGGGCAGCACGGCGCTGGTGCCCGAGACCCTGGATTTTCTGATGGCCACGACCGTGGTCGAGACCAGCAAGGGGCAGGGTGGCAAGGGGCTCGAGGATCTCAAGGGCATCACCATCCCGGTGATCATCGGCGGTCATTGGCGTCAGCCCAGCTATCGCCTCGACGTCAAGGGACTGCTGGCGGATAACCAGTTGCTGGAAGAGAAGGCCCGCAAGGAGGCCGAGCGGGGTCTCAAGAAGCTGCTCGGGGACAAGGCGGACGACGAGCAGATAAAAGGGGTGGCGGACCAGCTGCTCAAGGGCCTGTTCAAGTAAGAGACGCGCAGACAGACAGCCCCGCCGGGAGACCGGCGGGGCTGTTTCATGTCTGGGAGTCACCCGATCAGGCGGTCATGGTTCAGAGGGGTGACCATCACGCCGGCCGGTAGCCGCCAAGCAAGCCGTCTGCCAGCCAGCGTTGCAGATACTGACCGGCCTGGAAGGCGGCGGTGTCACCGGGCAGCAGTGCGCTGAGCCCAAGACAGAGGGTGGCGAAGTCCTGATGCTGGGTCATGCCCCGGATCAGGGTGGCCTCTTCCGCCGTCAGGCTGCGATAGCGGATGAGACGGTCCGGGCTGCGCCAGATGAGGCAGCTGACCGGCTGCGCGTCATAGAGAGGGGCAGGGGGAGGCAGTTCGGCCTTGAGGGCCTTCCATACCGCCAGGGTGTTGAAGTGCTGGAGGTGGAGGTCGGCGGAGGGGATCAGCTCAAAGCGCAGATCGGGCCAGCGCTCGGCGTCTTCGCGCTGGATCTCGGCCAGGGTCAGGGGCGAGGCGTCGGCGGCATCGAAGGCGGCCCGCAGACGCCACTCGAACTCGGCCAGCTCGCCGAGTTGCGGGTGGTCAGGTAACGCCTGGACGAGATAAGGGGCGAAGTGGGCGCCCAGCTCACGCAGGGTCCAGCTGCGGGGGGGATGCTGAGCCAGGTAGTCCCGGCAGAGGGAGGCAAACATCTCATCTCCCGCATAGGCCCAGGTCTGCTCGAAATCCTGTTGCAGGCACTCCAGCAGGCGGCTCTGGTAGGCATTGGCATAGATATGCCAGCGCAGCTCGGCTGGCAGGGGCCCGTCTCGCAGGGGGAAGGGCGGCATGGTCTCCTGCCGGTGCAAGCCTGCCATGAAGGCCAGTTGCAGCGCCTTGAGATCAGCGGGCGTCGACATTGTGCCTCCCGGGTGGCCAGTGGGGGGTCGCCATCGTCCTGGCCCGGCCGAGCTCCGTGACCAGCTCGGCGAAGGGGGGGATATGGTCATCGCGTTCTATCATGGTGCTGACGGGGCCAAAGCGGCGCACCGCCCGCTCGAACAGCGCCCAGACAGGGTCGACGATGGGATGGTCATGGGTGTCTATCACATAGTCCCCATAATCGGTGTGACCGGCGAGATGGAACTGCACGACGGCCTCTTGTGCTATGGCATCCAGATAGCCGTTGGCATCGAAACCGTGATTGCGGCTGCTGACATAGATGTTGTTGAGGTCGAGCAGCAGGCGGCATCCGCTGCGCTGGCTGAGCTGGTTGAGAAATTCAGGCTCTGAGTAGTCGGCCTGGGCAAACTCGAGATAGGTAGAGGCGTTTTCCAGTACCAGAGGGCGGCCGAGGTAATCTTGCACCCGATGGATCCGCTCGCACAGGTGGTCGAGCACCCCTTGGGTCAGCGGCAGGGGCAGCAGATCATGGCTGTTGTAGCCCGCCACCCCGGTCCAGCAGAGGTGATCCGATACCCAGGCAGGTTCGATGTGGATCATCAGCGCCTTGAGACGGTGCAGATAGTCCATGTCGAGGGGGTCTGCCGACCCTATGTTCATGGAAACCCCATGCATGACGATGGGGTAATCGGCGCGGATCTGCGCCAGGTAGTGGCATGGTTTGCCGCCAGCCACCATGAAGTTCTCCGAGAGGATCTCGAACCAGTCCACGCCGGGGGCGCCGTCCAGCACCTCCTGGAAGTGGGGGGGTCTGAGACCCAAACCAAAACCAAGCCAGGGAAAGGGTTGCATCTGGGCTCCTGAGTCGAGGGGATGGGGCTAAGCTGTGTCGTTCATGAAAAACAGGCCGGCGCCCTCTGGGGGTAACCGGCCATAGCGACAGCCGAGTGTGGCCTGCTCAGCGAATGGTGCCACCCTTGGCATTGCACTCTTCACGAGTCATGGTGAGGAAACCCTGGCCCTTGCAGGATCCCTGGCCCTTGCAGGCGTTATCTGCCGTCTTGCAGTCGTTGTGACCCTTGCAGCTGTTGACGCCATAACAGTGAACCTGACTCTCACCGTTCTGTCCCGTGTTGGGCTTGCTGGCGCCTTCCGCGAAGGCCGCGCCCGAGAGGGAAATGGCGGCCATCGCAAGAGCGGCCCCCGCCAGACGGTTCATGGTTTTACGAGTTGCGTGCATCTCTATCTCCTTGAAGGATATGGCCCGACCGTATGCCGGGCTGCCATGTGGCCACCTCTGCGAGGCGTGCCCCATACTGCTCATCTGAGCACTGTGCAGGGTGTGACGCTCAAACCATTACGAACCGGATCGCTCAATGGGTTCATCCTGTTTTCCGTCATCGCCCTCATCCAGAAGACCGCAGAGTGTCGCTTTTTCATTCAAATATTATTTTTTCGATCACATGGCCAGAGGAGGCGCCAGTCATGGCTGACCATTTCGTCCTGGTCCAGTCTGGCGCTCACTGTCAATCCAGGAGGCTCGCCTTGGGGTCGTCTGGCTGTCATCATGGGGGTCACTGACAAGGAGGCATCAGATGATACGAGTGGTCTTTCACCTGTCCGAGCGGGAACGCAGCCGGATGGCATTCAATAATATCAATAACTTGCTAGAGGATATGGCGGGGGAGCCAGGGGAGCTGGTGCTGCTGGTCAATGGCAATGGGGTGACCAGCCTGCTGACGGCCGGAGAGAGCGAGCCGCAGTGGCCCGACCTGCTGGCGCGAGGGGTCAGGCTGCTGGCCTGTGCCAACTCCCTGCGAGGCCAGCGGCTGGTTCCCGACCAGTTGCTCCCCGGGGTCGAAGTGGTCTCCACCGGTGTGCTGGCCCTGATCGAACTGCAACAGCAAGGGTTTGCTTATATCAAGTCCTGAGCAGGCATACCCCTTCTATTCACAAGCTTCTGAGTCTGCCCGATGTAGACTCAGAATGGCCAGTGACGTGATATAGGAGTGTTGCCAGCTAGCGGATCAGGCGGCTGTCAGAGGTGGTTTCGTATGACCTCGATCCATTCATGTTCTTGGCAGTCGAGGAAAGGGGCGGGACCCCCATGGATCATCATTATTCATAGACGGTTGTTGCAGCCAGCAGTTGGTCAGCAAAGTTAAAAATATCATCTATGGAACTAATTGGATGCCTGGTTTCTTTTTTCTCGTCATCAAACAGACCAAGATACTTCTGTTTGGCATTGAAATGTAACCTGCACAGTTGCTTGCGGTTATTATCATCTAGCAGGATGCCAAAATAGCTTTGGGTATCTCTCGGTGCTATCCGACTGACATCAAATTTTTGTCTCAGGATGGCTTTGACAACGTTGAAGGCCTCCATTTCCTCAATGGTCGTTTCTACCTTTGACTTCTCTTGATTAGCTGCGCTTTCATTATTCTCCGTAGATTGTTCATTATCAAAAATGGGTTGAATAGTAGATGTGCTGACACTGCTCCCGATCGCTGACTTCAGTCGTGCATTGATGCTGTCATTAAGGAACTGGTTCAGGGCCTTCTTGGTAATATCAGTGAAAGACTGCTTTACACGAACGGTAAGCACTCCGTCGTAAATACGGGAAGCAAAAAACCTCACAAAATCTTCTTCCGGTGCCCCAAATTGTTCTGCAAGCAGTTTTTTGATCTGACTGAGGTATTTGAGCTCCCCCGCGGCATCGACGACAGATTCAACATCGAAGGAGGTCTTGGTGAGCTTCAGTACTTCGGGAACGATATGCTCGTCTATATCTTCAAGGTCCAATGTCAGAAATGGCTTCTCGTCCATCTTGTTTGGGGCGTCAAGGTCGGTATAGAACTCATATTGAGCACCATTGGTCAGAATACCGATCCTGGCATTGGTGACAGAGAAATATCGAAATAGTTGCCCTGAGTGTTTGGTCGACAGTTTCTCACTGTATTTTTTGCACTCAACCAGAATTTGAACTTGCCCATCTTTGAGAATGGCGTAGTCAACCTTTTCGCCCTTTTTTATTCCTGTATCAGCGGTGAATTCAGGGATCACCTCGGTAGGGTCGAAAACATCATAGCCGAGAACTCGGTTAAGAAATGGCATGACAAACGCGTTCTTGGTCGCCTCCTCTGTCGTGATCATTGATGATTGCTGGGAAATTTTCTTGGCGAGACTCTGTAGCTGTTCTGAGAAATCCATATTTTCCTCTCTGCATGAAGAATGGGACTTGAACTCATGGGGTGATTTTCACTCTCTGTCATATCTGGCCAGAAATTGTGAGATGACATGGACAGATATTATCTTTGTCTATAGATAGCAAAGTGCCATACGATTCCAAGGTCAGAATGCTTGAAACAGGATCCAGCTCACCGCTATTGAGTGTGTTTTGAAAGAACATCGAGTCTTCGAGCAATATTGACGTGACAAGGGGCGCCATGGCGCCCCTTCTGCTCATTCTCCCAGCAACTGTTGCCAGACCGCCAGCACATGGCCCCGCTCTCGTGGCAACTGATCGTCCCCCACCTTGCGGGAGATCTCCGAGAGGTTGAGGCGATGACCCAGGTTGCGGATCTCCAGATAGGCTTGCTTGAGCCCCTCCGCCTGCTCCAGGGTCAATACCCCCGCCATCACGCACTCGTCGAAGATGCGCACGTTGTCCGACCAGCGGGTGAGGGCGTCCGGCTCGCCGCAGGCATGGGCCAGCACCAGATACTGGGCGATGAATTCTATGTCCACCATGCCGCCGGGGGACTGCTTGAGATCGAACTCTCCCTCGCCCGCCTTGAGCAGGTGATCCCGCATCTTCTGGCGCATCTCCCGTACCTCCTTGGCCAGGGTAGGCAGGTCCCTGCTCCTGGCCAGCACGGCGCGGCGGATGCGGGTAAATTCGGCGACCACGGCATCATCGCCATAGATGGGGCGGGCCCGCACCAGGGCCTGATGCTCCCAGGTCCAGGCCTCCTGTTGCTGATACTGTTCATAGGCGGCGAGGGAGGAGACCAGCAGGCCGGCATCGCCGGAGGGGCGCAGCCGCATGTCGATCTCGTAGAGGATGCCGGACGGGGTGCGGGTGCTGAACAGGTGCAGGATCCGTTGGGCCAGGCGCAGGTAGAACTGGCGGCTGTCGATGGGCTTGCGCCCGTCTGTGTAGCCGTTGGGGTCGCCACCGTGCAGGAACACCAGGTCGAGATCCGAGCCGTAGCCGAGCTCGATGCCGCCGAGCTTGCCGTAGGCCACCACGGCGAAGCCGCGCTGGCCGCTCAGCGCCACCTCGGGGGGCACCCCGTAGCGCTCGCTCATCTGGGCCCAGGCCTGATTGACCACCTCCTCGGTGATCGCCTCCGCCAGCCAGGTGAGATGGTCGCTCACCTTCATCAGCGGCAGGGCACCGGCGATGTCGGCGGCGACGATGCGCAGCAGCTGCACCTGCTTGAACTGGCGCAGCGCCTCCATCTGCTGCTCCACGTCCTCCTCGGGGATGCGCAGCAGGAACTGGCGCAGCTGGGGCTTGTACTGATCCAGCGGGGTGGGGTGGTAGAGGTGCTGGGGATCCAGCAGCTCGTCCAGCAAGATGGGGTAGCGGGCCAGCTGCTCGCTCACCAGGTTGCTCTCGTCGCACAGGCGCACCAGCTGGCGCAGGGCGGCGGGATTTTCCGCCAGCAGTTGCAGGTAGGCGCTGCGGGTGAAGATGCGGGTGAGCAGGGTGCAGACCCGCTCGAACAGGCGGGCAGGCTCACGGCTCGCCACCACCAGCCGCAGCAGCTCGGGCATCAGCCAGTCCAGGGCGATGCGCCCCTGGGGCCCGACCTGGCGGCGCCTGTACTCCTCCTTGAAGCGCAGCAGGGCGGCGCAGAGGGGCGCGGGGTCGCTCATGCCCTGGGTGGCGAGCAGTGTATCCAGCTCGGTGGCATCGAGCTCGGTGCGCCACAAGTCCAGCCAGATCTGTTCCAGATGGGCGGGGGCCTCTTTCTCTTCCCCCACCACGGCGACGAACTCCTGATGGACGACGGCCATCTCCTCGTCCAGGTACGCCATGAAGCTGTCCCAGTCGGTGAAGTCCATGGCGGTGATGAGCCGCAGGCGATCCCGCTCCTCGGTGGGCAGGGTCTGGGTCTGCTGATCCCCTATCTCCTGAAGGATGTTCTCCACCCGGCGCAGGAAGCGATAGGCCTGGAGCAGGCGCGTGCAGCGCTCCCCATCGAGGGCGCCGCTCTGTGCTATGGCCGCCAGGGCCTCGGGCAGGTGACGCACCCGCAGGGCGGGTTCGCGGCCGCCACGGATGAGCTGCAGCGCCTGGGCGATGAATTCCACCTCGCGAATGCCGCCAGCCCCCAGCTTGATGTTGCCCTCCAGCCCCTTGCGACGCACCTCGGCGGCGATCATCGCCTTCATCTGGCGCAGGCCGTCGATGACGCCAAAGTCGATGTAGCGGCGAAACACGAAGGGGCGCAGCATCTCGGTGAGGGCCTGGGCGTGCTGGCACTGGGGCCCCAGCACCCGCGCCTTGACCATGGCGTAGCGCTCCCAGTTGCGGCCATGGTGCTGGTAGTAGTCCTCCATGGCGGCAAACGAGATGGCGAGCGGCCCCGCCTCGCCGAACGGGCGCAGCCGCATGTCGACCCGAAACACCTGGCCATCCTGGGTGGGCTGGTGCAGGGCGTTGATCAGGCGCTGCCCCAGCTTGATGAAGAATTGCTGGTTGGCGAGTTCGCGCCGCCCGCCGACCGTGTAGCCGTTGTCGGGGAAGGTGAAGATGAGATCGATGTCCGAGGAAAAATTGAGCTCACCGCCCCCCAGCTTGCCCATGCCGAGGATGAGCAGGGGCTGGGGGTTGCCATCGCCATCCATGGGGGTGCCGAGCTCGGCGCACTGTTTGGCGTAGAGCCAGTCCCGGGCGCCGCAGATGAGGGTGTCCGCCAGTTTGGTGAGATGGACAAAGCTCTCTTCGACCTCGGCGCCCATGAGCAGCTCGCGCCAGGCGATCGCCAGCATGCGGCTGCGACGAAAGCGGCGCAGGGTGCGCTTGAGCGCCTCTTCGTCCGTCAGGTCGGCCAGTTGGGCGGCAAGATCGGACTCATAGTCCTGCCAGCGGTTATCCGAGTGCAGCGCCCGGGATCCCAGCAGCTCGGCCAGCAGGGTCGGCTCCTGGATCAGGGCCTCGGCGGCGAAGTCGGAGAGGGCAAACAGGGTCAGCAGTTCGTCTCTGTGGGCCTCGGCGAGCTCCCCGTAGTGGGGGGCCTGGAGCAGCAGGCGCTGCCAGTGGCGATCGGCCAGGGTCATGAGGGGCGCGGGGAGCGGCAAGGTTCTCTTCCTTACGTTGATGGCATCAGGGTCAATCTAACATCGCGCTTTCCCGCCTCCTAGCCGGGGGCGCTGGGCTCGCTCGGAAGCGTGAGCCGGATCCGGCCTGGCGCCATGTCGGTTGACGGGGGCGAGGTCAGCGGGTCAGGCGGTAGATATCCGGCTGATAGCGTTCCATCAGGCTGTCTGGATATGTCGGGGCCTGGAAGCCGAAACCGGCATACAGCCCATGGGCATCCGAGGTGGCCAGCATGAGGCGGCGCAGCCCCTGCAGCTCGGGGTGATCGAGGATGGCCGCCACCAGGGCCTTGCTGTGGCCGCGACCGCGATGGGCGGGCAGCACGAAGACATCGGAGAGATAGCCGAAGGTGGCTTTGTCGGTGATGACCCGGGCGAAGGCGACCTGCTGGCCGTCGACATAGCCGCCGACGCACAGCGAATGGTTGATGGCCCGCTGCACGGTAGAGAGGGGAATGCCGAGGCACCAGTAGGCTTCTTCGGATAAGAAGCGGTGGATGAGCGGCACGTCGAGCCGTCCCTTGTCGTCGCTGATCTCCAGCCTGTCTGCCGGTTCGTTCTGGTACTGCATCCTGGCTCCTTGCCCTGGCTGATGGAAACGAGAGAGGAGCCCGGGGGCTCCTCTTTGCTAAGGTGGCGACAAGGCCCGGGTTCGTCAAGGGCTCCATGAGCGCCTTTTGTCCCGGGCGCGCAGGCCTAGTCCAGCTTGAAGGCCTGAATATGGCGGCTGAGGGTCTGGCTGTGACCCTCCACCAGCACGGAGGCATCCTGCAGCTCGCGCAGCACCACCACAGAGCCTTCGACTATCTGCTTGACCTGCTCCAGGTTGCCGCTCATCTCCTGGGCGACCGCGCTCTGCTCCTCGGAGGCGGTGGCAATCTGGCGATTCATGTCCGCGACCCCCTGCACCCGGGCCACTATGGTGTCCAGCTGTTCACCGGCCTGGGTCACCTGCTGCACCCCGAGATCGGCCTGGGTCACGCTCTGCTCCATCAGGCCGGCGGCGGCGCGGGCACTGCCCTGCAACTGCTCTATCATCCGCTGGATCTCCACGGTGGCGGACTGGGCCCGGTTGGCCAGACCGCGCACCTCGTCGGCAACCACGGCGAAGCCACGTCCCGCCTCACCGGCGCGGGCGGCCTCGATGGCGGCGTTGAGGGCCAGCAGGTTGGTCTGCTCAGAGATGCTGCGAATGGTATCCACCACAGAGCCTATCCGCTCGACCCCTTGCTCCACGTCGTGAACCACGCTGGAGGATTGCTGGATGTTGCCGGAGAGGGTGTGAATGGTGCTGACGGTATCGGCGACGCAGCGGCTCCCCTCCTGGGCCAGCTGGCTCGTCTCGCTGGTGGAGTGGGAGGCCTGCTCGGCATGATGGGCCACCTCGCTGATGGCGCCCACCATCTGGGTCATGGCGCTGGCGAGCTGCTCTATCTGGTTGAACTCCTCACGGATGGCTTCGTTGGCCTCCTCCATGCACAGGGTGACCTGGGAGGCGATGTCGTTGAGCTCCTTGCAGGCGACCCGCTGCTCGCCGAACACCTGCTTGAGCTCCTCCTGGGAGTGGGCGACCGCCTTGGCGATGTCGCCGAACTCATCCCTGGAGGCCAGCTCGACTCTGTGGCTGAGATCCTTCTGGGCGAAGCGATCCAGCAGGCTGACCAGGTAGCGTACCTGCTTGACCATGAGGCGGGATCCCCCCATCAGCAGCACCACGAACACCACCCCCATCAGGGCCGTCTCCACCAGACCGGTCCAGATGAGGCGGGAGGCGATCTCGTTGGCCTTGACGGCGTCTATGCCCTCGCTGAGCAGGGTGCTCTCCAGGTTGCTGGCGTCAAACCAGAGCTTGGCCAGCAACAACAGTGTGCTGAATACCATCAGCAGGATCACCTTGGGAACCAGGCGGATATCACTCAGCCGCTGCTCCAGCGGGTTGAACTGCATAGCGTCTCTCCTTTCCTATGGGGAATTTTGCCTTTCACATCAGGGCTATCGGCATTATCTTCCGTTTTATTAGTTGGTTTCCCGCTTAAAGTTGGAATTTGCATGCGACATCACTTTACGCACTTGCGCACCCTGGATCTGCTGATGGCGATCCTCTCTCTGGTCTCGGTGGCTCTGGTCAGTGTCCGCTGGCTCGAGCTGGCGAGTCCCCAGACGCTTCAGCTGTTCTATGACATCGACAGCCTGATCTGCTACTTCTTCCTGGCCCACTTCGCCTATGGCTGGTGGCGGGCGCCGGATCGCTGGGCCTACCTCAAGGGGAACTGGTTCTATCTGCCGGGCAGCCTGCCCATGGTGGAACAGCTGCGCTGGGCACGGCTGATCCAGTTGTGGCGGGTCTATCAGCTGCTGCGAGACAGGCCGGATCTGCTGGCCATGTTTCGCCGCGAGCGCAACGAGACCCGCCTCTCCGGGATCCTGTTTCTGTTCTTCCTGCTGCTGGGCGTCGGGTCCGGCGCCATGTACTGGGTCGAGTCCGGTCAGCCGGGCAGCCAGATAGAGACGCCCTACGACGCCTTCTGGTGGACGCTCGTGACACTGTCTACCGTGGGCTACGGGGATCTGGTGCCCAAGACGGAGCAGGGACGCTTTCTGGCCAGCCTGCTGATCCTGTTCGGTGTCGGCCTCTACGCCGCCATCAGCGGTTTCATGGCCAGCCTGTTTCTGCAGCCGGGGGCCGGTCAGAAGGAGGAGGCGCTGCGCTACCAGCAGCTGACAGAGCAGCAGGCCCAGATACTGGCGCAGTTGCAGCAATTGCGTGACGAAATCCGTCAGCTGAAGCGAGATCCCTGACAGGCGGTGAGCAATGATGGCAAGCCGCGCCAGGGCGGGGCGGGCATGGGGCCCGAGTCCGACGGCCTCCCCCCCAGCCTTGAGGGGGAGGCCGTTTCTTTGCTTGTCCTTTGACCGTCACGGGGCTTACCATTCCTGCCACTCCCTAACCCAATGAGAGAATCGACAGACCATGCGCGCCCTTCTCGGGATACTGATCTGCCTGTGTGCCCAGTCAGCCCTGGCCGAAACCCGTTATGTTTCCGACAACATCTATATCTTCATGCACGGGGGACCGGGCACCCAGTACCGGATCCTGGGCAGCGTCAAGGCGGGCGAGGCCCTCGACGTGAAGGGCGGCCAGGCCGGCTTCACCCAGGTGGTGGATGAACGCGGCCGGGAAGGCTGGGTCAAGAACGAGGATCTGCAGCGCGAGCCCAGCCTCAAGGTGCGGGTGCCCCAGCTGGAACAGGAGCTGCAAGCCCTCAAGGATCGCCTGCAAAACCTCAATGGCGACAACGAGAAACGCTTCGCCGAGAAGGATGGCAAGATAGCCGAGCAGGAGGCGCAGCTCGCGACCCTCAAGGGGCAGCTCGACAGTCAGGGGGAGGAGCTCGCCAGCGTCAAGGCCGAGAATGATGCCCTGACCAGCAGCATCGACAACCGGGAGCACGACATGCAGATGGACTGGTTCATCCGCGGTGGTGCCATGGTGGGGGGCGGCATCCTGCTCGGTATCCTGCTGCCCATGATCCCCCGCCGTCGCAAACAGAGCGAGCGCTGGATGAACTGATCGCCCGGGCGATCGCCAGAGAGGGTCGCCATGGCGACCCTCTCTCGTTTGGGAAATCCCCCTCGATGGCGGTGGACAGCCTGCCGGGGGTCGCCATCGGGCGTCCCCGGTCGTAAGATGAGCCGAACGATCCCGCGCCCGGCGCACCGTTTCTCAACAAGAGTCTTTCGCTTATGTCATCAACCGAACAGGCCTTCTGGTTCGTGCTGGGGGGCGATCACCTCGTCCTGCTGGATGAACAGGGGCGCATTCCACAGGGCCCCAAGGCCTGCCTGCCCGCCCATCTCCATCATGTGAATTTCGACCGTTTCGATGAATGGAACGGCCTGCCTTGCCAGTTGCTGGACCTGGGGGCCGAGGTCGATACCCAGGCCATGGCTCCGCTGCGTCAACTCATGGTGGCGGGGGACGAGGAGGGTTTTCGCCTCGCCGGCCGCGCCTGGCAGCTGGTCACCTTTCGCCGCACCCATCGCTTCTGCGGCGAGTGCGGCGCCCCCATGACCCCAGAGGCGGGAGAGTGGGCCCAGGGGTGCCGTCATGGCCATGTGGTCTATCCGCGCATCTCACCCTGTATCATAGTGGCGGTGCGCAAGGGTTCGGCGCTGCTGCTGGCGGCCCATCGCCGCCATCATCAGGTGGACGACCCCATGTTCACCGTGCTGGCGGGTTTCGTGGAGGCGGGGGAGAACCTCGAGCAGTGCGTGGCGCGGGAGGTGTTCGAGGAGAGCGGCATCCGGGTGCGCAACGTACGCTATGTGTCGAGCCAGCCCTGGCCCTTCCCCCACAGCCTGATGATGGGATTTGTCGCCGAGTACGAGAGCGGCGAGATCCGGTTGCAGGAAGAAGAGCTGGTGGCCGCCGACTTCTTCGAGGCGGACCGGCTGCCGAGGCTCCCTCCCCACGGCACCATAGCACGGCGGCTCATCGAGCTCTGCCTCGCAGACGCCATCTGAGAGACCGGCCGGGAACATGGCCGCATCTTGTTTGCGCCCCCTCACATCTTTGGGGTTGAGGGGGCGTGCGAGGCGCTCTCGCCGTCCCCTGGTGCAGACAAAGTGGTATCATATCCGCCATTTTATGCGTGACACGACTCAGGAACTGGGATGAAAGAGCTGAAAAACGATCGATACCTGCGCGCCCTGCTGCGCCAGGACGTGGACATGACCCCGGTATGGATGATGCGCCAGGCTGGCCGCTATCTGCCGGAATACAAGGCGACCCGTGCCGTCGCGGGGGATTTCATGTCCCTGTGCCGCAACGCCGAGCTGGCCTGCGAGGTCACCTTGCAGCCCCTGCGCCGCTATCCCCTCGATGCCGCCATCCTCTTCTCCGACATCCTGACCGTGCCCGACGCCATGGGGCTGGGCCTCTACTTCGAGCACGGGGAAGGCCCGCGTTTCGAGCGCCCCATCAAGTCCATGGCGGACGTGCAGGCCCTGCCCATCCCGGATCCGGAAGACGAGCTCGGCTACGTGATGAACGCGGTGCGCACCATTCGCCGCGAGCTCAAGGGCGAGGTGCCGCTCATCGGCTTCTCCGGCAGCCCCTGGACCCTGGCCACCTACATGGTGGAGGGGGGCAGCTCCAAGGCGTTCACCAAGATAAAACAGATGATGTACGCAGAGCCCAAGACACTGCACCTGCTGCTGGACAAGCTGGCGGACAGCGTGATCAGCTACCTCAACGCTCAGATCAGGGCGGGTGCCCAGTCCGTCATGGTGTTCGACACCTGGGGCGGCGTGCTGACCCCGCGGGATTACCGCGACTTCTCCCTGCAGTACATGCACAAGATCGTCGATGGCCTGATCCGTGAGAATGAGGGGCGCCGCGTGCCGGTCACCCTGTTCACCAAGAACGGCGGCCAGTGGCTGGAGCAGATCGCCGCCACCGGCTGCGATGCCCTGGGGCTGGACTGGACCACCGACATCGCGGATGCCAAACGCCGGGTCGGCGACAAGGTGGCGCTGCAGGGCAACATGGACCCTTCCATGCTCTACGCCGCGCCCGAGCGCATCCGCGAAGAGGTCGCCTCCATCCTGGCGGGCTTTGGCAGCGGCAACGGTCACGTCTTCAACCTGGGCCACGGTATCCATCAGGACGTGAGCCCGGAGCACGCCGGGGTGTTCGTCAACGCGGTGCACGAGCTGTCGGCGCAGTACCACGGCCGCTGAGCGTCGTCGACCGCACAGTGAACAACGGGGCCTGCGGGCCCCGTTTTGCTGCCCGGGCTCGCGGGGGCTGCATCCTGGTCACCGCTCGGGTTACACTGCACCACCATTGAACAGGGTCGCGGACAGCATGGGCGAGGGCGCCTCCCGACGACCGGGTGAGGGTGGCGTTGAACATGGCAGGAGGCAGGATGGGCAAGGGTGCGTGGGATTGGGGCATCGACCTTGGCGGGACCAAGTGCGAGTGCGTGGTACTCGAGGGTGACGAGGTGCTGCTGCGCCATCGCATCCTCACCGAACGCCGTGGCGGTTACGAGCACATACTCGGTCAGATCGCCAGGCTGGTGGACGAGTGCGCCGAGCGGCTCGGCCAGCGCCCTGTTCTCATCGGCATGGGCACCCCGGGGGCGCGGGATCCCCAGACCGGCCTGATGAAGAACTGCAACACCACCGAGTTGAATGGCAAGCCCCTCAAGGAGGATCTGGCGCGCAGGCTGGGCGTGCCCGTGCTCATCGCCAACGACGCCAACTGCTTCGCCTTGGCGGAGACCCACCTGGGGGCGGTGCGCCAGCACCATCCCGATGCCAGGGTCGTATTTGGCATCATCATGGGCACGGGAGTGGGGGCCGGCATCGTCATCAACGGCCAGATCCTCAACGGCCACCACGGCATCGCCGGGGAGTGGGGTCACAATGTCCTGCTGCCGGAGGGGCCCGAGTGCTACTGCGGCAAGCGTGGCTGTGTCGAAACCCTCATCAGCGGCCCTGCGCTGGAGGCCTGGTATGAGGCCAAGGCCAAACGCCATCTGTCCCTGGCACGGATAGCGGCGGCGACCGCCCACGACCAGGTTGCCAGACTCACCCTGGATCGGTTGCACCTGCTGTTCGGCCAGGCCCTCGCCAACGTGGTCAACATCCTGGATCCGGATGTGATCGTAATCGGTGGCGGCGTAGGCAATGTGCAGAGCCTCTATCGCGCCGGGCGCGAGACGCTATTGCCCTTCCTGTTCAACCCCCGTTTCGCCACCCCCATGATAGCGCCGGCCCTGGGGGACAGCGCCGGGGTATTCGGTGCCGCACTGCTGGCCCGTGGCACCTTCCGGGAGGCGCAACTCTCATGATGCCTCCCCATCTTCTCCTCGTCGCAGGTAAGGACACTCAATCTCCATGATCAAGATTGCCATCAACGGCTATGGCCGCATCGGGCGCAACGTGCTCCGGGCCCTCTACGAGAGCGGTCGTGACAAGACCATCAAGATAGTCGCCATCAACGAGCTGGCTGCCCCCGAGGCCATGGTGCACCTCACCCGCTTCGACACCAGCCATGGTCGCTTCGGTCATCCGGTACAGCTGGCGGGAAGCCGCATGCAGGTGGGGGAGGATCTCATCGCCCTGTTTGCCGAGCGGGATCCGGCCAATCTGCCCTGGCGGGCACTGGGGGTGGACGTGGTGCTGGACTGCACCGGGGTCTTCGGCTCCCGGGCCGATGCCGAGCGCCATCTGAATGCGGGGGCGGGCAAGGTGCTCTTCTCCCATCCGGCGGATGCGGACGTGGACGCGACAATCGTTTTCGGGGTGAACCACCAGACCCTGACGGGACGGGAGCGGATCGTCTCCAATGCCTCCTGTACCACCAACTGCGTGGTGCCCGTCATCGAAACATTGCATCGAGAATTCGAGATAAATTGTGGTACTATTACGACAATTCATTCGGCCATGCACGACCAGCAAGTCATCGATGCCTACCACAGCGACTTGCGTCGAACCCGGGCCGCCAGCCAGTCCATCATCCCGGTGGATACCAAGCTGGCAAAGGGGCTGGAGCGGATCCTGCCCCATTTCGCCGGCAAGTTCGAGGCGATCGCGGTGCGGGTGCCGACCATCAATGTAACCGCCATGGATCTGAGCATTACTGTTCGTAAAAAAGTGACGGTTACTGACGTAAATCAAGCCCTGCAACGGGCATCCAGAGGTACATTACAGGGTATCCTGGACTACACGGAAGAGCCGCTGGTCTCCGTAGACTTCAATCATGATGCACACTCCTGCATCATTGATGGTACCCAGACCCGGGTGAGCGATGCCAACCTCGTCAAGATGTTGATGTGGTGCGACAACGAATGGGGCTTCGCCAACCGCATGCTGGATACCACCCGGGCCATGATGGCCGCAGGCTGAGAGCCTGCACCGGGCGCAAGGTTACTGTTTTTTTAACATTACCTGAAAATATATAGAGGACTGAATATGTCTGTTATCAAGATGACCGACCTGGATCTGGCGGGTAAACGCGTTCTGATCCGTGCTGACCTGAACGTGCCGGTAAAAGACGGCAAGGTCACTTCAGATGCACGGATCAAAGCGACTCTGCCGACCATCAAGCTGGCTCTGGAAAAGGGCGCCAAGCTGATGATCACCTCCCACCTGGGTCGTCCGACCGAGGGTGAATACAACGAAGAATTCTCCCTGGCCCCGGTCGTCAACTATCTGAAAGACGCACTGTCCTGCCCGGTCCGCCTGGCCAAGGATTACCTGGATGGCGTAGACGTCGCCGCCGGCGAGCTGGTCGTGCTGGAAAACTGCCGCTTCAACAAGGGCGAGAAGAAGAACGCCATCGATCTGGCCAAAAAATACGCCGCCCTGTGTGACGTCTTTGTAATGGATGCATTCGGTACTGCTCACCGCGCCGAAGGCTCCACCTACGGTGTGGCCCAGTTCGCCCCGGTCGCCTGTGCCGGCCCGCTGCTGGCCGGTGAACTGGACGCCCTGGGCAAGGCCATGCTCAAGCCCGAGCGCCCCATGGTAGCCATCGTGGGCGGCTCCAAGGTCTCCACCAAGCTGACCGTGCTGGAGTCCCTGTCCAAGATCGCTGACCAGCTGGTGGTCGGTGGTGGCATCGCCAACACCTTCATCGCCGCTGCCGGTCACAACGTCGGCAAGTCCCTGTGCGAGCACGACCTGATCGACACCGCCAAGAAGCTGGCTGCCGAGACCAACATTCCGGTGACCACAGACGTGGTTGTCGGTGCCGAGTTCTCCGAATCCACCCCGGCCACCATCAAGTCCGTTTCCGACGTGACTGACGGCGACATGATCTTCGACATCGGTCCGGATTCCGCCAAGGCCCTGGCCGACATCATCATGAACGCCAAGACCATACTGTGGAACGGCCCGGTCGGCGTGTTCGAGTTCGACCAGTTCGCCGCAGGCACCAAGGTGATCGCCGAAGCCATCGCCGCTTCCCCGGCCTTCTCCATCGCTGGCGGTGGTGACACCCTGGCCGCCATCGACAAGTTCGGCATCGCCGACAAGGTCTCCTACATCTCCACCGGCGGCGGCGCCTTCCTGGAGTTCGTAGAAGGCAAGGTACTGCCGGCTGTCGCGATTCTCGAAGAGCGCGCCAAAGCCTAATTGACCCGGGACGGGGGGCAAAAGCCTCCCGTTTCGTTTATCATGTGGCCGCTGTGCCGGTTCATGATGAACCCCCCACTTTTTATTAACGGCATACGAGACAGGACGATTAAACATGTCTAAGAAAATTTTCGACTTCGTAAAACCCGGCGTGATCACTGGTGATGACGTTCAGAAAGTGTTCGCCATCGCCAAGGAAAACGGCTTCGCTCTGCCGGCCGTCAACTGCGTCGGTACCGACTCCGTCAACGCCGTGCTGGAAGCTGCCGCCAAGGTCAAAGCCCCGGTCATCGTGCAGTTCTCCAACGGTGGTGCCGTGTTCACCGCCGGCAAGGGTCTGAAGCTGGAAGGCCAGCAAGCTGCCATCCTGGGTGCCATCTCCGGCGCCAAGCACGTGCACGCCGTGGCCGAAGCCTACGGTGTTCCCGTGATCCTGCACACCGACCATGCCGCCAAGAAGCTGCTGCCGTGGATCGACGGTCTGCTGGACGCGGGCGAGAAGCACTTCGCCGAGACCGGCAAGCCGCTGTTCTCCTCCCACATGCTGGATCTGTCCGAAGAGCCGCTGGAAGAGAACATCGACATCTGCTGCGAGTACCTGACCCGCATGGCCAAGCTGGACATGACCCTGGAGCTGGAACTGGGCTGCACCGGCGGTGAAGAAGACGGCGTGGACAACAGCCACCTGGATCAATCCTCCCTGTACACCCAGCCGGAAGACGTGGCCTACGCTTACGAGCGTCTGTCCAAGATCAGCCCGCGTTTCACCATCGCTGCCTCCTTCGGCAACGTGCACGGTGTGTACAAGCCGGGTAACGTCAAGCTGACCCCGACCATCCTGGACGCTTCCCAGAAGTACGTTTCCGAGAAGTTCGGTCTGCCTGCCAAGTCCCTGGACTTCGTGTTCCACGGTGGCTCAGGTTCCACCCTGGAAGAGATCCGCGAATCCATCTCCTACGGTGTGGTGAAGATGAACATCGACACCGACACCCAGTGGGCGACCTGGGAAGGCGTGCTGGGCTTCTACAAGGCCAACGAAGCCTACCTGCAAGGCCAGCTGGGCAACCCGGAAGGCGCCGACAAGCCGAACAAGAAGTTCTACGATCCGCGCGTCTGGGTACGTGCCGGTCAGACTTCCATGATCGCCCGTCTGGAGAAGGCCTTCTCCGACCTGAACGCCGTCGACGTACTGTAATTCACAGCACCTCGATTGCATGAAAAGGCGCCCTTCGGGGCGCCTTTTGCATTTCTGTGATCCTGGCGGGCTGGATTGACGATGGAGGGCTGGGTATTATCGATGACACCCGTTTAATTTAGTAAACGAATGCAACCAGGCAGGATGCTGAGCATGCAGACAGGAAGACAGGGACATCAGGAACACGTGGCCTCCTATTACGCGGCCACCCGCAACGACACGCAGCAGTGGCCCGAGCTCAGTGGTGAGCTGGATGCGGACGTCTGCGTCATCGGTGGCGGTTTCACCGGCCTCAACACCGCCATTAATCTGGCCCAGGAGGGCTACAAGGTGGTGCTGCTTGAAGCCAACCGCATCGGCTGGGGGGCGTCGGGGCGCAACGGCGGCCAGCTCATTCGCGGCATAGGCCACGATACCAGCCAGTTCGCCCGTTACATCGGTGAGGAGGGCGTACGGGAGCTGGATCGGATGGGGATCGAAGCGGTACAGCTGGTGCGGGATCGGGTCGAGCGCTTCGACATCGACTGCGATCTCACCTGGGGCTATTGCGATCTCGCCACCAAGGCGCGCCACCTGAAAGGGTTCGAGGAGGATGCGCAGCACCTGGCGAACCTGGGTTATGAGCATGAGTTGACGCTGGTGGCGCGCGAAGATATCCATACCGTGGTGGGATCGGATCGCTACATCGGCGGCATGATCGACATGGGCTCCGGCCACCTTCACCCCCTCAACCTGGCTCTGGGAGAGGCGCGCGCGGCGGCCAGCCTCGGCGTCGCCCTGTTCGAGCACTCCAGGGTGACCCACATCGACTACGGCGAGCGGGTCGAGGTGACCACGGCCCACGGTCGGGTGAGCAGCGATTATCTGGTGATCGGCTGCAACGCCTATCTCAACGAACTCAATCCGGAGCTGGGGGGCAAGGTGCTGCCGGCGGGCTCCTACATACTCGCCACCCAGGTGCTGGAGAAGCGGCTGCGCCAGCGATTGCTGCCGCAGAACATGGCGGTGTGCGATCAGAACGTGGCGCTGGACTACTACCGCCTCTCGGCCGATGGCCGGCTGCTGTTTGGCGGCGCCTGCAACTACTCAGGAAGGGATCCCAGGGATATCAAGGCCTTCATGCTGCCCAAGCTGCTGCGGGTCTTCCCCGAGCTCGCGGGCACCGCCATCGAGTTCCAGTGGGGGGGCATGATAGGGATTGGTGCCAACCGGTTGCCGCAGATAGGCCGCCTGGCTGATCACCCCAACGTCTTCTACGCCCAGGCCTATTCGGGTCACGGCCTCAACGCCACCCACATGGCGGGCAAGCTGGTGGCGGAGGCGATAAAGGGGGAGAGCCGAGGCTTTGATCTGTTCAGCCGCGTGCCCCACATGACCTTTCCTGGCGGTCCGGCCCTGCGTTCACCCTTGCTGGCGCTCGGTATGCTGTGGCACAGGATGAAGGATCTGCTCTAGATCAGGCGGCGGGACTGTGTACTCCCTGGGCGGGCTCGGCCAGGCGCCAGCCCTGCTCCGTCCTGACCATCCACACCTGGACCTGCTGCGCCAGCGCCTGGCCTGCCTCGAACTCGCCATATTTTCGCTCCAGCTCCATCAGCCCCATCTCCTGCTGGAAGGGGCCGGCTCTGTCATAGATCAGATCCTCGTCCTGCAGCACCCTGAGCTCTGCCAGTCCCTGTTTGAAATGGATCCGGTAGCTGACGCTGACGAGATAGACGCCTTCCTCTCGCTGCGTCTTGTCCAGCACCTGAAAATCACTGATATCAAACAGCTGGGCATCGGCGCTCCCGTGCAGCCTGGCCCTGATCTGGCCTTCTATCTCATCGGCGGCGGGCCCGGCGCTGCAGGCTGCCAGCCAGAGGGCCAGCAGGGGGATGAACCACTTTTTCATCAAGACTCCGGACGATGCGAGACGGGAAAGGGCGAATTTTGCCATGGCACGCACCATAAACAAGGGATGGCGGGAAAAATCGGCGTGGATGCCAGAAACCGAGGGCCCAGTTTGCTCCCCTGAGCCCCCCGTTGCTAACGGATCCTGTCGAGCTGGCCGAGGAACTCGGCGGGCCCCATGAAGCCGGTCACCCGCTGGCCGTTCACCTCGTTGCCATCGCGATCGAAGAAGATCAGGGTCGGCAATCCCAGCACGTTCAGGCCATTGAGCAGCTCGACGTCGGCGTCGTCGTTGGCGGTGACGTCTGCCTGCAGCAGCACCATGTCAGCAAAGCGCGCCCGCACCTCGGGGTCGCTGAAGGTCTTGTGCTCGAACTCCTTGCAGGCCACGCACCAGTCGGCGTAGAGATCCAGCAGCACCGGCTTGCCGCGGGCGGCGACCAGTTGCGTCTTGAGATCATCCTGGGTCTTGATGCGGATGAATCGGGGGGCCTGGATGTCGGCACTCGCACCGCTTTGGGTCGGCAGCAGCAGATCCTTGCCCGCGACCATGGCGCCCATCATGGCCAGCAGCAGGGCAAAGCCGCGCAGGCTCTTGCCAGGGCCATGCTCGCTCCCCTGATTGTGATGATAGAGGTAACCACACAGCGCCAGCCCCAAGCCGAGCCAGGCCAGGTTGGTGACCTGGTCGCTCCACAGCCGTGACAGCAGCAGTATGGGCACCGCCAGCAGCGCAAAACCAAACAGCTGCTTGACCACATCCATCCAGGCCCCCGCCTTGGGCAGCAGCCTGCCCCCCGAGGTGCCGAGCAGCAGCAGGGGCAGCCCCATGCCCAGCGACAGGGCGTAGAGGGCCGCGCCGCCGAGCCAGAGATCGCCGCTTTGGGCCACGTAGATGAGGGCGCCGGAGAGGGGGGCCGTGGTGCAGGGGGAGCAGACCAGTCCCGAGATAGCCCCCATGATGGCGACACCGGCGACCGAGCCGCCCTGCTGGCGGTTGGAGAGGCCCGAGAGACGGGTCTGCAGGCTGCTCGGCAGTTGCAGGCTGTAGAGCCCGAACATGGAGAGGGCCAGCAGCACGAACATGACGGAGAGGCCGATCAGCACATAGGGGTGCTGCAGGGCCGCCTGGAATTGCAACCCGGCCGACGCCACCACCAGCCCGAGCAGGGTGTAGGTGAGCGCCATCCCCTGCACATAGACGAAGGAGAGCAGGAAGGCGCGTCGGGTGGAGAGGCGGTGCCCCGCCCCTGCGATGATGCCGGTGAGGATGGGATACATGGGGAAGACGCAGGGGGTGAAGGCAAGGCCGAGGCCGAGTGCAAAGAAGGCGGCGACGCTGAGCCAGAAGCCCTGGCTGCCGAGGGCGGCGGCCAGCCTGTCCTGCTGGCTGGCGGTGGCATCCTGAGTGGCGGCGCCGGTCAGGGTGCCGGGCCGGATCGCCGGCTCGTCCGCGGCGCCAAGGGGGTTCAGGTCGATCACCTTGTCGGTGGGGGGGTAGCAGAGCCCCTCGGTGCAGCCCTGATAGCTGACGTGCAGCCGACCCCCTTCATCGACCCGGGTGAGTTGCAGCGGGATCTCCACCTGCCGGTAGTAGACCTGAGTCTTGCCGAAGAAGTCATCCTCATGGTCCGTGCCCGGCGGGAGCGCAGGGGGGGCGACGTCGGCGTTCTCCCCCTTGAAGGCGAAGCGGTGGCGATAGAGGTAGTAACCCTCGGCAATCTGCAGGCGCACCGTCAGTTGGGCCCCCTCTTGCACGGCATCGAGGGCGAAGGCCTCATCGACCTTGAGAAAGCGGGGGGCCTGCTGGCCCAGGCCGAGCAAGGCAAGGGGATCCACATTGGCCCTGACGAGGGCGGGGGCCAGCCCGGTCAGCAGGGCAGTGAGCAGCAGGAGCGGGGAGAGAAGGCGGATCATGAGGTTTCCTGTGTCAGCCAGTCAAGATAGGGCCCATGGCCGCCCGTGACGGGCAGGGTGATCAGCTCGGGGGTGTCATAGGGATGCAGGGCCAGGATCGCCTGCTCGATGGCGGCAAACAGCGGCATGCGGGACTTGATGATGAGCTGGATTTCGCTGGCGCGCTCAACCTTCCCCTGCCAGCGGTAGAGGGAGCGCACCCCGGGCAGCTGGTTGATGCAGGCCGAGAGGCGGCGCTCGAGCAGCTGCTCGCTGATGAGGTCGGCGCTCGCCTGATCCGGGCAGGTACAGAGCAGCAAGATGGCATCCGTCATGGGGCAAGGGTCTCCGTGGGTCGTACGACAGGGCGACAGGCCCCGCTCACTATACCGAGATGCGCCCCAAAAAGCACAGCAGGGCGCGCGGGGCCCGGGGGTAAATAAGAGTGTCGTGCGGGATGGACGCTCTTGAGCGGACAGGGCAAAATGAGCGGGCCTGTTCCCCTAGACGTAAGGATATGTATGACCCAACAGAACGAGCAGCAGAAGACTCGCATGCTGAGCCTGCTACGCGATGGTGAGCGCCGGATGTTGACCCAGTTGTCGGGCCTGCTGCGCAGCTGTGCGGACGAGATCAATGCCGAACTCGGCAAGGAAGAGCTGCTGGAGACCCTGGAGCAGCCCATCACGGTCGAATACCTGAGCGGCGTGGTCCAGCATCATCTGTTCGAGCGTTTGCACAAGGGGGACATGGTGGCGGCCCAGCGTCTGCTGAGCCAGTACCAGCAGGAGATCGCCGCCGTATCGGGCAAGGAGGCGAGTGCACAGCCAGAAGAGGCGCCCCTCGCCACTGCCCAGGCCTGATCCCTCTCCCCGAGCCAGAGGCAGACTTGCTGCCGCCTCTGGCCCTCCTTCCCTTCATCGGCATTTTCCGAGTCCCCTCCGCCGTCTTGACCCGGCCTGTTGCTGCCCTGCATTCCTTGTGCTCTGTTGATCCTGGGCTTGACGTCCATGGCGGCCATATCCCCTGTCTGGCTTTCTGCTTCGGGATCTTTATCTGGCCAGGCTGCTGCCTGTTGGCGTTCTGGCAGCATATTACACTATCGCCTTGCCTGCCTGTTGGGAGGCCTGTGTATCATCTTTGCTGCTGGCATTTAATTCCGTGACTCAGGCAAAAATCAGTGATTATGGTCTGATTACTTGGTGTTAAATCTCGTCATGTATCTAATATTTCATCTTTTAAACAAATTTATAGGTTGGTGCTGCTGTGGCTTTATTTGAGTCAAAGCTCTGTATTTTTGCCGAAAGTGGCGGTAAATGCTGAACTTTTGATCCAAGTCACAGGCTTTGACAGTGATATATACCATTTGTAGCAAAAATGTTTCTTGGGTGTAGAGTCTGCCTTCGTCAGATCGCGATAGTGATATTGACTACAAAAACAATACAAGACAGACAATCACACACAGGAGCAGTCCCATGGATAAGTCTCTCTCGTCCCGCATCTTCGTCGGCCTGTTTGCCGGCCTGGTGCTGGGCAGTGCCATCCAGTATCTCTTCCCCGGCCAGCCATTGCTGGATACCTGGGTCGTCGGCAGCGCCAGCGGCATAGGGGGCATGTTCGTCTCCCTGATCAAGCTGATGGTCATCCCCCTGGTCTACATTTCCATCGTCTGCGGGGTATGCGAGCTGAAAGACGTGGCGAGTTTCGGTCGCCTCGGCACCAAGACACTGCTGCTCTACATAGGCAATACAGTGCTGGCCATCACGGCCGCCCTGACGGTGGGCCTGCTGCTGCAACCCGGTCTGGGGGCCCATCTGCCCCTGGCCGCAGAGGCGGTGGACATAGGCAACACCAGCACCCCGGACATCGGCAAGATGATCATGAACATAGTGCCGAGCAACCCGATCCAGGCGTTTGCCTCCGGCGACATGCTGCAGATCATCTTCATGGCGATCCTGACCGGTCTGGCCATTCAGGCCCTGGACAAGCGCGGCGGCCCTGCGGTCAACGCGTTTCGCATCGCCAACGAGGTGATGATGAAACTGGTGGGCCTGGTGATGAAGCTGGCACCGTACGGCGTGTTCGCCCTCATGGTGCAGCTGGGTGCCACCATGGCGGCCGATACCCTGATGTCGGTGGCCAGTTATGTGCTGCTGGTGGTGGCCATGCTGGTGGGCTGGATCTTCCTGGTCTATCCGCTGCTGGTCTGGTTGCTGACCGGGATCAAGCCCGCCGAGTTTCGTCGCAAGACACGCGAGCAGGTGCTCTTCTCCCTGTCGACCGCCAGCTCCAACGCCACCATTCCGGTGACCATGCGCACCCTCACCGAGAAGTTTGGGGTCAGCAAGTCCATCGCGGGCTTCGGCGTGCCGCTTGGGGCCACCATGAACATGTCAGGTGTCTCCATCTACATCACGCTGGCGACCCTGTTCGTGGCCAACGCCACCGGCGCCAGCATCAACAGCGCGGATCTGCTCTCCATCGGCTTCACCGTGCTGATCCTCTCCATCGGAGCGGGGGGCGTGCCCGGCGGTGGCGTGGTCATGATAGGGGTGATGCTGATGCAGCTCGGCCTGCCCATGGAGGCGCTTGCCATCATCATGGCGGTGGATCGCATCAATGACATGTTCTGCACCTCCTCCAACGTGGTGGGGGATACCGCGGTCTGCGTGGTGGTGGCCAAGTCCGAGAATGGCATCGGGGTGGAAGAGGCTCAGCCCGAGCAGGCGGCGGCCTGATACCGCGTCACTGACCCGGCCGAGCGGCCGGGCAGGGTCATCGAAAGGTCCACCTCGGGGTGGACCTTTTTCATGGGAACCTGGGGGTCAGATGCCCTGCGCTGTCTGAACCGGGATGGGAAAGACCCTGTCGTAGAGCAGGTTGTAGACGAAGGCATAGACCAGATAGAAGAGCACGAAGCCCAGATCCAGCACCAGGGCTTCCAGCAGGCTGATCTCCAGCCACCAGGCCATGGCGGGCAGGGCCACGGTCAGCAGGCCCCCTTCGAACCCGATGGCGTGCCATACCCGCTGCCACAGGCTCTTGCGCGTATGCCCCTGGCGTTGTTGCAGCAAACGGTCAAATCCGAGGTTGTAGACATAGTTCCAGAGGGTGGCCAGTACGGAGAAGAAGAGGGCCAGTGGCCCCATGTGGCTCAGGGCCACCCCGGTCAACCAGCTGGCGAGGGGGGCGGCGATCAGCAGGCCAATCAATTCAAAGCCGATGGCGTGGCGCAGACGATCACGGACGGTACGCATCTCTATCTCTCTCTTCAGGTGTTGATATGGGCAGAAATCTATCGCTAAACTGCGATAGTTTCACGTTGGTATCCATCTGCTTTGTAGATACATCATGGCCCTGATGCTGGGCCAGCACTGGCAAGGAATCTCCCCATGAATCTCTCTTTGGAACAGCTCAAGGCCTTGCTGGCGGCGGCCGAGACCGGCTCTTTCTCCGCCGCGGCCCGCCGCCTCGGCAAGGCGCAATCCGTGGTGAGCAGCGCCATCGCCAATCTGGAGATAGATCTGGGGGTCGAACTGTTCGATCGCCGCGGCCGCTATCCGGTGCTGACCGCGGCCGGTGAGCGATTGCTGGTGGAGGCCAGGGCCGTGCTCGCCAGCAGCGAACAGTTGCAGGCGGTGGCCCACGAGCTCCATGGCGGGGTGGAGGCCAGGCTGACCCTGGCCATCGACGACGATTCCCAGCTGCCCTGGGTCGCCGAGGTGCTGGATCGCTTCGCCCAGACCTTCCCCGCCATCGAGCTGGAGCTGCTGTTTCCCATGCTCGAAGATCTCACCCATCTGCTGCGGGAGGGGCGGGCCCAGCTCGGCATCAGTTACGAGCGGCTGCAGGCGAGCCGGGATCTGGAGTTTCATGCCCTGGGTCGCCTGCGCCTGCCCATCGTCGTGGCACCGGCTCATCCCCTGGCCCGGTTGGCGCGGGTCGGGCTCGCCGATCTCAAGGGGGAGCGCCAGCTGATGGTCACCGGCCAGCGGGGCGGCGGGGAGCGGGAGCGTTTTCGCTTCGCGCCGAGCGTCTGGTGGGTGGAGGGGGACTGGGGCGTGCTCGAGCTCATCAAGCGCGGCCTGGGTTGGGGTTCAGTGCCCGAATACCTGTTGCAGGGGCCCCTGGCCAGGGGGGAGGTGGTGGTGCTGCCGGTGGATTTTCTCGAGCAGCAGTGGAGCATGGGACTGGAGCTGCTGTGGAGGCGGGATCAGCCGCTGGGGCAGGCGGGCCGCTGGCTCAGGGAGGCGCTAGTGACCCATGCCCGTCAGGTGTTCAGGGGGTAAACAGAGTCGGTTTCACCGCCGGGTGGGCGGCAGCAAAAAGGCCCCTGCGGGCCTTGATGCGAGTGGCGCGGCTCAGTCGTCCAGCGCGTAGGGCAGGGGTTGCAGGTGCAGCCGTGACCCCTCCTCCTGCTTGAGACGAAACAGGGCGTCGGCCTCGGTATCCTTGGGCAGCACGGCGGTGAGCCAGACCTGGCCATCCTGCTGCCAGGCATTGAGCACTAGGCCGCTGCGGCGCCAGTGCTCGCCGAGCTGCCGCTCCAGGGTATCGCCGCTGGCGACCGTGGCACTGGCCTCGCCGGCCAGCACGAACAGGGCCCGGTTGCTGGCGCCGCGATACTTGGCGCGGGCCACCGTCTCCTGGCCCATGTAGCAGCCCTTGGTGAAGCTGATGCCGCCGAGGGCCTGCAGGTTGATCATCTGGGGAATGTATTCCCCCTGATGGGCCGCCTCCAGGTGAGGGATGCCGGCGGCTATGTCCAGGGCCCACCAGAGATCCTGGCTGGCCTGCGGCAGGGCCAGGGCGGGATCCTGCTCGCTCACCAGCAACCAGCGGTCGGGGGCGACCCTGGCTGCCATGCCAGAGGGGGTCAGTCCCGTGTCGCTGAGACCGAACTCGGTGGCGATCCAGGCATCCGTGCCCGTGCCCGCGATGGCCAGGCTGGTCCAGTCGCACGGCTGGATATCGACCCGGGCGAACACGGCAAATTTCTTGAGTTCCGGCAGCTGGCGTGCCAGCAGGGAGGCCCTGGTCTGCAACAGCAGGCTCTCTTGCAGGCAGTAGAGGCGAAAATCGCCCCACAGCTTGCCCTTGGCATCGCAGTGGCCGCCCAGGGTGCTCTGGCCGGGGGCGAGGGCATTGACGTCACAGGTGACCTGACCTTGCAGGTATTTGGCTCTCTCTTCGCCGGTGAGGCGGACCAGAGCCAGGTCGGTCAGGGGGAATTGGGTAGGCTCGGCAGGGAAAACAGGGGCTTGCAGGCTCACGATCGCATTCCTGGGACAAAAGTATGTGACCTGCATGGTAAAGACGTAAGGAATGTTTGTCAGCCGGAAAATCCTGCTGTTACCATCCCCGGGTCTTTGTAAGGAGAGAGCCATGTTGAGCCCCATCGAGAAATCCCGCCTGAAGTGGGCCTGCCGTCGTGGCATGCTCGAGCTGGATGTGATCTTTATGCCCTTTTTCGAACACGAGTTCGACTCCCTGAGCGAGGCCGAGCAGCAGACCTTCATCCGTTTGCTGGCGTGCGAGGATCCCGAGCTGTTTCGCTGGAGCATGGGCCACGGGGTGCCGGATGATCCCGATTTCGCCGCCATGATCCCCCTGATCCTGGCGCGCAACCAGGCTCGCCACGACGCCAAGTTGTAAGGTCGGCATGCAGATCCCCGTCATCGTCTCCCGGCGCCAGCAGCTCTGTCTGCTGGCGTTGTTCTTGGGGATGCTCTGGCCTGTGTCTGCCCTGATCCAGGGCGGCTTGTGGGGACTGTTTCTGCCGGTCTGGGCCCTGGGCCTGACCCTGGCCCTGCGCCAGTCGCGCCGGGTGAGCGCGCCACTGCTCTGGGAGCGGGAGTGGCTGAGCTGGCAGGGCGGGCGCTACCGGATCGGACCGCGCAGCTGCATCCTGCCCGGCGCGCTCTGGCTCCAGCTGCTGGGGGAGCAGGGCGGACAAGCCCGGCTCTGGTTGTTCGCCGATGCCCTGGCCCCCGAACACTACCGCGCCCTGGCCCGGGCCGTGCACCTCAATCCGGCCCGCAAGGGGAACCGCTGACTGGCCAGAATGACAGACCCCGCACTCGGCGGGGTCTGTGGTGATGGCGCTGCGGATCAATCCCTGTCCGGGGTCAACACGGTCGGCCTGGGGTTGGCCTGCATGTCCGGGAAGTCCAGGTTGTAGTGCAGGCCGCGAGACTCCTTGCGCTGCAGGGCGCAGTTGACGATGAGCTCGGCCACCTGCAGCAGGTTGCGCAGCTCCAGCAGGTTGTTGGAGACCCGGAAGTTGGCGTAGTACTCCTGCACCTCCTGCTTGAGCAGGTCGATGCGGCGCTTGGCCCGTTCGAGCCGCTTGTTGGTACGCACTATCCCCACATAGTCCCACATCATCAGGCGCAGCTCGTGCCAGTTGTGCTGGATCACCACCTGCTCGTCCGAATCGTCCACCAGGCTCTCGTCCCAGGCGGGCAGGGCCGGGGGTTCCACGCTCATGGGCAGCTTGGCCAGGATGTCGGCCCCCGCCTGATGGGCATAGACCACGCATTCGAGCAGGGAGTTGGAGGCCATGCGGTTGGCGCCGTGCAGACCGGTATAGGTCACTTCGCCGATGGCGTAGAGCCCGGGAATGTCGGTCTGGCCGTTGTTGTCTATCATCACGCCGCCACAGGTGTAGTGGGCCGCCGGGACTATGGGCATTGCCTCCCTGGTGATGTCGATGCCGACCGCCATGCAACGCTCATAAATGGTCGGGAAGTGCTTGATGATGAACTCCGCCGGCTTGTGGCTGATATCCAGATACATGCAGTCGGCGCCCAGGCGCTTCATCTCGTGGTCGATGGCGCGGGCGACGATGTCTCGCGGCGCCAGCTCGGCCCGCTCGTCAAAATCTTCCATGAAACGGCTGCCGTCCGGGCGGCGCAGATAGGCCCCCTCGCCACGCAGGGCTTCGGTCAGCAGGAAGTTGGGGTCGTCGGGGTGGTACAGGCTGGTGGGATGGAACTGGTTGAATTCCAGGTTCGCCACCCGGCAGCCGGCACGCCAGGCCATGGCGATGCCATCCCCCGAGCTCACATCCGGATTGGAGGTGTACTGGTACACCTTGGAGGCGCCGCCGGTGGCCAGGGCCACGAAGCGGGCGCGGATCACCTCGACCTGTTCGGCGTTGCGGTTCCAGACATAGGCTCCCAGCACCCGGTTGCCCGGCAGACCCAGCTTGCGGGTGGTGATGAGATCGACCGCGTTGAAGCGCTCCATCAGCTGGATATTGGGGTGGGCGCGCACCTGGTCGACTAGCGTGGTCTGCACCGCCTTGCCGGTGGCATCCGCCGCATGGAAGATGCGGCGATGGCTGTGGCCCCCTTCCCGGGTCAGGTGATAGTGGGGCTCGCCGTGGTCGTCCTCCTCCTGATCGAAGGGAACCCCCTGCTGGATCAGCCACTGAATGGAGTCGCGGGCGTGGCGGGCGGTGAACTCGACGACCCCCGGGTCGCACAGGCCGGCGCCTGCGTTGAGCGTGTCACTGACATGGGATTCGATGCTGTCGGTTTCGTCAAACACGGCAGCGATGCCTCCTTGCGCATAGAAGGTGGCCCCCTCACTGATGGGCCCCTTGCTCAGAACCAGGACCTTGGCCTGATCTGCCAATCGCAAGGCGAGGGACAGACCGGCGGCACCGCTGCCAATGATGAGCACGTCGCAAAGGTATTCAACACTTGCTTTCATAAGTATCATTGGCCTGGATAAAGAACTGGCACCATGGTAGCCCAAGCGAGGGTAACGATGCAGCCCACATCACCTTTTTTTAAACTAAAGCGAACTTTCTCTGATTTTCCCTGTCTGAACTTGTGCGCTTAGGAAAGGCCGGAAAAGAAGAACGATAACCTTAATGGGGGTCTTACGGCCTGATGAGCGACCAGAATTTACTGGACGAACAGCTGGTTGAGCGAGTCCAACGTGGCGATAAAAACGCGTTCAACCTGTTGGTAACGAAATACCAGCACAAGGTAGTCAACCTGGTGGCCAGGTATGTCAACAATCCCGGTGATGTGCCGGACGTAGCGCAAGAGGCCTTTATCAAAGCCTATCGGGCGCTGCCGACATTCCGTGGTGAGAGTGCGTTTTACACCTGGTTGTACCGAATTGCCGTCAATACGGCCAAGAATTACATCACCTCCCAAGGGCGCAGGCCGCCCAGTAGTGACGTGGAGGCCGACGAGGCAGAATACTACGGCGGTGGAGAGGCCCTGCAAGAGGTCGCCACCCCGGAGAATCTGGCACTGACCGACGAGATCAAGCGGACAGTGTTTGCCGCCATAGAGGCGCTGCCTGAGGACTTGAGGACAGCCATCACCCTTCGTGAACTGGAAGGGCTGAGTTATGAAGAGATTGCCGAAATCATGGATTGCCCTGTGGGTACGGTCAGATCCCGCATATTCAGGGCGAGGGACGCAATCGACAAAAAGCTGAAACCTCTGACTGAGAATTAAACTGGGGAAGACAGGTTAACTTATGGCGAACAAACAGCAAATCTCGGCCCTGATGGATGGTGACCTGAGTGATGTTCAGGAACTCGATGCCCTGGCGATGGATGCCGAGGGACGGGGTACCTGGAGCCGTTACCATCTGATCGGTGATGCCATGCGGGGAGATCTGCCGCTCAATCTGCAGCTGGATCTCAGCGACAAGATAGCCATGGCCCTCGATGAGGAGCCGACCATACTGGCTCCCGTAGCGGCACCTGCCCCTCAGGTTGTGCCAGCGCGGCAGACGGCCCGGGTCCTTCCCTTTTTGCGCCGGGCGGGTCAACAGTTTGGCCAGTATGCCATCGCTGCCTCGGTCGCCGCCGCCGTCATCTTCGGGGTGCAGCAGTATCAGGGTCAGGATCCGGCACTGCAGAGCAATCCTGTGCTCAATACCATACCCATAGGGGGCAGCGCCTCGCCGGTGAGCGTGCATTACCCTCAGGATGCTGAGCGCAATGCCCGCCAGCAGGCCCTGAGCGAGCAACAGGTGAATGAGCAAAGAGCCAGGATCAATGCGTTCCTGCGCGATCACCAGTTGCAGCAGCGTCTGTTGCAAGACAAGCAGGTCCAGGAATAAGGGCCTGTCAGCCATCACTCTCTCAGGAATGTTATCGTGCGCCAGTTCAGCCGTATCCTGCTGGCCTCTGCCCTGTTGATTTGTGCCAAGGCCTCGGCCGACGAAATGTCGGCCGAGGCCTTGTTGCAGCAGATGCAGAGAGCCACCACCCAACAGAATTTCGAACTCGCCATGGTCAAGGCGAGACAGGGACGGCTCGAGCCGATCCGGATCAGCCATGCCATCATCGACGGCAAGGAAGTTGCCCACCTCAGTTATCTGGATGGCAAGGCGGTGGAATATCTGCAGCGCCAGGATGAGTTCACCTTCTTCGAGAACACCCACGAGCCATACACGCTCAAGGGGGGGCGCTTCCCCGGCATCTGGTCCACCCTGGTCAACATGCCGCTGGCGCGGGTGCTGGCCAGTTATGATCTGGTGGTGGCCGGTCGCAGCCGGGTGGCGGGTCGGGTCTCCCAGGTGGTCCGCATGGTGCCCAAGGAGGCGGACAAGTATGGTTTCGTGCTCTGGCTCGATGAAGAGAGTCATTTGCTGCTTAGGTCGGACATGATCGACAAGGAGGGCAATCTGGTGGAGCAGGTGCTTGGGGTGGATCTCGATCTGATGTCGGCGCCGTCCCCCTGGCTGGTCACCCTGGCCAACAGCAAGCTGCCCCATGCCCTGACGCTGGAGGATGCCTATCCCGCCCCCCAGCAGGTGCTCAACTGGCAGGTGACCTGGTTGCCGGAAGGCTTCAAGCTGCTCTCGCAAGACAAGCATCAGCTGGTGACCACCAGCACCCCGGTGGACTATATGATGCTCTCCGATGGCCTGGTGGATCTCTCCGTCTATGTGGCCAGGGTCGACCCGGATCAGGCGGTGCGCCAGCAATTGATCCGCCAGGGGGCCACCTCTCTGGTCAGCTTCGTCAACGATGTCGGGGTCGAAATCACCGTGGTGGGGGAGATCCCGGCCGACACCGCCAAGCGCATCGCCGAGTCGGTACGGCCGCTCTCTCGCAATGAGACGGTGCAGTAAGGACGCCCATGACGTATGGTGGGCGGGATCCCATGGCGCAGGAGTGACACCTTGGATGAAATGAGCGAAGAGCTGGCGACCGTGGTCGCCATCGACGATCGGCACGTCTGGGTCGAGTGTGAGCGGCGCTCCGCCTGCAGTGGTTGCCAGCAGCAGCCCCATTGCGGCACCGGTACTGTGGCCAAGGCCTTTCCCCAGGGTCACCAGCGGATCCGGGTCGCCCGCACCATGACGCTGGCGGTGGGCCAGCAGGTGCGCCTTGGCATTCCCCGGCAGAGCCTGCTGCGGGGGGCTGCTCTGGTCTATGTGCTGCCGCTGTTCTGCCTGCTGGTGGGCGCCCTGTTCGGCCAGCTCTGGCTGGCTCCTCTGCTTGGCGCGGGGGAGGGGGTCACCATCCTCAGTTGTCTGGGGGGCGGTGCCCTGGGTTTCTTGCTGGTACGTTTTTATTCGAACCGTCTCGATCGGGGGGCTTATGGTCCCCGTATTCTGGGAGCCGTGCTCACCACTCGCTCCCTTGTTTAACCATGTTGGCCCCCCTTGATTGACCCGCCGACTAAAGATTGGCCGTTTAGCGGGTTATCCAGTAAAATCCTGCCTCCATATCCGGCCCTAACCTAATTTGAGTGATCCCTGCTCGATGAAATACATTCGTAACTTTTCGATTATTGCGCACATTGACCACGGTAAATCGACCCTGTCGGACCGTCTGATCCAGACTTGTGGCGGCCTGTCCGACCGCGAGATGCAGGCTCAGGTGCTTGACTCCATGGATCTGGAACGCGAGCGCGGCATTACCATCAAAGCGCAGAGTGTGACCCTGAACTACCAGGCCAAAGACGGTAACACCTACCAGCTGAACTTTATCGACACCCCGGGTCACGTGGACTTCTCCTATGAGGTATCCCGCTCGCTGGCTGCCTGTGAAGGGGCGCTGCTGGTGGTCGATGCCGGTCAGGGGGTTGAGGCACAGACTCTGGCCAACTGCTACACCGCCATGGAAATGGAGCTGGAAGTGGTGCCAGTGCTCAACAAGATCGACCTGCCTGCCGCCGAGCCCGAGCGGGTTGCCGAGGAGATCGAAGACATAGTCGGTATCGATGCCGTCGATGCGGTGCGTTGCTCCGCCAAGACCGGCCTGGGCGTCGATCTGGTGCTGGAAGAGATCGTCGCCAAGATCCCGGCCCCGGAAGGTGACCCGGACGCCCCGCTGCAGGCGCTGATCATCGACTCCTGGTTCGACTCCTACCTGGGGGTCGTGTCGCTCGTGCGGATCAAGAACGGTTCCCTCAAGAAGAACGACAAGATCAAGGTGATGAGCACCGGTCAGGTGTGGGGTGTCGATCGCATCGGTATCTTCACGCCCAAGCAGGTCGATACCCAGGGTCTGGGTTGTGGCGAGGTAGGTTGGGTGGTCTGCGGCATCAAGGACATCCACGGCGCCCCCGTGGGCGATACCCTGACCCAGGCCAAGCACGGTGCCGACAAGGCGCTGGCCGGTTTCAAGAAGGTGAAGCCCCAGGTCTATGCGGGCCTGTTCCCCATCTCCAGCGATGACTACGAGTCCTTCCGTGACGCCCTGGACAAGCTCTCCCTCAACGACGCCTCCCTGTTCTTCGAGCCCGAGAGTTCCACCGCCCTGGGCTTTGGCTTCCGTTGCGGCTTCCTCGGCATGCTGCACATGGAGATCATCCAGGAACGTCTGGAGCGGGAATACGATCTGGACCTCATCACCACGGCGCCGACCGTCGTGTATGAAATCGAACTCAACGACGGTTCGACCATCCACATCGACAGCCCGGCCGCCATGCCGCCGGTGAACAACATCAAGGAGATGCGCGAGCCCATCGCCGAGTGCAACATCTTGTTGCCCCAGGAGTACATGGGCAACGTCATCACTCTGTGCATCGAGAAGCGCGGCGTGCAGACCAACATGGTCTATCACGGCAAGCAGGTGGCACTGACCTATGAAATCCCCATGGCGGAAGTGGTGCTCGACTTCTTCGATCGCCTGAAATCCACCAGCCGCGGCTATGCCTCTCTGGATTACGGCTTCAAGCACTTCCAGACCTCCGACATGGTGCGTCTGGACATCATGATCAACGGCGAACGGGTCGATGCCCTGGCCATCATCACCCACAAGGAGAACGCCCAGTTCCGCGGTCGCCAGGTGGTGGAGAAGATGCGTGAGCTGATCCCGCGCCAGATGTTCGACATCGCGATCCAGGCTTCTATCGGCAACCAGATCATCGCTCGCAGCACGGTCAAGGCCCTGCGCAAGGACGTGACCGCCAAGTGCTACGGCGGCGACGTGAGCCGCAAGAAGAAGCTGTTGAACAAGCAGAAAGAAGGCAAGAAGCGGATGAAGTCCCTGGGCCGTGTCGACGTGCCCCAGGAGGCCTTCCTCGCCATTCTCCATGTAGGAAAGGATTGATCTGATGGCAAGCACGTTTTCCCTGATCCTGGTCATCGTCTGTCTGGTGACCGGCGTCATCTGGTGTGTCGACAAACTGGTGTGGTCCAAGCAGCGGGCCGCCAAGATCGCCGTGGCCCGTGCCCATGGCGGTGCTGGCCTGGACGAGAAGACCCTGGCCAAGGTGGCGCCGGTGCCGGTATGGATAGAACAGACGGCGGGGATCTTCCCCGTCATCACCCTGGTGCTGATCCTGCGCTCCTTCCTGTTCGAGCCGTTCCAGATCCCGTCGGGATCCATGATGCCCACCCTGCTGGTGGGAGACTTCATCCTGGTGGAGAAGTTTGCCTATGGCCTCAAGGATCCCGTGACCAACACCAAGTTCCTCGAGACGGGTGAACCGTCACGGGGCGACGTGGTGGTGTTCAAGTATCCGCTGGATACCCGGGTCGACTACATCAAACGGGTGGTCGGCATGCCGGGGGATAGGGTCATCTATCGCAACAAGCAGATCATGATCCGGCCCAAGTGCGAGGAACAGGAAGGGAAAACCTGCCCGGGCTTCCAGAAGCTCGACGTCACCTTCGACAAGCGGGGTGAGTTCAGCCAGATGGGGATCCCCCTGGATCGCTTCACCGAGCAACTGGGTGCGGTGAGCCACGATACCCTGCGCAATCCCATGATGCCGGACCTGGTGGATCGCTACTATCGCCAGCCCGGTACCTACCCGGACGAGTGGGTGGTGCCCGAGGGTCACTACTTCGTGATGGGGGACAACCGCGACAACAGCACCGACAGCCGTTTCTGGGGCTTCGTGCCCGAGCAGAACCTGGTGGGCAAGGCGGTCGCCATCTGGATCAGTTTCGAATTTGAGCGCGACGAGAGCTCCTGGCTGCCTGGCTGGGTGCCGACCGGCGTGCGCTTCAACCGCATTGGCGGAATCGAGTGATGATGAATATCAAGATGAACAGACTGCAGTCCCGTCTCGGGCATGTCTTTTCGGACAAGGATATGTTGACCCGGGCCCTGACGCACAGAAGCGCCGGGTCCCGCCACAACGAGCGACTGGAGTTCCTCGGGGACTCCATCCTCAGTCTGGTGATTGCCGATGACCTGTTCCACCGCTTCCCGCAGGCGGCGGAAGGGGATCTCAGCCGGATGCGCGCCACCCTGGTGCGTGAGAAGACGCTGGCCGAACTGGGCCGCGAATTCGAGCTCGGGGATCATCTGATCCTGGGCCCGGGCGAGCTCAAGAGCGGCGGCTATCGCCGCGAGTCCATCCTGGCGGACACGGTCGAGGCAATGATCGGCGCCATCTATCTGGATACCGACCTTGAGACGGTACGTGGATTGCTGCTCGGCTGGTACGCCAGCCGCCTGGAGGAGATCAAGCCGGGCATAGAGCAGAAGGATCCCAAGACCCGTCTGCAAGAAATATTGCAGGGAAGCCGCAAATCCCTGCCGACCTATACCGTGACCAAGGTCAAGGGGGAGGCCCACAACCAGGAGTTCACCGTCCAGTGCGACGTCGAAGGCCTGGCTGAGCCCCTCATCGGGGTCGGCACCAGCCGTCGCAAGGCCGAACAGGCCGCAGCGCAGCAAGCATTGGAAAGACTGTCATGACAGGGATTGTTGATGTAACAGGCCGCTGTCTTTCAACACAACAAGCATTGGAAAAACTGTCATGACGGATACAGATACCACCTATTGCGGCTTCGTCGCCATCGTGGGCCGCCCCAACGTGGGCAAGTCCACCCTGCTCAACAAGCTGCTCGGCCAGAAGGTCAGCATCACCTCGAAGAAGCCCCAGACCACCCGTCACCGGATCCTGGGGATCGACACCGAGGATCACTACCAGACCATCTATGTGGATACCCCGGGTCTGCACATCGAAGAGAAGCGGGCCATCAACCGCCTGATGAACCGCGCCGCCACCAGCTCCCTGGGAGATGTGGCCATGGTGGTGTTCGTGGTGGACGGTACCCACTGGACCAAGGATGACGAGATGGTGCTGGGCAAGCTGCGCCACCTCAAGTGCCCCGTGGTGCTGGCGGTCAACAAGATCGACAACGTCAAGGAGAAAGAGGATCTGCTGCCCCACCTGGAGTGGCTGGGCCAGCAGATGAACTTCGCCCACATACTGCCCATCAGCGCCGAGAAAGGCACCAACGTGGCCAAGATCCGCGAGTGGGCCAAGAATCTGCTGCCGGAAAACGTCCACTTCTTCCCGGAAGATTACGTGACCGACCGCTCCTCCCGCTTCATGGCCTCGGAGATCATCCGCGAGAAGCTGATGCGCTTCACCGGCGAGGAGCTGCCCTACTCGGTGACGGTGGAGATAGAGCGCTTCAAGGTGGAAGAGAGCGGCATCTATCACATCAACGCCCTGATCCTGGTGGAGCGGGATGGCCAGAAGAAGATGGTCATCGGCAACAAGGGTGAAAAGATCAAGACCATAGGCACAGAGGCGCGCATCGACATGGAACGCCTGTTCCAGAACAAGGTGCACCTGGAGCTGTGGGTCAAGGTCAAGGCGGGCTGGGCCGACGACGAGCGGGCCCTGCGCAGCCTGGGTTATGGTGATGACTGATTGCTGAGCCCAGCCTTCGTCATCCACAGTCGGCCCTATCGGGAGACCAGCCAGCTGGTCGAGGTCTTCACCCAGGATAGTGGCCGATTCACCCTGGTGGCTCGCGGTTCCCGCGGGCCACGTTCCCCTCTCAAGGGGCTGCTGCAACCCTTCTCCCTGCTCGCCCTCAGCTGGCGCGGCAAGGGGGATCTCAAGAATCTGGTCCAGGTCGAATGCCCGGATCACTCCCTGCGCCTCGGTGGCGATCTGCTGTTCTACGGCCTCTATCTGAACGAGCTGGTCTACTACCTGCTCGAGGCGAACACCCCCTTCCCCGAGGTATTCGACGCCTATGCCCATGCGCTGATGGCGCTCACCGACGGTGAAACCCCGGAGCTGCCCCTGCGTCGCTTCGAGTTTCTGCTGTTGCAGGCCCTGGGCTATGCGGTGGACTTCGAATATGCCGCCGACGACGAGGCCCGGATCCAGCCCGATCTGCTCTATGGCTTCGAGCGGGAGCTTGGCTTCGTCGCTTGCGAGCGGGCGCCGGATCCCCGTACCCTGTTTCTCGGTGCCCATCTGCTGGCCTTCGCCGAGGGGCGGTTCGATACCCCTCCCTTGTTGCAGGCGGCCAAGCGTTTCAGCCGGCTGGCGCTGCAACCTTATCTGGGTAAACGCCAGTTGAAGAGCCGGGAGCTGTTTTTGAAGCGAAAAAGCTAACACCGATTGGCGCTGCAACTTCCCAACTGTCAGCAAGCGCTAGCTAAAGAGCCGGGGGCTGTTTTGACGCAAAGTGCGACAACCCCGCAGTGAGACAGGCAGGCCCCTGGCGTCGAGCCGTCGACCTCGAGACCTGCAACGGATTTCAACACGGACTTTCAAGGAGTTATCAATGAGCGAAATCTATCTGGGTGTGAACATCGATCACATCGCCACCCTGCGCAATGCCCGTGGCACCCAGTATCCGGATCCGGTTCAGGCCGCCTTCGTGGCCGAGCAGGCCGGAGCCGATGGCATTACCGTCCATCTGCGGGAAGATCGCCGCCACATCACCGACCGTGACGTCGAGATCCTGCGCCAGACCATTCAGACCAGAATGAATCTGGAAATGGCGGTCACCGAGGAGATGATCGCCATCGCCTGCCGCATCAAGCCCCATTTCGTCTGCCTGGTGCCGGAGAAGCGTACCGAGGTGACCACCGAGGGGGGCCTGGACGTGGCCGGTCAGCTGGACAAGGTGAGCGATGCCGTGCGCCGCCTGAGCGAGGTGGGTGCCAAGGTATCGCTCTTCATCGACGCGGACTACCAGCAGATCGATGCAGCCGTGCTGAGTGGCGCCCCCTTCATCGAGATCCACACCGGCCGCTATGCCGATGCCACCACGGATGCCGAGCGCAACGCCGAGTTCAAGCGGATCGCCGCCGGCGCCTCCTATGCCGCCGACAAGGGGCTCAAGGTCAATGCCGGCCACGGCCTGCACTATCACAATGTGCAGGCGATCGCCGCCATCCCCGAGATCTATGAGCTTAATATCGGCCACGCCATCATAGGCCGCGCCGCCTTCGACGGCCTGGCCAAGGCGGTCGCCGACATGCGCGCCCTGATGCAGGAAGCCCGCACCAACGTCTGATCCCGCCAGGGTGAGGTATCCATGAGCGAGCCGCCGGCAGGGAGACTGCCGGCGGCTTCTTTTTTGGGGCTGGTGGGGTCTGGCAGACTTGGCGCCTCAGGCTGGGGGCGTCCTGGGCGCGCAATAGGGGTCAGGGCGCCGGATAGTACTTTTCCAGCAGGGCGGTGAGGATGGCCTGACTCTCGGGATCGGGCTCGCTGTCCACCTTCTCCTGGCGAAAGTGGAGCTGGAAGGCGCGCAGGGCATCCCGGCTCGGCGCATCCCACAGGCCAGTGGCGGGCAGATCATAGCCATAGCGGGCGAGGGCCTGCTGCCAGCGACCGGCATCCCAGCGGGCGGACGGGGAGCGCGCCAGCTCGGCGCGCAGGGCGGCAACCCGGGACTCATCGGGCCAGGCGCCGACGCCGTACTCGAAGTAGAGCCGTCGCCAGGGGAAGCGGGGACCGGGATCCAGCTTGCGGGTCGGTGCCACATCGCTGTGGGCCAGCACCTGGGTCGGCGCTATCCGATAGCGGGCCACGAGGTCTCGTACCAGGGCCCCCACGGCGGCGATCTGGGGTTCGGTGAACTGCTGCCAGTGACGGCGATCGATGGCCAGGTGCGCTTCCCGGGCATCGTAGCCCAGGTTGACTATCTCTATGCCCAGGGAACTGGCATTGAGCCCGGCCTGGTGATGCCAGCGGCTGCGCCCCGCATGCCAGGCCCGCTGGCTGTCCGGCACCAGCTGATAGACGGGCAGGGGGGAGACGGCGGGCTCGCGGGGTACCAGATAGTGGGCGCTCACCTTGTGGCGGGCCCGGGTCAGCAGGCGCAGGGAGTTGGCGTCATCCTCGTCCGTGTAATGGAGGATGATGAAGGCGATGCGATCATCCTGGCTGGCACTGTGATGGCGGTGATCGAGGCGGTAACTGGCGGGCTGGCAGCCCTGCAGGGCGAGGATGACCAGCAGGAGCAGGGCCCAGGCAAGGGAGGGGCGCCGCGCCGCGCTCCCCACTCGGCCTGGGGGCCGATGCAGGGGGAGGTGCGATGGCGCGGCCATGGCTCAGCCGCGCAGTTGTGCGGTCAGGCCGAGCAGGAAGTTGCGCAGGATCTGATCCCCGCAGTCCTGGTAATGCTTGTGATCCTTGGCACGAAACAGGGCGCTCAGCTCGGACTTGGAGAGCTTGAAATTGGCGGCCTTGAGGGTGGCGAGCATCTCCTCTTCCTTGAAGTTCAGGGCGATGCGCAGCTTCCTCAGGATGAGGTTGTTGTTGATCCGGTTGGGGATCTGCTGGGGCGGCGCGTCTTCTTTCACACCGCGGCGCACGGCGATCATGCCGTCGAGAAACTGGCTGAGGGCCGAGTCCGGGCAGGCGGCAAAGCCCGCTTCCTGCTCTTCCCCTTCCTCGGCTTCCTTCATCAGCCAGCTGTGCAACTGGGCGTGGCTGACAGTCAGATTGCCTTTGGCAAACATCTCGACCATCTGATCGTTGCTGATGTTGAGGGCGTAGCGCAGGCGACGCAGTATATCGTTGTTGGTCATGGTGACTCCTGTAAAAGCGGGCAACTGTATCACTTGGCGGGGATGGCGTCAGAAAAAGCGCCGCCCTGCTGCCTCTTTGCTAAAGGTAGCGGGGCGCCTCGGCCCGTACCTGTTCGATGGCGTCCTGCAGCTCCAGCAGCTCGGGCTCGAGCTCGGCGACGGCGACTCCATCGCGCAGCTGCTGCTCCAGCTGGGAGAGCAGCCGCTGCAGGCCGGGCACCCCCGAGTAGGCGCAGCCGCCGTTGAGGCGGTGCAGCTGATCCAGTACCTCCTGGGAGGGGGCCTCGCCCCGGATGGCGGCCTCGAGCAGGGCGTCCACCTCGTCGAAACTGATGAGCAGCATGGTCAGCATCTCCTGGGCCAGTTCCGGCTTGCTGGCGGCCTGGCGCACCGCCAGGGTCCAGTCTATCTGCTGGGGGCCGCTGCTCTGGTGACGGCGATGGGCGAAGTCCTTGATGAGCTGGGCCAGCATGGCCTCGTCGATGGGTTTGGCCAGGTAGTCATCCATCCCCTGGCGGATCAGCCGCTCCCGCTCGCCCGGAATGGCATGGGCGGTGACCGCGACTATGGGGGTCTCGGTGTTGAGGGACTGGCTGCGAATGGCCTGGGTGGCGCTGATGCCATCCATGATGGGCATCTGTATATCCATGAAGATGATGTCAAAGCCCTGACTCTGGGCCTGATGGACCGCCTCCTTGCCGTTCTTGCACACCACCACCTGGCTCACCATCTCCTTGAGCATGGCGGCGATGAGCTTGAGGTTGGCGGCATTGTCGTCCACCGCCAGCACCCGTATGTCTTCGATATGGCGTGGTTGGGGAGCGGGCAGCAGCTCGTTCTTGGTCGCCTCGGGGGAGAGCAGGGCGTGCAGCAGTTTGCGATGATTGACGGGCTTGGAGAGACAATGCAGGGCCCCATGTTGGTGCATTTCCTCATACAGGGCTGGCTCGTGACTGCTGAGCAGCACGATGCGATTCTGCCGCCCCTTGAGGCCATCGAGCCGAGCCAGCACGGATTCGGAACCGTGGCGCTGGCTGCTGCCGATGATCACCATGTCCTGGTCGGCGATGGCGGGCCAGGGGGCATCGGGCTCGACCAGGGTGACATCCAGCCGCCACTCCTCCAGCAGGGCGCAGAGGGCCGCCCGGGTGAACGGATCCGGCTCCAGCAGCCAGACCCGGCGACCCCGGATGCGATCCAGCGGCAGCTGATCCGCCTGGGGCAGGAGGGAAACCTCCAGGTCCAGGCTGAAGGTGAACACGGATCCCTGGCCGAGCTCGGACTCGAAGCGGATGAGGCCGCCCATCTGCTGCACCAGCTTCTGGGTGATGACCAGGCCAAGCCCTGTGCCGCCGTAGCGGCGGGAGATGGAGGAGTCCGCCTGGTTGAAGGCCTGGAACAGCTGGCGTTGCTGATCTGGCGAAATGCCGATGCCGGTGTCGCGGATCTGCACATTGAGGCGGCACTTGCCCTGATGCAGGGGGCCGCTCTGGCTGATGTGGACGTCCACATTGCCCTGTTCGGTGAACTTGATGGCGTTGCCGGCCAGGTTGGTGATCACCTGCTGCAGGCGCATGGGATCGCCGGTGAGGTGATCCGGCACCTCGGCATCGATCCGCAATGAGAGCTCCAGCTGCTTGTCGTGGGCGCTGGGGCCCAGCAGGTGCATGGTCTCGTTGAGGGTGTCGCGCAGGCTGAAGGGGATGTGCTCCAGCTGCAGCTTGCCCGCCTCCAGCTTGGAGAAGTCGAGGATGTCGTTGATGATGCTGAGCAGGTTGCGGGCCGACTTCTCTATGGTCTGCATGTAGTCGGTCTGGCTCGGGGTCAGCGCCGTCTTGAGCAGCTGGCGGGTGAAACCGATGACACCGTTGAGCGGGGTGCGCAGCTCGTGGGACATGTTGGCCAGAAATTCGGATTTGACCCTGGCCGCCTCCTGGGCCCGCTTCTTGGCCATGTCGAGCTCGACGTTCTGGATCTCTATCTGTTCGAGGGTTTCCCGCAGATCCGAGGTCGCCTGATCGATGTTCTGCTGCATCTCCTCGTGGTATTCCGACAAGGCCTTGGCCATGGCGTTGATGCCGTTTTTCAGCATGTCCAGCTCGCCGGTGAGCTGGCCGCTGACCCGGGTATCGAGCCGCCCCTCCCTGATCTTGTGCACCGCCTTCACCATGTCGGTGATGGGCTGGGTCACGCTCTTGACCAGGCGAAAGCCGAACAGGGCGCTGACGGCGATGCCGATCAGCACCATGATCACCGCGAAGAAGGTGTCTCGGTACTGCAGTATCATGGCCCTGTCCATGGTCATCTGCATCGAGATGTAGCCGATGACGGGGGGATCGAGATCGCTGGGCAGCGGGAAGCCGTCCAGACTGGTCTCTGCCTGGATCGGGGTGCGCAGTATGATGTCGTCGCCATAGCGGCTGACGCTGGTCAGCTCGGGGATGGGGCGGCCATCCGGCAAGCGCAGCCGGGTGAAGTCGCGATGGTAGTTGGACGTCACGAACAGCTGATTGTCCTGGGTGAAGACGGCGATGGACTTGATGAGCGGCGAGTTCTTGCGATGGGTCAGGCCGATTAGCCGCTTGAGCGACTCGCGACTGTGCTGGGTCATGCCGTATTCGCTGGCGATCGCCAGGGGCTCTATGATGTTGATCCCCTGATCGATGAGGTTGTTTTCCAGCTGCTGATAACGGTGGAAGGTGAAATAACCGGCCATCAGGCCGCCGATGATCAGGGTCGGCAATATGGTGAAGGCGAGCACGCGAGCCCGCAGGCCGTATTTGGTCATTGGAGAGCCCCCCCGATGAGCATGGACATGGGGGTCAACGAAGAGGCGCGGGCCCGCAGGTGGTATCGGGTCATGCGGGCGATCCCCCGATGAGCAGGGAGGACAATAGGGTAAATGAGCGAGGGCGGGCTCTCAGGCCGTATTTGGTCATACTATTATTCTTGTGGGACAATAGCCTGCTGCAGATTCCACAATCATGACATAGCCACCTATAGGCACCAAGTTTTATGGCCCAGTTTTTCAAGCCCCAAAAGAAATCCATCCAGCCCCAACGCATTGAATTTACGGTAGACAGTCTGGACCATCACTGTGTCGGCATCGGCCGCCATCAGGGCAAGGCCATCTTCGTCGAAGGGGCGCTGCCCGGCGAGCGGGTCAAGGCTCGCATCGTCGATGACAAGAAGCACTATGGCCACGGTGCCTTGCAGCAGGTGGTACAGCCGGCCGGCAACCGCATCCCTCCCTTCTGCGACCATTACCGCGAATGTGGTGGCTGCAATGCCCAGCACATGTCCCAGGCCGACCAGCAAACGGCCAAGCAGGCCGGGCTGGTCAGTCTGTTCGAGCGCCTTGGCAACATCCAGGCGCCCGCCCTGGCTCCGGTGCTGGGCGGGGAATCCCGTGCCTATCGCCGGGTCTGTCGCCTGGCCATCAAGTTTGACAAGAACGGCCGCTGCACTCGGGTCGGCTTTCGTCGTCGTCAATCCAGCGACCTGGTGGAGATAGGGGCTTGCCCTGTGCTGGTCGATCCGCTCTCGGCCCTGATCACGCCGCTGCGCGAGTGTCTCAACCGCCTCAAGAGCCAGCGGGAGCTGGGCCATGCGGAGCTCATCCAGGCCGAGCAAGGGATCCTGATGCTGCTGCGTCATACCGGTCGCCCCAACGAGGCGGATCGCGCCCTGCTGGTGGCGTTTGCCCAGGCCCAGGGGATTGACCTCTACCTGCAGGCGGCCGATGAGCGCATCGAGCCCCTGAGCCAGCAGTTTGAGCCCGCTTACTCGTTGGATGGCCTGACTCTTGCATTTGCTCCCGCTGACTTCATCCAGATCAATGGCGGCATCAATCAGGCCATGGTGGCCCAGGCCATCGACTGGCTCGGCGTCGGTGCCGGTGACAAGGTGCTGGATCTGTTCTGCGGCATCGGCAACTTCACCCTGCCTCTGGCGCGCAAGGCCCGTGAAGTGGTCGGGGTGGAAGGGGAGCTTGCCATGGTGGCTCGGGCCAGCCAGAACGCAAAGCGCAATGGCATCGACAATGCCCGCTTCTACAAGGCGGATTTGAGCGGCGACATCGCCGGCATGTCCTGGGCCCGGGAAGGGTTCGATCTGGTGCTGCTGGATCCCGCGCGACCCGGTGCGCTGGAGGTGATGGACCATGTGGTGAAACTTTCCCCCAGGCGGGTGGTCTACGTTTCCTGCAATCCGGTCACCCTGGCCCGGGACAGCAAGGTGCTGGTGGAGGGGGGTTATCGTCTCAGCCGCCTCGGCATGCTGGACATGTTCCCCCATACCGGTCATCTCGAATCCATGGCGTTGTTCGAGCTGGGATGAATGCAGTAATCTGATGCCTCGCCGGGGAGAACAACGGTGGTCGGCCAGCTACGCCGGCTTGAAATCGGGTTGTTGCGTCCCCATTTGAGGCGAGTCTCGTCAAAGTGCGGGGTCAGGTGTGAGCCTGGGCCCCAACAATTAAGGATTGATACCATGGTTGCGGTTCGCGATATTCACTTGAAAGACAACTTCACCCTGGATGAGTGGGTCAGCTCCCTCTCCCTTGGTGAGGCTGAAAAGGATCAGCTGCGAACCGCATACCAGTATTGCGTGAGCCAGGGGGAGGAAGCACTCACCTCCCGCCTGCTGGTGCGCGGTGTGGAGATGGTGGGCATCCTGATGATGCTCAACATGGATGTCGCCACCCTCAAGGCGGCCATCCTCTACCCCTTCGTCGAGGCGGGTCTGATCCCGGCCGCCCGGATGGAGGAGGATTTTGGCTCCAAGATCGCCAAGCTGGTGGAAGGGGTGCTGGAGATGGAAGCCATCCGCTCCCTGCAGACCTTGCACCGCAGCGAAACCTCCCCGGAGCAGGTGGACAATGTGCGGCGCATGTTGCTCGCCATGGTGGAGGATGTGCGCGCCGTGGTGATCAAGCTGGCGGAGCGGATCGCCTGCCTGCGCGAGGCCAAGCTGGCGGATGAGGAGACCCGGGTGCTGATGGCCCAGGAGATCACCAACATCTATGCGCCCCTGGCCAACCGGCTCGGCATAGGTCAGCTCAAGTGGGAACTCGAGGATCTGGCCTTTCGCTACCTGCACCCGGAGACCTACAAGCAGATTGCCAAACAGCTCGACGAGAAGCGACTCGATCGGGAGCGCTATATCCGCGAGTTTGTGCAGTCCCTGCGCGATGCCCTTGCCGAGGCCGGCGTCGAGGCGGAAGTCTACGGTCGCCCGAAACACATCTACAGCATCTGGCGCAAGATGCAGAAGAAGCATCTCGAATTCAACGAACTGTTCGACGTGCGCGCGGTGCGGGTCATCACCAAGCGGCTGCAGGACTGCTATGCGGCGCTCGGCATAGTTCACACCCATTTCCACCACATTCCCCGCGAGTTTGACGACTATGTCGCCAACCCCAAACCCAACGGTTATCAATCCATCCATACCGTGGTGGTGGGCAACGAGGGCAAGGCGGTGGAGATCCAGATCCGTACCGACCAGATGCACCAGGATGCCGAGCTCGGCGTCGCCGCCCACTGGCGCTACAAGGAAGGGGCCCAGGCCAGCAAGACCACCAATTTCGAAGACAAGATCGAGTGGCTGCGCAAGCTGCTCGCCTGGCAGGAAGATCTCTCCGAGAGCGGCTCCCTGCTCGAGGATCTGCGCAGCCAGGTGTTCGAGGAGCGGGTCTATGTGTTCACCCCGAAGGGGGATGTCATCGACCTGCCCGCCGGCGCGACACCCCTCGATTTTGCCTATCACGTCCACAGCATGATCGGCCACCGCTGCATCGGCACCAAGATAGATGGCCGCATCGTGCCCTTCACCTATACGCTGCAGACCGGTGATCAGGTGGAGGTGATCACCCAGAAGGAGCCGAACCCGAGCCGCGACTGGATGAACCCGAACGCCGGCTTCCTGCGTTCCAGCCGTGCGCGGGCCAAGGTGGCCACCTGGTTCAGAAAGCTGGATCGGGACAAGAATGTCGCCGCCGGCAAGGAGCTGCTCGACAAGGAGCTGGACAGACACAACCTCACCCTCTCCAAGGTGGACAAGGTGGTGCTGGAGCGATTCAATGCCGAGGAGCTCGACGATCTGCTGGCGGGGATCGGCAGCGGCGACATCCGCATCAACCAGCTGCTCAACTACCTCGACACCCGCTACAACAAGCCGACGGCGGAGGAGGAAGATCGCCGCCTGCTGGCGAAGCTGGAGCAGAAGGCCAATACGCCGTTCCGACCCAAGCCCAAGGATCACATCGTGGTGGAAGGGGTGGGCAACCTGATGACCCATATCGCCCGCTGCTGCCAGCCGATCCCGGGGGATGCCATCCAGGGCTTCATCACCATGGGGCGTGGCGTCTCCATCCACAGGGACGACTGCGAGCAGCTCAAGGAGCTGTCCCGTCGCAACCCGGAACGACTGATCGATGCGGTGTGGGGGGAGAACTACTCCGGCGGCTATGGCCTCACCATCCGCATCCTCTCCAATGACAGATCCGGTCTGCTGCGAGACATCACCACAGTGCTCGCCAACGAGAAGATCAACGTCATGGGGGTGCGCTCGCGCTCCAACGTCAAGGATCAGACCGCCGAGATCGACATGGAGCTGGAGATCTACAACATCAATGCCTTCAACCGGGCCCTGGCCAAGCTCAGCCAGCTCAACGACGTGATCAGTGCCAAGCGCCTCTGATCGCTGATAAAAAGTGACCGGCCCCTGTGGCCGGTTGTTCTTTATGAACCTTCTTGAACGAATCGAAAGCGAAGATCCCATGTCCCAACGTTACGACCTCCCACAATTGCTCGATATCATGGCTCGCCTGCGGGATCCGCAAGGGGGTTGTCCCTGGGATCTCAAGCAGAGTTTCCAGACCATAGTGCCCCACACCCTCGAAGAAGCCTATGAGGTGGCCGACGCCATCGAGACCGAAGATTGGCAAGGTTTGAAGGGGGAGCTCGGGGATCTGCTGTTCCAGGTGGTCTTCTACGCCCAGCTCGGCAAGGAGCAGGGGCTGTTTGATTTCGCCGACATCGTCGATGCCGTGAGCGAGAAGCTGATCCGCCGCCACCCCCACGTCTTCTCCGATGCCGATCTTGGCGACGAGCAGGCGGTGAAAGCGAACTGGGAGGCAGAGAAAGCCAAGGAGCGGGCGGCGCGCGACAAAGAGAGTGTGCTGGACGATATCCCCCTCTCCCTGCCCGCCCTGACCCGGGCCGCCAAGATCCAGAAGCGCTGCGCCAGTGTCGGTTTCGACTGGAAGACGCTGGGCCCTGTGGTGGACAAGATCCACGAAGAGCTGGACGAGGTGATGGAAGAGGCGCTGATGGCCGATGTGGACGAGGCGCGGGTGAGTGACGAGCTCGGCGATCTGCTGTTTGCCACAGTCAATCTGGTGCGCCATCTGGGCAAGGATCCGGAGCAGGTGCTGCGGGGCGCCAATGCCAAGTTCGAGCGCCGCTTTCGTCAGGTTGAGCAGTTTATCGCCGCCGAAGGGCTCAAGATGACCGACTGTTCCCTGGAAAAACTCGATGGGGCCTGGGACAGAGCCAAGCAAACCGAGCAAAGTTGATTTGGCGCAAGGCGCCTGGCGTGCGGGCCTGATAGATTTTTGTTCATTGTTTGGGAGAGGGGGTTTTGGTATACTGTTTCCCCGTCCTGCTTCATCCCCGAAGCACCCCTTAAAAATCCCTAAACTTCTTTCAGGTTCAGCATGACGACAAAATATATTTTTGTAACTGGTGGCGTTGTTTCATCCCTCGGCAAAGGCATTGCCGCAGCTTCTCTGGCAGCCATTCTGGAAGCCCGTGGTCTGGATGTGACCATCATGAAACTGGACCCCTATATCAACGTGGATCCGGGCACCATGAGCCCGACCCAGCACGGTGAAGTATTCGTGACCGAGGACGGGGCCGAGACCGATCTGGATCTGGGCCACTACGAGCGCTTCATCCGCACCAAGATGACCCGCCGCAACAACTTCACCACCGGCCGCATCTACGCCGACGTGCTGCGCAAGGAGCGTCGTGGTGACTACCTGGGTGCCACCATCCAGGTGATCCCCCACATCACCAACGCCATCAAGGAGCGGGTGATCGCCGGTGCCGAGGGCCATCAGGTGGCCATCGTCGAAGTGGGCGGTACCGTGGGCGATATCGAGTCCCTGCCGTTCCTCGAGGCCCTGCGCCAGCTGGCCGCGGAAGTGGGTCGCAACAACGCCATGTTCATGCACCTGACCCTGGTTCCCTACCTGGCCGCCGCCGGCGAGGTGAAGACCAAGCCGACCCAGCACTCCGTCAAGGAGTTGCTCTCCATCGGTATCCAGCCGGATGTGCTGATCTGCCGCTCCGATCGCGCCATCCCGGCCGTTGAGCGCGCCAAGATCGCCCTGTTCTGCAACGTGCCAGAGCGCGCCGTCATCTCCATGAAAGACGTCGACTCCATCTACAAGATCCCGGCCCTGCTCAAGTCCCAGAACCTGGACACCTACTTCATCGAGCGCTTCGGTCTGGAGTGCAAGGAAGCGGACTTGTCCGAGTGGGAACAGGTCATCTATGAAGAGGCCAACCCGACTGCGGAAGTGACCATCGGCATGGTAGGCAAGTATGTCTCCCTGCCGGATGCCTACAAGTCCGTCAACGAGGCGCTCAAGCACGGCGGTCTGAAGAATCGTCTCTCCGTCCACATCAAGTACATCGACTCCCAGGACATCGAGACCCGCGGTGAAGAGCTGCTGGAAGGGCTGGATGCCATCCTGGTCCCGGGTGGCTTCGGCGAGCGTGGCGTGGAAGGCAAGATCCTGGCGGCCCGTTATGCCCGCGAGAACAAGATCCCCTACCTCGGCATCTGTCTCGGCATGCAGGTGGCGTTGATCGAGTTCGCTCGCAACGTGGCGGGTCTGGAAGGGGCTCACTCCTCCGAATTCAAGAAAGACTGCACCTATCCAGTGGTCGGCCTCATCACCGAGTGGGTGGATGAAGAAGGCAACGTGGAGACCCGGACCGAGAAGTCCGATCTGGGCGGCACCATGCGCCTGGGCTCCCAGCTCTGCCACCTGGTCGACGATTCCAAGGTGCGTCAGATGTACGGCAGCCCGACCATTTACGAGCGCCACCGTCATCGCTATGAAGTGAACAACAAGCTGCTGCCGCAGATCGAGGCGGCAGGTCTGAAGGTGACCGGTCTCTCCGCCGACAAGAAGTTGGTGGAAATCATCGAGATCCCGGATCACCCCTGGTTCGTGGCCGCGCAGTTCCACCCGGAGTTCACCTCGACTCCCCGTGATGGCCACGCCCTGTTCGCCGGTTTTGTGAAGGCGGCGGGCGAGTATCAGAAGCGTAATCTGAAGTAATTGAAAATAAATGCGGTTGGGGCTCTGGGCCACAGCCGCTTTTTTTGGCATATTTTTGTTGTTTTTTTACGAAACCTGAGGAAATACACATGTCCAAGATCGTTAAAGTGATCGGTCGTGAAATCATCGACTCCCGTGGTAACCCGACCGTTGAGGCCGAAGTTCACCTGGAAGGTGGTTTTGTTGGTATGGCAGCCGCTCCGTCTGGCGCGTCCACCGGTTCCCGCGAAGCGCTGGAACTGCGTGACGGCGACAAGAGCCGTTTCCTGGGTAAAGGCGTGCTCAAAGCCCTCGAAGCCGTCAACGGCCCGATCGCTCAGGCTCTGCTGGGTAAAGATGCCAAGGACCAGGCCGCTATCGACCAGATCATGATCGACCTCGACGGCACCGAGAACAAATCCAAGTTTGGCGCCAACGCCATCCTGGCCGTGTCCCTGGCCAACGCCAAAGCCGCCGCTGCCGCCAAAGGCCTGCCGCTGTACGCTCACATCGCCGAGCTGAACGGCACCCCGGGTGTCTACTCCATGCCGCTGCCCATGATGAACATCATCAACGGTGGTGAGCACGCCGACAACAACGTCGACATCCAGGAGTTCATGATCCAGCCGGTTGGCGCCAAGACCCTGAAAGAAGCCGTCCGCATGGGCGCCGAAGTGTTCCACAACCTGGCCAAGGTGCTGAAGTCCAAGGGCTACAACACTGCCGTCGGTGATGAGGGTGGCTTCGCTCCCAACCTGAAATCCAACGCCGAAGCGTTGGAAGTGATCGCCGAGGCCGTTGCCGCTGCCGGTTACAAGCTGGGCACCGACATCACCCTGGCCATGGACTGCGCCGCGTCCGAGTTCTACGACGCCGAGAAGAAAGAGTACAACCTGAAAGGCGAAGGTCGCATCTTCACCTCCAACGGTTTCACCGACTTCCTGGCCGACCTGACCACCAAGTTCCCGATCGTCTCCATCGAAGATGGCCTGGACGAATCTGACTGGGAAGGCTTCGCCTACCAGACCGCCGAGCTGGGCAAGAAGATCCAGATCGTGGGTGACGACCTGTTCGTCACCAACACCAAGATCCTCAAGCGCGGTATCGACAACGGCATCGCCAACTCCATCCTGATCAAGTTCAACCAGATCGGTTCCCTGACCGAAACCCTGGCTGCCATCAAGATGGCCAAGGACGCCGGCTACACCGCCGTCATCTCCCACCGCTCCGGTGAGACCGAAGACGCCACCATCGCCGACCTGGCCGTGGGTACCGCTGCTGGCCAGATCAAGACCGGTTCCATGAGCCGCTCTGACCGTGTCGCCAAGTACAACCAGCTGATCCGTATCGAAGAAGCCCTGGGTGCCAAGGCGCCGTTCAACGGCCTGAAAGAAGTGAAAGGCCAGGCGTAATTCCAGCCGTCCTTCCACCGCTCAAAACCCCGCCACCTCGGCGGGGTTTTTTCATTCCCGGGGGCACCGCACGGCTTTTCTGTGCCGGTCGGTGCGCGGATGTGTCTGCTTTCTTTTGTCTTTCCCGCGAATATGGGAAACTAAGCCGCTTGATGGAGACCTAGTGCATGCGGCTATTCACCCTGATCCTGTTCCTCCTGCTGGGAGGCCTGCAATACCACCTCTGGCTGGGGAAAAACGGCCTGTCCGATTACCAAGAGAGGTCCGATGCCATTGCTCGGCAAGAGCAGGACAATCAGGCGCTCAAGGAACGTAATAATTTGATTTACCGCGAGATAGACGATCTGACATCCGGCCTTGAGGCGATCGAAGAGCTGGCGCGCAACGATCTCGGTTATATCAAGCAGGGGGAGACCTTCTACCGGATCATCCCGAACAAGCAGGATGAGCCTGCCGACGGTGACACGGATGAGTGAAGCCGCCTCACCGGGTCTGACGGCCGTGGTGCCTGCCGCCGGCATCGGCAGCCGCATGGGAGCCTCCTGCCCCAAGCAGTACCTGCCGTTGGCAGGCAAGACGATTTTGGAACACACCCTGGACGCTCTTCTGAGCCATTCGGCCATTGCCCAGGTCATAGTCGCACTGGCGCCTCATGATACCTGGTTCGAGACCCTGTCCGTGGCGCGGGATCCGCGTATCCTGCGGGTTCAGGGCGGCGCGGAGCGTGCTTACTCTGTGCTCAACGCCCTCCATGTGACGACGGGGCCGTGGGTGCTGGTCCATGATGCGGCGCGCCCCTGCCTGACCCATGGCGACCTTGATGAGCTGATTGCCGCCGCCATGGCCAGTGGCGGCGCCATCCTCGGCAGCCGGGTGCGCGACACCATGAAACGCACCGACGGGGCAGGCAACATAGTGGCGACCGTCGATCGCGACGGCTTGTGGCATGCTCTGACGCCGCAGATGTTTCCCACCGGCACCCTGAAGCGGGCGCTGGAAGAGGGACTGGCCCTGGGCGCCCTCATCACGGACGAAGCCTCCGCTATGGAGCGCGCCGGTTTTACCGTGAAGATGGTGGAGGGGCGTGCCGACAACATCAAGGTGACCCGCCCGGAAGATCTCTCCCTGGCCGAGCTCTTTTTACAACAACAGAGTGCGCGCCAGCAGGCGCGACCCGATTGACCCGCAGAGGGGCCCGCATGATCCGCATTGGACATGATTTTGATGAGACAGATTTCTGTGTATTGAGGGGGGATCAGGCATGATGCGAATTGGACATGGTTTTGACGTGCACAAGTTCGGGGGCGTGGGCCCCTGCATGCTGGGTGGGGTCGCTGTTCCCTACGAACAGGGACTGCTGGCCCACTCCGATGGGGATGTGGTGCTGCATGCGGTGAGCGATGCCCTGCTCGGGGCCATAGGCGCCGGTGACATCGGCCGCCATTTCCCCGATACAGCCGCGCAATTCAAGGATATCGACAGCCGGATCCTGCTGCGGGACGTGTTTGCCCGAGTACAAGAGGCGGGCTACGCCATCGGCAACCTGGACGTGACCATCATAGCCCAGGCCCCCAAGATGGCGCCCCATATCGATGCCATGTGCGCGGTACTGGCCACCGATCTGCAATGTGATTTGAACCGGGTGAACGTCAAGGCGACCACCACAGAACAACTCGGGTTTACGGGGCGCAAGGAAGGCATTGCCACCGAAGCCGTCGTCTTATTGGTAAGAACATAATGCTGCAACAACTCGCATACCTGCACGGCGCCCCCACCGCCCGTGGCATTCTCAAGGCCGAGGCCGCTGATTTCATGGTGGTCGAGGATCTGGGCTTCGAACCCTGCGGCGAGGGGGAGCATATCTTCGTCCGGGTGCGCAAAACCGGCGAGAATACCGCCTGGGTCGCCGGCTTGCTGGCCGATGCGGCCGGGGTTGCCCGCAATGCGGTGACCTGGGCTGGGCTCAAAGATCGCCACGCGGTGACCGAACAGTGGTTCGGCATCCACCTGCCGGGCAAGGGTGAACCGGATCTCTCGGTCATCGAGAGCGACAGCATCCAGATCCTGCAGGCCAGACGCCACAACAAGAAGCTGCGGGTCGGTTATCTCAAGGGCAACCACTTCCGCCTGCGCCTCACCGGGCTCGAACAGTCCGAAGGGCTGGAGGCCCGGCTGCAGGCCATCGCCACCCTGGGGGTGCCGAACTACTATGGCGAGCAGCGCTTTGGCCGCGGCGGCAACAACCTGGAGGCGGCCAAGGCGATGTTCGCCGGCAAACGCATCAAGGATCGCAACAAGCGCTCCCTCTATCTCTCCGCCGCCCGCAGCATGTTGTTCAACGCCATCGTCAGCGCCCGCATCGAGCAGGGGCTGGCCAGCCAGCTGCTGGCCGGCGACTGCCTGATGCTGAGGGGCAGCCATTCCATCTTCAGCGAAGAGAGTGTGACCCCCGAGCTGGAGGCGCGGCTCGCCTCCGGCGACGTGCAGCTCACCGCCCCCCAGTGGGGCCGTGGCCGACTGGCGAGCCAGGGCGCCGCCGCCGAGTTCGAGCAAGGGGTGCTGGCCCCTTACGGCGAGTGGTGCGAGGGGCTGGAGAAGGCCGGGCTGGATCAGGACAGGCGTCCGCTGCTGCTCAAGCCGGAGCAGATGAGCTGGCAGCTGGATGACGCGGCGCTGACCCTGTCGTTCTTCCTGCCGGCCGGGGCGTTTGCCACCAGCCTGGTACGCGAGCTGATGCTGGCCGAAGAGGCCGACCATGGCTTCAAGGGTCAGGCGGATGGCAATGATCTGCAACCTGCGCAGTCATGACGATGCGGCAGGCAGCCTTGTTTATGGTTTCAGGAAGGGCATAGATGCGCATTCTGGTGAGTAATGACGACGGCGTGCATGCCGAGGGGATCCACGCCTTGAGCGAGGCGCTGCGCGCCTGTGGCGAGGTGACGGTGGTAGCGCCGGATCGCAACCGCAGCGGGGCGAGCCACTCCCTGACCCTGGAGGTGCCGCTGCGGGTCAGCCGCATCCCGCAAACCGGCTATCACTCGGTCAAGGGCACGCCGACCGACTGCGTGCATCTGGCGGTCAACGAGCTGCTGAGCCCTGAGCCCGACATGGTGGTGGCAGGGATCAATCATGGCGCCAACCTGGGGGATGATGTCATCTATTCGGGCACGGTCGCCGCGGCGACCGAGGGGCGCCACCTCGGCTTCCCCTCCATTGCCATCTCCATGGTGGGCAAGACCCATTTCGCCTCGGCGGCCCATTATGCGGTGCAGCTGGTGAAGGGGCTGATGCAGTTTCCCCTGCCGGCCAACCAGATCCTCAACGTCAATGTGCCCGACCTGCCTCTTGACGAGATCAAGGGGATCAAGATCACCCGGCTCGGCAACCGTCATCGGGCCGAGGCGGTGATCCGCACCGAGGATCCCCGGGGTCAGCCCATCTACTGGATAGGACCGCCCGGCTCCCAGCAGGATGCGGGGGAGGGCACGGATTTCGCTGCCATCGAGCAGGGATATGTCTCCATTACCCCTCTGACCATAGATATGACTGCCTACGACAGTCTGGCGGGTCTGGGGGCATGGCTGGATCTGCAGGGATGAAGGTGTGATAGTGCAACGCCTTTTAAATCAACTCATCGCCCAGGGGATCAGCGATTTTCGTGTGCTCGCGGCCCTGGCCAAGGTACCGCGTCAGCTGTTCGTGGATGAGGCCATGGCCCACAAGGCCTGGGACAATACCGCCCTGCCCATCGGCCAGGGCCAGACCATCTCCCAGCCCTACATAGTGGCGCGGATGACAGAGCTGCTGATGCAAAACGATCCCGCCCACGTACTGGAGATCGGCACGGGCTCCGGCTATCAGACCGCCGTGCTCGCCAATCTGGTGGAGCGGGTCTATACGGTGGAGCGGATAAAATTGCTGCAATTCCAGGCCAGGCGCAGACTCAGGCAGCTGGATCTGCACAATGTGTCGGCCAAGCACGGCAATGGCTGGCTCGGCTGGCCCAGCAAGGGCCCTTTCGATGCCATCCTGGTCACGGCGGCGGCAAGCGAAGTACCGACCGCGCTGACGGATCAACTGGCCGATGGCGGCCGCATGATATTACCCGTGGGGGACAGTCATCAGACCCTGCAACTCATCGAGCGCAATGGTTCCCAGTTGACCAGTCGAGTCCTGGAGCCGGTGCGTTTCGTCCCCCTTGTCGATGGAGATGTTGAGTGAAGTTGTTTTCTCGCCTGTATGTGTTGGTGATGCAGTGGGCCCGCCATAAATATGCCCCCTATTACCTCTCGATCACCGCCTTCATCGAGTCGGTATTCTGGCCCATTCCGGTCGATGTCATGCTGGCGCCCATGGCGCTGGCCAAGCCGGAGAAGGCCTGGCGTTATGCGACCCTGGCGACCCTGTTCTCCGTGCTGGGGGCCGTGGTCGGTTATGGTCTGGGCTATGCGCTCTGGGAGCCGGTGGTGCAACCCCTGGTGGTCTCCGTCGGCTATGAGGACAAGATAGCCCTGGCCCAGCACTGGTTCGAGCAATGGGGCATCTGGGTGATTTTCATCGCCAGCTTCACCCCCATCCCCTACAAGGTCTTTACCGTCACGGCAGGTTTGCTCCATATGGCGCTCCTTCCCTTCATCGTGACCTCCATCATAGGGCGGGGCATGCGCTTCTTCCTGGTGGCGGGTCTGATGCGCTGGGGAGGGGAGAAGATGGAGCGCAAGCTGATGCACTATGTGGATGTGCTCGGCTGGATCTGTATCGTCCTGGCCGTGGCGGCCTATTTCTGGTTTAGTCGTTGAGGATGTCTCTATGAATGGGCACATATGGCGAGGGTGCGCCGCCACCCTCTTATCCGGTTTGCTGGCGGCCTGTTCCTCCAGCACGACGCCGGCCCCGGTGCAGGGCCTGTCCAATGATGGTTTCGTCCGTGGTGTGCCAAGCCGGCAGAGTGGTGCGAGCAAGCCGAGCATCCAGGGACGCAGCTACACGGTCAAGCGCGGCGATACCCTCTACTCCATCGCCTTCAACTCGGGCAACGATGTGCCCTCCCTGGCCAGGCTCAATGGCATCAGCCCCCCCTACGGGATCTACCCTGGTCAGGTGTTGCGCCTGGACGGGGGCGCTGCCATGGCGCCGATCAGCGCCAGCAGCATGAGCAGCGGGGCCGCCCGTACCTATCAGGTCCGCCGTGGTGATACCCTGAGCAGCATTGGTCGCCAGTTTGGCGTCTCCAATCAGACCCTGGCTCAGCGCAACAATCTGAGCGCCCCCTACAACCTGAATGTGGGCCAGACCCTCAATGTGGGCGGGGCGGCCGCGACCAGCATGCCTGTGGTGACGGCGTCGACCAGCCGCCCCCTGACCACGGCCAGTTCAGGTACGACCAGTGCGTTCGTCACCAATAAAAGCGTTGCCCAGCCTGCGTCAAAAGCATACGCTGGCACGGCAGTACAAAATAACAACAGTGTCATACAGAACAATAACAATGCCTCCTCATCGCACCTCGCCTGGCATTGGCCCGCAAAGGGCCGCATTGTGGAAGGCTTCTCTGTTGCGGAGCAGGGGAACAAGGGCATAGACATCGCTGGCACCAAGGGGCAACCCGTCTACGCGGCCAGCGGCGGTAAAGTGGTCTATGCCGGAAGTGCCTTGAGAGGCTACGGCAAGCTCGTGATCCTCAAACATGACGACGACTATCTCTCGGCCTATGCGCACAACGATGCGCTGCGGGTACGGGAAGGGGATGTGGTCAAGGGAGGAGCCGTCATTGCCGATATGGGAAGCACGGATGCGCCGGATGTGCGCTTGCACTTTGAAATCCGGTACCGAGGCAAGTCAATCAATCCTATGGGATACTTGCCAAAGCGTTAACCCCAGAGCGTAGTGCTAACTCTGGTTCAGGTCAGGGAGACACACCATGAGCCAAGAAGAACTGGTTATGCAGGATGCAGAGTTCGATGAGGAACTGGAGGTTGAAGAGGCGGAGGTAGTCGAGGCGGTCGCAGCCGAGCCCGAGGAGGTCCTCTCCGAGGAGCTGTTGGCACCGGATCTGCACAAGGTGATGGATGCGACCCAGCTCTATCTGGGAGAGATAGGATTCTCTCCCTTGCTCACCGCCGAGGAAGAGGTCTACTACGCCCGCCGCGCCCTGCGTGGCGACAAGGCGGCACGCAAGCGCATGATTGAATCCAATCTGCGTCTCGTGGTCAAGATTGCCAGACGCTACAACAATCGCGGTCTGGTTCTGCTCGATTTGATTGAAGAGGGTAACCTCGGCCTCATCCGCGCCGTGGAAAAGTTCGACCCGGAACGAGGGTTTCGCTTCTCGACCTATGCGACCTGGTGGATCCGCCAGACCATAGAGCGAGCCATCATGAATCAGACGCGTACCATTCGCCTGCCCATTCACGTGGTCAAGGAACTCAACGTTTACCTGCGTACCGCCCGTGAATTGTCCCATCGCCTCGACCATGAGCCGACCGCCGAAGACATCGCCTTCGCGCTGGATCGTTCGGTCGATGACGTCAACCGCATGCTCAAGCTCAACGAGAAGATCACCTCGGTCGATACGCCGATCGGGGGCGATCGCGACAAGGCCCTGCTGGATGTGCTCTCGGACGAGCGCGGCATGGGCCCCGAGCTGGAGTCTCAGGAAGATGACATGCGCAGCAGCATTGTCCACTGGCTGGAGGAGCTCAATCCCAAGCAGCGCGAGGTGCTGGCACGTCGTTTCGGCTTGCTTGGCTACGAGCCCGCCACCCTGGAAGATGTCGGTGCAGAGATAGGCCTGACCCGGGAGCGGGTACGCCAGATCCAGGTCGAGGGGCTGCGTCGTCTGCGGGAAATCATGGTGGGCCAGGGGCTCTCCATCGAGGCTCTGTTTCGCAGCAGCTGATGCTTGCACCGTAACAGAACTATGCTGTGCCGTTGCCATCGTCAGAGGGGCGGATGCAAGAAGGGGCCCGCAGGCCCCTTCTTCATGGTGGTGATGTTCAAACGGGATCAAGGGTATCGAGCGGCCAGCGTGGCACCGCCTTGACCTCCAGCGGTTCGAATACCCCAGCTTTCAGGCGTTGCATGCCGGCATAGGCGATCATGGCGCCGTTATCGGTGCAGTATTCGGTGCGTGGGTAGAAGACGTCACCGTTCAGACTCTCCATCAGCTCGGCCAACTGGGCGCGCAGATGGCGATTGGCGCTGACGCCGCCGGCGACCACCAGGCGGTTCAGCCCCGTCTCTTTCAGCGCACGACGGCACTTGATGGCCAGAGTGTCGACCACCGCATCTTCAAATGCACGGGCGATATCGGCACGAGTCTGCTCATCATCACCGTTGGCGGCTATGGTGTTGGCGGCAAAGGTCTTGAGTCCGGAGAAACTCATGTCGAGCCCGGGCCTGTCGGTCATGGGGCGGGGGAAGTGGAAACGTCCCGTGGTCCCCTTCTCGGCCAGACGGGAGAGCAGCGGGCCGCCAGGATAGTCGAGTCCCATCAGCTTGGCGGTCTTGTCGAATGCCTCGCCGGCGGCATCATCAATGGATTCGCCCAGCAGCTGATAGTGGCCGATGCCATCCACCCGTACCAGCATGGAATGGCCGCCGGAGACCAGCAGCGCCACGAAGGGGAACTCGGGGGCCTGCTCTTCCAGCATGGGGGCAAGCAGGTGGCCTTCCATATGATGCACCGCCACGGCAGGTTTGCCCCACGCCATGGCCAGGGAACGACCTATGGTGGCGCCTACCAGGATGGCACCCACCAGACCCGGTCCGGCCGTGTAGGCGATGCCGTCTATGTCATCCTTGCCCAGGCCAGCCTCTAGCAATGCGGCCTGGATCAAGGGGATCGTCTTGCGGACATGATCCCGGCTGGCGAGCTCGGGGACGACGCCACCGTAGTCCGCATGCAGCTTGACCTGGCTGTATAACTGATGGGAAAGGATCCCTTTTTGATCATCGAAGATCGCGATCCCGGTTTCGTCACAGGATGTCTCTATGCCCAATACACGCATTGCTAAAAATTTTCACTGCTAAAATGAGACGGCTATGGTAACCTTCGCGGGTTTTTTAAACCAGAGCGATCTCTGCGGGTTTACTTTCATTCCCTGTCCAGAGTATAATTTCGCACCATTTTAAGACATGCTGATCGAATGATGGTCAGCTAACAATTTATCACTGAGGTGAAAGGCACATGCCAGTAATCAAAGTCCGTGAAAATGAGCCGTTTGACGTTGCTCTGCGTCGCTTCAAGCGTTCTTGCGAAAAGGCCGGTATCCTGTCTGAAGTTCGTAGCCGTGAGTTCTACGAGAAGCCGACTACCATTCGTAAGCGCGCCAAAGCGTCCGCCGTCAAGCGTCACGCCAAGAAGCTGTCTCGCGAAAACGCTCGTCGTATCCGCCTGTACTAATTAGAGTTTCAGCCGTGTCTCTGAAAGATCAGCTCAAGGATCAACAAAAACTCGCCATGCTGGCCAAGAACAAGGCCCGCCTGGGGACGATCCGTTTGTTGATGGCCGAGATCAAACAGCGTGAAATTGACTCCCGTATTGAGCTCAATGATGAGGATATCCTCGCTGTCGTGACCAAGATGGTCAAACAGCGCCGTGATTCCATCAGCCAATATGAAGTAGCTGGTCGCCAAGATCTTGCCGATGTCGAAGCCGCCGAGATCCAGGTGCTGCAGGAGTTCCTGCCGCAACAGCTGACCGCTGCCGAAATTGATGCCCTGATAGAGCAAGCCATCGCCCAGAGCGGTGCTGCCGTCATGGCCGATATGGGTAAAGTCATGGCTGTCTTGAAGCCAAACATTCAGGGGCGTGCCGATGTCGGCGCCGTCAGCGCGTTGGTGAAAACCCGCCTGGCGTAACAGGCTGTGCTCTTGTTGGTCGAAGAAGCCGTGCTTCCCTGGGAATGCGCGGCTTTTTTCTTTTTCTTCTTATGAATCAGGATGGTTATGGCAGGCAGGATCCCGCAATCCTTCATCGATGATCTGCTCGCTCGTACCGATATTGTCGAGTTGGTCGACTCACGGGTGCGATTGAAAAAGGCCGGCAAGAACTACCAGGCCTGCTGCCCCTTCCATAACGAAAAGAGTCCCTCCTTCACCGTCAGTCAGGAGAAGCAGTTCTATCACTGCTTCGGTTGTGGCGCCCATGGCAATGCCATCGGTTTTGTCATGGAGTATGACGGCCTCGAATTTCCCGACGCCATCGAAGAGCTGGCCAGCATGCAGGGCATGCAGGTGCCTCGTGAGCAGAGCCAGGGGGGGGCCGGCAATTCTCAACCGGCCGTCAGCAAGGATCTCTATGAGCTGATGAACCAGATCGCCCGCTTCTACGAGAGCCACCTCAAGAGCGCTACCCACGCGGTGGAGTATCTCAAGGGGCGCGGCCTCACCGGGGAAGTGGTCAAGCGTTTCAACATAGGCTATGCCCCGGGGGACTGGGATCAGGTGCGGCGCCGTTTTGGCACCAGCCGGGAGCACGAGCAGCTGCTCATCACCGGCGGCATGTTGATCCCCCGCGACAGCGGTCCCGGCAGCTATGACCGCTTTCGCGATCGCATCATGTTCCCCATCCGCGACAAGCGAGGCCGGGTCATCGGCTTCGGTGGCCGAGTGCTGGGTGATGGGACACCCAAGTATCTGAACTCGCCGGAGACCCCCATCTTCCACAAGGGGCGGGAGCTGTTCGGCCTCTTTGAGGTGAAGCAGGCGCACAAGGATCCTCGCCGGATCCTGGTGGTGGAGGGCTACATGGATGTGGTGGCGCTCGGCCAGTACGAGATCGACTATGCGGTGGCGGCGCTTGGCACGGCGACCACCAGCGATCATATCCATACCCTGTTTCGCACCACCGCCGAGGTGGTCTGCTGCTACGACGGTGACAATGCCGGTCGGGAAGCGGCATGGCGGGCACTGGACAATGCCCTTCCTCACTTGCAGGATGGCCGCGAGCTCAAGTTCGTGTTCCTGCCCGATGGCGAGGATCCCGATTCTCTGGTGCGTCAGATTGGCAAGGAGGGGTTTGAGGCCTTGCTGGACGAGGCGCAGCCCTTCGCCGATTTCATGTTCGAGCGCCTCGCGCGGGATGCGGCCCTGACCGGCGAGGCGGGCAAGTTCGAGGTGGCCAACAAGGCTGCCGATCTGATCCGCCGGGTGCCGGAAGGCTTCACCCGGGAGGGACTGATCACCCGGCTCTCCAGCATGATGCGCTGGGGCGAGAACCGGCAGCGTATTACCGAGCTGTTTGCCCGTCATAGCCAGCCGAAGGTGGAACAGGCCAAGCCACAGCGCGGCAAGCTGACCCCTCTGCGCCGGGCGCTGGCGCTCATGGTGCAGTATCCCGGGGTGACCGCTGAACTGCCCGCCATGCCGGAGCTGGCCGGGCTCAAGTTGCAGGGAATTGGGTTTCTGCTCAAGCTGCACCAGCAGATCCTGGCACAGCCCGGCATCACCACGGGGATATTGCTCGAACACTGGCGTGGCACCAAAGAGGGAGAGATCCTGGCTCAGTTGGCCATGCACGACTTGTTCGAGATCCAGCTCGAGCGTGAGCCGGACATCTTGGGCGAGTTGCAGGATACCTTCGTCGGCTTCATCAACCAGTTCTTGAAGCAGCGCATCGAAGAGTTGCAGGCCAAGGTGGCCCTGCAAGGACTGAGCGCCGAGGAAACCAAGGAGCTGATGATGTTGATCCGGGAAGTACAGAATGAGAAAAGAAATGACATTGGGGCTTGATATCTGAGTGGTTAGTCCCAATATAAACAGAGTTGCCCGAATCGACGGGAATTAGATGCAAAAACCTATAACCACCTGGCCCCGACAAACAAAGCGGGCAGGGGTTTCTCAGACCGACGCCGCAACCAGACATAGCATGTCTGGCGGTTTTCTATTAGAATTGGCTATTTGCGCACCAGCGCATCGCTCGCGCAACCTAGCAACACCAACCGGATGAGTTCTATGGAGCAAACCCCGCAGTCTCAGCTTAAACTCCTCGTTGCCAAAGGTAAAGAACAGGGCTACCTGACTTATGCCGAGGTGAACGATCACCTCCCTCAAGAGATCGTTGACTCTGATCAGATCGAAGACATCATTCAGATGATCAACGACATGGGTATCCAGGTAGTGGAAAACGCACCGGATGCCGATGACCTTATCATGGCCGAAGGCGGCACCGCCGACGAAGATGCCGCCGAAGCAGCGGCTCAAGCATTGGCCTCTGTTGAATCTGAAATTGGTCGCACCACGGACCCGGTCCGCATGTACATGCGGGAGATGGGTACCGTCGAGCTGCTGACCCGTGAAGGCGAAATCGACATCGCCAAGCGTATCGAAGACGGCATCAACCAGGTACAGAGCTCGGTGGCAGAGTACCCGGAAGCCATCACTTATCTGCTTGAACAGTACGATAAATTTGAAGCCGAACAGCTGCGTCTGTCCGACATCATCTCGGGTTTCATCGATCCCAACGAGGCCGACGATGTGGCGCCGACGGCGACCCATATCGGTTCCGAGCTCAGCGAAGACGACCTCGCCGACGAGGATGAGGACGAAGACGAAGACGAAGACGAAGACGGCGACAGTTCGGATGACGACGGGGACGGTGGTCCGGATCCCGAAGTCGCCCGCGAGAAGTTTGGTGAACTGCGTGCCCAGTACGAAGTCACCCGCCTCTCCATCCAGAATAACGGCCGTGCTCACGACGAAACCCAGGCCGCCATCGCTCAGCTGGCCGACGTGTTCCGTCAGTTCCGTCTGATGCCCAAACAGTTCGACCGTCTGGTCAACAACATGCGCGAGATGATGGAGCGTGTGCGGGTACAGGAAAGGATCATTCTCAAGCTCTGCGTTGAGCAGGCCAAGATGCCGAAGAAAACCTTCGTCGCGGCCTTCACCAACAACGAGTGCGAAACAGCCTGGTTTGAATACCAGAAGCAGGCTGGCAAGTCCTGGTCTCCCCGTCTGGTCGAGATGGACGAAGACGTGCTGCGCGCCATCGGCAAGCTGCAGCAGATCGAAGAAGAGACTGGCCTGTCGATTGCCCAGATCAAGGATATCAACCGTCGCATGAGCATAGGTGAGGCCAAGGCTCGCCGTGCCAAGAAAGAGATGGTCGAGGCGAACCTGCGTCTGGTTATCTCCATTGCCAAGAAGTACACCAACCGTGGTCTGCAGTTCCTGGATCTGATCCAGGAGGGCAACATAGGTCTGATGAAGGCGGTGGACAAGTTTGAATACCGTCGTGGCTACAAGTTCTCGACCTATGCCACCTGGTGGATCCGTCAGGCCATTACCCGCTCCATCGCGGATCAGGCCCGTACCATCCGTATCCCGGTGCACATGATCGAGACCATCAACAAGCTCAACCGTATCTCCCGTCAGATGCTGCAGGAGATGGGTCGTGAACCGAACCCGGAAGAGCTAGCCATGCGCATGGGCATGCCGGAAGACAAGATCCGCAAGGTACTGAAGATCGCCAAGGAGCCCATCTCCATGGAGACGCCCATCGGTGATGATGAAGATTCCCACCTGGGCGACTTCATCGAAGATACCACCCTGGCCCTGCCGGCGGATGCGGCCACCAGCGAGAGCCTGCGCAACGCCACCCGCGAAGTGCTGGCCGGTCTGACCGCCCGCGAAGCCAAGGTGCTGCGGATGCGTTTCGGGATCGACATGAACACCGACCACACCCTCGAGGAAGTGGGCAAGCAGTTCGACGTCACCCGTGAGCGTATTCGTCAGATCGAGGCCAAGGCTCTGCGCAAGCTGCGCCATCCGAGCCGCTCGGAAGTGCTGCGCAGCTTCCTGGACGAGTAGTCCTGAGGCATTGGCCCCGGCCATCCCCCCAAAGCCCCGCCACGCGGGGCTTTGTTTTATTTATGTCAGAGGGATCACGCACTTGGGGAGCGAATGGACAAAATGTCGCCAAGTGATTGATCTGGCTATGGACTAGGGCTTTTCCATCCCCTATAATCCACGCCGCAAACCAACGCATACGGCCCCTTAGCTCAGTTGGTTAGAGCAGTCGACTCATAATCGATTGGTCGCCCGTTCAAGTCGGGCAGGGGCCACCAATTCCAGAGGGCTGGCGAGTTATTACTCGCCAGCCCTCTTTTCGCTAGGATACCTACAGGATATTTCAACCAGCAGGTCATCCACTCCAGAGCGGCTCTCTCCCTCTCCAAACTGTTTTTCTCCTTCAGTGAGAAAATGCACATGCCTCCTCAAGAAGGCATGTGTTAGATGACATTGAAATGTTTTACCACCCCAAGCGCCGGCACGGTTTCAACAATGGACTATCGCCAGTGGCGTGTGAAAGCAATATGCCGAACGTCTCAACAGCGTCTAGAGAAGATTGGGCGATTCACCTCTATAGCAGATAACCCATAAAATAAATGTCTATTCAATGAGTTAGATGACCTTCACGAGTGGCCATCGAACCATGAAGGCAAATCAAGACCTGTTACACGATACGGGCAATTTCAAGAATCTGGTTGCGAAGCCATTTGTGTGCAGGGTCATAGTGTTGTCTCTCATGCCAAATAATAGATGGCGTGAATGGCGGCATATCCATCGGCAGAGCGAGTATTTCAATGCTGACTGACCCGGCAATTCGGTGGGCCAGTCTACGTGGAAGACAGAGAATCAAATCGCTCTTGGCCACCATGTTGGGAGCAACCAGAAAGTGAGGGGTCCGTACCGCAATTCTGCGGGTGAGCCCACGCTGTGCCAGCGCTTCATCCACGGCACTTCCTCCGTGGCCCGTGATGATCACCGCAAGATGCGGCCACGAGACAAAATCTTCGAGTGTCAGTGGTTCGGCGAGGATCGGATGGCCTTGGCGAACCACACAGACCAAATCTTCATCATAGAGTGGCTTGCGGTAAAACCGTGCAGGCAGCCCCTCGAAAGAGCCTACTGCCAGATCCGCGCCCCCCTGAGCAATTAAATCGACGTTGTCACCCGCGGGTGCCGACATGACCAGATCGATCCCGGGTGCCAAGGAGGCAAGTCTAGAGACCAGCTCAGGCATTAATAAAAGGGCCAAGTGATCCCCAGTGGCAATCGTAAATCGCCCCGATGCGCTGCCTGGATGAAATTCTGAAGGGGAGACAATGGCGCGAGCATCATCAAGCAACCTGGTCACCGATGCCGACAACGCGAGCGCTCTTGGCGTTAATTCCCATCCATTGGCCGTTCGCACCAGAATCCGGTCGTTCAACAACCGACGCAAGCGTCCTAAAGCCCGACTCGCGGCGGGCTGGCTAAGCCCTAATCGTGTGCCCGCACCTGTGACGCTGCCTTCTTTGAGCAGGGCGTCAAACAACTTGAGAAGGTTGAGGTCGACCTCACCTATATCCGGCTTGTGCATGTTTGAAATAACCTGCATGCATTTTTCATATGTAGATGAACTCTATAGCATTCCTCATGACGAATCCATCAAGCTTCTTAACGGGAGGAATAATGAGTGCTAACGAATTGTATGTTGTAACAGGTGTCACAGGCCGCACGGGATCTGCTGCTGCAAAGACATTGCTCGATGCTGGAAAGCGCGTGCGGGTTGTCGTGCGAGATGAGCCAAAAGGGGAAGTGTGGGCGGCTCTCGGGGCTGACGTTGCTGTGGCTGATTTCTCTGATTTCGCTGCCCTGTGCAAGGCCTTTTCTGGTGCGGACGGTGCATACATCGTCAGCCCCCCGCAGTATTCGTCAGAGCATCTCTTTTCACAGGCTGGCGCGATGGCTCGCTCCATTGCGAAGGCGGCAAAACTGGCGAACTTGTCCAGGCTGGTTGTTCTCTCGTCAATCGGCGCAGAGCAACCCGAGGGAACTGGCTGGATTGCCATGAATCGTATGCTTGAGGAGTCATTGAGCGATACCAGGCTGCCAGTAACATTTCTTCGTGCAGCCTACTTCATGGAAAACTGGGCGCCGCTCGTTAAAATGGCGGTGCGCCAGCGTCAATTACCCAGTTTTTTGTCGCCGTTGAATCAAGAGTTTCCGATGATTGCCGCAGCCGATATCGGCCGCATGGCGGCCGAAGCCCTCTGTGAAAACTGGGACGGTGTGCGAGTGATTGATCTGGAAGGTCCTGCCCGGTATTCCCCGAACGATATTGCGGAGCACTTGTCTTTGACACTCGGAGAAGCGATATCGCCTTGCTCGATACCTGAGTCAGACTGGGCACAGTCGATCGCGGGTCGAGGTTTTTCATCGGCGGCCATCTGCGGATTTATTGAAATGACTCAAGGGATTAACACTGGCCATATAGCGTTTGATGACTTGTTGAGCGTTGAGCGACGCCAGGGAACCATCACGCTTGATGTGGTGATGGATACATTGGCTGCGGGGTAAGCCTGTATCACTGAATCCCGATGCAACAGACCCGCCATGGGGCGGGTCTGTTGTGGGCCATCACGGCTGCGTCATGGCGTGGCAAAGGGGCTCAGTGCGCCTTGCCCGGCAGCATGCGCCGCAGCAGGTTGCTGCGCTGGCGCCAGGAGGTGAACACCAGGGCCGTCAGGTGCAGGGCGATCAGCCCTTGCAGCCCCCAGGTACACCAGGTGTGCCAGTCATAGGCTTCCAGCTCGAAACCGAGTTCCGTGTTCTGAAACCAGCCGGTGAAGCCGGTGGCGAGCACGGTCAGCCAGATGGCCCAGACCGCCAGCTTGCCGCTGCCATGATGACCGGGGGAGGCGGGTAGCCGCTCGCGCATCTCCCGTGCCTGCTGGCGAAAGTCCTCGCGGCTGGGGAGCAGGGCGCCCAGCCGGGCATCGCCTCTGGCCAGGGTCAGCCCCCACAGCAGGCGCAGCCCGATGAGGGACATGGCGAGGTAGCCCAGCCACTCGTGCCACTCCTCCCCCGACTCGTTGAGCCAGAGGTTGGCGATACAGGCGACGGCCAGCCCCCAGTGCGTCAGACGTACCAGAGGATCCCAGCGAAAGGGATCAGCCCTTCTGCTTGGCATATTTGTGGTACTCCTTCTTCAGGTCATTCACCTTGGCCAGGTGCTCACGGGCCTTGGCCTCGTCACCCGCCTTGAGGGCAGCCAGGCTGGCATCCAGCTCGCTCTGCACCTCGGTGAGGCCCTCCAGAAACTTCTCTTTCTTGGCCGTCGGCATCTGGCGTGTCTTGGCTTCATCGATCTCGGCGCGCATCTGGTAGATGTGTTTCTCCATGGTGGCCGGATCGCTCGCCTTGGTGGCCTGCTTGTAGTTGAAGCCCATCTTCTTCATCGGCTGCTCCAGATCACCTGCCAGGGCGGGCAGGGTGAAGAGGCCGAACATCAGCGGCAGCAGCAGGGGGCGAACGGTATTCAACATGGGATCTCCTTATTCGATAACGACATGCTTAGGTTGCAATTGAGCCCCTGTTTGGGTTCTTACCCTGCATGATGCCATGAGGTACCGTGAACCGTTTGTGAATAGTTGGTTTTTTTGTGACAAAAGGTGACAGGGGGTTAACGGGGTGGCACGACTTGCCGGCAGTGGCGTGCGCCTGGGTGGGGACGACACGCCCTGAATACAGGGCAATAAGAAGGGCCCGCTGGGGCCCTTTGTCATGGTGGCGCATTGGCATCCTGCTCCCGGAAGCATGGCTGCGCCCTGTTACTGGGGGGTCAGGCTGTAGGCGAGGCTCTGGTCATGGAAACGCACCAGATGAAGCCCGGTTGCCTGGGAGCCTATGTCTGCGCCGCCCGGCTCGGCGGTGCCGTCCCCATTGCTGTCACCATAGCCCTGGGTCCAGTCTCCCTTGACGTCGAACTTGAAGCGTTGGCCGCCGTTGGTATCGCCAGCGCCGGTAAAGTCGACGCTGGCCTGCCACAGATGGTCGCCGACCAGGGTCATGGTCGTGTTGCCCCAGCCGTTGACAGTGCCCCGCAGGTTGAGTGTGGGGAAGGTGCTGGCGAAGCCGCCGATCGGGCTCAGGCTGTATTGCAGGGTCTGATCGTTGAAACGTACCCGGTACTGGCCGATGACCGGGGTGAGGATGTCACTGCCGGTCAGCTCGGCCACGCCGTCCTTGTTGGTGTCGCCGTAGTTCTGGGTCCAGTCCCCCTTGACGTCGAACTTGAAGCGCTGGTTGGTCTGACCGTCGAAGGTGACCAGGGCTTCCCACTGATTGTCGGCGACCAGCGTCATGGCAAGGGAGCCCCAGGCATTGGGGGTGCCGCGGAAGTTCAGGGTGGGCAGTACGCTGGCGTAGGTGCCGTTGTCGTCGGTGACGGTCACGGTGGCGCTGGCACTGGCGGTCAACCCTTCCGCATCGGTCACGGTGACCATCACGGTATGGGTACCCGGGGTATCGAACCGGACTGTCTCCGTAGGGGCGGTGCCCCCGCTGGACCAGCTGTAGCTCACCACGCCGCCGTCATCGCTGGAAGCGGAGGCGTCGAACACCCGGCTCTCCCCCGCCTTGACGCTGAGGGTTTTGGGGGAGAGGACGGCGACCGGCGCCTGGTTGCTGGTGAGGGGGGTGACCGTGTAGCGCAGATCGCTCTCGCTCAGGGTGATGCGGTAGCTGCCCGCCCCGCTGACCAGGATATCCTTGCTGCTGCCCTTGTCGGCGATGCCATCCCCTTCGTTGTCGCCGTAGTGCTCGGCCCAGTTGCCGAAGACGTCGAACTTGAAGCGCTGGGCACCGGTGGCGTCACCGTTGCCGGTCAGGGTGAGGGTGGCGGACCAGACACGGTTGGCATCGACGGTCATGGGGGTGTTGCCCCAGGCGTTGTGGGTGCCGCGCAGGTTCATGCTGCTGAACTTGTTGCCCGGCAGGACGGAACCGCCACAGGGGCTGGCCTTGGTGCAACCGGCGATGATGGCGGCCGCCTTCATGGCGGGGACGTTCAGGCTGGCCTTGCCGCTGCCGTCGACGGTGACATAGCCGCCGCTGCAGTAGTCGTTGCCCCCCAGCAGGTTGCAGTACTCGCCGGCCGGCAGGCCGGTCTGCACCGAGGCCACCAGGCTGCCGCTCTCGTTGTTGATGGCGACGAAGCCCTTGTCACCGCGGCCGAAGGCTATCTGGTTGTTGCCGTTGTCCCACCAGTTGCTGACGGGCTGGCCTTCGGTCCGGTTGTGGAACAGGGCCATGTTCATGATGGTCGGTCGGCGCTGTTCGCAGTTCCACTGGCTGTCCGTGCAGGGCGTGCTGCCCGGCGCCCCCTTGTCGGTTTCATAGGTGCCCATGTTTTCGAAGCGATAGCCCGACATCACCTGCTTCCAACCATAGGGCCAGGCCATCATGAAGGTGTTGGCCAGATCGTAGCGGGCGCCGCTCATGAAGGTGAGCATGCCGCCACCGCCGTGGCCCCGCTCGCGGTCGTGGTTGACCACGAAGACGAAGGCCTTAGCGGAGGGGAGCAGGCCCCAGCTCTCGCCCAGGGTCTTGAGGTGCTTGATCTGGCCGTTGAAGTTGGCGGCGAGATCGGTGCCGTATTTGAAGTCGGTGACGGTGTCGATATGGGTGTAGCGGCCCGGCTGAATGTCGGGGGACTCCCCGCCTGCGCCGATCACCTCCAGGTAGGCCCTGGGGCTGCCCGCCTTGTCGAGGATGGCCTTCACATCGGCCGGCGCCATGTGCTTGGCCGCATCGATGCGAAAGCCCGCCACGCCCCAGCCGAGCAGGGTCTTCATGTAGGTGGCGATCTGATCCTGGACGTAGGATGAGCCGGTATTGAGATCCGGCATGCCGTAGAGGGCGCCGTTCCAGACGTTGTTGCTGTCACCGTAGTTGGTGATGTCGCCGCTGTGATGGAAGTCGTTGTAGCCGAACTGGGGATACTGGTACTGCCCCGAGTGGTAGCTGCCGCCGCCGGTGGCGGTGCCCGAACCCGATGCCAGCTGGTTGAAGACGGCGTCGGCATAGACCTTGACCCCGGCCGCGTTGCAGCGGGCGATCATGCTTCTGAGCTCTGCCTCGCTACCGCCGAAGCTGTTGAAATTCTTGAAGCTGACCGGTTGATAGACGGTCCACCAGACCTGGCTGCCCTGCTTGTGCTCGGCAGGCGGGGTGATCTGGACGCCGCCGAACCCCTTGGGCCCGAGCACGGTCTCGCACTCGTTGGCGATGTCGTTGAACTTCCATTGGAACAGGTGAACCATGACCCCTTCGGCGCTGGCAGTGTGGCTGAAAGAGCCGAGTGCCGCCGCCAGCAGGGCGGTTCGAGACAGTGTGCTGTGCATGACGATTTTCCCTTCGATCTTGTTATTGGCTTGTCACAGTCGTTTGTCGAACGGACATCGAACCATCCTCGTTCGAGTAATCAGCATTGATGAAATAGCGGGGCGTGAAAATAGAAGGGAGGGAATAAGTTGAGAAGTGTGAGTGAAAATGCTTTCAACGGCAGAGAAGATCCGCGATCCGGTGACAAAGGCTGAAAGCGGTTTCTTGAGGGGCGACAGGAGGTAAAATGGAAGGGCCCGCAGCGGCGGGCCCTTCGGGGATGGCGGTTACTCGCCCTGCTCGCGCGCGATGGCGCGCCAGCCGATGTCCCGGCGGCAGAAGACGCCCTGCCACTGTACCTGATCGGCCAGCTGGTAGGCGCGGGCCTGGGCCTGGGCTACCGTCTCCCCCAGGGCGGTGGCGCACAGCACCCGCCCGCCGCTGGTGACGACGGTGTCGCCCTCGAAGCGGGTACCGGCATGGAACAGCTTCTCGCCCGGCACCTCTTCTTCTGGCAGGCCGCTGATGGGCAAGTCCTTGGCGTAATCGCCAGGATAGCCGCCGGCCGCCAGCACCACGCCGATAGCGGCGCGGGGATCATAGACGGCCTCCTTGCCTGCCAGCTCGCCGGCGCAGGCCGCGAGGCAGAGCGCCACCAGATCGGATTGCATCCGCAGCATGATGGGCTGGGTCTCGGGGTCGCCGAAGCGGCAGTTGAACTCGATCACCTTGGGGTTGCCTTCGGCATCGATCATCAGGCCGGCGTAGAGGAAGCCGGAATAGCGGTTGCCTTCCGCGGCCATGCCGCGCACCGTCGGCATGATCACCTGCTCCATGGCACGCTGGTGCACCAGGTCGGTCACCACGGGAGCGGGGGAGTAGGCCCCCATGCCACCTGTGTTGAGACCGGTATCGCCATCGCCGACCCGCTTGTGATCCTGGCTGGTGGCCATGGGCAGCACCTGTTCGCCGTCCACCATGACGATGAAGCTGGCCTCCTCGCCGGTGAGGAACTCCTCGATCACCACACGGGCACCGGCGTCGCCGAAGGCGTTGCCGGAGAGCATGTCACGCACCGCCGCTTCTGCCTCTTCGAGGGTCATGGCGACGATCACTCCCTTGCCCGCGGCAAGACCGTCGGCCTTGATGACGATGGGGGCACCCTGCTGGCGCAGGTAGGCCAGGGCCGGCTCCACTTCGGTGAAGTTCTGGTAGGCGGCGGTGGGGATGGCGTGGCGCGCCAGGAAATCCTTGGTGAAGGCCTTGGAGCCTTCCAGCTGGGCGGCGGCGGCGGTAGGGCCGAAGATGGTCTGCCCCTCGGCGCGAAACGCATCCACCACCCCTTTCACCAGGGGGGCTTCCGGGCCGACGATGGTCAGCCCTATCTGCTGCTCCTTGGCGAAGGCCAGCAGGGCCGGGATGTCGGTGGCCTCGATGGCGACGTTCTCGACGCCCGGCTCGAGGCGGGTGCCCGCATTGCCGGGGGCCACGAACACCTGGCTCACCAGGGGGGATTGTTTGGCCTTCCAGGCCAGGGCGTGTTCACGACCGCCATTACCAATTACCAATACTTTCATGTCTGGGCTCTCGCATAGGGATCAGGGGCGGATCCGAGAGGGCTGCCTGGGCAGCCCTCTTCTGATGATCAGTGGCGGAAGTGGCGCATGCCGGTGAACACCATGCACATGCCGTGTTCGTCGGCGGCGGCGATCACCTCGCTGTCGCGCATGGAGCCACCGGGCTGGATGACGCAGGAGATGCCCGCGGCGGCGGCGGCATCGATGCCGTCGCGGAACGGGAAGAAGGCGTCGGAGGCCATGACGGAACCCGCCACGGTCAGCCCCTCATCGGCCGCCTTGATGCCGGCTATCTTGGCCGAGTAGACGCGGCTCATCTGACCGGCGCCGACGCCTATGGTCTGGCCGTCTTTGGCGTAGACGATGGCGTTGGACTTGACGAACTTGGCCACCTTCCAGCAGAACAGCAGGTCTTTCAGCTCCGCCTCGGTCGGCTGGCGCTTGCTGACCACGGTCAGATCTCCCAGGGTGACCATGCCGTGATCCCGCTCCTGCACCAGCAGGCCGCCGTTGACGCGCTTGAGGTCAAACCCTTGCGCCGGCGCCGTCCACTGGCCGCACTCGAGCAGACGCACGTTCTGCTTGGCGGCAACGGCGTCGCGGGCGGCCTGGCTGATGCTGGGGGCGATGATCACCTCGACGAACTGGCGCTCGACGATGGCGGCGGCGGTGGCGCCATCCAGGTCTCGGTTGAAGGCGATGATGCCGCCAAAGGCCGAGGTGGGGTCGGTCTGGTAGGCGCGATCGTAGGCAGCCAGCAGGTCGTCACCGATGGCGACGCCGCAGGGATTGGCGTGCTTGACGATGACGCAGGCCGGTTCGCTGAACTCCTTCACGCACTCCAGCGCCGCGTCTGTGTCGGCGATGTTGTTGTAGGAGAGGGCCTTGCCCTGCAGCTGGATGGCGCTTGCCACCGAGCCCGGCGCAGCCTGCTCTTCGGCATAGAAGGCGGCGGCCTGGTGGCTGTTCTCGCCGTAGCGCATGTCCTGCTTCTTGATGAACTGGGCGTTGAAAGTGCGCGGGAAGCGGGACTCCTCGTCACCTTCCTTGTTGTCGCCGTAGGAGGGCACCAGGGTGCCGAAGTAGTTGGCGATCATGCCGTCGTAGGCGGCGGTGTGCTCGAAGGCGGCAATGGCCAGATCGAAGCGGGTGGCAAGGGTCAGGCTGTTGCCGTTGCCATCCATCTCGGCGATGACGCGCGCGTAATCGGCCGCCTTGACGACGATGGTGACGTCCTTGTGGTTCTTGGCGGCGGAGCGCACCATGGTCGGGCCGCCGATGTCGATGTTCTCGACGGCGTCAGCCAGGGTGCAACCGGGCTTGGCCACGGTAGCGGCGAAGGGATAGAGGTTGACGACGACCATGTCGATGGGGGAGATAGCGTGCTGGGCCATGATGGCGTCATCCTGGTCGCGACGGCCGAGGATGCCACCGTGAACCTTGGGATGCAGGGTCTTGACCCGGCCGTCCATCATCTCGGGGAATCCGGTGTAGTCGGAGACCTCGGTCACCGGCAGGCCGGCGTCGGCCAGCAGCTTGGCGGTGCCGCCCGTCGAGAGCAGAGCCACGCCGCGCTCGTTGAGTGCCTTGGCAAATTCCAGTATGCCGGTCTTGTCAGAAACACTCAGCAGTGCACGGCGAATGGGCCTGGCTTGTTCCATCACTCTATCGTCCTCAGGGTGCGGGGACTTCCATGCAGGCTGTGTAAGCACCATGACACAGAGAGTCCCCAAATAAATGGATGTGGGGGTATTTCGCAAACCACTCTGGGCCCGGCGGGGCAAGAGTGGTTTAGGAAATGCCCGCTTGGTGCGGCGCTCTCTTGTGGGCGCGTATTCTACACAAAAAATGTGAGCCGTGGTGGATTTTTTGTCGCGGCAACCCCTTGTGCCACAAGGGGCTAAACGTTTTTCTGTGGCTTTTTGGTAAACGTTTTTATTTTTAGTGAGTTAGGGGTAAAAGCCGAGGCGGCCAGGGTGCTCCCATGTTGTTTCCGGCCCTTGGCTGGCAATTTGGCGGCAAAGGCGGGATAGTGACAAGGTTTGGCTTCAAATGGATTTTTGAGGGCCTGGGTTCATGACATCGGTCGATGGGGGCCGGATTGAGGGGGGAGACATGTACCGGATTGGAGAGCTGGCCAAGGCATGCGGGGTCAAGGCCGACACCCTGAGGTTTTACGAAAAAAGCGGGCTGATCGCCCCCAGCATCCGCAACGAGTCCGGCTATCGGCTCTATGGCGAGCAGGACAGACGGCGGCTGGAATTCATCATCCGCGCCAAGTCGGTGGGCTTCTCCCTGATGGACATAGGGGAGTTGCTCAACCTCGATACCAACAAGGCCAAGGTGACCTGCCAGGAGGTGAAGGCAGTGGCCGATGCCAAGCTGGTACAGGTGGAGCAGAAGATATTGGAGCTGACCCGTTTTCGGGAGAACCTGAAGGCGCTGTCCGACATCTGCTGCGGCGGCCCCCGCTCGGCCCAGCACTGCGCCATCCTCGAGACCCTGGAGTCCGGCGCCCCTTCCCGCCACGAGCATCATGATCATCGCCATGAATAGGGCCGAGGGGGTAGGGGCAGCCCCCTTGCCCCGGCGGCGATTCGGTGACAGAATCGCCGGGTTTTTGACCGGTTCGGGTTGCCGGGCGCGGCTTGCCGAGGCCGCCTCAACCCCTTGATGAAGAGAGTGACAGTGAGGAGCCATCATGGCCAGGAAGAAGAAGGATGACGTCATCATGGCGTCTGTGATGACAACCCGGGAGCCGGGTTATGCCCATCAAAGGGGCGAGATCAAGGATAACCACCTGCAGGCGCTGCTGACGGATCCGCTGTTTCGCAGCCGGGTCGAGCCGAGCAGGAAGGGCAAGGGGAGCTACCAGCGCAAGGCCAAGCACGGCAAGCGGTGGGAGCCCGGTCAGCAGCAGAGGGTAAGCGTCTGCTGCTGAGCGGGTTTCTGCCGGCCAAGTGGGCCAGATGACAAAGGGGCGCCATCGGCGCCCCTTTGTCATGGTGAAGGAGGAAGGCGCCAAGCCGCCTCATTCATCCATAAAGAGCTCGAGCAGCACGTTGAGGTAACGATGGCCGAGGGCCGTCAGTTGCCAGTGATCCCCATGATCGTCGATCAGCTCCTTGCTGTGGGCGATGTCGAGCATGGTCTCGACCCGCTCCAGGGGCAGACCGGTATAGGCTTCGAACTCCCACTTGGGCACGGGCTCGAACAGGCGGAAGCGGTTCATGAAGTATTCCAGCGGCAGATCCGCCGCCTCCACCTGCCACTGGCTGTCGAGATACTCCCGCGCCGGATCCAGATAGCCCTTGGGGTGTTTGACCTTGGCGCTGCGCAGTACCCGCTGTCCCGCCAGATCCGTCACCTTGCCATGGGCGCCGCAGCCTATCCCCAAGTAGTCGCCAAAGCGCCAGTAGTTGAGGTTGTGGTGGCACTGGTAACCCTCCCTGGCATAGGCCGATATCTCGTACTGGCGATAGCCCCGGGCGGTGAGCAGGGCATGGCCCCGCTCATAGATGTCCCACAGGATGTCGTCATCGGGCAGAGTGGGCGGCTTGGAGGCAAACGCCGTGTTCGGCTCTATGGTGAGCTGATACCAGGAGAGGTGGGGCGGCGCGCAGTCGATGGCCTGCTGCAGATCATAGAGGGCATCGTCCAGGCTCTGATCCGGCAAGCCGTGCATCAGATCCAGGTTGAAGGTGGGAAGTTTGATGGCGTGGGCCAGGGCGGCGGCCTTGCGCGCCTCCTCGGGGCCGTGGATGCGACCGAGCCGGGTCAATTTCTCCTGCTGGAAGCTCTGCACCCCGATGGAGATGCGGTTGATGCCGGCCCGCTGGAAGCCGGCGAACTTGTCCGCCTCCACAGTGCCGGGGTTGGCTTCCATGGTGATCTCGCAGTTCGCCATCAGGGGAATGCGGGCTCGCACCCCGTCAAGCAGCGCCTGCATTGCCTCGACACTCAATAGACTCGGTGTCCCTCCGCCGATAAAGATGGAGGAGAGCGCCCGGCCCTGGGCCCACTTCAGATCCTGGCTCAGGTCCTCCAGCAGGGCGGCCACATATTCCATGTGCGGCAGCGCCCCCTTCTGGGCATGGGAGTTGAAGTCGCAATAGGGGCACTTCTGGACGCACCAGGGCACATGGATATAAAGGGAGAGGGGCGGCAGTTGCAGCATGGGATTTCCACTGTTCAAACATCAAAAGGGGTCGGGTTGCCCGGGTTGCCGATGACAACGGGCCGGGGCGCCGCGAACGAAACGGGGGCCGACGGCCCCCATTGTAGATGACAACGCGGCGAGAGACAGCGCTTTAGTTGACCGCCGCCAGGGCGGCTTTCAGCTTGGCCAGGGCCTGGCCGCGGTGGCTGAGCCGGTTCTTGAGCTCCGCCGGCATCTGGGCGGCGGTGCAATCCTCGTCGGGCACGAAGAAGACGGGGTCATAGCCAAAGCCCTGTTCACCGCGGGGCGCATCCAGGATGAGCCCTTCCCAGCTCGCCTGACAGATGATGGGCGTGGGATCGTCGGCGTGGCGCATATAGACCAGCACGCACCAGAAGCGGGCGCTCTTGAGGTAGTCGGGGGCACCGTTGAGCTCGGTCAGCAGCTTGTCGATGTTCTCCCTGTCGCTGGCCTTATCCCCGGCGAAGCGAGCGGAATAGACCCCGGGGCGACCGTGGAGCAGATCCACTTCCAGACCGGAGTCGTCGGCCACGGCGGGCAGGCCGGTGAGGCGGGCGGCGTGGCGCGCCTTGATGATGGCGTTCTCGACGAAGGTGGTGCCCGTCTCGTCGGCATCGGGCACGGCAAACTCGCTCTGGGGGATCACCTGGATCTTCATATCGGCCAACATGGCGGCCAATTCCTTGACCTTCTTCTGGTTTCCTGTTGCCAGGACAAGCTTGTTCATCGTGCACCTCCGCAAAAATAACCTGCGCATTCTACGGGCAGGCCCGCGCCAATCAAAGGGGCAATTGTCGAGTTTGTGGCGCCCGGGAGCGGGCGCTGCGCCGACGTGCGCCATGCGGGCTCACAGGGTGAGGCCGTCTGGCTCGAGCAGGGTGAGCGCGCCGCCATAGACGGCTCCCGTGTCTATCCAGCAGAGGTTGCCGTGGCGCCACCAGCCAGCACGCAGCGGGGTGTGGCCCATCACCACCAGGTCGATATGGGCGATCCGCGTCTGGGGCTGGGCGGGGTCTTGCAGCAAACGCAGCAGGCGGCCGCGCTCCCACAGGAGAGTCTCCCTGTGCCTGGCCAGGAAAGCCGGGGTGAGTGCATCCCAATCGTCCGCCACCGGATCGGCATGCACCAGGCCGATGCGCCGACCCAGGGCCGTCTGCAGGGTGAGGGCCAGGGGCAAGCGGGCCAGCTGGGGCAGTCGCGCCCGGATCCTGGCCTGCTCCCGGGCTGGGAGGGCATCAAACCAGGTGCCCCCATTGCGGCGCCAGTGCGAGCGGGCCAGGGGATCGGCGCCGATCAGGGCGCTGTGCAGCATGGCTTCGTGATTGCCGAGCACCGCATGAAACCAGGGTTGATCGAGCAGGGCCAGGCAGCCCGGGCTATCGTCGCCCCGGTCGATGAGATCCCCCACCGAGCAGAGCCGGTCCCCGGCCGCCGGATCAAAGTCGAGGCGCGCCAGGGCCTGGTTGAGCTGGGCCAGGCAGCCGTGCAGATCTCCGACGATCAGGGTGCGGCCGGGGATGGCGATGAGAGGGGGCATGGGACCTCTGGGTGTCGGTTATTCAGGTGATGACAGGGTGTCGCGGGGGAGTAATTTCTCATATGGAATAACATTAGTGAGTAAATACCATTTCTGTTCATTTCACTGAGCCAGTAGACTGCCGCCCCACTCCAGTAAGCTTAGGTCTCCCCAGGCCCGTATGAGGTAAGCCATGCCCCTGATCCTGTTACTCGTGCTCTTGGTGCTGTTCAGCCCATTGGCCATCGACATCTATCTGCCTGCCATCCCGCAGATGGCCGAGCAACTGGGGGCCGAGGTGACCCTGATGCAGGGCACCATCACCTGGTTCTTGTTCAGCATGGGACTGGGGCAGCTGCTGGTGGGGCCGCTGGCCGATCGCTACGGGCGCAAGCCCATCGCCCTGTGCGGCGTGCTGCTCTATGGCCTGAGCGCCCTGGGGGCCGGCTTTGCCGCCAGCCTGGGGGAGCTGATGCTGGCCCGGGTGCTGCAAGGCTTCGGCGCGTGCGCCACCTCGGTGGCCGCCTTCTCCGTGGTGCGTGACAGCTATGGTCCCAAGAAGAGCGGCCAGATGATCTCCTATCTCAATGGTGCCATCTGCTTCATCCCGGCGCTGGCTCCCCTGCTCGGTGGCTGGTTGACTGCCCAGGCGGGCTGGTCCGCGAACTTCTGGTTCATGGCGGGTTATGCTGCCCTGGTCGGTTGCTGGCTGGTGTGGCGCATGCCTGAGACCCGTCCCGAGGAGACCCGCAGCGAGGGATCCCTGATCAGCTGGCAGCGTTACAGCCCCGTGCTGCGCTCCCCCAGCTTCCTGTTCAATGCCAGCCTCTGCATGCTGGCGATGGCGGTGATCCTGGCCTATGTCACGGCAGCGCCGGTGCAACTCATGGTCAAGCTCGGGTTGGACATGAACGGCTTCAGCCACTGGTTCACCGCCAATGCCGTCCTCAATATCGCCACCTGCTTCCTGGCGCCACGCTTCATCGCCAGGGTTGGCCCCAGGCGCACCCTGCGTCTCGGCTTGCTGGTGATCTGCCTGTCGGCCCTGATGCTGACCCTGGTGCAACATGTTCCCCATCCCCTGGCCATGATGGGCCCTGTGTTTCTCTCCAGCATCGGGTTTGCCATGGTGCTGGGCGCCGCCGCCGGCATGGCACTAGCCCCCTTCGGTCACTGCGCCGGCACCGCCGCCGCCCTGCTGGGCCTGTTCCAGATGAGCGGGGCCGGAGCCCTGGTGGGGATCACCGGGGCCCTGATGCCGGACCCCCTCAACCAGCTGGCCCTGCACATGTGGTTGCTGCTGCCGCCTCTGCTGGTGCTGCTGACCCGCCGTGGCCGCAGCCTCTGCGTCAATGGCTGAGGTAAAGACGAGAAGACGGGGGCCCAGGCCCCCGTCTTTCAGCTGGCCCTGCACATGTGGCTGCTGCTGCCGCCTCTGCTGGTGCTGCTGACCCGCCGTGGCCGCAGCCTTTGCGTCAATGGCTGAGCTAAAGACGAGAAGACGGGGGCTCAGGCCCCCGTCTTCGTTTGTGCCCCTGATACCGCCCATCCGGTCAGAAGCTGTCTGAGACCGGGTCCCTGCGGGGCGTGATCTTCAGTGGCGACAAGAAGGAGAGGGTTGCCTGAACAGTGAGCAAATTGTGCGTAAAATCGTTTTTTGTTGGTTTTTTGTGTCAAGAAAATGCATTTAAGCGGGTTTATTTATCCAGTGGGTGAGAAAATATCATTGTGATACGCGTTTCTATTGCCCGGGGTTGGCGTTATATTTTGCGCGTCTCTTGACTCCCTTTTTCATCCCAGATTGAAGAGGGGGCAAGATGCCTGTGATGGCAACGATGCCATCTCTCCAATTTCTTGAGGGTATGCACATGAACAAAGTACTGGTAGCCGGTATCCTGGGTCTGATGTTGACCGCCTGTGGTCAGAAAGAAGAAGCGGCGACCCCTGCCGCTGACGTTGCTGCCAAAGTAGAACAAGCCGCCAGCGAAGCCAGCGCCACCGTTGAGCAGGCCGCTGACCAGGTTGCCGACAAGGCCGCCGAAGCCGGTGAAGCAACCAAGCAGGCTGCCGCCGATGCGGGCGCTGCCGTTGAACAAGCCGCCAGCGACGCCGCCGACAAGGTTGAAGCCGCCGTGAGCGATGCCAAGGCCAACTAAGCCGGCTCTGTCTTGAGAGACGGGCCCGGGGATATCCCCGGGCCCGTTTTCATTGCGGCTCCGGTTCAGGAGGCGCGCCAGTCGGGATTGAGCAGGGCGGTCAGCACATGATCCTCCCAGCGGCCATTGATCATCAGGTAGTCGCGGGCATATCCCTCCCGCTCGAAGCCGAGCCGGGCCAGCAGGGCGGCGCTGCGCAGATTGGCCGGCATGTGGCTGGCCATGATGCGGTGCAGTCCCAGCTCGTCGAACAGATAGCCGATTCCCCCCTGCACCACCTCCTGCATCAGCCCCTGGCCCTGATGGGCCTCATCGATCGAGTAGCCCAGGTGGCAGGCCTGGAACATGCCATGGACTATGTTGGTGAAGTTGCAGGTGGCGATCACCCGCTCCCCGCTGCCATCGAGGGCCACCAGGTTGACCGCCTGGCCTGCGAAGAACTGGGCATAGCTCTCCCGCAGTCGGGTGAACCAGCAGGCCAGGGTGTAGAACTCGGGGTCGCGCCTGGGCTCCCAGGGGGCCAGGTGCTGGCGGTTGCGCAGGTAATAATCGAGCATCAGATCCGCCCGCTCGGGGGGCAGCACGGTGAGCCGGGTGCGCGCCGTCGTCAGGTGAGGCAGGGCCATCAGGCGTCCCTCTGTTGCAGCCATTCGTCCCGCAGCAGGCCGTACAGGGCGTGATCCAGCACCCTGTCCCCCAGCCGCTCGGCCCGGCGCACCATTCCCTCCTGACGCATGCCGAGCCGCTCGCACAGGGCCCGGCTCGGTTCGTTGTCGAGGGCGGCACTGATCTCCACCTTCTCCATGGCCATCTCCTCGAAGGCGTGATGGATGAGGGCGCGGCAGGCGCGCGTGACGATGCCGTTGCCCTGCCAGCGTTCCGCCAGCCAGTAGCCCAGGGTCACCTTGCCCAGGCTGTGGTCGATCTGGTTGTAGCTGATGATGCCGACCAGGTCTCCCTGGTATTCGATGGCGGTGGTGAGGGACTCGCCCCGGGCGAAACCCTCGATGGCATGGCGGATGAAGGTGGCCGTGTCGTCGCGGCGCTGGATGAGGGGAGGCCAGGGCAGCCACTGGGCGAGGTAATCCCGGTTCTGCCGACACAGGGCGTACAGTTCGGTCGCCATGTCGGGCTGCAAGAAGATCAGCGCCAGTTCGTCATCCAGCTGCCAGGTGAACATAGGGTCTCTCCATCCATGCCATCAGGTTGTGTGGTGCCAATGTAGCCAATTGGCCCGTGGAGTGCCATGGGGTCGTCATCGTCTGCCGGTGTGCGAACCGGTATGGCGCAGCACAGGGGGGACCCCTGTGACAGAGATGCCGAATATGGGGGGGCATTTGGCCCCGGACTCTCCGCCAGTGGCACAAGATGCTGAGCCGGGCGTCTTCATGGCCCCCAGGAAGGCTCATCAGCAGATCCTGCTACCCCTTTGTGCTGCCTTGTCAGTTTTGACAGGGCGCAATCGGCCGGGCGCTCGCTAGCTTAGAAGCGCCGGGAGTGGCCCGGCATATCATCGATTTTAAGGAAAGCTGAGATGAACAGAGTCTATTTGGCCGTCGCGCTGGCCTGCTGGGGCGGTATTGCCCTGGCGGCCGAGCAGGTAACCATCACCCAGATCGCGGGCATGCAAGGGGCGCCGAGTGGCGCGGCCGGAGTGAGCGCACTGGCAGGGGAGGGGGAGTATCGCCAGGTGCGGGCCGTCACCCTGCCCAATGGTCAACAGCGGGTCCGCTATGAGCAGACCTGGCACGGGATCCCGGTCTGGGGTCAGGTGCTGGTGGCCGAGCAGTCCCTCGGCGGTCAGGTCAGCAAGCTGTCCGGTCAGATGCTGCGCCAGATCGAGGGCGATCTGAGCAGCCCGAAAGCCAGCCTCTCCCCCGCCGACGCGGCGGCCAAGGCCCGCGCCGGGGCCAAGGGCAGCAACGAGCGGGTCAAGCTGTTCGTGGTGCAGGATGAGGCAGGCCAGGCCCGGCTGGTCTACTTGGTCTCCTGGCTGGCGGCGAGCGAGACGCCGAGTCGTCCCTTCGTGATGGTGGATGCCAACAGCGGCGTCGAGCTCAAGCGCTGGGAGGGGATCAACCATCAGAACGCCGGTGGTCCCGGGGGCAACACCAAGACAGGGAAGTATTTTTACGGTGCCGACTTCGGCCCCCTGGTGGTCGATGCCAACTGCCGCATGAGCAGCACCAATGTCGATACCATCAACATGAACCATGGCACCTCGGGGGGCTCCATCCACCAGTTCACCTGCCCGGAGAACACGGTCAAGGAGATCAACGGCGCCTACTCCCCCCTCAACGATGCCCACTACTTCGGCAACGTGGTGTTCGACATGTACCGCAACTGGTACAACACGGCGCCGCTGAGCTTCAAGCTCAAGATGCGGGTCCACTACAGCCGCAATTACGAGAACGCCTTCTGGGACGGCAGCCAGATGACCTTCGGCGACGGCGCCACCACCTTCTATCCCCTGGTGAGCCTGGACGTGGCCGCCCACGAGGTGAGCCACGGTTTCACCGAGCAGAACTCGGGGCTGGTCTACTCTGGCCAGTCCGGCGGCATCAACGAGGCCTTCTCGGACATGGCCGGGGAGGCGGCGGAAAACTACATGAAGGGCAGCAATGACTGGTTGGTGGGGGCCCAGATCTTCAAGGGCAACGGCTCTTTGCGCTACTTCGAGGATCCGACCCGGGATGGCAAGTCCATCGGCCATGCCAGCGATTATCGCAGCGGCATGGATGTGCACCATAGCTCAGGGGTCTACAACCGCGCCTTCTACCTGCTGGCCAACACAGGCGGTTGGCATACCCGCAAGGCGTTCGAGGTGTTCGTGCTGGCCAACCGCCTCTACTGGGGCCCCAACACCAGCTTCGATCAGGGAGCGTGCGGGGTGACCAAGGCCGCCACGGATCTCGGTTACAGCGTGAGCGACGTGGCGGCCGCCTTCAGCGCGGTCGGGGTCAATGCCAGCTGTGGTGGCACCACGCCCCAGCCGGGCAGCGTGCTGCAAAACGGGGTACCGGTGAACAATCTCACCGCCGCCAAGGGGGGCAAGCTGAACTTCACCGTCGAGGTGCCCGCCGGCAGAAGCCAGCTGGTGGTGACCAGCAGCGGCGGCAGCGGGGATGCGGATCTCTACGTGAAGTTCGGCGCGGCGCCCACGGTGACCAGCTATGACTGCCGTCCCTACAAGAGCGGCAATGGCGAGACCTGTACCCTCAATGCCCCCAAGGCGGGGACCTGGCATGTGCAGCTGAGCGGTTACAGCGCCTTCTCCGGCGTGACCCTCAAGGCCAGTTACTGAGCCTGAACGGGATAACGGGATAAAGAAGAGCGCCGGACTTGTCCGGCGCTTTTTTATGTAAGGTCCCCCGCCCAGCGCCGGGCCAGGGTGCGGGCGGCTTCGAGTACCCGCTCCTTCTCCGGGTTGGGGCGCTTGCCGCCGCGCCAGGCCATCATGACGTCCCAGTGATCCGGCGGCAGATCCGTCACATCCAGCTGTACCAGGCGGCCGAATTCCAGATCCCGGGCGATGGCCAGGGCGGGCATCAGGGTGATGAAGCCGTGCTCCAGGGCCAGCTCCCGGGCGGCGCTGGCGGGCTGGATGGCATGGAGGGGCCGGGTCACCTGGCGCAGCAGCCTCAGCTGGATCAGCAGCTCGTCACAGCCAGTGCCCCACTGCTGGGGGGCGAGGCGCTCGTTGGCGATGTCTTGCAGGGTCAGTCCCTGGCGGCCGGCCAGAGGGTGGGTGGCACAGGCCACCGCTATGATGGGGGAGCGGTAGAGCAGCTCGAGCTGGATGCCGGCGATGGCGGGACACTTGAGGATGAAGCCGACATCCGTCTCCCCGGTCAACAGCTCCTGCATGATGATGCCCGAGTGATCCGTGCTGCAGCGGATCTCGAAGCTCTCGTCCACCAGGGCCAGCAACAGGGGGCCGAACACCACTGTGGTGAGGGAGGGGAGGCAGGAGAGGCGGATGCGTGGCAGCAGGGGGGTTCCCTGCAGGGCGAGCTGGCCGGCCGCCAGGGTGGCGAGGGCGGTATTGACCGCCGGCAGAAACTGTTCGCAGGCCGCGGTGGGGGTGGCGCCACGGCGGTGGCGGCGAAACAGCGGCTGGCCGAGAGCCTGCTCCAGCACGGCGATACGCTGGCTCACCATGGGTTGCGACCAGCCCCTCACCGCGGCCGCCTTGCTGAAGCTGCCCCGGTTGACCACATCCAGCAGCAGTTGCAGATCATCGAGCGTCATAGCCATAAAATTTTCCAATATGAAATATAGCCAGTTGTCGGCTACCACTATATCTCTGCCCCTCGCAGAATAGCAGCATCAATTGGGGACTGAGGTGGCTATGGTGGAGCGGGCACGGCGGCTGGGACGCTGGTTTTTGGCATTGGATTCCTTGCTGGTGATCCTGGGGTTTTTCGTGGTGATGCCCATGATCAGCCTGAGGTTCGTCGATCAGCTTGGCTGGGCGGCCGGGGTGGTGGGGCTGGCCCTGGGCCTGCGTCAGCTGACCCAGCAGGGGCTCGGCATCTTTGGTGGCTCCCTGGCGGATCGCTTCGGGGCGCGGCCGCTCATCGTCGGCGGCATGCTGCTGCGGGCCCTGGGGTTCGCCAGCCTGGCCTATGCCGAGAGCGGTCTGGCCCTGATCCTCTCCTGCATCATCTCAGGCCTGGGGGGCTGCCTGTTCGATCCGCCCCGGGCGGCCCTGGTCATCAAGTTCACCCGTCCCCACCAGCGCGGGCGTTACATCTCGCTGCTGATGATGCTGGAGAGTGCCGGTGCCGTGCTCGGCGCCCTGCTCGGCAGCTGGCTGCTCAACTTCGACTTCGAATATGTCTGCCTGCTGGGCGCCGGGCTCTTCGTCAGCGCCGCCCTGTGCAACTGGCTGATCCTGCCTGCCTACAGGATCTCCCTGCGTCCCACGCCGATCAAGGCCGGGCTTGGCCGGGTGCTGGCGGACAAGGGGTTCTGCCGACTGGTGCTGATCTTGAGCGGCTACTATGCGCTCTGGGTGCAGGTGATGCTGATCTTCCCCATTCTGGTCAAGCAGATGGCGGGCAGCAGCACGGCGGTAGGCTGGATGTACAGCCTGGAGGCGGCCCTCTCCCTGGCGCTGCTCTATCCCCTGGCCCGCTACGGCGAGCGTCACTTCCGGCTTGAGACCCGGCTGCTGGCGGGCATCTTGCTGATGACCACCGGCATAGGCCTGGTGGCGTTTGCCACCAGCCTGGAGGCGATCTTCGTGCTGCTGGCCTGCTTCTATCTCGGCATCATCATAGTGGAGCCGGCCCGGGAGACCCTGATGACCCGGCTGGCCCACCCCGGTGCGCGGGGCAGTTACATGGGCTTCAGCCGACTCGGCCTGGCCCTGGGGGGCATGACGGGGTATGTGGGTGGGGGCGCGCTGCACGACTATGCCAGCGTTCAGGGTCAGCCCTGGCTGCCCTGGCTGGTGCTCGGCACCGTCGGCGTGGTGACCCTGCTGCTGCTGGCGCACTGTTTCGCCCACCGCCCTGAGCTGACCCGGCTCCGGGCATGACCGCGAGGCAAAAAGAACCGGCCGCTGATGCGGCCGGTTCGGGACTGGGTGTCGGCGCGAGGGCCGATCCTGTGTCAGAAGTTGTACTGCAGGGCGACACCGACCACGTCGTCTGAGACCTGGCCCAGCTTGCTGTAGCCATCGCTGCCGTCTTCGTCGAGCAGGTTGATCTTGTAATCGACGTAGGCGTTGAAGTTGTCGGTGAAGTTGTACCAGGCACCGACACTGACGTATTCGGTCAGGGTATCGTCGATGTTGGCGCCGCTGCGATTATCCTTCACGTCGGTACGCAGGTAGGCGACGGACGGCTTGAACTTGGGTGTGACGCTGTATTGGGCCACGGCTTCATAGCCATCGCTCTTGTCGGCAAATCCGCTCTGGCCGTTCTTGCTGACGAAGACATGATCCTGACCGTGGGCATAGCTGGCCGCCAGGTAGAGATTGCCCGAGGCGTACTTGATGCCGGCGCCATACAGCTGGGCGTCGTCATCGCCACCGAAGGCGGCGAGTGCCTTCTGGTCGCTGGTCTTGGTGGCCATGTTGTAGGCGGCACCCAGCGAGAGACCCATGTCGAAGTCGTAGTTGGCGGACAGGGCGTAGCCCTCGTCGGAGCCCTTCATCCACTTGCTGTCCTTGTCGTTCCAGGGATCGTTCTTGCCGGTGAACTGGGCACCCAGGGTCAGCCCCTGATAGGTGTAGAGATACTGGGCCAGGCCGTTGGTGCGACCGGTGCCGAACACGTCAGTGTCCTTGCCCAGGCCGTCGCCCCCCCACTCCGGCAGCACGTCGGTATAGTTGTTGACCGCCTTGGCGAACAGACCATCCTGACGGCCGTAGCTGAAAGTACCGAAGCGATCGTGCTGGATACCGACGTAGCCGTAACGCAGCTCGTCGTTGTCGGAACCCGAGGTCGGCAGGTTGTATTCGGCGAAGGCGAATGCCTTGGCCTCGTCATCGATGCGGGTCTCCCCTGCGACGTGCAGACGCAGGTAGCTCTGGTCGCCTTCCAGATCGTCATTGCTGGTGCCGTAGTACATGCCTTGTACGCGGCCGCCGATGCCCAGCTTGGTGCCATCTTGATCATACAGGGTGGCAGCCTGGGCGGTACCGGCCAGCATCAGGCTGGAAACAGCCAGGGTCAATGCGCTCTTTTTCATTGTCTATTCCTCTGGGGTAAGTACTCTCCAGGTCCACGCAGGAGCCTGAATGATCGGTATTTTCCGATGTGGCCATTCTAGGAGGGGGAACCTTGATGGGAGCTGAAGCCGGGGCTTGTTCGCCCGAACGGTCACCGTTTTTGTGACGCAGTACGACAAAAAAAAAGCGGCCCGCAGGCCGCTTGATCACCGAAAGGGGATCGGGGTCAGAGCATGAGACCGCCGAAGAAGAAGCCCAGGGTCACGGCCATGGCGATGGTGGCGACACCCGGCACGAAGAAGGGGTGATTGAATACCGCCTTGCCGATACGGGTGGAGCCGGTGTCGTCCATCTCGACCGCGGCCAGCAGGGTCGGGTAGGTGGGCAGCACGAACAGGGCACTCACGGCGGCGAAGGAGGCAATCGCGGTCAGCGGGCTGACACCCAGCGCCAGGGCGGCCGGCATCAGGGCCTTGGTGGTGGCACCCTGGGAGTAGAGCAGCATGGAGGAGAAGAACAGCACCACGGCCAGCAGCCAGCTGTAGTTGTTGAGCAGATCGCCGGCGACCATCTGTATGGTGTCCATGTTGCCCTTCACGAAGACGTTGCCGAGCCAGGCCACCCCCAGCACGCAGATGCAGGCGGACATGCCGGACTTGAAGGTGGGCATGTTGGTCACCTGGGTGGCGTCCAGCTTGCACACCAGGGTCATGATGGTGGCGGCGGCGAGCATGATGCCCATGATGGCGCCATCGCGGGGGATGGGCGGGTGGGCAATCAGGCCTACGTTGCCGGAGATGGCGGTGGCATAGGCCATGACGGCGACGATGGCGGCGACGAAGATGCCCACAGACAGCTTGGCATAGGGTTTTAGCTCGATCTGGCTGGTGCCGCGCAACTTGATCAGGCCTTTCGCTTTACGCTCCAGATAGACCTCATCCTGCTCCAGGGGCTTGCCCATCAGGTTCGCCACGAAGGCGCCCAGGATGCAGGCCAGGAAGCTGGAGGGGATGCAGATGGCCAGCAGGGTCAGGTAGTCGACGCCAAACGGTTCCAGCATGCCGGAGAAGGCCACCACGGCCGCGGAGATGGGGGAGGCGGTGATGGCGATCTGGGAGGCAATCACGGCGATGGAGAGCGGACGGGACGGGCGAATGCCCTGCTCCTTGGCCACCTCGGCGATCACCGGCAGGGTGGAGAAGGCGGTGTGACCTGTCCCGGCCAGCATGGTCATCAGGTAGGTGACGACCGGGGCGGCGAAGGTGATGTGCTTGGGATTCTTGCGCAGTGCCTTCTCGGCCAGGGAGACCAGGTAGTCCATGCCGCCGGCCAGCTGCATGCAGGCGATGGCGCAGATGACGGACGCGATGATCATGATCACGTCCCAGGGGATGTAACTGACCAGTTGATCACCCGGGATCTGCATGCCCAGCCCCCAGGTCAGCACCAGTACCCCCAGGCCACCGGCGAAGCCGATGCCTATGCTGCCTATCCGGGCCCCCAGATAGATAGCGCCGAGCACGACGGCCAACTCGATTCCAATCATAGTGAACACTCCATTATTTTTTAGTTTTGAAAATGGGGTCTGGCACAAAGCCATTTCCTGATGGGCCGGGTGAACCGGCCGCTCGGGAAATGACTTTCAGGGCCGGGAGTATCCCGGCCCTGACTCGCTTATGCGGTGACGCCGCGCTGGAAGCGTTTGGCCTTGTATTGCGGGTTCATCAGGTTGTCGATGGAGAGGATCTCGTCGAGCTGTTCCGGGGTCAGCAAACCGCGCTCGAGCACGACTTCACGGACGTTCTTGCCGGTCTGGGCACAGATCTTGCCGACGATATCCCCTTCGTGGTGACCGATGAAGGGGTTGAGGTAGGTGACGATGCCGATGGAGTTGAGCACGTGGTTCATGCAGATCTCCGGGTTGGCGGTGATGCCTTCCACGCACTTCTCGCGCAGGGAGACGCAGGCATTCTTCATCAGACTCAGGGATTCGAACATGGCCTGACCAATCACGGGCTCCATCACGTTCAGCTGCAGCTGACCCGCCTCGGCGGCGAAGGTGATGGTGACGTCGTTGCCGAATACCTTGAAGCAGGCCTGGTTGACCACTTCCGGGATGACCGGGTTGACCTTGGCCGGCATGATGGAAGAACCCGCCTGCATCTCCGGCAGGTTGATCTCCTTGAGCGCGGTGCGCGGGCCGGAGGAGAGCAGACGCAGGTCGTTGCAGATCTTGGAGAGCTTCATGGCCAGACGCTTGACGGCGCCGTGCAGCATCACATAGGCGCCGCAGTCGGAGGTCGCCTCGATCAGATCCTCGGCGGGCACATAGGCACGACCGGTGATCTCGGCCAGGCGCTGGATGGCCAGGGCGGAGTACTCGGGCGGGGTGTTGAGGCCGGTACCGATGGCGGTCGCCCCCAGGTTCACCTCCAGCAGCAGCTCCTGGCAGCGCTTGATGGACTTGATCTCTTCACGCAGGGTGACGGCGAAGGCGTGGAACTCCTGGCCCAGCGTCATGGGCACGGCGTCTTGCAGCTGGGTACGGCCCATCTTGAGCACGCCGCTGAACTCCTTGGCCTTGGCATCGAAGGCGGTGATCAGATCTTCCAGGGCATCCAGGGTGGTGTCCGTGCTGTTGACCACGGCGACGCGAAAACCGGTGGGGTAGGCATCGTTGGTGGACTGGCACTTGTTGACGTGGTCGTTGGGGTTGATGACGTCGTAGCGGCCCTTCTCCATCCCCATGATTTCGAGGGCGATGTTGGCTAGCACTTCGTTGGTGTTCATGTTGACCGAGGTACCGGCGCCGCCCTGGTAGACGTCGATCGGGAACTGATCGAAGCACTTGCCGGTGTTGAGCATGAGGTCGCAGGCTTCGACAATCTTGTCTGCGATTTCAGGACGTATGGTACCCAGCTCGCCGTTGGCCAGCGCGGCCGCCTTCTTGGTCAGCACCATGCCACGGACGAACTCGGGGACGTCAGAAATTTTCTGAGTGCTCAGCTTGAAGTTCTCGACCGCCCGCAGGGTGTGGACGCCATAGTAGAGTTCATTGGACACTTCTTTGGTGCCCAGCAGATCTTCTTCAATGCGGACGCTTTTGATGTCGCTCATTGTCATGCCTCAGAAATCAGATAAATGGAAAATGATCCTCACCGAGTGGTCGCGAGTTCCTTGCGCACATTTCATCCTGAAGCACCACACATCGAGTGGGGCGGTAGGGGAATGGCTCCCCCGATTACTGTCGGCAACCTTACCCCATTGGGGGTAAATCTAACTAGACGCAGATCACTAAATTTGAAGGATTCTCAAATTTTTTGCGCCCATTAAACTGATGTTGCAATTGCCCCATTTACTGTGACAGAACAGGGCACTTACGCCCAGCCATGACGGCAGAAAATTTCCCTGAAATCACGAAGGGATCGCGCTTTGACTTGAAAATGCGCCGAGCCACCCCATCTATGGAACAGGAATGCCATTTCTTTGACCCGCACAGGGTGGAGAAGGCGAGCGCCAGTGTGGACTGGCCTATCTCTATCAAGTCGCACCGAGGTCAACATGGGTAAGTTGTTTCTGCTGTTTATCGGTCTCTCCCTGCTGGAGCTGACCGTCATGATCCAGGTGGGGACCGTGATCGGCGCCCTGCCGACCGTGGTACTCATAGTGCTGACCGCCATGGTGGGCAGCGCCCTGGTAAGACAACAGGGGCTCAAGACCCTGCTGGAGGCCCAGCAGCGGATGCAGCTGGGGGAGATGCCGGCTCGCGAACTGCTGGGGGGCATGCTGCTCGCTCTGGCGGGGCTGCTGCTGATCGTCCCGGGTTTCGTCACCGATCTGCTGGGGTTGCTGCTGCTGTTGCCGCCGTTGCGGGGCCGACTGGCCGATCGGCTGGTCAAGGGGGTCAGGGTGCAGGGGGCCATGGGGGGCTTCCCACCCCAGGAGGGTTTTGGATCCTCCCCTGAGCCCACCCTGCACGATCGTCCCGGCACCACCATAGAAGGGGAGTTCGAGCGCAAGGAGTGATCCTCGCGCCGACGGGCACGTTTGACCCGGCAGGGACAGGATGAAACACAACGGGGCCGCGACAGCGGCCCCGTTGGTCATATGGCTTCGCGCTCCCCCAGCCTTAGCGGCGGCAGAGCCGCTCGAAGTGGTGGTGGGCATAGAACCAGGCCAGACCCCCTGCCGCCAGATTGGCGATCAGTATGCCCAGATAGACCCCCTCTTCCCCGCCCAGCCGGGCGCCGAGCCAGGCCCCGGGCAGCAAGAACACAAATAGTCTCATGCCATTGAACAGGAAAGAGATGCTGGAGGCTCGCACCCCGTTGAGGGAGGAGGCCAGCAGCATCACCATGCCCTGAAAGCCGTAGCCGATGGGCACCAGATGCAGGTAGAGGACGATGAGGCGCACCACCTTGGGGTGGTCGCTGAACAGGGTGGCGATCAGAGGGGCGAGCAGCCAGGTCAGGGCATAGATGACGAGCTGGAACAGCAGGGCGAAGCGCATGCAGAGCAGCAGCGCCGCCCTGGCCCTGGCCGGATTGCTCGCGCCGCAGTTCTGGGACACGAAGGGCGCCAGCACCGAGGAGAGGGCCATCATGACGATGAGCAGCAGAGCCTCGACCCGGGACGCCGCCCCGTAGGCGGCCACCACCTCGGTGCCGAGCCCGGCGAAGATGGCCATCAACACGGCGTTGGCCAGGGGGTTGAGCATGTTGGTGAAGGAGGCGGGCACGGCCACATGGAGCAGGGCGCGCCAGTGGGCCAGCAGGGCGCGACGGGGCGAGAGGCGCCAGCGCAGCAGGCCCTCCCGATGACGCAGTATGTAGAGGCTGACCAGCATGGCCATCAGCCAGGAGAGGGAGGTGGCGATGGCCGCCCCGCGAATGCCCCATTCGGGGAAGGGACCTATGCCGAAGATGAGCAGGGGATCCAGCACCCCGTTGACCAGCCCCGCCACCGCCATCACCAGGCTCGGGGTCTTGGTGTCCCCGGTGGCGCGAATGGCGGCATTGCCCACCATGGGCAGCACCAGCATGGGTACCGTCAGGTACCAGATCAGCATGTAGTCGTGGATGAGGGCGATCAGGGCCTCTCCCGCCCCCAGCAGACGAAACAGGGGGTTGATGGTGAGGGCGCCCAGCAGGGCGAGGGCGCAGACCAGTACCACGGCGAGAAACAGGCTGTCCGTGGTGAGGTGGGCCGCCTCTTCGTGCTTGCCCTGACCCAGGGTGTGGCCGATCACGGCACTGAGCCCGGCCCCCAGCCCCATGGCCAGGGAGGTGACCACGAAGGTGACCGGGAAGGTGAAGCTGATGGCGGCAAGCGCCTGGGTGCCCAGCATGCCGATGAAGAAGGTGTCGATCAGGTTGAAGGCCAGGATGGCGACGATGCCGAGGATCATGGGACCAGTCATACGTAGCAGAACGGCAGGCATGGGGGCGGTCAGCATGGGGTTGGGTCGGGTCAAGGGCGCGTCTCTTAACGGCTGGGGACTGAGGTCTGGTTTGCACTGGGACAAACCTGGGTCCATGACGGGGCACGGCGATCCATCGAAGGCGTTCATAGTACGTGAAAAATTTTTTTTTGTATCCGCCCTTGAAGGGGAGGAATAAGTGCCCCACATCTGGGACATATGCAATTTGGCCAGGAATGGCCATTCCTCAAGTAACAAAGTGACTCATTTTGGGAGAGTTATCGATGAAAATTCGTCCACTGCACGACCGCGTCATCATCAAGCGCATCGAGGCTGAAGCCAAATCCGCCGGCGGTATCGTCCTGACTGGTACTGCGGCTCAGAAGTCCACCCGTGGTGAAGTTCTGGCCGTGGGGACTGGTCGAATTCTGGATAATGGCGAAGTGAAAGCCCTCGCAGTCAAGGTCGGCGACCAGGTGATCTTCAACGAAGGTTACGGCGTCAAGACCGAGAAGCTGGACGGCCAGGACGTGTTGATCCTGTCCGAGACCGACATCCTGGCGATCGTCGAAGCCTAATTTTTCCTTCCCCCGAATTGATTAAAGGATTCAAGAATCATGGCAGCTAAAGAAGTTAAGTTTGGCAACGAAGCCCGCATCAAAATGCTCGAAGGCGTCAACATCCTGGCCGATGCCGTCAAGGTGACCCTGGGCCCCAAAGGCCGCAACGTGGTACTGGACAAGTCCTTCGGTGCTCCGACCATCACCAAGGATGGCGTCTCCGTCGCCCGTGAAATCGAACTGGAAGACAAGTTCCAGAACATGGGCGCCCAGATGGTCAAGGAAGTCGCTTCCAAGGCCAACGACGCCGCCGGTGACGGCACCACCACCGCCACCGTGCTGGCTCAGGCCATCGTCAACGAAGGCCTGAAGGCCGTTGCCGCCGGCATGAACCCCATGGATCTGAAGCGTGGTATCGACAAGGCCGTGGTGGCCGCCGTTGCCGAGCTGCAGACCCTGTCCCAGCCCTGCGCCGACAGCAATGCCATCGCCCAGGTGGGTACCATCTCCGCCAACTCCGACGAGAAAGTGGGCAAGCTGATTGCCGAAGCCATGGACAAGGTCGGCCGTGATGGCGTCATCACTGTCGAAGACGGTCAGGGCCTGGAAGACGAGCTGGCCGTGGTGGAAGGCATGCAGTTCGACCGTGGCTACCTCTCCCCCTATTTCGTCAACAAGCCGGAAACCGGCGCCGTCGAGCTGGATGATCCCTTCATCCTGCTGGTGGACAAGAAAGTCTCCAACATCCGCGAAATGCTGCCGGTGCTGGAAGGTGTGGCCAAGGCGGGCAAACCCCTGCTGATCGTCGCCGAAGACGTGGAAGGCGAAGCCCTGGCGACCCTGGTGGTCAACACCATGCGTGGTATCGTCAAAGTGGCTGCCGTCAAGGCGCCTGGTTTTGGCGACCGTCGCAAGGCCATGCTGCAAGATATCGCCATTCTGACCGGTGGTACCGTGATCTCCGAAGAGGTGGGCATGGAGCTGGAGAAGGCGGCACTGGAAGATCTGGGCCGTGCCAAGCGCATCGTCATCACCAAAGAGAACACCACCATCATCGATGGCGTGGGTGATGCAGCCCTGATCGAGAGCCGTGTGGCTCAGATCCGTCAACAGATCGAGGAGACCTCCTCCGATTACGATCGCGAGAAGCTGCAAGAGCGCGTGGCCAAGCTGGCCGGCGGTGTTGCCGTGATCAAGGTAGGTGCTGCCACCGAAGTCGAGATGAAAGAGAAGAAAGCCCGCGTCGACGATGCCCTGCACGCCACTCGCGCCGCTGTGGAAGAAGGCGTGGTGGCCGGTGGTGGTGTCGCCCTGGTGCGCGTAGCCGCCAAACTGGCTGGCCTGCGTGGCGACAACGAAGATCAGAACGTGGGTATCAAGGTTGCCCTGCGCGCCATGGAAGCACCGCTGCGTCAGATCGTCATCAACGCCGGTGAAGAGGCCTCCGTCATTGCCAATGCCGTGAAGAACGGTGAAGGCAACTACGGCTACAACGCTTACAGCGAGCAGTATGGCGACATGCTGGCCATGGGTATCCTGGATCCAACCAAGGTCACCCGCTCCGCGCTGCAGTTCGCCTCTTCCATCGCCGGTCTGATGATCACCACAGAGTGCATGGTCACCGAACTGCCGAAGAAAGATGCCCCTGCCATGCCGGATATGGGCGGCATGGGTGGCATGGGCGGCATGATGTAATCGCACCTTGCCATCAAACGGCTCGCATTGGCGGGCCGTTTTTTTTTACTGCGGTTAAACTGGTTGTATTGATAATAAAATCATTGGTGTATCTATGATGAAACTCGCTGTTTTCGCCCTGCTTACCGGCCTCATGAACCCGGCCATGGCCATGGAGGCGCCCAAGGGGCCCGTCATCCTGACCGTGACCGGCAACGTCAATGCCGAGCACGGGCAAGAGGGCAGGGTCGCACTGGATCTGGCCCTCATTCAGTCCCTGCCACAGCACGAAATAGTCACCAGCAACCCCTGGGTCGACAAACCCCATCACTACAAGGGGCCCAAGGTGGCGGATCTGCTGGCGGCGCTCAATGCCAGGGGCAAGACCCTGACCCTGACTGCCCTCAACAGTTTTCAGATCAAGGTCGATTGGGAGAGGGTGCAGAAATACGAGCCCATACTGGCCTGGCAAGACGACGGCATCACCATGCGGGTACGTGACAAGGGGCCGCTTTGGTTTATCCTACCCTTGGATCAATATCCGGAGCTCAAGCAGTCTGCCTTCACCGACATGATGATCTGGCAACTGAGTGCCATCGATATCCAGAACTGACGAGGGGACTGGGCGGGTGAAAAGAAAGAGTTGGTCGATATTGCTCATTCTCTATCTCTCCATACTCTCGTTCACCGGGAGCACGCTCTACTGCCTGGTGCAGATCCAGAATGCGACCCGGATCATGGAGAAGTACACCTACGATGTCTCCTGGGCCTTGATGCAGTTGCAACTGGAGCTGGGACGTTTTCTCAACTCGGTCGAGCTCTACCATTATGGCGGCATCGACCATGACACCCTGATGCTGCGTTACGACATCCTGTGGAGCCGCACCCCCGTGCTGCTGAGCGGCCAGCTGCGCGAAAGCCTGCGGGACAAGCAGAAGGCCCTGCGTCTGGTGCAGCTGATCGAGAGCACCATCCGCGAGCTTGAACCCCGGATCATGGAGCTCAAGCGCGGCAGCGGTGACTACCAGCGCGTCATGATGCGACTCTCCCCCTTGCAAGAGCCGCTCTCCTACTCTCTCGCCTCCGTGATGCAGCAGAACATCAAGGTCTACACGGGCAATGACCAGCACTTCGGCACCCTGCGCAATGCCTTGCTCTTCATGGTGAGTGGTCTGCTGCTGTCGGTGATCATGCTCAGCATCCTGCTGATCCGTGAAGGGCGGCGTCATTACCGGGAGGCTCGCCTCGATACGCTGACCGGACTCTCCAATCGCCTTGCCCTGCTGGAGCAGATGGAGGAGTGCGCCAGCCGGGATCAACCCTTTGGCCTGGTGCTGGTCGACATCAATGAGTTTCGCGATATCAACAGCAAGTTTGGCTACAACATCGGCGATCTCTTGCTGCAAGAGCTGGCACGTCGGCTGGCATCGCTGTGCAACGAGAGTGAATGGGCCGCGCGGCTGGTGGGGGATCAATTCGCTATCATCCAGCGAGGCAGCAGCGACCTCAAGCAGGTGCGCGAGCTGGTCTCCCGCCTGCTCCATCTGGTCAAGCAGGATATCTTGCTGGATCACTACCCGTTTCGTCTGGAGGTGGGGATCGGCATCGCCTTCTTCCCGATGGACAGCGAAGAGACCCAGGATCTGCTGAGCCGGGCCGAGCAGGCCCTCTTCCACAGCCGCAAGACCCATGTCCCCTATGTCATCTACGACAAGTCACTGCAAAACGAGACGGCAAGGCGCAAGCATCTGGCTTCCGACATGGTGGTGGCCCTCGAGCGCAATGCCCTCGAGCTCTACTACCAGCCCATCGTCAATCTGGAGACGGGGCGTTGCGAGGCGGTCGAAGCCCTGCTGCGCTGGCGCCACCCCGAACTGGGCTTCATTCCCCCCAACGAGGTGATCCAGGTGGCCGAAGAGTTCCAGCTGGCCGAGAAGCTGGGGGGCTGGGTGCTCAACAGTGCCTGTGCCCAGCTCTATCAGTGGCAGCAGCTGGGGCTGGTCGATCTGCAGATGTGCGTCAACATCTCCCCCGGCATGTACCAGCGCAGCCTGCTGAAGCTGGTCGCCAAAGCCTTGATGGATCATCATATTTCCGCCGCCCACCTGGTATTGGAGGTGACGGAGGACACGACGATGAACGAGGTGAAGAACTCGCTGCAACTGATGCAGGACCTGGATCAGCAGGGGGTGCAGCTGGCCCTTGACGATTTTGGCACCGGCTACTCCTCCCTCAGCTATCTGCAGAAGCTGCCGGTGAGCAAGGTGAAGATCGACCGCTCCTTCATCCAGGGGATCGACAGCTCCACGGAGGCGACCGAACTGGTGGCCAACATCTGTCGACTCGGCTCCATGCTGGGCAAGACGCTGGTGTGCGAGGGGATAGAAACCCAGGCCCAGCTCGATGTGTTGCGCAGCCTCACCGATATTCATCTCTATGGTCAGGGTTACCTGTTCAGCCGTCCGGCCCAGGCCGAGGCGGCCTATCAGACCCTGCTGGAGATGGAAGAGCGATGGTTGGGAGGCAAGGCCCCCGGCAAGGCATGCAACAGTTGAGAGATTGCTGCTCATGTTTCTGTCGCCATGGCCGATAGCCTGAGGGCAGGAGGAATGCAAATGGAAATATCCGGTTCTACATCTGCATCTTATGGAAGTGCCATGATGGTCGCCAGCCTGGCGAAGAAGCAACAGGTGCAGGAGGGGCAAACCGCCCTGGCCCTGTTGCAGGGCGCAGCGCAGTCCGCTCCCGCCCCCAAGAGCACGGCAGGCAGCACCCTGGGTGGCAACATCAATATCCACGTATGATGCCCAGCAACAAAAAGCCTCGGTCTTTCGACCGAGGCTTTTCTTTATGTGGGACTCTGCTCTGGCAGGCGCCTCAGCAGGAGAAGGGGGCCTGGGCCTCGAAGGTCATCAGCTCGCCGCTGCGGGGGTGGCTGATGGTCAGACTGGCCGCATGGAGATAGAGATGGGGGGCCGCCGCCAGGGCCTGCGGGTGGGCATAGAGGTTGTCCCCGAGGATGGGATGCCCCAGCTCCAGCATATGGACCCGCAGCTGGTGTGAGCGACCCGTGATGGGGGTCAGCTTGATCAGGCTGTTGCCGTTTTCCACCTTCAGCGTCTGCCACAGGGTCAGGGCATGGCGCCCCTCCTCGAAGTCCACCTTCTGCTTGGGCCGGTTCGGCCAATCCACGCACAGAGGCAGGTCAATCTCGCCGGACTGCGCCGCCGGCTCGCCCCAGACCCAGGCGAGGTAGTGTTTCTCGGTCTCCCGCTCGCGAAATTGCCGGCTCAGCTCCCGGTGGGCATTGGGGTTGAGCGGGATCACCAGTACCCCGGTGGTGGACATGTCGAGGCGATGGGCCGCCGCCGCCTTGGGGTGCTGCTGCTTCACCCTGTGCAGGACACTGTCTTCATTCTCGGGACCGCGCCCGGGGACGCTCAGCAGGCCGGTGGGCTTGTTGACCACCATGATGTCCTTGTCCTTGAACAGGATATCGAGCCAAGGTTCCAGAGGCGGTGAGTATTCAAACATAAAGGTCTCGCATCAGAAGGTGGGGGCAAGCCCCCATCAGTTATGGGTAACCACAATCTTAAAGGGCATGACATCCAGCTTGAGCAGGTTCAGATCATGCCTTTTCAGTATCGCGTCAGTTATGGGTCACCACGATAAAGCGGATTGCATCCAGCTTGAGCTGGGTCTGATCGATCAGATGGTGCAGCTCCGCTTGCAGGTCGCGCAGATAGTCGAGTTCGCTGTCACGGACGTTCGGGTTGACGGCCTTGAGGGCCTCCAGCCGGTCCAGATCGTGTTGCAGGGTCTGCGCCATCTGGCCACGGGCCTCGTCGACGATGGCGGCCTTCAGGGTGTCTGCGATGATCTGGCCCTTGCCGATAAGGCCATGGATCACCGGTTGGGATGCGGTGACCAGTTTGCTGCCCAGATGACGGTTGACCGGGGTCAGCTGGCGGTTGAAGGCATCGAATGCCACCTTATCGCCCAGGTTCTGACCGTTCTTGTCCATCAGCAGGCGGATTGGGGTTGGCGGCATGAAACGGTAGAGCTGGGGGTGGGCCGCCGACTCGGCCACGAAGATCAGCTCCAGCAGGATGGAGCCCACCGGCAGCGCCTTGTTCTTGAGCAGGGCAACCGAGGTGGCCCCAATCTCGGAACCCAGGATCAGATCTATGCCGCCCCGCATGATGGGGTGATCCCAGGAAAGGAAGAACATGTCGTCCCGGGAGAGGGCGGTATCCCTGTCGAAGGTGACCGTCATGCCATCCTGGGGCAGGCCCGGGAAGCTGGAGACCAGCATGTGATCCCCCGGGGTCAGCACCAGGGCGTTTTCGCCCCTGTCATCCTGATTGACGCCGATCTCGTCGAACATCTTGAGGGCGAACGAGATCATGGCTGTGTCGTCATCTTCGGCGGCCAGTGTCTCGACCAGCTGTCTGGCGGCGTCGCCACCGCTGGAGTGGATTTCCAGCAGGCGATCGCGCCCCTGCTCGAGGCGCGCCTTGAGCGGTTCGTGCAGCTCGCGAGTTCGGCCAAGCAAGGCGTCGAGTTCGTCGGTGTCACCGCTGTTGGCGGCCAGCAGCTCGAACAGTTGATCCCGCACCGCTTCGAATACCGGGCGGGCCGTGGGGCAGGTCTGCTCGAAGGCATCCAGGCCGTCATGGTACCAGCGCAGGAGTGCAGGCTGGGCACTGCCCGCCAGGTAGGGGACGTGGATTTCGACCGTGCTCTGCTGGCCAATCCGGTCCAGGCGACCGATGCGCTGCTCCAGCAGATCCGGGTTGAGGGGCAGATCGAACAGCACCAGGTGGCTGGCAAACTGGAAGTTGCGCCCCTCGGAACCGATTTCGGAGCAGAGCAGCACCTGGGCGCCGCCCTCGGCCTGTGCGAAATAGGCGGACGCCTGATCCCGCTCCAGGATGGACATGCCTTCATGGAAGACGGTGGCGCGGATCCCTTCGCGGGTGCGCAGTGCCTCTTCCAGGGCGAGGGCGGTGGCCGCCTCCGAGCAGATCACCAGCACCTTCTGCTGGCGTGCGCCGAGCAGCAGCTCCAGCAACCAGTCGATGCGGGGATCGAATTGGGTCCAGCTGGCGCTATCGCCCTCGAACTGCTGGTAGATCTTCTCCGGATAGAGGTAGCGCAGGGCACGTGACTGCAGGTCACCCCCATTGCCTCCCATCATGCTCATCACCTTGATGGCGGTCTTGTACTGCTCCGGCAGCGGCATGGGATAGACGTTGAGGTGACGCTCGGGGAAGCCCTTGATATTGGCGCGGCTGTTGCGAAACAGCACCCGGCCGGTGCCGTGCTGGTCCAGCAGCTTGGCGACTGCCTGCTGACGGGTGGCTGCATCGCTTAAGTCCAGCCCATCCAGCTGGCTGGCGAGGATCTGCCTGGCCTCATCGCTCAGGGTCTCGCCATCCAGCAGTTCCTGGGCTGCCGTGGCCACCTGGCCATAGGCCTGCTCCTCGGCGAGGAAGGCGTCGTAGTCGTAGAAGCGCTCGGGATCGAGCAGACGCAGGCGGGCGAAGTGGCTCTGGTGACCCAGCTGATCCGGGGTGGCTGTCAGCAGCAACACACCCGGCACCTGTTCGGCCAGGGCTTCCACCATCTCATAGGCGCGGCTAGGTGCCTCCACGCTCCACTCCAGGTGGTGGGCCTCGTCGACAACCAGCAGATCCCACTCGGCTTCCAGCACCTGTTCGAAGCGGCGGCGCTTCTTGCGCAGGAAGTCGAGGCTGCAGATCACCAGCTGTTCGGTCTCGAAAGGATTCTCCGCATCGGCGAAGGCCTCGATGCAGCGCTCCTCGTCAAACAGAGAGAAGTGCAGGTTGAAGCGGCGCAGCATCTCGACCAGCCACTGATGCTGCAGGGTCTCGGGCAGCAGGATGAGCACCCGCTGGGCGCGGCCGGAGAGCAGCTGTTGATGGATGATCATGCCTGCTTCTATGGTCTTGCCCAGACCCACCTCATCGGCCAGCAGGACGCGGGGCGCATAACGATGACCCACCTCATGGGCGATATAGAGCTGATGCGGGATCAGGCTGACCCGGCCACCGGCCAGACCGCGAGTCGGATTGCGACGGCGCTTGTGCTGATTGATCAGGGCTTCGTAGCGCAGGGTAAAGCGGGACATCCGATCGATCTGACCGGCGAACAGTCGTTCCTGCGGCTTGTTGAACTTGATGAAATTGTTGAGAAACACTTCCTTGAGTGCCACGGGTTCACCGTTGTCGGTGCGTGTGCCTACATATATAAGGAGGCCATCCTTTTCCTGCACTTCGTCGACGGTCAGGGTCCAGTCCTCATGGCTGGCAATCTGATCCCCTACATTGAAACTGACCCGGGTGACCGGCGCCTCTTCTTTGGCATACATGCGGTTTTCACCGGTTGCCGGAAACAGCAGGGTCACCATGCGCCCTTCGACGGCCACAACTGTTCCCAACCCCAGATCCGTTTCCGTATCACTAATCCAACGCTGGCCAAGTGCAAAAGGCATTAAACTCTCCAAAGCCCAACAAGAGTGTGTGAATCACAAAGGGGCGCTATGTTACCCGAAGGCGTGAACGCGATCATCATGGATATGGCGGGCAACAAAGATACCCGCTCCCCCATGTATGCATGTGGAGCCAGATTGCCCCTGACCGGCCTGTCCCTTGGGTTAAACGCTCGATAAATGAGTGTTTTGCTGTATTTATCAGCGAACGAACCTTTTCTGTCATCTTTTTGTCATTCTTCCCTTGCCAGCGGGCGCGCCATCCCTATAATGCGCCCCTACCAGCACGGCGGAACACGCCGGACTGATGAGTCAGCTTCCTTGCGAAGC
>NZ_JBGXBV010000012.1:0-98769 GCF_046078285.1 Aeromonas bivalvium
TGTTCGACTTCTTATTGCTAAGAAATCGTCTTGGTCACTTCACCAGACATTGAAAATCAAAAATTAATTTTGATGCTCGATGCTGTGAGTGCCCACACAGATTGCTTGATTCAAATTGTTAAAGAGCAGGGTCTGAAACTATACCCCTCACTGGGTTGCTTTGCAAGCCAGACCAGCCGCGCACTGCGCCGTGCTGATGGGGTCGCATTATAGGGGGCAGGAGTGTGATGACAAGCATAAATTGCATGTTTTTTTGATAAATCACAATTTCGTTTAAACATTGAGCAAACATTGGTGGGATTCGCCGCACAGAGGCTCAATAGGGTCAGAATTTCAACGTTCCCTGACCTGAACCAGGTCAGGATGGTGGCTGTCGAGACCTGAACTGCATCCTGTTCATGTGCCATGCAGATGTGTAAAAGGGCCCCTGGGGGCCCTTTTACCTGACAGCGTGTGTTAGATGGAGAAACTGGAACCACAACCACAGGTGGTGGTGGCATTGGGGTTCGTTACCAGGAAACGCGATCCCTCCAGGCCCTCGCTGTAGTCGACGCTACCGCCGACCAGGTACTGCAGGCTCATGGGATCGATCACCATGGTGACGCCGTTCTTCTCCACCACGGTGTCGCCTTCATTGATTTTCTCATCGAAGGTAAAACCATATTGGAAGCCAGAGCAGCCACCGCCCGTGATATATACCCGCAACTTGAGTTCGGGGTTTTCCTCTTCGGTGATCAGGGTCTTCACCTTCTTTGCCGCCGCATCCGTCATCTGGATTGGCAACGGGGCTTCTGCTACTGCACTCATTACTGACCTCACAACCATGACATCCACAAACATGGAAACCGCGAAATTATCCAATACCCGACCATTTAGTTCAAGTATTCACCAAGCCAACCTCGCCCGGCTGGGTGGTGGTCGCCCCTGCCGGGGTCTGCTCGCTCGGGGCGCCCAATAGGGGTTTGAGCACCTGGCTCCATTCTACCAGCAGCTCCTGCTCGGGCTGACGGCCGTTTTTCCCTATGGTGATCCGCACCCGGTCCGGGATAAATCCTTCCGGCAACTGCCAATCCCCTTCCAGCAACTGAAAGTAACGCAGAGAGTAGCGTCCTGCTCCCGCTTTCATCTGCAGATCCCGCTCCCCCAGACTCCTGGGCTGACCATCCTGGCTGCCTTCTATGCGTATCTGGACCTGGCCGCGAAACAGCTCCCGCTGCTTGGATGGCTGGGTCAGTGCCAGGCGGTAGTGGTAGCGGTTGGCCACGTTGCTCTCTTGCACCGTCAGATTGTCGATGACCACGCCGCTCTGCTCCCCTTGCGGACGCATGATCCGCTCGAAGAAGGCCAGCTGGCGTTTCAACTCCTGGGTTTGTGTCTCCTGGGATTTGAGCAGTTGCTGCAGCTGTTCGAAGGCAGCCTGCTGGGTGGCGAGCCGGGTATCCTTTATCCCGAGTTCCGATTCGAGCCTGGCGATAGCCTCGGTCTGGCGCGCCAGGGTCTGCTGCTGTACCTCGAGCAGGCTGCTCTGGGCCAGTTCCTGGCGATTGCCGACCAGATATCCGCCCAGCAATCCCAGGGCAAGTGCCCCAAGCAGTAGCCACTTCTGTGTCATGGGCATATCACCTCGTCTGGCTCTCCCCTGTTCTGACTATATATGAGCATCGACCGCAACAATCAGCCCGCCTTGCTGGTGTCGGCGAGACGCAGCCGTTCGGCCATGCGCAGGGTGCGCTCCAGGATCTGGGAATACAGGGGTCGTCCCCCCAGCCACTGCGCCACTATGGTGGCCCCTATGGTGGTGATCATCATGGGCAGTATGAGCTGATAGTTGTCTGTCATCTCGGTGACCAGCACTATCCCGGTCACGGGGGCGCGCACGGTTGCCGCGAACAGAGCTCCCATGCCGGCGATGGCGAAGGCCCCCGGCTCTATGCCAAGGTCGGGGAAGGCGGCGTGAAAGATATAGCCAAAGACCAGCCCGAACAGGGTCCCCAACGCCAGGGTCGGTGCGAACACCCCGCCTGGCGCCCCCGAGCAGAAGCAGACCAGGGTCGCCACCAGCCGCACCGAAAAGATGACGAACAGGGTGGCCATCGCATATCCGCCGTCCATCAACTGGGGGATCAGATCTGTGCCCCCTCCCGTCACCGAAGGGACGAAGAGCGACAGCACGCCGAAGGTGCCCGCCACCAGCATGCCGATGGCAACGAAGCGGTGGCGCTTGTTCTGATGCAGGGCCAGATAGCCATCCTGACAGGCCAGCACCAGCTTGTTGAAGACAAACCCCAGCACCCCGAATGCCGCCCCCATGAAGAGAAACAGCCAGAGAGCCTTGAGGGCCGGGGCATCATAGTGGGGCAGGGCTATGACAGGGTGCTGCCCCTTCATGTTCTGCAAGGTCAGGGTTGCCATCACGGCCGAGATGGCGACCGCCTTGATGGCAAGGAAGGAGTAGCGAAACTGGGGACGCATCTCTTCCATCACGAACAATATGCCGGCCAGAGGCGCGTTGAAGGCCGCCGCCAGCCCGCCGGCGGCCCCGGCGGCCAGCAGGGCATGACCATGCTCCTTGGGCAGCCGGAAGAGATCGGCCACCATCTTGCCGACATTGCCGCCGATCTGGACCGAGGGTCCCTCACGGCCGAGCACCATGCCGGAGCTCAGGGTGCAGATGCCTCCGAAGAACTTGACCGGCAGCACCCGCCACCATCGCACCGGCCGCAGGTCCTCCATGGCGCCCTCAATCTCGGGAATGCCGGATCCTCCGGCCTCGGGAGCGAAGGTGTGGGTCAGAAAATAGCCCACCATGCCGAGCAGGGCGCTGATGGCGAACCCCATCAGCAGCAGTTGCCACCAGGGACGATCCGCCAGCAGCAGACCGCGCTGCGCGATCACCCAGCTGACGCCAGATTCAAACAGTCCGCATACCAGGCCAGCCAGGATGCCGACGATGGCGGCAAGCAGCAGCACCCAGAGCGGCATCTTGTCCTGCTGAATGAGCCGAAGCACCAGTCGAGGATGGGAGCCGGCCGGTACCGGATCAGATGAGAAGAGACTGTCTTGCGCCATGAGAAAACCCGTTGCCTACGGTTGGATAAGACCCGGCCTGCTGCCCACCAGAGGGCTTTCTGCTATAGTCGGCCCGTTTAAATGTCACTGGGCACCTGAGTGCGCCGGGTTGCGAGAAGCATGAGCATACCCTGTCGAGGCGCGACTGCCGAGCCTGGATCCGCCTCGCCCCCTGCAGTGACGGTCAAAATCCCATTAAGGATGATCCATGTCAAAATCAGATCAGCTGTTTGAACAGGCCTGCCAGACCATTCCCGGCGGCGTCAACTCACCGGTACGCGCCTTCAACGGCGTGGGGGGCACTCCCCTCTTCATCGAGCGCGCAGACGGCGCCTATCTCTATGATGTGGATGGCAAGGCCTATGTCGATTACATAGGTTCCTGGGGCCCCATGCTGCTGGGTCACAATCACCCGACCATCAAGGCCGCCGTCATTGCCGCGGTCGAAAAGGGCCTCAGCTACGGCGCCCCCACCGAGATCGAAGTGCGGATGGCCCAGAAGGTTCGCGAGCTGGTGCCTTCCATGGAGCAGGTACGCATGGTCAACTCGGGCACGGAGGCGACCATGAGCGCCATTCGTCTGGCCCGTGGCTATACCGGTCGCGACAAGATAGTGAAGTTCGAAGGCTGCTACCACGGCCATGCCGACTCCCTGCTGGTCAAGGCAGGCTCCGGCGCCCTCACCCTGGGCCAGCCCAACAGCCCGGGCGTCCCCGCCGATTTCGCCAAACACACTCTCACCTGCGTCTATAACGATCTGGACTCGGTACGGGACGCCTTCGCGCAGTATGGCGACGAGATCGCCTGCATCATCGTCGAGCCGGTGGCGGGCAACATGAACTGCATTCCGCCCCTGCCCGGCTTCCTGCAAGGACTGCGTGCCATCTGCGATCAATTTGGCGCCCTGCTGATCCTCGACGAAGTGATGACCGGATTCCGGGTCGCCCTGGGCGGCGCCCAGGCCCACTACGGGGTGGATCCCGACCTGACCACCCTCGGCAAGATCATCGGCGCCGGCATGCCGGTGGGCGCCTTCGGCGGCAAGAAGAAGGTGATGCAGCACATAGCGCCGACCGGCCCCGTCTATCAGGCCGGCACCCTCTCCGGCAATCCGGTCGCCATGGCGGCCGGGCTCGCCATGCTGGATCTGCTGCAAGCCCCCGGCCTGCACCAGCAACTGGCCGAGAAGACCGCTGCCGTCGCCGAAGGGCTCAAGGCCGCAGCGGCCAAACACGGCATCCCCCTCGCCATCACCCATGTGGGGGGCATGTTCGGCTTCTTCTTCACCGACGAGGCCGAGATCAGCCGCTTTGATCAGGTCAAGCGCTGCGACATGGCACGCTTCAAGCGCTTCTATCACCTCATGCTGGAAGAGGGTGTCTACCTGGCACCGAGCGCCTATGAGGCCGGTTTCCTCTCCCTGGCCCACGGCGAGCAGGAGATAGCCCACACCCTGGCGGCGGCGGATCGCTGCTTTGCCAGGCTGGCTCAGGCCTGAGCCGCGCCGAACCCTGTCTAAAAAGGGGCCGTTCGGCCCCTCTTTAACGCTAAACCGGGCGAACGCCCGGGCCCTTCTGCCCTGCCCCTTTGCACCAAACTGGTGCCAAACCTGCGCCTTGCCCCAAGTTGCCACAGGATCTCATCACCCGACCGCCACACAGGCGTCATCTCGGACCATCAATATGGGCCCATAACTTGCAGTCTCGGTGCAAGACACTGTTTCTCGGCAATCCTCTGGAGGTACCCATGGCCAATATGAGCCCCATCGACCTCATTCGCCGCTATCAGGAGTACGAGCCCGAGCTGCACCTGCTGATGCTCGGTTTGCTCCAGCACCCGGACAAGGCGCTGGCACGCTACCCCTTCGTACTGACCACGGCCCGCCAGGAGGGACCCGTCACCATACTGGCCCCCTACCCCACCGCCCAGGGCGAGCTGCACCTTCAGCTGCAGGGGGAAGGGCGCCTCATCACCCTCGACCTGCAGGGGCTGATCGCCTGGCTGATGGGGGACAAGCAACGCCGCAGGCTCACCCCCTGGTTCAAGCTGGTCTATGTGTTGCTCAGCGTGGCGCTGTTTCTCATCGTCGCCAGCCTGATCTGGCATGGCCTGCACGAGCTCTACCTGCTCGCCTGTGGCGAGAGCCGCAACCGGCTCGGGGCCTTCAGCGCCATCATCTTCCTGACTCTGGCGCTGGCGGTGTTCGATCTGGGCAAGACCATACTGGAAGAGGAGGTGCTGCTTCATAAGGACATCTTTCGCCACAGCGCCATCCGCCGCACCATCACCCGCTTCATCGCCGCCATCCTGATCGCCGTCTCCATCGAGGGACTGCTGCTGTTGTTCAAGGGCTCCCTCGGCCAGACCGAGCTGCTCTGGCCCGCGGTGGGGGTGATGGCCTGCGCCGTGGGTCTGCTGGTGGGCCTTGGCCTCTATGTCTTCCTCGGCGCCCGGGCGGAGGCGGCCCTGGTGCAGGCCAGCCAGCGCCCGGCACCGCCAGACAAGTAGCGCCATGACGCCCACGAGCATCAATCAGGGGAGGAGCCCGTTATCAGGGTGATTTCATTGCATGCAGGAATAGAGGGGAAGAATCCGAATATCAGGGCGATCTCATTGCATGCAGGAATAAGAGTGGAAGAACCCGAATATCAGGGCGATCTCATTGCATGCAGGAACAGAAGGGAAGAATCCGAATATCAGGGCGATCTCATTGCATGCAGAAATAGAGTGGAAGAATCCGAATATCAGGGCGGTCTCATTGCATGCAGGAATAAGGGTGGAAGAACCCGAATATCAGGGCGATCTCATTGCATGCAGAAATAGAGTGGAAGAATCCCAATATCAGGGCGATCTCATTGCATGCAGGAATAGAGGGGAAGAATCCGAACGGCTCTGCTATTACTTGTGGTCGGGGGCCCGTCCCTCGCCTCATCGACTCACCCCTGGTCATTTCGCGACGACCACTGTTGCCGATGAGCCCAAGCCCAAAGCGAGCCGGTTCATCCCGGCTCGCTTTTTAACATGGATCAGACCGTCACTGCCCGGACGGACAGAGCTGGGCCACCATGAGGCCGGTCCTCTTGCCGTCCTCCATCAAACGCTTTATTGCCACGAAACTCTCGAAGGCGGACCTGGCGGCAACCTGATTGACCAGCCAACCCGGCAGCTGGCCCCCGGGGTGGGTGTAGGTTTCGAGGCGAATCAGGCTCTCCCCCGCCCCGAGCGGCGTCGCCTGCCACAACCCCTGGCTTGCGCGGATCCGCACCAGTCCCTGGGTAGGAGGCAGCGCATCGGCGTCGGCCCAGACCCGCAGGCGCAGGCCGCAACCGGGCAGCCACTCGAGGCGGGAGCGGGTGATGAGCTCCCTGTCCTGTGCAGGCCAGGGCGCCGCCAAGCGGGTGTAGACCAGATCCTCCAGGGGAGTTGGTCTGGCGAGCAGTCGCACCTCCCGGCTGCCCGGCAGCCACTGCCTGTGATTGACCGTGTCCCGCAGCACCGCCAGCAGGGCGGCAGGCCTGGCCGCCACCCGCATCTCCAGCCTGAGGGCCTGGAAGGGGCCGGGGGGATTGGCTCTGGCCCAGAGCCGGACAGGGCCCTGCTCTCGCACCAGCGTCCAGTCGGAGGCGGCCCAGGCCCCGGTCCCCGGCAGCAGGCTCAGCATCAGCCACCCCAGCAGGGCGGCTCCGCGCCTCAAGCTCCCTCTTGTCATCCGCTTCTCCTGATCCTGTGTCGACCCTGGGCAGGGTCACGCCCTGATCTGCCTGCCGGGGCTATCCCTTGTTTCGAATGGGGGGTTGAGTGAGCCGATCTGGCGGCCGCCTCCCCTGCTGGCACAGCTGCCATCCAGGGCGCCATATGTCACTCAATGCTCCTTATATACCGCTCAGGGCTGTTCCACCAGCTCGAGGGGCAGGCCATCGGGATCGGCAAAGAAGGTGAAGCGGCAACCGGTCAGTTCATCGACCCGGACCGGTTCCACCGCGATGCCATGGGACTCGAGATGGGCCAGCACGGGCGCCAGGGCGGGCACCCGAAACGCCAGATGACGCAGACCGCATGCCTCCGGCCGGTTCGGTCGCGCCGGGGGGGACGGAAAACTGAACAGCTCTATCTGGCTGCCATCTGGCAGGGCCAGATCCAGCTTCCAGGATTGACGCGCCTCGCGCAGGGTCTCGTTGATGATGGGCAGCCCCAGCACCTCGTGATAGAAGCGCCGGGAGACCTGATAGTCGCTGGCGATGATGGCCAGATGGTGGATACCGCCAAGCAGGGGTGAACGCATGCAGACTCCGACAAAAATGGGCTGCCGTCGCAGCCCATCACAGGTTAGTTGAAGAAACCGCTGAACCACTGATCCAGGGCGCTGTCCGGGCTGCCACCGCAACTGGCGGGAGCCGGCAGACTGGCCAGCCTGGCCGGTACCTGCAGGCTGCCGGGGCAGTTGGCCGAGACCCGGGTGCCGCTGGTGCGGGCGAAGCTGGCCCAGCTCACCCCCTTGGGCATGTTGAGGGTCAGGCTGTTGACCCCCCGCTGGCCCAGATAGCCGCTGAACAGTTGGAGCGCACCGCTGGAGCCGGTCAGACCCGCCGGTGTGTTGTCATCCCGACCGACCCAGATGCTGACCAGCTCGCTGTTGTCCATGCCGGCGAACCAGGAGTCCCGCAGCTCGTTGGTGGTACCCGTCTTGCCCGCCATGGTGATGCCCGGGAAGCGGGCGGTGAGGGAGCGCGCCGTGCCCTCGCTCACCGTCTTGGTCATGGCGAACAGGGTGAGCCAGCTGGCATCCTGATCCGCGACCCGCTTGGCGCTCTGATCATGCTGATACACCAGCTTGCCATCCCCTCCCACCACGGCGCGAATGGCCGACAGCGGCTGGGTCAGGCCCTGGTTGGCGATGGGCAGATACATCTGGTTCACCTCCATGGGCGAGAGCGCCACCGCCCCCAGCACCAGAGAAGGATAGGGCTGGATCTCCTGTTCGACCCCCAGCTTGTGCAGGGTGTCGACCACCTTGTCCAGTCCCACCTGCAAGCCCAGGTTGACCGTGGGCACGTTGAGGGAGTGGGCCAGCGCCTCCATCAGGGGGACGCTCTGGCGGAACTTGCGATCATAGTTCTGGGGCGTCCACAGCTGGCCATCCTTGCCGCGAATGCGGATGGGCTGATCTTTGAGCGGCGTGCCCAGGGTCAGGCCGCTGGAGAGGCCGGTGAGATAGACGGCCGGCTTGACCAGGGAGCCTATCTGGCGACGGGCATCCAGGGCACGGTTGAAGCCGGCGTAGCGGGGATCCCGTCCCCCCACCAGGGCGACCACCTCCCCCTTGCGCCAGTCGGAGACCACCATGGCCGCCTCCAGCTTCTTCTTGCCCCGCTGCTTCTCTATGGTGGCCAGCCCCGACTCCACCGCCTGCTCGGCGGCGTGCTGGGCGATGGGATCCAGGCTGGTGAAGATCTTGAGGCCGGACTGGCTGAGCAGATCCCCGCCGAAGCGGCTTTGCACCTCACGCTTGAGCAGATTCATGAAGGCCGGGGTACGGCCATAGCTCATCTTGCCCCGGGTGATAATGCCAAGTGGCTGCTTGCTGGCAAGCTGGTACTCGGGCTGGGTCAGGCTGCCATGGTCTGCCAGCAGTTTCAGCACCAGATCCCGACGCGCCTTGGCCCGCTCCGGATAGCGCCAGGGATCGTAATAGGAGGGCCCCTTCACCAGCCCCACCAGCAGGGCGACCTGATCGATGTCCAGCTCGTTGACCGGCACGCCGAAGTAGAAGTAGGAGGCCAGCCCGAAGCCGTAGACCCCCTGAGAGAAGTTCTGCCCCAGATAGACCTCGTTGAGATAGGCCTCCAGGATCTCGTCCTTGCTGTAGCGGTAGTCAATCAGCACCGCCATGTAGGCCTCCTGCAGCTTGCGCCACAGGCTGCGCTCCCGGGTCAGGAAGAAGTTCTTGGCCAGCTGCTGAGTCAGGGTACTGCCCCCCTGCACCGTGCGTCCCGCCAGCAGGTTGGCCGCCATGGCGCGCATGATGGCCACAGGGCTCACCCCCCCATGCTGATAGAAGTCTCTGTCTTCCGTGGTGAGCAGGGTGACGAGCAGGCTGTCGGGCACCTCGGCCAGACGCACCAGCAGACGATCCTCCCGCCCTTCGGGATTGAGTCTGTCCAGCAGCACGGGGTCCATCTGGGCGTACCCCAGCTGGCGCTGGTTCTCCATGGACTGGATCTTGTCCAGCCGGGGCCCGTTGAAGGAGAGCCGCATGGCGCGCGCCTTGTCGGCGCCGTCATAGAAGTCGAACGGCCGGCGCACCAGCTCTATGGTATTGCCCTCCACCCTGTATTCGCCCGGGGTATGGGGCTGGCGCACCGGCTTGTAGCTCAGCATCTTGAGCTCGCGCAGCATCTGATCCCGCGACAGTCGCTGCCCCGGGTAGAGCTCCAGCGGGCGGCTGTAGACCATGACCGGCAGCTGCCACTTCTCGCCGTCGAAGCGCTCGCGCACCTTGGTATCCAGATAGATGCCAAAGACCACCAGGAAGGCGGCAACCACCAGGGATAGCTTGAAGCCAAGCCAGAACAGGGTGCGCCAGAGGGTGCGTTTGGGCGCCGCCTTCTTGGGCGTGCGCTTGCGTCGTTGGGTTGCCATAAATCCTCTTGTCGTTCTCCTCGCCATCCCGCTGATGCGAGCGGCCTGCGATGCCTGTTGTGGAGGGGGACTGTGCCACCGCCATCTTGTTCTGGTCGTGCCGACCGATCACTGCCCCGTCGGCTACTCCTGCAATCCCATCTTTTTCTTGGTGACCCGGGTCGGCATGGCCTCAAGCGGGTTGTCAGGCCAGTAGTGGCGCGGATAGCGCCCCTTCATCTCTTTCTTCACCTGCTCGTAGGAGCCCGCCCAGAAGGCGCCGAGATCGGCGGTGATCTGCAACGGCCGCTGAGCCGGGGAGAGCAGCTCCACCACCAGGGCCACCCGGCCATCGGCCACGCAGGGGGTGCTGGCCTGACCGAACATCTCCTGGATCCGCACCGGGATCACCGGGGCCTGGCCCGGCTGATAACGGATCCGCACCCGGCTGCCGGTGGGGGCGGTGAAGTGGCTCGGCAGCGCCTCGTCAAGCCGCCTGGGCAGGGGCCAGGGCAGGGACTGGCGCAACAGCTCGGAGAGGTTCAGCCTCTTGAGCTGCTCCAGCCGGGTCATGCCGCTCAGGGCCGGCAGCAACCACTCCTCGAGGCGCGCCAGCAGGCTCTCGTCGTCCATGGCGGGCCAGCCCTCGTCCGCCAGCCAGTCGGCCGCGCAGCACAACCGGGCCAGCAGTCCCTCGCTGCCCTCGTCCCAGGGCAGCACGTGCAACCCCTTGCGGCGGATCCCCTGCAGCAGACAGCGCCCCTTCTGCTCGTCGGAGAGATCCTCCAGGGGCCGCTGGCCGAGCACCAGCTCGCCGATCACCTGCTGGCGCTCGGCCCGCACCCGCTCCTCCCGCTCGTCCCAGTCGAACCACTGCCGTTCGCTCACCAGCTCGGGCAGCTGGCGCACCAGCTCGTCCAGCATCACGGGCTCGGCGATGAAGATGCGGCTGCCGCGATCATTTTGCCCCATCTCGACGGCGACCAACGCCTGGGCGCCCTGACAGGGATGACCTTCTACCAGATCGCAGCTCACCCCACCACTGAGTTGATAACGATGGCCGCTGCGCAGCTTGCCTATCCGGTCCGGCCAGGCGAGGGCGCACAGCAGGCCGAGCCACTGCCCCTGGGGACCGGGCTGCGCGGCGCCAGCCCTGAGCCCGAGGCGCTCGAACCAGCGGGCCGCCCCCTGGCGCAGGGCGCCCTGACGGCGATGAAACAGCACGCCGAGGCGCTCGGATCCTCGCAGATCCTCTTCCAGCAGTGCCACCAGATAAGCGGCATCGGCGACAATCCCTGTCAGACCCTCGGCCTCCAGCTCCCGGGCCCGCAGCAACAGGCGAGCCAGACGAGGATGGGTTCCCAGGGCCGCCATGGCCCTGCCGCCAGGGGTCAGCTGTTGCTCGCTCCCCGGCGCCATGGCCCCCAGGGTCACCAGCAGCCGCCGGGCGCTGGCCAGGGCCGCCGCCGGGGGCTGATCCAGCAGCGGCAGGCTCTCCACCCTGGCGCCCCACTGGGCGGCATCCAGCAGCAGACCGGTCAGCTCCTGGGTCAGGATATCGGGGGGACTCTGCTCGGGAAGACGCTCCTGCACCTCGGCGCTCCAGAGCCGGTAGCAGACGCCGGGGCCGAGGCGACCGGCCCGGCCCGCCCGCTGGGTGGCGGATGCCTTGGCGATCTGACGGGTCTCCAGCCGGGTGACACCGCTTCTCAGGTCGAAGCTGGCGCGCCGCTCCAGCCCGCTGTCGATGACCATGCCGATCCCCTCTATGGTGAGGGAGGTCTCCGCCACATTGGTGGTGAGCACCAGCTTGCGCTGACCGGCCGGCGCCGGGGCGATGGCGGCCTGCTGCGCCGCCATGTCGAGCCGACCATAGAGGGGAGCGAGGCGCACGTCGTCCGGCAGCCTCCCCTCCAGCCACTGGGCGAGCCTCTCAATCTCCCCCTGCCCCGGCAGAAACACCAGGGCGCTGCCCGGCCGGGCCGCCAGCGCCTCCAGCACCACGGCGCCCACCTGGGGCTCCAGCCATTGCTGGCGATTGGCGGGACGGTAGTGGTACTCGATGGGAAAGCTGCGCCCCTCGGCACGAATGACGGGGGCGTCCGGCAACAGCGCCTCGAGGGCCATGCCCTCTAGGGTGGCCGACATCACCAGCAGCCTGAGCTCCTCCCTCAGCCCCTGCTGGCTCTCGATGGCGAAGGCCAGGGCGGTGTCGGCATGCAGGCTGCGCTCGTGGAATTCATCGAAGATCACCAGGGACACGCCGGTCAGCTCGGGGTCTTGCTGCAACATCCGGGTCAGCACCCCTTCGGTCACTATCTCGAGCCGGGTGGCCGCACTGGTCCGGCTCTCCCCTCGCACCCGCAGGCCGATGCGCTCCCCCACCTTCTCCCCGAGCTGGCGCGCCAGGAAGCTGGCGATATTGCGCGCCGCGAGGCGCCTGGGCTCGAGCATGATGATGCGCCCGGGCAGCCGCTGCTGGCGCACCAGCTCCAGGGGCAGCAGGGTCGACTTGCCCGCACCGGGGGGCGCCTGCAGGATCACGCTGGTCCCCGCCTCCAGGGCGGCAAACAGTTCGGGCAACACGGCAACTATGGGTAATGGGGACAAAGCGGCGAAAACCTTCTGTAACTGGCTTAAAAACGCCGCCTATTCTGCCATAGAATGGGGCCCTGGCATCAGCGTGAACCCAAATGCATGTCCCGACTCTTTTTTGCCCTGCCCCTCGACGAGATCAGCTTGCCCCTCGTCACCTGGCGCGATCGGCTCCCCTGGCCAGGCCAGGGGGTGCCCCAGGCCAACCTGCACCTGACCCTGGCCTTCCTCGGCGAAGCCAGCGAGCAGCAGCGCGAGCAGCTGCTCGCGGCGGGGGCGCGCCAGCACTGCCCGCCCCTGACCATCGCCCTGGATCGCACCGGCTGGTTTCCCCGGGCCAAGGCGGCCTGGGTTGGCCCACGACAGTGGCCCAACGAGCTGACCGTGCTGGCGAGGGCACTGCGCCGCCACGGCGAGCGCATCGGCCTTGGCAATGGCGAACAGGGCTATACCCCCCATGTCACCCTGTCGCGCAAGGCGGGGGAGGCCCCCGCCACCCCGGCTCCCGACTTTCTCTTGCAGGCCACCCGGTTCTGCCTCTATCAATCCACCTCTACCCCGGATGGGGTCAGCTATGAGCCCCTGGCCTGCTGGCCCCTGCGACCACGAGCAAAGAACACAGATGGAATTTGATCCCCCCCTGCAATCCGGCCTGCTGCTGCGCCGGTACAAGCGCTTCCTCACCGACATACTGCTCGATGATGGCCAGGAGCTCACCATTCACTGCGCCAACACAGGAGCCATGACAGGGTGCGCCGATCCGGGCACCCGGGTCTGGTACTCCACCTCGAACAACCCCAAGCGCAAGCTGCCCCACAGCTGGGAGATAGCCCAGAGCCCGGCCGGTCACCTCATCTGCGTCAACACGGCCCGGGCCAACACGCTGACACGAGAACTGCTCGAGCGAGACGCCCTCGCCCCCCTCGCTGGCTATGACACCCTCAGGGCCGAAGTGAAGTATGGCGAGGAGAACAGCCGCATCGACTTCCTGCTGCAGGGCCAGGGCCGGGCGGATTGCTATATAGAGGTGAAGTCGGTGACCCTGCTCGACGAGCGGGAGGGGGCCGGCCTTGGCTACTTCCCCGATGCGGTGACGGCACGGGGCGCCAAGCACCTGCGCGAGCTGATGGCCATGAAGGCGGCGGGCCACAGGGCCGTGCTGCTGTTCATGGTGCTGCACACGGGTATCATTCGGGTTCGCCCGGCAACCTGGATAGATCCGCACTATAGTCAGCTTGTTGAGCAGGCTCGGTTGGCAGGGGTTGAAATTTTATGCTACCGCCCCCATCTTGGGGTGCAGCGCATGGAACCTGATGGATTTATTCCATTTGAATCTGTTTTGTGCGACCCGAGTGTGGCTGATAAAAGTGGGATTGGATAACATATTTGGCACTGCTCGTTTGCCTAGCCGTTACCCTTCTGCTATAGATACCGCCCTCAATTTATGGATGGCACGATTGCGTGCTGAATTAGGAGACAGGGCATGCCAACAGGCGAAATCAGGAAATCTCTGGGCCCCCTGGCCATTGCGGGAGTCGCACCTTACCAGGAGAAGCCGGGTGAGGAGTACATGAATGACCAACAGAAGGCTCATTTCCGCAAGATCCTGGGTGCCTGGCGCAATCAATTGATGCAGGAAGTGGACCGCACCGTCGATCACATGAAGGATGAGGCTGCCAACTTCCCGGATCCCGTGGACCGCGCCGCACAGGAAGAGGAATTTGCCCTCGAACTGCGCACCCGCGATCGTGAGCGCAAGCTGATCAAGAAGATCGAGAAGACCTTGCTGCTGCTGGACGATGACGACTTCGGTTATTGCGAACACTGCGGCATCGAGATCGGCATCCGCCGCCTCGAGGCACGTCCTACCGCCGATCTGTGCGTGGACTGCAAGACGCTGGCCGAGATCAAAGAGAAACAGATGGCGGGTTGATCCACCGTTTGCACCATCCGGGCCCTGGCCCGGTCGGAATAGAAAAGGGGGCACACTGCTCCCTTTTTTATTGAGCTTTTACCACCCCGGCGCGAGAATGGCGCCTCCATGCTTACCTCGTCTCTGTCGTCATGCCCCTGAATCCAGCCATCTGTGCCCCCTATGTGGGACGTTTCGCCCCCTCCCCGTCCGGTCCGCTCCATTTTGGCTCCCTGGTCGCGGCGCTGGGCAGCTTCCTGCAGGCCCGGTCCCGTGGGGGACGCTGGCTGGTGCGCATCGAAGATCTGGATCCGCCGCGGGAGATGGCCGGGGCGGCCAGCCTGATCCTGCAGGCCCTGGAGGCCTACGGCCTGGAGTGGGATGGCGAGGTGGTGTACCAGAGCTGGCGCCATGACCGCTACGACGAGATCATCGCGCGCCTCTATCGGGACGGGGATCTCTACTGGTGTCGCTGCACCCGGCGCGAGATAGCGGCCAGGGGCGGCCTCTACAACGGCCATTGCCGCGAGCTGGGGCTGGCCCCCCAGGGCTGCGCCGCCCGCATCCGCCAGCGCCACCCCGTCTACGGCTTCCAGGATGGCCTGCTCGGCACCATCCAGGTGGCCCCCGCCCTGGCAGAGGAGGACTTCATCATCCGTCGCCGGGACGGGCTCTATGCCTACAACCTGGCGGTGGTGGTGGATGACATGGATGCGGGCATCACAGAAATAGTGCGCGGCGCCGATCTGCTCGAGCCCACGGTGCGCCAGATCGCGCTTTACCAGGCGCTCGGGGCCGAGGTGCCCGCCTGGGTGCATCTGCCGCTGGCGGTACTGGGGGATGGCAACAAGCTGTCCAAGCAGAACCATGCCCCGGCCCTGTGCCTGGACGAGGTGAGACCCACCCTGATCCAGGCCTTGCGCTTTCTCGGCCAGCAGCCGCCCGAGACGCTGGCCGCCTGCCCGATCCATGAGATCATCGCCTGGGCCATAGCCCACTGGCGGCTGAGTCGGGTGCCGAAAACGCCACAACCGGCACCGGGAACCTGACCCCGGACCGCGCGGTTTTTCATTTGGTCAAGGCTGAGCTATGATAGGCCGCTATTTTTCGGCCACCCATCCAGCTGAACCAGGATAGGCCGCTGTTTTCAAGTCGGCCTTCCGTCAATCTGAAGTCATGAAGAGGTGTACCATTTTTTCCCAGATCGCAAACTTTTGCCGCAAGGTGCTCGGCAAGGAAGAGGGCGAAGAGTCTATCGCGACTCAAGAGCCTGTCCAGACTGCCGCCCAGCCGAGCGTCGGACCAAGACGCACGCTGAGCCGTGACCAGCACCCCATCTCGCGCAAAGAGATCAGTGAGAATGCCCTCAAGGTCCTCTATCGCCTCAACAAGGGCGGCTATGACGCCTATCTGGTCGGCGGAGGAGTCCGGGACATTCTGCTCGGCAGGACGCCGAAGGATTTTGACATTGCCACCAACGCCACCCCGGAGCAGATCAAGGCGCTGTTCAGCAACTGCCGCCTCATCGGTCGCCGCTTCCGCCTGGCCCATATCGTGTTCGGCCGCGACGTGATCGAGGTCGCCACCTTCCGGGGTCACCATCACCAGGTCAACAACAGCCGCCATATCTCGGCCCAGAGCGATGAAGGCATGCTGCTGCGGGACAACGTCTACGGCACCATCGAAGAGGATGCCGAGCGCCGCGACTTCACCGTCAATGCCCTCTACTACAGCGCCAAGGATTTCACCCTGCACGATTTCGAGGGGGGCATAGAGGATCTGGCCGAGCGCAAACTGGAGCTGATCGGCGACCCCGAGACCCGCTATCGGGAAGATCCGGTGCGCATGCTGCGCGCCGTGCGCTTCGCCGCCAAGCTGGACATGCACATCAGCCCGCGCACTGCCGCCCCCATCAGGGAGCTGGCACCGCTGCTGCAAGACATTCCGGCGGCCCGCCTGTTCGAGGAGACCCTCAAGCTGTTCCTGGCAGGGGACGGTCTGGCCACCTACAAGCTGCTGCGGGAATACGGTCTGTTCCAGCAACTCTTCCCCCAGGTTGCCGCCCTGTTTACCCCCCACGGCAACTCGCCATTCGAGCAGTTCATCGAACACGCCCTGACCGATACCGACACCCGGGTGCGCGAAGAGAAGCGGGTCACCCCCGCCTTCCTCTACGCCGCCCTGCTGTGGGGCTGTGTCGAGGCCCGGGCCCGGGTGCTGGAGAACGAGAGCGGCCTGCCCTGGCATGACGCCTTCATGCTGGCCATCAACGAGGTGCTCGACGCCCAGGTACGGATCATCGCTGTGCCGCGCCGCTTCACCACGGACGTGCGCGACATCTGGGCCCTGCAGAGCCGCTTGACTCGTCGTCAGGGGCGTCACCCTGAGCGCGCCATGGAACATCCCAAGTTCCGCGCCGCCTTCGACTTCCTGTTGCTGCGCAACCGGGTCGAACGGGGCCTGGGCGAGCTGGCCAGCTGGTGGGAACGCTATCTGGAGTCCAACCCGGACGTGCGCCCCCAGCTGCAACGGGAAGCGACCCGCGGCAGCGATCGCCAGAGCGCGGACAAACCCCAGGGCGAGAAGCGCAGCGGCAATGGCCGCAACCGTCGCCGCCCCCGTCGTCGCAAGCCCAGAGCGGCAGAATGATGACCGAGGTCTATGTTGCCATCGGCTCCAACCTGGCCGACCCCCTCGGCCAGGCTCGCCGCGCCGTCAGCGCACTGGCGGCCCTGCCAGAGAGCGCAGTGCAACAGGCCTCCTCCTTTTACAGCAGCCGCCCCATGGGGCCGGCCGATCAGCCGGACTACGTCAACGCCGTGATTCGCCTGACGACCCGGCTCCCCCCCCTGGCCCTGCTGGATCAACTGCAAAGCATCGAGCTGGAACAAGGACGTGTGCGCAAGGAAGAGAGATGGGGGCCGAGAAGCCTGGACCTGGATCTGCTGCTCTATGGTGACGAGTGCATCCAGAGCGAGCGGCTGACCGTCCCCCACTACGGCATGAAGGAGCGGGAGTTCGTGCTGCTGCCCCTGGCCGAGATCGCGCCCGCTCTGGTGCTGCCCTGCGGCACCCCGCTCAACGACCTGGTCGCCCGCTGCCCGCGCAATGATCTCGCCATCATAGCCCCGGCAGCCCACCCCTAGGAGCCATTCAAGTGAGCAAGATCACCACCGCCAGCCTGCTGAAGATGAAGCAGGACGGTCATAAAATCACCGCCATCACCGCCTACGATGCCACCTTCGCCAAGCTGTTCGACGACGAGGGGGCCCAGGTGCTGCTCATCGGCGACTCCCTCGGCATGGTATTGCAGGGGGGCAGCGACACCCTGGGCGTCACCATGGATGACATGGTCTACCACACCCGCTGCGTGGCCCGCGGCGCCGACAAGGCGCTGGTGGTGGCCGATCTGCCCTTCATGAGTTACGCCACGGCGGAGCAGACCTATGGCAATGCCGCCCGCCTGATGGCCGCCGGCGCCCGCATGGTGAAGATGGAAGGGGGCGACTGGCTGTGCGAGAGCATCCGCCACCTGACCCGCAACGGCGTGCCTGTCTGTGGCCACCTGGGGCTGACCCCGCAATCCGTCCACGTGTTTGGCGGTTTCAAGGTGCAGGGCCGTGACGAGTTCCACGCCCAGGAGATCTACCGTCAGGCCCTCTGCCTGCAAGAAGCGGGCATCCAGCTGCTGGTGCTCGAGTGCGTACCGGTCGCCCTGGCCGAGCGCATCACCAAGGCGCTGCGCATTCCGGTGATCGGTATAGGCGCAGGCCCGGCCACCGACGGCCAGATCCTGGTGATGCACGATGCCTTCGGCATCACCTCCGGCTATGTGCCCAAGTTCACCAAGAACTTCCTGGCCGAGACCGGTGACATGCACGCCGCCGTACGGCTCTACATCCAGCAGGTGAGCGAGGGTACCTTCCCGGGCCCCGAACACTGCTTCAACTGAGCCTGACCGTGTCGAGACGGGGCCGGCGCCCCGTCTCCCATCGTCCGTCAGACCGATTTACCCCTCTCTTGTTTGACTCCTCTGAAGGTGAACCGCCGATGTTGGTCGTGAACAACCCCCTCCCCTTGCGTGAACAGATCGGCCAGTGGCGCCGCGAAGGGCGCGCCATCGCATTCGTCCCCACCATGGGCAACCTGCATCAGGGCCATCTGACCCTGGTCGATGAGGCCCGCCGCCACGGTGAGAAAGTGGTGGTCAGCATCTTCGTCAACCCCATGCAGTTCGACAAGGCCGAAGATCTCGCCAACTATCCGCGCACCCTGGAGCAGGACTGCGCCGCCCTCGAGGCCGCCGGTGTCGACCTGGTCTTTACCCCGACCCCGGAGATCATGTATCCGGAGGGGCTCGCCAGCCAGACCTTCGTCGAGGTACCCGGCATCTCTTCCCTGCTGGAAGGGGCGCTGCGCCCGGGTCACTTTCGCGGGGTCAGTACCGTCGTCACCAAGCTGTTCAACCTGGTGCAACCGGATGTGGCCTGCTTCGGCCAGAAGGACTACCAGCAGCTGGCCCTCATTCGCAAGATGGTGGCCGACATGGCCATGCCCATCGCGATCGTCGGGGTGCCGACGGTGCGGGCCGAGGACGGGCTGGCCCTCTCTTCGCGCAACGGCTATCTGACCGCCGAGGAGCGGGCCATCGCCCCCGAACTGGCGCGCACCATGCACTGGATAGCCGGGCAGATCGCCGGGGGCAACCGGGATCTGGCCGCCCTGGTCGCCACCGCCAGCGCCCGTCTCGACGGAGCCGGGTTCAGGACGGACGCCATCGACATCGTCGATGCCGACACCCTCGAAGCGGCCAGCGCCGCCAGCCAGCGCCTGGTGATCCTGATGGCGGCCTTCCTCGGCAAGGCCCGCCTCATCGACAACTGCGTCGCTCCCCTCACTCACCCCTGATCAGGAGAATACCGTGTCCAAGAAGGTCTATTGCATCGCCCAGTTCCTGCCCAAGCCCGGCCAGGAACAGGCCCTGTTCGCCGTGCTCCAGGGGCTGGAACCCAACACCTTGCGCGAAGATGGCTGCCTGCAATACAGAGTCACCCGCCATATCCAGAGCCCCTTTGCCGAGGGGGAGAGCTTCCCCATCGTCTTCAACGAGATCTGGCAGAACATGGCCTGTTTCGAGGCCCACTGCCAGCGCGCCGAGATCAAGGCCTTCTTCGAGCGATATTGCCTGGCCGAGGACGGCCTGGCGGCCAAGTGGAACGTCTGCGTCTACAGTGACGAACCGGCGGACTATGACGCCCCTGCCCTTTGAGGCTCTGCACCAGACAAAGAAAAAGGCGCCCGAAGGCGCCTTTTTCATTGGTTGTCACTCAGTGGCGCAGCCCGGTGCCGCGGGAGATCAGCCACCAGGCCAGACCGTAGAGGGCGACAATGAAGCCGATGATGATGAGGTAGGCGGTGCCGAGCGGCACGTCGGAGATGCCGAGGAAACCGTAGCGGAACGCGTTCACCATGTAGATGATGGGGTTCACCTGGGAGACGGCCTGCCAGAACGGCGGCAGCAGGGTGATGGAGTAGAAGACCCCACCCAGGTAGGTGAGCGGCGTCAGGATGAAGGTCGGTATGATGCTGATGTCATCGAACGACTTCGCGAACACGGCGTTGATCAGCCCCCCCAGGGAGAACAGGATGGAGGTGAGCAGCACCGTCAGGCAGACGCTGAACAGGTGATGCACCTGGAGCGGCACGAAGAAGAGCGACACCAGGGTGACGATGAGGCCGACACACAGACCCCGGGCTACCCCGCCGCCCACGTAGCCGGCGATGATGATGTAGTTGGGCACGGGGGCCACCAGCAGCTCCTCCACGTTGCGCTGGAACTTGGCACTGTAGAAGGAGGAGGCGACGTTGGAGTAGGAGTTGGTGATGACCGACATCATGATGAGGCCGGGCACGATGAACTCCATGTAGCTGAAGCCCCCCATCTCGCCGATGCGCGAGCCGATGAGGTTGCCGAAGATGACGAAATAGAGGCTCATGGTGATGGCCGGCGGCACCAGGGTCTGGATCCAGATCCGGGTGAAGCGGCTCACTTCCTTGGCCAGGATACTCTTGAAGGCGATGTAATAGGTCATGGGATTCATGCTTTGCGTCCCTCCTCTACCAGGTTGACGAACAGCTCTTCCAGCCGGTTTGCCTTGTTGCGCATGCTCAGCACCTTCACCCCCTGGGTGGAGAGCTGCTCGAACAGGCTGTTGAGGGACTGGCTCTTCTCCAGCTCCACCTCCAGGGTGTGCTCATCCAGCATGCGGCCGTTGAACTCGGGCAGGCTCGGCACCTGACTGCCGGGCACCAGATCCAGCAGGAAGGTCTCGCGCCCCAGCTTGCCCAGCAGGTTCTTCATGCTGGTGTGTTCGATGAGGCGCCCCTTGTCGATGATGCCGATGTTGCGACACAGCATCTCCGCCTCTTCCAGGTAATGGGTGGTGAGAATGATGGTGACCCCCTGCTCGTTGAGATCCTTGAGGAAGCTCCACATGGAGCGGCGGATCTCGATGTCCACCCCGGCGGTCGGTTCGTCCAGGATCAGCAGCTTGGGTTCGTGCATCAGGGCGCGGGCTATCATCAGACGGCGCTTCATGCCGCCGGAGAGGGTACGGGCCGCCATGTCGCGCTTGTCCCACAGGTCGAGCTGGCGCAGGTACTTCTCGGCGCGCACCTTGGCCTCGGCCCTCGGCACCCCGTAAAAACCCGCCTGGTGAGTGACTATCTGGCTCACCTTCTCGAACTGGCTGAAGTTGAACTCCTGGGGCACCAGGCCGAGCTGGGCCTTGGCCAGCTCCAGGTCGGTGTCGATGTCGTGGCCAAACACCTTGACCTTGCCGGCGCTCTTGTTGACCAGGGAGCTGATCACGCCGATGGTGGTGGACTTGCCCGCCCCGTTCGGGCCGAGCAGGGCGAAGAAGTCCCCCTGCTTGACGGTGAGATCTATGCCTTTAAGGGCTTCGACGCCCCCCTGATAGGTCTTTCTCAGTCCGCTGATTTCCAGTGCGTTCATGACATCCCCTGATGGCGAAGTGCCATCTCGAATCTATGAGACAGAAAAGGCGGCCTAGGCCGCCTGCAGGCATGAGCAATGTAGCGACATTACTCCTGCGGTACCACCTTGCCGATGAAGGGCAGGTTTCGATACTTCTGGGCGTAATCGATGCCGCAGCCTACCACGAATTCGTCGGGAATGGAGAAGCCGATCCAGTCCACCGGCACGTGTACCTCGCGGCGGGACGGTTTGTCCAGCAGGGTGCAGATGGCCAGGGATTTGGGTTCGCGCAGGGAGAGGATCTCGCGCACCTTGTTGAGGGTATAACCGGTGTCGATGATGTCCTCGACGATCACCACATCCTTGCCCTTGATGTCGTCATCCAGGTCTTTGAGGATGCGCACGTCACGGGTGCTGTGCATGCCGGATCCGTAACTGGATGCGGTCATGAAGTCCAGGGTGATGGGCAGCTGGCACTGGCGGCAGAGATCCGCCAGGAAGACACAGGAGCCGCGCAAGAGGCCAATCATCACCACCTCATCCGAGCCCTGATAACGGGCGGTGATCTCTTCACCCAGCTTGGCAATCCGGGCGGCCACCTCGGCCTCGGAAATCATCACCTCGACGTTGTGTTTCATCACATACTCCATTGGGGTCAGCAGAGGCCGCCCCTTCATTGATATCAAAACCGTTGATTCTACCACCCTAGCCAGGGGTCGTCAGGCATACGTGATGCTTTTATCGGCTTATTTAAATTGTTAGAGTTAGCACGCCCCCGGGCATTATCGGTGACCATACTATAAACACCATAATCAATAACTATTAGATGAAAAAATCATGGAACCACGCGCAGAAATAAGACGGAGAACCCGGCTTTCACCGGAGGCCCGTCGCACTCAACTCATGGAATGTGCCATCGAGGTATTCTCTCGTCGCGGCATCGGCCGGGCAGGCCATGCCGAGATAGCAGAACAAGCCAAGGTGTCAGTTGCAACCGTTTTCAACTACTTCAACACCCGTGAAGAACTCGTGGATGAGGTGCTCACCGAGATAGAGCAGTTCGTGCACCAGATGCTGGAACAGGCTTATGCGGGCAACCGCCCGGTCCGGGAACGCATTCACAGCCATGTTCAGCTGTTCGTCGATGCGGCCTATGACAAGCCGGATCACGCCAACATCTGGCTGGAGTGGAGCTCCTCGGTACGGGAAGAGGTGTGGCCCCGCTATGCCATGCTGCTGGACAAGGCGCTGGAGCGCATCACTCCGGCGCTGCAGTCCGCCATGGACCAGGGTGAAATCCAGAGCGTGCTGAGCGCCCAGGATCTGGCCCGCTCCCTGACCGGTTTTGGCTACGTCATGATGCAGATGATCAACTCCCCCCAGCGCCCGGCGCGCGACGAGGTGACCGAGTTTCTGTTCAAGTACGTGACGGCCCCCATCCAGGCCTGACCCCCCTCACTACGACAAACGGCGCCCTGGGCGCCGTTTTTGTTCGCACTCTCCTTCACCCGCCCTCAGGCTTGCGGGCCCGCATACCCCCAGCGGGCGGTGAGTCCATGATCGACCCCCAGATGATCCAGAATGCGGGCCACCATGAAGTCCACCAGATCCTCGATACTCTTCGGCTCATGATAAAAACCCGGTGCGGCAGGCATGATGGTCACCCCGAGACGGGCCAGGCTCAGCATGTTCTCCAGATGGATCGCCGAGAAGGGGGTCTCGCGAGGCACCAGGATCAACTGGCCCCGCTCCTTGATCACCACGTCCGCCGCCCGCTCCAGCAGGCTGTCGGAGGCGCCATGGGCGATGGCGGAGACGGTCCCCATGGAGCAGGGGCAGACCACCATCTGCTTCGGGGCCGCCGAGCCGGAGGCCACGGGGGAGAACCACTCCTCCTTGCCGCAGGCGACGATCTGCCCCTCTTTGGCGCCAAACTCGCGGCAGAGCTGCTCGGAGAGCGCCTTGGGGGAGACGGGCCAGTCGATGCCCTGCTCCGTCTTGAGCACCACCCGGGCCGCCGACGAGGCCAGCACGAACACCTGATAGTCCGCCTGCACCAGGCACTGGAGCAGTCGCAGCGCATAGGGAGCCCCGGAGGCGCCGGTCAGGGCGAGCGTGATGCGCTTCATGCCGGTTGCCGCTGCTGCAGACGCGCCAGCAGCTTGTCGTGAATGCCGCCAAACCCGCCGTTGCTCATGATGAGGATATGATCGCCGTCGCGGCTCTCGGCCACCAGCTCACCGATCAGGGTCTCCAGATCGACAAACACCTTGGCCGGGCGGCTCATGTGGGCGGTCACTTCGCCAAGATCCCAGTCGATGTTGCTCGGCTGGAACAGGAACACCTGGTCAGCCTCGTCGAAGCAGGCGGCCAGCTCCTCCTTGTGCACCCCCAGCTTCATGGTGTTGGAGCGGGGCTCCAGCACCGCCAGGATGCGGGCCTGGCCGCCTGCGGCATCAACCCTGGCGCGCAGACCGCCGAGGGTGGTCTCGATGGCGGTGGGGTGGTGGGCGAAGTCGTCATAGACGCGGATCCCGGCCACCTCTCCCTTGAGCTCCATCCGTCGCTTGGGAGAGTGGAAGGCGCACAGGGCGGCCATGCCATGCTCCACTGTCACGCCGGCATGACGGGCGGCGGCAATGGCCATCAGACCGTTGCTGACATTGTGTTCGCCGATGCACTCCCAGTGCACCTCGCCCTGCTTCTCGCCATCGAGCCACACCTCGAAGGCGGAGCCATCATCAGCCAGCTTGACCGCCTTCCACCTGGCGTCGTCCTGACCCACCAGCTCCACCTCGCTCCAGCAACCCATCTTGCGCACGGCAGTGAGGTTGTCGTCGGCCTGGGGGAAGAGCACCCGGCCATTGCTCGGCACAGTGCGCATCAGATGATGGAACTGCCGCTGGATGGCGGCAAGATCGGGGAAAATGTCCGCGTGATCGAACTCCAGATTGTTCATGATCAGGGTGCGCGGCCGATAGTGGACAAACTTGGACCGTTTGTCGAAGAAGGCGCTGTCGTACTCGTCGGCCTCGATGACAAAGAAGGGGGCCGAGCCCAGGCGAGCCGAGACCGGGAAGTTGCCGGGCACGCCGCCGATGAGGAAACCGGGCTCCAGCCTGGCGTATTCGAGCACCCAGGCCAGCATGCTGGCGGTGGTGGTCTTGCCGTGGGTGCCGGCTACCGCCAATACCCAGCGATCCTGCAACACATGTTCCAGCAGCCACTGGGGACCCGAGATGTAAGGAAGATTGCGATTGAGCACATACTCCACGCAGGGATTGCCCCGGCTCATGGCGTTGCCGATCACTACCAGATCAGGCGCAGGATCGAGCTGGGACGGGTCATAACCCTCGGTCAGTTCTATGCCCTGCTGTTCGAGCTGGGTACTCATGGGGGGATAGACGTTGGCATCCGAGCCGGTCACCCGATAACCCAGCTGCTTGGCCAACACCGCCACCCCCCCCATGAAGGTGCCACAGATCCCGAGGATGTGAATATGCATACCGCTTGCCCTTGCTGTAGAGAGAGCAGGCATTCTAGCAAGATGGCGGCAATTTAGCAGAGGCTGGCGCAGATCCTGCGACAGTAGCCTGCCGCCATGGGATCAGGGCAGGCCCCCTTGCCCGCAAAATCCGGGCCTGTCACGGCAAACCGAGCGCCATGGCGCGCATATATGGTCATTTGACGGGACATCGCTATAATATCGGCCTGCAAACTCGACTCGACTCTCATTGAAGGAATCCCCATGAGCCTGAACCTGGTACCGGCCGGCAAGAGCCTGCCCGAAGATATCTATGTTGTTATCGAGATCCCGCAAAACGCCGATCCGATCAAATACGAAGTCGACAAGGACAGCGGTGCCATCTTCGTTGACCGCTTCATGTCCACCCCCATGTTCTATCCGTGCAACTACGGCTACGTGAACGCGACCCTGTCCCTGGACGGGGATCCGGTCGACGTGCTGGTGCCGACCCCCTACCCGCTGCTGGCTGGCTCCGTCATCCGCTGCCGCCCGGTCGGCGTGCTGAAGATGACCGACGAATCTGGCGAAGATGCCAAGATCGTGGCCGTGCCGCACTCCAAGCTGACCAAGCAGTACGACCACATCCAGGATGTGAACGACCTGCCCGAGCTGCTGAAAGCCCAGATCCAGCACTTCTTCGAGCGCTACAAGGAGCTGGAAGCGGGCAAGTGGGTCAAGGTGGAAGGTTGGGGCGACAAGGCTGCCGCCGAAGCCGAAATCCTGAGCTCTGCCGAGCGTTACGCCGCCAAATAAGCCGCGTCTCCCTCGACAAGTCCATAAAAGGCGCCCATCGGGCGCCTTTTATGTTTCACCGGAGCACATCCCCTCTCTGCCTGCTCAGGGGCTCTCGCCCCTGCCCGGATCCCCCTTGATATAGATGTCGCGTCCCCCTTGCCGGTAGGGACGATAATAGTCATCCCCACAACGATAACCGCCACCGCGCTGGCGATTGAGCTCGCAGTTGACCGGCAGTGCCTCCAGCCAGGTCAGGGCCTCCTGGCGGCGCAACCACTCCTGCCACTCATGCTCCCTGGCCAGTTCATCGCGCAGGGCGAAGGCATCTATCTTCTCATCGCTCTTGGTGATGATGATCTGCCCGGCCCAGAGCGGCAGGCTGCACAGCCACAACAATCCCCATAATCGGCCCATGACGGTTTCCTCTGTTACTTATTTCCGGCATTAAATTTAAATGCCAATCAATCTGTTAGTGGATTTTTACCCGAAAAAAGTTCGGAACATGCGTCAAAAACGTATCAAGTCACCTAGTTGTTAATCAGGACACACTGGCGAGGCGCACCATGATGAGATCCATACCCAGGCTGGTGCTCGGCATGATGCTGGCGGAGTCAGTGTACGCCGCCGAGGTCAGGCTCGACTGGCAGTGGCAATCCGCCGATGGCCAAGCCCGCCACTTCCAGCTGCAGACAGATGACAGCACCCTGGCCCGGCAGCGGCACGAGATGGGACTGCTCGATCTCTCCCTCCAGCATCCCATCGAGACGCTCTACGCCTATATCAGCCCGCGGCTCTACAACAGCCTCAGCCAGATTAACCAGAACAGCCCCAGCACGGCCACCAAGTTCCTCAGCCTGGAGCAGGCCTTCACCACCCGGGACAACAGCCCGGAGTCCAGGGAATTCTGGCAAGCCTACGAGCAATACCAGGAAGATGCCTTCACCCAGATGATGGTGGTGCCCTGCGTTCATCCCGCCAACATCAAGCTGCCTTGCGTGCGTCCCAATTACTCCCAGCTCTTCTACCACTTCAAGGGGGCACTCAAGCCCCTGGCCAGCCAGTTCACCGCGCCGGACCTTGCCGCCTCGGTGCGCTTGATCAAGGAGTGGCTGGACGTCATCCCCAGTCCGTCCGAGCAGCTGGACAGCTTCCACCCCCCGCTGCAGGCCCTCAAGGATAATCAGGCCGACAGCGACGAGAAGGCACTCCTGATGGCCAGCCTGCTCACCGAGCTCGCCCCCCAGTTCATGCTCAGCATCATCTACCCCGATACCAGCATCGGCAGCGTCTCTCCCGCCTGGCTTGCCATCACCGCAGACAGCGGCCTGCCCGGCGATGTGGTCGTGATCAACAACCAGAAGCATGTGCTGCTCACCGGCTCCCCCCTGATGGTGCAGCAGATGACCATGGCCCGCATTCCCCTCATCAGCGAACCCCTCTACTGAAGGGATAGTGCCAGCCACCCTGGGTCGAGCCCGGTGCTATCATGGCCTTGAGTGCGGCACGCCTTCGCCAACCCATCTGTTATTTAACACTTTTTAAACAGATCCGATCAGTTTAGGATGGAGAGCGCCCCATTTCCTTGGCCATGAAATCGTTATAACATAACAAAGGAGTGTCATCCGGATGAAACATCTCGTGCTTACTCTGGCGCTGCTGCCGACCCTGGTACTGGCTCACAACATCAAGCCATCGGCCCAGGTGCCTCTGGTGCAGATCGCCGAAGAAGGTGAACTGATGGTCAACGGCCAGACGATCGGCTACCGTCCCTGGCAAAGCAAACAACTGCTCGGCAAGGTATTCCTGATCCAGCACATCGCAGGTCGCTCCAGTGCCAAGGCGCTGAACGCCCCCATGATAGAGGCAATCAAGGCCGCCAAGCTGCCCCATGACGGTTACCAGACGGTCACCATCATCAATAGCAACGATGCCATCTGGGGCACATCGGGTTTCGTCAAGAGCAGCGCCGAGGAGAGCAAGAAAGAGTTCCCCTGGTCCGCCATCGTGCTCGATGCCAAGGGCATGGCGCGCAACGCCTGGGGCCTGACCCCGGAAAGCTCCGCCATCGTGCTGCTGGATAAAGAGGGCAAGGTGCTGTTTGCCAAAGATGGCCAGCTCACTGCCAATGAGATCACCGAAGTGATGGGGCTCATCAAGTCCCATCTCTGAATCAGACGGGGGCCCAGGGCCCCCTCATCAAGGGATCATGGGTCGCGTCAACACAAGAGTCTGGATATTGCTGCTTGGCTGGTTGTGGTTGCAACCCGCCCTGGCCCAGCACCCACTCGAAGCCGAACTCGCCAGCCACAACCACCACTGCCTCGTCTGCGCCCTCCATCTGGACGGCAAGCTGGCCATTCCGCCGACCCCATTCCTCCTCGCCGCCCCCGGGATCCACGCCGAGGCCATCCCCTCTTGCCGTGAAAGTGCCGCCCTGGCGGCGACACTGACCCAGCCGATCCGCGCCCCTCCTTCATCCTTGCTCCCTTAAACCACACGACTCTTACTTTATTGTTTCAAAAGGATGAATGATGAAAGCTGTTACCCTGTTGCTGGCTGCGGCCACCTTTGCCGTCCACGCCCATCACGACGAACACGAAAGCCACGGCCACGGCGCCCATGAGCATGGCCATGGTCACCTCAATTTCGTCGTCGATGGCGACCAGCTGATGATAGAACTGCAGGCCCCTGCCGCCGATCTGGTGGGCTTCGAGCACGCCGCCAGGAGCGATGAAGAGAAGGCGCAATACGCCAAGGCGGTCGCCCGCCTCCAGCAACCTGACGCCCTGTTCCGCCTGGACCCGGCCGCCGGCTGCAAGCTGACCCATCAGGAGCTGCAAGCCGCCAAAGAGGATCACGACCATGAGCATGATCACGACCATGACCATGACAAGGCTGGCGCAGATCACGATGAACACCAGCATGACGAATCGGGTCACGCCGATTTCGGAGCCATGTATACCTACACCTGCGCCACGCCGGCCAAGCTCACCGGTCTGGAGGCCAGTCTGTTCTCCGTCTACCCCAGCCTGGAGAAGCTGAGCGTGCAGGGGATACTGCCCGCCGGTCAGACTGCCGCCGAGCTGACCCCTTCCGCCAACAAGCTGAGCTGGTAACGCCATGACAACTGCCGTGGTTGAGATCCGGGACCTCGCCTTCGCCTGGCCGGGTCAGGATGCCGTACTCGATCTCCCCTCCCTGCGCATCGACCGGGGGGAGCGCGTCTTCATCAAGGGGCCCTCAGGCTCGGGCAAATCGACCCTGCTCGGCCTGCTGGCGGGGATCCAGACAGCCAACCAGGGCACCCTGGAGGTGCTGGGCCAGCCATTGGCCCGGCTCTCCGGTCGGGCGCGGGATCGCTTCCGCGCCGACCATCTGGGCTATATCTTCCAGCAGTTCAACCTGCTGCCCTTTTTGAGCGTGCGGGACAATGTCACCGCCGCCCTCACCTTCTCCCCCGAGAAACGGGCCCGCCTGCAAGGGAGCCCGGAACAGGAGGCCCGCCGCCTGCTGGCCGAGCTGCAACTGCCGGAGGAGGCCCTGACCCGGCCGGTTCATGCCCTGAGCATCGGCCAGCAACAGCGGGTCGCCGCCGCCCGGGCGCTGATCGGTTCGCCCCAGCTGGTGATCGCCGACGAGCCCACCTCGGCGCTGGATACCGACAACAGAGCCGCCTTCATCAAGCTGCTGTTCGAAGAGTGCGACAAGCAGGGCTCGACCCTCGTCTTCGTCAGCCACGACCCCTATCTGGAGCCCCTCTTCCCTCGGGTGGAAAACCTGCAACAGCTCAACCGGAGGGCCGCATGACGACACGCCATCATCCCGCAGCCCGTCCGGCCTTCTCCCCTTCACTGCGGAGGTTTTCATGCTGAAACTTGCGCTGCAAAGTCTCTGGGCCCGCCGCCTCACCGCCGGGCTCACCCTGCTGGCGGTGGCCATCAGCGTCACCCTGCTGCTCGGGGTGGAGCGGGTGCGCATGCAGGCCCGCGAGAGTTTTGCCAACACAGTCTCCGGCACGGATCTCATCGTCGGCGCCCGCTCCGGCCAGGTAAACCTGCTGCTCTATTCGGTGTTTCGCATCGGCAACCCCACCAACAACGTGGGCTGGGATGCCTATCAGGCCATCAAGGAGCGGCCCGGCATCGCCTGGACCATCCCGCTTTCCCTTGGCGACTCCCACAAGGGATTTCGGGTCCTTGGCACCAATGGCGACTACTTCAAGTACCTCAAGTACGGGCGCCAGCAAGCCCTGGTGATGGCCCAGGGACGCCCGTTCCAGACGCCGTTCGAGGCCGTGCTCGGCGCCCAGGTGGCACAGAAGCTGGGCTACCGGCTCGATCAGTCCATCATCATCGCCCACGGCGCCGGCAACACCTCCTTCAGCCAGCATGACAACCTGCCCTTCAAGGTGGTGGGGATACTGGCGCCGACCGGCACCCCCATCGATCGCACCGTCCATGTGCCGCTGGCGGGCATAGAGGCGATACACCTGGGCTGGGACACAGGCCGTCACAGCAAGAACGTGACCGCCGAGCAGGCGCTGGCCCAGGATCTCACCCCCAAGACCATCACCGCCTTCATGGTGGGCCTGAGCAACCGCATCCTGGCGTTCCAGTTGCAGCGCGCCATCAACACCTATCCCAGGGAACCGCTGATGGCGATCCTGCCCGGCGCCGCCCTGCAGGAGCTGTGGGCCATGATGAGCGTGGCGGAGACCGCCCTCGGCGTCATCGCCGCCTTCGTGGTGGTGGCGGGTCTCATCGGCATGCTGACCACCCTGCTGGCGGGGCTCAACGAGCGGCGCCGAGAGCTGGCCATCCTGCGATCCCTGGGGGCAGGCCCGGGCCATCTGTTCGCCCTGCTGACCATGGAGGCCATGGCCCTCACCAGCTTAGGCATAGCGCTGGGGGTCGCCGTGCTCTACCTGGGACAGGGGCTTGCCTCCCCCTGGCTGCTCAGCCACTATGGCCTGCAACTGAGGCTGGCGCTGCCAAGCGGCTATGAGTGGCAGCTGCTGGGGCTGGTCTGGCTGGCAGGCGTGCTGATGGGGCTACTGCCGGCGGCCCGTGCCTACCGCTACAGCCTGAGCGACGGCATGAGCATTCGCGTGTGATAAACCGAAAAGGACGAGAGATGATATTGAGAGTGATGGCGCTGCTGACCTGCCTGCTGGCGCTGCCCAGCCAGGGCGCCGAGTCCTACAAGACCCTGGACTGGGACGCCTTGCTGCCCCCGGGCCAGAGCGTGCTGCCGCCCCCTCCCGTGCCCCACGATGGGGACATGAGCTCGGTGCCGCAGCCCATCGGCGAGGTCAACCAGGCCCTGGATGGCCAAGAGATCCGTCTGCCCGGCTTCGTCGTGCCCCTGGAGGGGGATGCCAAAAAAATCACCGCCTTCCTGCTGGTGCCCTACTTCGGCGCCTGCATCCATGTGCCGCCCCCGCCCACCAACCAGGTGGTCTATGTCAGCTTTCCCAAGGGAGCGCCGGTGGATGATCTCTGGGATGCCATCTGGGTCAAGGGCAAGATCAGGACGGTGAGCACCAGCCAGGAGATGGCCAACACGGGTTACAGCATGGAGGCCGTCGAGGTCACCGTCTACGAGGAGTGAGGGCCAGCCCCCTTCCCAGGCAAAAACGGCCCCCGGCGCCCCCAGCCAGGGGATTACCCCGAGGAGCAACTAGCGTAACATCTGGCCCCAGTATCCCAGCCAATGGAGCCGTCATGGCCGACTTGCCCACCCCCAAGAAAGAGAGTGCCATTCTGAGCAGCCAGGAGCAGACCCTGCGCCTGGCCCGCAGCCGCGGCATCGACGGCATGCTGACCCGCAACAGCGACAGCACCTTCGAACAGAGGGCCAGCTTTCGCCTGCTGGCGGATCAGGCGGCGCGCCAGCGCAACCTGGAGGCCATCATGGTGATGGCGTCGCGCCACTGCGAGGAGACGGCCGCCGGCGGCGAGATGGACAGCGACTGGCTGACCCGCTTCCTGCAACTGGCCGAAGACATCAGCATGGTGCCCATGCAGCAGCTGTGGGGGCGCATCTTCGCCATCGAGGTCGCCACCCCGGGCCGGTTTTCCATCCGCTCCCTGGCCACCCTCAAGGAGATGACCCAGCGCGAGGCCCAGCTGTTCCAGCGCCTGTGCGCCCTCTCCTGCCACTACGCAGGCAGCGACGAGCTGCGCCTGCTGCTGGGGCTGCACAAGGGCGCAAGCCTGCTGACCCGCGCCAGGGTGACCCGGCTCGCCCTCGGCAAATACCGCCTGCCCTACAACGCCTTGCTGCAACTGTTCGAGCTCGGCCTGCTGCACCGTGGCGAGCTCGAATCCGGCCCCCTGCCTGCGGACGGGGTGGAACTGGCGTTCGGCAACCAGCAGTGGCGCCTGCACCGCAAGCAGAACAATGTCACCCTGCTCTACTACCGCCTCACCCCGGTGGGCAACGAACTGGCCCAGTTGCTGACGGAGGCGCCGCTGGAAGAGTACCTGCAGGACTTGAAGACCCTGATCTCCGCCCACCTGCAGATAGAGACCCAGGTGACGGCCCCCGCCAGCGAACCGGACCTCCCCGCCTGACGACGGCGGGGCCCGCGCCTTGCCAGGTCACAGGACAACGGTCCCCATCCCTTTGCCCCCCTGCCTGACATACGATCCCGCTCGTGCTGGCGCGTCAGGCACTCGAGCCACTGACAGACCAGCCGCGCGACAGCGCCGTGCCTGGCACTCTCACCCAGTGGCAGCATCGACAACTTGGCCGTTCCGAGTTAGCCCCCCATGGTCACTCAATTTATTGATCTTGACCGAGAAACCACCAATTCACTCTTCCCTAGCTGGCTCCGTTCGGTAACATAGCCATCAGGATCACCTCTCGTCGGAGTCAGCCATGATCCAGACCGGAGCCATATCGCAGGTAAAAAGCAGCAAACTGGAGGCTGTAATTCAGGGGCGGTAGCCATGCTGGCGATCGCCATGGTCAATACTTTCGCTGTCTTTCTAAATAGTGGTAATGGTTGCGTAAAAAGAGGACGTCAAGCGAACGCGTTCAGCTTCAGAGGTAGATATATAAGCTATTGATTTAAAATATCATTTCTTATGCCCTGTATCAGGGTGGAGCGGAGTTAGATGGAAGGCGGTATGAACGTGTTAGTACCGCCTTCCATCTAATCACTGTTATGTGCTTTGGTGGAAATGAATATGAAAATTACAATTAGGCGTACAGAAACAGAAAGCATTGAGGATAAAGGTATATTCGAGACTTTGTTCAGAGAGTACCTATTTGGATTCTCGGTTGAACTAGATCCCCCTGTTATTGCTCAACTGTTTTCGCTGCCTTATTTCCACGGATTTATCAGTTTTGTCAACAACAAGCCTGACGGTTTTGCGGTTTGTTTTGAATCGTTCTCAACTTATCGTGCGCAAAGAGTGGTGACTTTAAACGCTCAATAGAAAATTTGGACATAATGCACCATACCATTGGAATAGCGCATATTGACAAGCGCATCGTTAAAGGCAAACTTTGAATGAGTACTCAACCGTGTTCTAAACACCTTTCTGATTGGAAACTTGATGCAAAATACTGGATCGAGAATACACTTAAACAACTAAATTACAAGAGAGTTGATGAATTAATCATTGTCGAAGATTGGTTTTTAGGTGATGTGTGGCGCATTCCAACAGAAAAAGGAAATGTATATTTTAAAGCAACAGCATCATTGCCACTGTTCTCTAATGAAGCGGGTGTCTGTAACCTTCTCGCTCATATTTTCAAGGATAAAGTGCCGGATGTTTTAGCTATTGATAAAGATCGACGTTGGCAACTAACTAGTGATTTTGGGGAACCGCTGGATGAAGATGTAGATTTGACAGTGTGGAATGATGCATACCAGATATGGGGGGAGGCACAGAGTTTATCTGTTGAGCACGTTAATAAGTTACGACAATCAGGGTGCCAATCACGAAGTATCGAAAATTTATCAACACAACTCATTTGGCATTTTAACCAACCCAAGATTGCAGCGATTTTAAACGATAAAAATATTGTTTTTGATAACCTTTTGTCGAAGTTAGAAATAGCAGTTCACAAGCTTAAAGAATATTCTTTGCCAGATTGCCTTGTTCATGGCGATTTACATGAAGGTAACATGGCAAGAACTGCCGAATCTTATTTGTTTTTTGATTGGAGTGATGCTTGCATTACTCATCCATTTATGGACGGTAATTTCATTTATCAGTTTTCAGAAACGAGTTTGAAGCGGAGGTTAATCAAGAATTATTTGTCAAATTGGCGCCATTATTTACCTGAATCAGAATTGCAAAGAGCTTGGGAAACTGCAGAACCAGTTTGCTATGCACATCATACTTTAAGTTATGCATCTATTGTTCTGAATGCTACAGACGGTAATGAAGATGACGTAGATGATTTTACAGAATCATTTACAAGATATTTGTCATGTTTAACCAATTCAATTCGACACAAGAAATAGAACTTAATTATTCACAAAAACTATAAAGTGCACATAACAAACGCTTTAAGACGGATTCGCAACGCGTGGCATTTTTGCTATGCGTTGGTTTTAGTGATTACGGTAGTGTGCGAAAACACCGCATTACGTTGCTCACCACTTAAGCGGGCGTTATGCCTTTGGAGAAGAACATGGCAGTTCCCAAACATTCTAAGTTGTTTGATTATGCTAACGGAGCCTATTTCGCTGATAGCTTTTCACGTGAAATCCCCAACAATAATCAGACTGCACTTGATGTCTACCTTGAAATTTCGAAACAAACACCGGCGTGGGTTTCATTTTTGATGGCGACAAGAAATCGCGTTGTATCATTGCTTGGTTTAAAGGACTTAGGGCGGCTTCAGGATACGGTAGCCAATGAAAGTGCAACCAATGTTAGCGTTGGTGGGCGAATAGGAATTTTTACGTTAATCAGTAACAGTGACAGGGAAATAGTCTTGGAGGATAGTGACAAGCATCTTGATGTTAGAGTGTCGTTTCTGTTGGATGTTGTGGGCGATCAAATCACCGTCCATGCAACTACAGTCGTACATGTTCATAACTGGTTTGGCAAAGTGTACATGTTTTTTGTCGCTCCAGTTCACAAGCTTATTGTTCCTGGTTCTTTGAAAACGTTGGCACAGGCATAACAATGCGTTAAAGAGGGACTTGGCACGCGTGGTAACATTATTGGGACACCCACCATTTTGAGCAGACCTTGGCGTGACTGGCTGTGGTTGCCGTGATGGCGCCATGATTGAGGGCTTTGGGCCAGGAAGGAGAAAAGCTCGAGATTTTGGCTTAAAAAGCGGCTTTTCAGCCAGCGCCAGCCATGACATCAAAGGCGATGCAGGGGAGTCAAAGTGGTGTACCGCAGCTCAGAATGCAGGTTGGTGACATCGTCGCTGGCCACAATGTTCTGCGTAACGCAGGCAGCGCGCCTTGTCACCCACCACCCTGATACCCCGCCGCCGAAACAGTGTCACTTGTCTTAACCACTGATCCTTATCAAGGCCCAGCCGTTGAAGAATGGGAACTAGCGCTTCCGGAATATGGCCCCGTTTATCCGTCCTGATAGCCCGACCGGTCCAATCCACCAACATCAGATAGTCAGTGAAGGTAAACGGCAACCCCTCGGGCTGATCTGGGCTGGAAAACGGCAACAGCAGCGGAGGCAATGAGACTTCAGACGTCTCATCATCAAGACGCTGCTTGATGCTGGTGTACTCACTTTGCTCCGGCCTGTCGACCAGATCAGCCCGGATCGGGTTCAAATCAACGTAGGCCATGCAGGCCAGTAGAGCCGGCTCCGTCAGCAAGGCCTGACTTTTGAAACGTCCTTCCCAAAAGTGACCCTTGCAGCCATCTTCCTGATTGGCCTGTCGCGCCATGCTCTCGTTGAGCAGTCGCACAAACCAGCTGATGGAGTGCAGCCGCTGACGCCACTCAGCGATAAGCCCCCGGACCACTTCAAGCTCGGGCGCAATCAGGGATTCATGCTGATACCAACGCCGCACCAACGGCGGCCATTGAAACAGCGCAGCCCAACGTTCGGCTACTTCTCGCTCGCTCCACCTGGCGGCGGTTTCAAACTCGACTTTGAGTACCAGATGATAGTGGTTGCTCATCACCGCATAGGCGCACACCCCGATGGCAAACTGACGTGACAGTTGGCCAAGCCTGTCAATCACCCACTGGCGTCGGTGCTCATAGCTATGCCCAGAATGCGCATCTTGCCCACACAAGAAGGCCCGCCGCACACAGCGACTGACCACATGGTAGTAGGGGGTATCTTGCAGGCTGATCTGGCGTGAACGCGAGATGGTCATGGCACACTCCTCTACGGGCTACCCATCAAGCGAAGCTGCATGCTACGCTGCTGTCAAATTGATGGGTGTCCCAGATTTCGGTGCTTGCTGCCGATAATATTGAATCGTCATAACAATAAGGCGGAGAAATTTGAATGGCATTTGTAGAACCGATAACGATAAAAGAGGCGATTGACAGTGTACATAAGAAAGTTTATCTACTTCCGGCCATTCAGCGTGAATTTGTTTGGGGGACGGATCAGATAGAACGGCTTTTTGATTCATTGATGAGGGATTACCCCATAAGTTCATTTTTATTTTGGGAGGTTGAGAAGGAGAATATCAAGAATTTTCAGTTCTATGAGTTTGTTCGTGAATACCACGAGCGAGACAACACACATAATCCAAAAGCAGATATAAGTGGCGAGAGTGGAATAACCGCTATATTAGATGGTCAACAGCGCCTTACATCTTTATATATAGGACTAAAAGGAACTTATTCCTATAAACTCCCTCGAAAGAGATGGGATAATGATACTGCATTCCCGAAAAGAAAACTTTGCCTTAATCTACTCTCACGGTCAGAGGATGCTGACTTTGTATATGATTTTAAATTTTTAACAAAAAATGAACGTCAGCAATCCGATGATGATCATTTTTGGTTTATTGTGGGTGATATTCTTGACCTCGAAAAACCTGCTGACATAAATAAATATCTAATCAAAAATGGTTTGCTCAAGGTCGAAGAAGATAAAGCTGAATTTGCAAACGAAGTTTTATATAAATTATGGGAAGTTGTCCATAAAAATAAATCTATAAATTTCTTTTTGGAAAAAGATGGGAGTTTAGATAAGGTTTTAAATATTTTCATTCGCGTTAATAGCGGAGGAACACAATTAAGTTACTCTGATCTCTTACTCTCTATAGCGACCGCACAATGGAAGGAAAAAGATGCCAGAGAGGAAATTACAGCATTTGTAGATGAAATAAACTCAATAGGCGATGGCTTCAATATTAACAAAGATTTTGTATTGAAAAGTTGTCTCGTTATATCTGGTTTTAGGGATATAGCATTTAAAGTAGATAACTTCAACCAGGACAATATGCTTTCCATTGAGAAACAATGGGACGACATAACTAAAGCTATCAGATCTGCTATTGTATTGATTTCAAGCTTTGGTTATCACAGAGAGACACTAACCTCAAATAATGCATTGATACCTATAGCAGGATATCTATATAAAATAGGCAGTCCAGAGAATTTTTCTGCGTCAGCAAAATATCAACATGAACGGCAAAAGATCTTTAATTGGCTTGTGATGGTACTTTTGAAAAGAACATTTAGCGGGCAACCCGATAATGTCCTTAGGCCTATTCGTGAGGCTATCAACGCCTCTGAAGATGGGTTTCCACTTATTGATATAATCAATAAACTGAAGGGTGGGGCTAAAGCAATATCATTTGATGATGATGAAATAGACAATCTATTGTATTATCAATATGCACAAGCATATACTTATTCTGTGCTTGCATATATCTATCCATCACTTGACTTTAGAAACAAATTCCACCAAGACCACATATTCCCCAAAAAATTATTTACTCGAAAGCGGCTTGAGAAACGAGGGATAAAGCCAGGTGACATCGAATTCTATCTCGACAACTATAATTACCTAGCTAATTTACAGCTACTTGAGGGCATTCCTAACCAAGAAAAATCTGGGAAGGAATTTGATGCTTGGATAAAAGAAAAATTTCCTAATGAAAAGGATCGAAAGGCATATATGGAAAAACACTATATCCCAGATGTTGACCTTACATTAGACAACTTCAGACAATTTATAGAAGAAAGAGAAAAAATGCTCGTAATGGAGTTTAAGAAGTTACTAAAGCGCGTTATAGCATAACGCATAAGTTGAAAAAACAATAAACAAGGGGGCAAGCGCCCCCTTGTTTATCAATATTCGGTTTGTACAATCAACCTCAGTCACCCTCCCGCTGCCGCAGGGCAGTCAATAACTCATCCACCAGCACTTCCACCGACTTGCCGGCATTCAGCAGGTGGATTTCCGGCTGCTCGGGGGCCTCGTAGGCGGAGTCGATACCGGTGAAATTCGTGATCTCCCCGGCTCGCGCCTTCTTGTAGAGCCCCTTGGGGTCACGCTCTTCACAGACGGCGAGCGGCGCATCGACAAACACCTCGACAAACTCGTCAGGCCCCAAGAGATTGCGCACCAGATCCCGCTCGGCACGGAACGGCGAGATAAAGGCGGTGAGCACGATGAGGCCCGCATCCACCATGAGTTTTGCCACTTCGCCGACCCGGCGGATATTCTCCTGGCGGGCGGCATCGTCGAAGCCCAGATCGCCGCACAGGCCATGACGCACATTATCCCCATCCAGCAGATAGGTGTGCTTGCCTTGCGCCGCCAACGCCTGTTCCAGCGCCCCCGCCAGGGTGGACTTGCCCGCCCCGGAGAGCCCAGTGAACCAGATCACCAGGGGCTTCTGTCCCTTCTGTTCAGAGCGGCTACGTTTGTCGACGACATGCTGGTGCCACACGATATTGCTCATCTAAAACTCCTTGTTCGGTGCTCACGCATCCAGATAACGCCTTAAAACGGAAACAGCAGGGGCACCATGATCAAGACTCCGATGCTGTATGCGATGGAGACGGGCAGGGCCAGCTTGAGGTAGTCCGGCATCCTGTAGTTGCCCGCCGCATAGACCATGAGGTTGGTCTGGTAGCCATAGGGCAGTAGAAAGCTGGAACTCGCCCCGAACAGCACCGCCAGAATGAACGGCATGGTGGAGACATCCATGCTGAGCGCCAGCTGATAACCCATGGGGAAGGCCAGGGCCGCAGCGGCGTTGTTGCTCATCAGCTCGGTCAGCACCAGGGTGAAGAAGTAGATGCCGATGAAGGCCACCAGGGGACTGGCACCGTTGAACTCCCCCATCAGGAAGTCGGCGATGACCCGGGCCAGGCCGGTGCGTTCGAGCTGGTCGGCGATGGCGAGCGCCCCCCCCACCACCAGCCAGATCTCCAGCGGGAAGCGGCGACGGATCTCGTCCAGGGTCAGCACCCGGGTCAACAGCAGGGCCACCAGCATGATGAGCAGCCCCTTGAACAACGGCACCAGATCGAACACCGACAGTGCCAGCACCCCGAGAAAGCCCACCACCACGGCGGCGCTGCGCTTGCCATCGAGCCGGGTGGAGGCCTCCAGCCCGCTCACCACCACAAACTCCCGGGATAGAGACTTGTTGCCCGCAAACTTGGGGCCAGGGGCCAGCAGCAATGTATCCCCCGCGTGCAGTTCAATCTGGCCCAGGCCGCCGGTGAGCTGGGTCTCGCCCCGGCGCACCGCCAGCACCACCGCATCGAAGTGGGTGCGAAACTCCGCATCCTTGATGGTCTGACCCACCAGCCGCGAGCTGTGGCTGACGATCACCTCCACCAGATGCTGGCCGTTGAGCCTGTGCTGGCCGTAGAGATCCAGCCCCTTCATCTCCTGCAATACGCCCACGCTCTCCACGTCGCCGCAAAACAGCAACATGTCCCCCTCGTGCAGCTCGTGCTCGGGCTGCACCGGGCAGATCACCTGATCGCCCCGGATGATCTCGGCAAGATAGAGGCTTTTCAGGCTGCGCAGGCCGTTCTCTTTCACGCTGCGCCCGGCCATGAGGGAGCCCTCGCTCACCTTGGCCTCAAGGAAGTAGCCGGAGGAGCGGTCTATCTCGGTATCCTGCTCCGGCAGGCGGCGGGCAAACAGCAGCACGGCGACCAGGCCGGTCACCAGGGTCCCCGCCCCCACCATGAAGAAGTCGAACATGCCAAGGGGCTCGGCCCCCATCTTCTCCAGGAAGCTGTTGACGATGAGGTTGGTGGAGGTGCCGATCAGGGTCAGTACACCGCCAAAGGTGGCCGCGAAGCACATGGGCAGCAGCAGCCGGGACGGCGCATGATTGGGATTGCGCTTGACCGCCCCCAGCATGGAGGCCACCACGGCGGTGTTGTTGACCAGGGCCGACAGGAAGGCGGTGGAGAACCACACCTTCACCAGCACCTTGTTGAAGGAGCCGGTGCCCACCTGATTGGCGAACCAGCTCATGATGCGGGTCTTCTCCACCGCCAAGGATACCAGCAGCAGCAGCACCAGGGTCAGCAGCGAGCTGTTGGTATAGCCGCCGACCACGGCGTTGATGTCCGCCAGGCCGCTCAGATAGGTGACGAGCACGGCGCCCGAGAAGAGCAGCGCCGGCCTGAGTTTGCCCTGGATCAGCAGGACGATGAGGGTAGCCAGCAGACCCAGCACCAGGGATTGTTGCCAGGTCATGGGCTTATTCCTTGTCGTTGGCGATGGTCAGCGCCTGCCAGTGGGGGAAGTGCTTGCGCACCAGGGCGTTGAGCTCGATTTCGAACTCGCTGTATTGCCCTGCCACTGCCTTGGCCGCCAGCCCTTCCACTATCATGCCTGCGCCCACGGTGACGTTGGTCAGCCGGTCGATGAGGATGAAGCTGCCGGTGTCGCGGATATCCGCATAGGGGTCGAACGCCACCGGGTCGGTCAGGCTGAATTCGCACAGGCCGATCTCGTTGAGCTTGAGTTCGCTCGCCGCCAGCTCGTCCAGCTTGTTGATCTCGATGCGGTGGCGGATGGCCTCCACCTGGCCGCGGCTCTTCTTGGTGGCCAGCTTGACGTCATAGACCCGGCCCGGTTGCAGGGACTCCTCCCCCATCCAGACGATGTGAGCCAGCACGTTCTGGGTCACCTGGGGCTTTTTCGCCGCATCCACCAGCAGGTCGCCCCGGCTGATGTCAATTTCGTCCGCGAAGGTGACGGTGATGGCCTGACCCGGCAGGGCATAGTCCAGATCCCCGTCGAAGGTAACGATGCGCTTCACCGTACTCTCCTTGCCGGAGGGCAGCACGGCAAGCTTGTCGCCGACCCGCAGGATGCCGGAAGCGAGCGTGCCTGCGAAGCCGCGAAAATCGAGGTTGGGGCGGTTCACGTACTGCACCGGCAGGCGCACCGGGTGGCGCTCCAGCTCGCGCTCCACTTCGGCGGTTTCCAGCAAGGAGAGCAGGGTCTCGCCCTGGTACCAGGCCAGCTTGTCGCTTGGGTTGACCACGTTGTCACCGTCCAGGGCCGAGACCGGCACTATGTGGATGGTGTCGACGCTGAGCTTCCTGGCGAACTCGCGATATTCGGCACTGATGCGCTCGAACACCTCCTGGCTGAACTCCACCAGATCCATCTTGTTGACCGCCACCACGAACTGTTTTATCCCCAGCAAGCTGGCGATAAAGCTGTGGCGGCGGGTCTGATCCAGCACCCCTTTGCGGGCGTCGATCAATATGATGGCCAGATCGCAGGTGGAGGCGCCGGTCGCCATGTTGCGGGTGTACTGCTCGTGGCCCGGGGTATCCGAGATGATGAATTTGCGCTTGGCGGTGGAGAAATAGCGGTAGGCCACGTCGATGGTGATGCCCTGCTCGCGCTCCGCCTGCAGGCCGTCCACCAGCAGGGCCAGGTCCAGCTTCTCCCCTGTGGTGCCGAGCTTCTGGCTGTCGGACTCCAGCGCTTTGAGCTGATCTTCATAGATCTGCTGGGAGTCGTGCAGCAGGCGACCGATGAGGGTGCTCTTGCCGTCGTCCACGCTGCCGCAGGTGAGAAAACGCAGCAGGCTCTTGTGCTGCTGGGCGTGCAGGTAGGCTTCAATGCCCTGTTCGCTGATGGCGGTCTGAATGTGGTTGTTCATGTTGCGATTCCTTAGAACATTTTTTTAGAAATAGCCCTGACGCTTCTTCTGCTCCATGGAGCCGGCCTGATCGTGATCGATGAGCCGCCCTTGCCGCTCGCTCGAGGTGGTGATCAGCATCTCTTCAATGATCTCCGGCAGGGTGGTGGCATTGGATTCGATGGCCCCGGTCAGCGGGTAGCAGCCGAGGGTACGGAAGCGCACCAGCTCCTGCTTCACTTCATCTTCCGGGCCTATGGGCATGCGATCGTCATCCACCATGATCTTGATGCCGCCGCGATCCACCACGGGGCGCATGGCCGCGAAGTAGAGGGGCACTATGTCGATGTTCTCGAGATAGATGTATTGCCAGATGTCCAGCTCGGTCCAGTTGGAGAGCGGGAACACACGGATGCTCTCCCCCTTGTTGACCTGGCTGTTGTAGACGCGCCACAGCTCGGGTCTCTGGTTCTTCGGATCCCAGCGGTGGGACTTGTCGCGGAAGGAGTAGACCCGCTCCTTGGCACGGGATTTCTCCTCGTCGCGGCGGGCGCCGCCAAAGGCCGCATCGAAGCCGTATTTGTTGAGCGCCTGCTTGAGCCCCTCTGTCTTCATGATGTCGGTGTGCTTGCCGCTGCCGTGCACGAAGGGGTTGATGTCCATGGCCAGGCCATCCGGGTTCTTGTGGACGATGAGATCCAGCCCGTACTTCTTGGCGGTCTCGTCCCGGAACTTGATCATCTCCTTGAACTTCCAGTTGGTGTCCACGTGGAGCAGGGGAAAGGGGATCTTGCCCGGGTAGAAGGCCTTGCGGGCCAGGTGCAGCATGACGGAGGAGTCCTTGCCGATGGAGTACATCATCACCGGGTTTTCAAATTCGGCAGCCACCTCGCGGATGATGTGGATGCTCTCGGCTTCCAGCTGTTGCAAGTGGGTCAATCTTTCACGGTCCATGTCTGGGTCCTCGGTTCATTGCTATCGCGCCTGGTCGGGACGCTGTGTTGGTTCAGTTCGCTGCCGCTGGCGGCAGCGTCAAATCGATTCGGGTCGCCACCCTTCAGGCCAGGCTCACCAGCTTGAGCTCCTGGCTGCCTGCCCCGGCGCTTGCCTGCTCGCCAAACCAGGCGAGTCGATCTCGCAGGGCCACCACCTCGCCGATGACGATAAGGGACGGGCTCATCGCCTGCGCCGCCAGGGTGGCCAGCTCGTCCAGGGTGCCGGTCAATACCTTCTGCCTGGCCTGGGTGCCCCGCTCTATGATGGCGATGGGGGTGCTCCCCTTGCGGCCATGGCCCACCAGCTGCTGCTGGATGTGCTCGGAGCGCATCAGCCCCATGTAGATGACCAGGGTCTGGTTGGTGGCCGCGAGCTGCTGCCAGTCGGGCTGGGTGCCCTCCTTCTGGCAGTGACCCGTGATGAAGACGGCGCTCTGGGCATGGTCACGGTGAGTCAGCGGAATGCCCGCATAGGCGGTGGCACCGGCGGCGGCCGTGATGCCGGGCACCACGGAGAAGGGAATGCCCTCGTCCGCCAGCACTTCCAGCTCCTCGCCGCCGCGGCCGAACATGAAGGGATCCCCCCCCTTGAGGCGCACCACCCGGTTGCCCGCCCTGGCGTATTCCACCAGGAGGCGATTGGTCTCTTCCTGAGGCACGCTGTGGGCGCCGGCCTTCTTGCCGACCGACACCAGGGTGGCGTCCCGGCGCACCAGATCCAGGATCTCGGGGGAGACCAGCTGGTCGTAGAGCACCACCTCGGCTTGCTGGATCTGTTGCAGCGCCTTGAGGGTCAAGAGGCCTGGGTCCCCGGGGCCCGCCCCCACCAGCACCACCTCGCCCACTTCGGTCTGGGCCTTGTCCAGCCCCTCATTGAGCCAGCCCTCGGCACCTTGCCAATCTTCTTTCTCGATCAGACCGGCCAGGGTGTTGGAGGCAAAGGCCCGCTCCCAGAAGCGGCGACGATCAGAAATGGATGAGAGCACCCGCTTGGCCTTGACCCGCACCCGGCCGGAGAGCTCGGCCAGGCCGCCGAGATGGCGGGGCAGCAGGCTCTCCAGACGCTCGCGCAACAGGCGCACCAGCACCGGCGCCTTGCCGCCGCTGGAGACGGCCACCACTATGGGGCTGCGATCGATGATGGAGGGGAAGATAAAGCTGGAGCGGGCCGGGTCATCCACCAGGTTGACGAACAGACCCAGCTCGGTGGCGCTCTGGTAGACCAGGGCGTTGACCTCGGGATCGTCGGTGGCGGCGACCACCAGGATCTGCCCTGCCAGATGGCCAGGGGTGAAGCGCACCGGCAGATGGGTGAAACGACCCGCCAGTTCCTGAAATTCGGGAGCGATATCCGGGGAGACCAGGGTCAGCCTGGCACCGGCCGCCAGCAGCAGACGCGCCTTGCGCAGTGCCACCTCGCCCCCGCCCACCAGCAACACGGGACGCCCTTCCAGCCGGGCAAACATAGGTAAGTAATCCATCTCGTCCCTCTCGATACCGCTTGTCTTTGGCGACTATAGGCAGGGTTACTTATCCCTCAAAATAATAAAAAATGCTTTTTAAGACGTTTTGGTAATTAAAACTATCCCCTTGGCAACGGGAACAAACCTAAGCTTGTGGTGTTTGCGGCCAGGGCATAGGCTAGCGCCCGAGTTTCATAAGGAGCTATTCATGAATGAGTCACTGATAGTGCTAGGGATTTTCGTTTTCCTGGTGATAGCCACCCTGGGGGCAGGCATCAAGATAGTGCCCCAGGGCTATAACTGGACCGTGGAGCGTTTCGGCCGCTACACCCGCACCCTCTCCCCGGGCCTCAACCTGCTGATCCCCTATGTGGACAGGGTCGGCCACAAGATCATCATGATGGAGCAGGTGCTGGACATCCCGGCCCAGGAGGTGATCTCCCGGGACAACGCCAACGTCACCATCGACGCCATCAGCTTCGTGCAGGTGGTGGATGCCCGCAAAGGGGCCTATGAGGTCAACGATCTGCCCAGCGCCATTCGCAATCTGACCATGACCAACATGCGGACCGTGCTCGGTGCCATGGAGCTGGACGAGATGCTCTCCCAGCGCGACACCATCAACGAGAAACTCTTGCGTACCATGGACGCCGCCACCGCCCCCTGGGGCATCAAGGTGACCCGCATCGAGATCAAGGACGTGCGCCCGCCGCTCGCCCTGGTGGAGGCCATGAACGCCCAGATGAAGGCCGAACGGCAGAAACGAGCCGAGGTGCTGGAAGCCGAAGGGGTGCGCCAGTCCAAGATCCTGAAAGCGGAAGGGGAGAAGCAGTCCCAGATCCTAAAGGCCGAGGGGGAACGCCAGGCCGCCTTCCTCGCCGCCGAGGCGCGCGAGCGGGCCGCCGAGGCGGAAGCCAAGGCGACCCACATGGTCTCCCAGGCCATCGCCGAGGGGGACATGCAGGCCATCAACTACTTCGTGGCCCAGAAATACACGGAAGCCCTGGCCCGCATCGGCGAAGGGCCCAACAGCAAGATCATCATGATGCCCCTGGAGGCAGGCAGCCTGATTGGCTCGGTGGCGGGCATGGCCGAGCTGTTCAACAAGGGTGAGAAAAAATGACAGACCTGCTGGAGGGGCTGACCCACTGGCACTGGCTGGGGCTGGGGTTCGCGCTGCTGGCCATCGAGGTTCTGGGGTCGGTGGGCTTTCTGCTCTGGACCGGCATCGCCGCGATCGAGGTGGGGATCTTGCTGCTGCTCTGGCCCTTCGGCTGGCAGTGGCAGTTGCTGCTGTTCGCCCTGCAATCCCTGGTGACCACCTGGGCCTGGTGGCGCTGGCAGCACAAGCGCGACCGCTCCAGCCGGGATGCGGCCGCCCCCATCAACGAGCGGATGCAGGGTTACCTGGGCCGGGAGCTGGTGCTGCTCGATGACTCCGTGCAGGGGCTGAGCCGGGTCCGCCTGGATGACACCGTCTGGACGGTGCGCTGCCAGACGCCGCTCAAGGCGGGCAGCCGGGTCAGGGTGGTGGGCACGGACTCCCATATCCTGCTGGTGGAACCCCTGCCCTAATCAGGGCCGGGCAAGCATCATGAAAAAGGGCTCCTCGGAGCCCTTTTTCATGATGCCGCTGCGGCCAGTGCCCAGGTGGCGTCCCCCTAGAGGGCCCCCTCCTCGACGGCGGCCTTGAGTAGATCCTTCCAGCTCAGCACCCCCACCAGCGTGCCCCGATCCAGCACCGGCAGGCAGGAGACCTTCTTGTCCAGCATCAGGCGGGCGGCATAGGCCAGGGTCTGGTGGGGCGAGACCGTGATGGGCTGGCGGGTCATGATCTGGTGCGCGCGGCGATTGAGAGTCTCGGTATCGCGCGCCTGCTCGGCGGCGGAATCCAGATAGGGGCTCAGGGCCCGCAGCAGATCCCGATCCGAGATGATGCCGAGCAGCTCCCCCTCCTCCATCACCATCAGGTGACGGAAGCGGGCTTGATTGAAGATATCCCTGATGAGGCTCAGCCTGTCGTCCATCTCGACGGTGACGACCCGGGTGGTCATGATGGTTGCAACCTGCATGGCAGACTCCTTGTCCGGCCGCCACTCCCGAAAGGAGACGGCCTGATGGCGATAATGCTTGCTGTTATGACATCTTTATCGGCGCCGCACCAGTCGGCTCCAGTGCAAAGCGCCGCCATTTCACGTAAAATCCCGCCAGTTTCGTTCCCGGTTCCCGAGCGCGCAGACCCCTTCGGGCGGCGCGCCACCGTGTTTCTTCACTCTCGAGCAAGCAGACCCCCCATGATAGTTGCCAGTCAAATCGAGCTGATCCGCGGCGGCCGCAAGCTGCTGGATAACGCCTCCGCCACCATACACCCGGGCCACAAGGTGGGCCTGGTGGGCAAGAATGGTTGCGGCAAATCCACCTTCTTCGCCCTCATCCGAGGAGAGCTCACCCTCGACAACGGCAGCTTCTCCCTGCCGGTCGGCTGGCAGATAGCCGGCGTCGCCCAGGAGACCCCGGCCCTGGACTGCTCGGCCCTGGACTATGTGATAGATGGCGACAAGGAGTTTCGCGCCCTGGAAGCCGAGCTGGCTAAAGCCGAGCAGGATGACAATGGTCTGCTGGTGGCCGAGCTGCACGGCAAACTCGATACCATAGGCGCCTACAGCATCCGCGCCCGCGCCGCCGAACTCTTGCACGGCCTCGGTTTTGCCGACGAGCAGCTCGGCTCGCCGGTGCGCAGCTTCTCCGGTGGCTGGCGCATGCGCCTGAACCTGGCCCAGGCGCTCTTGTGCCGCTCCGACCTGCTGCTGCTCGATGAACCGACCAACCACCTGGATCTGGATGCGGTGATCTGGCTGGAGAAGTGGCTCAAGGGCTATCAGGGCACGCTGGTACTCATCTCCCACGATCGCGACTTCCTCGATTCGGTCATAGGTCGCATCATCCATATCGAGAACGGCAAGCTCAACGAGTACACGGGCGGCTACTCCGACTTCGAACTGCAACGGGCCGAACAGCTGGCCCAGCAGCAGTCCATGTACGAGAAGCAGCAGCGGGAGATGTCCCACATGCAGGCCTATGTGGACCGCTTCCGCTACAAGGCGTCCAAGGCCCGTCAGGCCCAGAGCCGGTTGAAAGCCATGGAGCGGATGGAGAAGATACTGCCCGCCCATGCCGATTCGGAGTTCAGCTTCGAGTTTCGCGAGCCCTCGGCCCTGCCGACCCCGCTGATTGCCATGGAAAACCTCAGCGCCGGTTACGGCGACAAGGTGATCCTGGAGAAGATCAAGCTCAACCTGGTGCCGGGGTCGCGCATCGGCCTCTTGGGCCGCAACGGCGCCGGCAAGTCCACCTTCATCAAGATGCTGGCGGGCAGCAATCCGCCGCTGTCGGGCAAGCTGGAGGTAAGCGCCGGGGTCAGCATCGGCTACTTCGCCCAGCATCAGCTCGAAACCCTGCGCCTGGACGATACCCCCCTCGATCATCTGGCTCGCCTCGCGCCGGACAAGCCCGAGCAGGAGCTGCGCAACTATCTGGGCAGCTTCGGTTTTCACGGCGACAAGGCGCTCGACAAGGTGGCGCCGTTTTCCGGGGGCGAGAAGGCGCGGCTGGTGCTGGCCCTCATCACCTGGCAAAAGCCCAACCTCTTGCTGCTGGATGAACCGACCAACCACCTGGATCTGGAGATGCGCCACGCCCTGACCATGGCGCTGCAAGGCTTCGAAGGGGCCATGGTGGTGGTCTCCCACGACAGGCACCTGCTGCGCACCACCACGGATGACTTCTATCTGGTGCACGGCGGCCGGGTCGAAGCCTTTGACGGCGATCTGGATGATTACCACAAGTGGCTCGGCGAGCAGGAGAAAGAGGCCAACGCCAAGCCGACGGATGGTGCCGTCTCCGCCAACTCCGCCCTGGCCCGCAAGGATCAGAAGCGGCGCGAGGCGGAGTTTCGGCAAGCGACCCGGCCCCTGCGCCAGAAGCTGGAGAAGCTCGAGGCCAGCATGGAGAAGCTGCAAGGCAAGCTTGCCGACATCGAGAACCAGCTGGCCGACCCCGCCATCTACGAAGAGAGCGCCAAGGGCAAGCTCTCCGAGCTGCTCAAGTCCCAGGGCCCCCTCAAGGAGCAGCTGGAAGCGGTGGAGCTGGAGTGGATGAGCCTCAGTGAAGAGCTGGAAACCATGGAGTCCGCCTTCCTTGAGCAATGATCTGATGCGAGACGCCAGCGGCCTGCCCAGCCCCCTGGGTTTCTGGCACTGGAGCGGCAAGACCTACGGGGCCCGCCCCGGAGACTGGCTAGAGGTGCAGCGCCTGGGCGGCAACGTCAACCTGGCCCTGCTGCTGCATTGGCTGGATCTGGCCAGCCTCAGCGCGGATCTGACCGCGCTGCAACCGGCCCTGGTGCAGACCGAGGCCGTGCTCGCCCCCTGGCGTACCCTGCGCCAAAACGCCAAGGCGCGGCTGGACGAGGCCGAGTATCAGGCCATGCTGGCCCACGAGCTTGAGCTGGAACAGTTGCAGCAAGGGGTGCTGCTGCAGAGTCTGCGCGCCCATCCCCCACGCCGGGAGCCAGGGCACAACCTGTTGAATTACCTGACCTTGCTGGGCGCCGAGACGGGCCCCTTGAGAGACCTAACATGCTGAGCTATCGCCATGCCTTCCACGCCGGCAACCATGCCGACGTCCTCAAACACGCCGTGCAGGCCCTGATCATCGAGTCTCTCAAGAAGAAGGAGAAACCCTTCATCGTGCTGGACACCCATGCCGGCGGCGGCCTCTACGACCTGCGCGGCGACTGGTCCCAGAAGAAAGCGGAATACGCCGACGGCATAGGCCGCCTGTGGGACGAGCGGACCCAGTGGGCGGCCATGGCCCCCTATCTCGGTGTCATCGAGGAGATGAATCCCGCTCAAGAAGGAAACAGCGGCGAGCTGCACTATTATCCGGGATCCCCCGAGCTGTCGCGCCGCCTCATCCGCGAGCAGGACAAGCTGGCCCTGATGGAGCTGCACAACAACGAGGTGGAGGATCTTCGCGCCAACATGGGTTACGACCCCCGCGTCGTCGTCCATCACAGGGACGGCTTCGAGGGGCTGGTGGCCCTGCTGCCCCCCACCCCGCGCCGCGGCCTGGTGCTGATCGACCCCCCCTATGAGCTCAAGGAAGACTACTTCGCCGTGGTCGAGACCCTTAAAAAAGCGCAAAAACGCTGGGCCACCGGCATCTATGCCCTCTGGTATCCCATCCTGGGCCAAGAGGCGGACAAGTCCCGCGACATGCTGCGCGCCATCAAGCGGGAGAACTTCGGCAACGTGCTGGTCGCCGAGCTGGAAGTGGCCGGCCAGACTGCCGACTGGGGCATGAATGGCTCCGGTATGCTGATCGTCAGCCCCCCCTGGCTGCTGGACGAACAGATAGAAGCCTTCCTCAAACCCCTGTGCGCAAAGCTGGCCCAGGGCGCCGGTGCCCAGTACAGGGTGGAGTGGCTGAACAAGGCCGAGGCCTGACCGTTCATTCTCCACAAAAACGACAAAGCCCCGCGAGGGGCTTTTCTATTACTGCGGCAGTTGCGGCTTGAGGGGCTGTTATTGCCGGGTGCCAACCTCTGCGGGGAGCTCCCGCCAAAGCGCCAGAATGAGCAGCGCCAGCAGGGCGACGGGGGGAGCCAGGCAGAGCAGCATGCACAGCACTGTGATCAGCACCGGATGCTTGCTCTTGCGGCGGGCAAGTCGCCAGGCCACGATGCCGACGACAATCATCAGCAGCAGGATGAACAGCACATAGATGTTGGCATTGATGGTCATGAAAGCGCCTTTTCCATGGCAAAAGGCACACTCTAGTGCCGCCATGGCCCCAGGCAAGTCCCCAATCTGGTGGTTTCGACCTCGGTCGATAGGCTTTTTCTATTTAGTTGATAGATGAGAATGGTTTTCATTTACTCCGCGTTTGGGCGATACTGCACTCATCGCCAGAGGGAGTGACCATCATGAAAAAGACCATCAGCTTTGCCGTCCTGCACTTCGGTGTCGCCTTTACCTTGGCTTACCTGCTGACCGGTGAGCTGCTGACCGCCAGCCTGATCGCCCTGATCGAGCCCGCCGTCAACACGGTCGCTTTCTACTTCCACGACCTTGGCTGGCACAAGTTCAAGCCCAACCACAGCCTGCAGGTCAAGACCAGCAGCTTTGCGGTCGTGCATTTCAGCGTCGCCTTCGGGGTTGCCTACCTGCTGAGCGGCGAGCTGCTCACCGGCGGCGTGATGGCGATGATAGAGCCCGCCATCAATACCGTGGTTTTCTTCTTCCACGAGCGGCTGTGGCGCGCCCGCCACTCCCTGGCCCTGGCATAACCCAGAGGCAGCAAGGGATCAGACCGGCTTCCTCATCCCGGGCCGCTGAATCGCAAGAAAGCACTCGGCGGCCCGGCGTCGTCATTGTGTTGTGAAGTGCGTTGCAGAGTGAGTTCTAGAGTGCGTTCTAGCTTGTGTTGTAGCGTGCGTTGTAAAGTGAGCTCTGGTTACTGGGTATCACCCCATTGTTGGAGCCTGACGATGAACAAGATCTTGCTTGGCACCCTGCTGTTTGCCCCCCTGCTGGCCGCTGCGGCCACCCCTTCCTTCGATTGCGCCAAGGCGAAAGGCGCCGCCGAGACCCTGATCTGCCAGGATGCCGGACTGGCGGCGCTGGATAACGAACTGGCCGCCCTCTATCCCAAGGCGATTGCCGCGTTCTCTCCCGAGCAGCAGAAGAGCGAGCGTGCCATGCAGCGCGGCTGGATCAAGGGGCGCAACGACTGCTGGAAGGCGGGCGACTTGCGCCAGTGCGTGGAGGAGAGCTACCAGCTGCGGATCACCGAGTTGCAGATAAAAGGCGGCCAGTTGAGGGTACCAAGCCCGGTGGACTACCAGTGCGCCAACAATGTCACCCTCTCCACCTACTTCTACAACGAGGCCAAGCTGCCCGCCGCCATGATCAACCTGAGCGAGGGGAACAACCAGCAGCAAGTGCTCGCCTATCTGACCCCCAGCGCCAGCGGCGCCCGCTACGAGGGGCAGAACCTCACCCTCTTTACCAAGGGGAGCGATGCCAAGCTGGAGCGCTATGGGGAGCCCACCCTCAGCTGCAAGGAGATCCCGGGCAACTGATCCCCTGCCCGGCCAGGTGCCGGGCAACCATTCCCTCTGGGAGCTGCGGAGGCTCACCAGCAGGTGACCGCTCGCGCCGTTTTCCCTTCCCCTATCCCCTTCCCAACCCGGGCACCATCCCTGATGGGCTGCCACTCATTTGTTGATCCTGCCCGGCAATTCACCCTTTCCTCCTTTCCCTTCGCTGGCGGGCAGCTAATATAGTCAATTGGCAACATACGCCTCGTCGGAGTCTCCCATGAACCATGGCAGCCCTCTCGCAGATAACAAGCAGCAGACTGGAAGCTGAAATCCAGTGCGGTAGCCATGCCGGCGTTTGCCATGACCAAGGTCACACTGCTTTTCTATACCGTCGTCATGGTTGCGTAAAAAGAAGAGGGCAAAGAAATACAATCGGCTTCAGAGGAAGATAAGTAAGCCATTGATTTAAAATGTCATTTATAGAAACCTGACCCGAAGTAAAGCGGAGTTAGATAGAAGGCGGTATTCATGTTTTAGTACCGCCTTCTATCTAATTACTGTTATGCATATAGGTGGTAAATTTGGACATTGAGTTTTTTCTTAAAGAGCGTACGACGTTTATTCGCTATTTCTATGGAACAGCTTCTGCTCCGTTTACGAAAATCATTTCTGATATTGAGAATGAAGTGGAGCCATATATACCTCCTTACAGCGAGGATGGTGAGCCGCCTTTCCTATCCGAATGGTTAGACGCTAAATCTGGCTTGGAAACTTGCGGGCATCACGCTATTTCGATGCTCTCATCGTCGCTTCAACTATATCTGAAAGCATGGGTCGATAGATTAGATAGGTACCATGGGATGACTTTTGAGGTTAACTTCAAAAAGAAGGGATGGCTTAACGGTTATCACGAAATCTTCAAGGAAGTAGGCCTCGACATGGCGGCCTGCCCAGCGAATTTGAAAATTATCGAGCAGATCCCCTTGGTCAGAAATCGCGTTCAACACCCTGAGCACCTGACTTCAATCAATATATCTCACTCAAAGAGCGATTTAAGTCAGCATCCCAAGCCATACTTTGCACAGGACTCCGAGTTGACACTAGCTTCAGAACAAGAAGAACAATCATGGTTGTTTCCGCCAACTATATCTCCTACTAAGGAAAAAATTCAGGACGCTATTTTCAACGTTGAGTCGTTTTGCTCTTGGTTAGAGTCAGAGTACTGGGCAGCGAGAAATGTATAACCAGGCAAGCACGGCGACAACTTCTTCGTTGCGGCTTCGCCTACACTAAAAAGCTGCGCGTGTTGGCGACGTTAAGGCTCAAGGAGAAATTTTAGAATGAAAACATTCTTTAGCTGGTCTGGAAACAAAAGTCATCAGGTTGCAATGGCTTTTTCAAACTGGCTTCCCTGCGTACTTCAAGCTGTAGAACCTTGGGTTTCGTCCGAGGACATTGATCGTGGAGCAATTTGGCTCAACGAGATATTTGTGCAGTTAAAGGATACAAATTTTGGAGTAGTGTTTGTTACAAAGGAAAACCAAGAAAAGCCTTGGTTGCTATTTGAATCAGGTGCGCTTTCCAAAGGCTTAACCGAAAGCCGAGTATGTAGTGGTCTAATCATCCCGGACACCATTTTAGGTGGTACAGTCGCCACCATGACCTGAGGTGTTCAATGACAAGATTACGTCGCTCATTTACTGCCGAATTCAAACTCGAAGCCGCATCCCTGGTGCTCGACCAGGGATATTCTGTCCCTGAAGCCAGCCGTTCACTGGATGTCGGTGAAACCGTGCTTCGCCGCTGGGTTCAGCAACTGCAATCCGAACGAACTGGCACAACCCCAATCGGCAAAGCGCTGACTCCGGAGCAGCAAAAAATTCAGGAGCTGGAAGCCCGCATCAACCGGCTCGAACGTGAAAAGGACATTCTAAAAAAGGCTACTGCTCTCTTGATGGCGGACGAGTTCACACGTACGCGCTGATAGACCGATTAAGGGAGCAAGCCCCCATCACCTTGGTCTGCTGCGCTTTCGATGTTCCCACCTCCTGTTTTTACGATTATCTGACTCGCAGACGGACGATTAACCGTGAGCGAATGCAGCAGCGCTGTGAGTTGCGCCGGTTGTTCAAAGCGAGCAGGGACTCGGCAGGCAGCCGCGCCTTGATGTCGATGATGCGGGAGTTGGGGTATCAGATTGGCCGATTCAAAGTACGTAACCTGATGAAGGAAGCCGGGCTGTCATCCAAACAGCCAAGCGCACACCGTTATAAGGTGGCACAATCTGAACGACCGGACATTCCCAATCTGCTGGCCCGCGAATTTGATGTCCAGCATCCCAATCAGGTGTGGTGTGGCGATATCACCTACGTCTGGGCAGGTGGCCGTTGGCATTACCTGGCAGCGGTGCTTGACCTGCATAGCCGGCGGGGTGTGGGGTGGGCGATGTCAGATAAACCAGATGCCGAGCTGGCCGTGAAAGCACTTGAGATGGCGTATCAGCAGCGGGGTTGTCCGTCCGGCGTGCTGTTTCACTCCGACCAGGGCAGCCAATATGGCAGCCGAGCATATCGGCAACGACTGTGGCGCTATCGCATGACCCAGAGTATGAGCCGGCGTGGTAACTGTTGGGATAACGCGCCAATGGAGCGACTGTTCAGGAGCTTGAAGTCAGAGTGGCTCCCGGCAACGGGATACATGAGCCTGCGGGAAGCGAAGCGGGATATCAGTTATTACCTGATGAATTACTACAACTGGCGACGTCCACATCAACACAATGACGGGATACCGCCAGCAAAAGCCGAAGATAGACCTAACCGAGTGTCCGGATTTAGTTGACCACTACAAACTGTCAACTCGTGGCGTTTACAGTCCTAACGGGCCGAGTTGGTTACGGTTGTTATGATTGGGTTGTTTGTAATGCGTTGCCAGCCTCTTAGGCTGGGCTTTATGAGTGTATGGATTTCCTATGGAAAATCGCAAAATTCTAGGACACCCACCTCCTCAATAGCCGGCTTGCCTAGCGGAGAAGATCTGGGACGCCCACCATCTAGATAGAAGACTTGTCTGACAAGGTTGATGTCCCCTGTCACAATCAGTTATGACATCGACGATCAGACCTCTCCGCCTGGCACCTAACAATTCGCTCTATCCAAACCCACATCAGGGCGACGCCAAAGTGCGTGCCTTCGGCTATATTCGCACTTGGACACCACCTCGCTGCTGGTCGGCTTAACTCAGGCGTTAGCCAGCCTGAAACTCCTCGAAGGAGCCGCATGATCTCCCAAGTCTCGTCACCAAAGAAGTTAAGGATCGCTGTAACATTTCTCGGGCCTCTACGACCGCGCCTTGACGTTGAAAGACTGGAGCCGTGGCAGAGCAACTTTTTCGATATAGAGAACCTTGCCGCGATCGACGAGCTGTCCTTACCCGAACCTGGATGTGGCCGTACCAATTACAGCGACGATGACTTAGATGAACTTATCGCGAAGCCGGACGATTACGACATTCTTGTGGCCATCATAGATGCGCCTCTCGAAGATGAGTACTACATGCGTCGGCTCAAAGGAAATCGGGTAGTGATATCTGTGTACGATATTGCCCCACTGTTAATTCAACATGGATATAGCTTCAACGCCTTCGTGTATCGCAACCTGTACCAGTTGCTGGTTGCATTCCACGCCTCGTCGAATTCACTCCCACCCACAACCAAAGAGAAGCTCGCTCACACTCCCACACGTGGATGCCTGTTTGACTGGAACGACAACAAACAAGACATACTGAACTCGCTGGACCACCCGAGCGTGTGTCGAGTCTGTGAAGAGCGCTACGTCAAGGGGGGTCCACTCGCTTCGCACATGAGCGAACTTCGATCGGAGCTCTATCGAATTCAGCGACCCGTACATGTCCGCGGATTGGAATGGTTGAACCGCAAGATCGCCCGCCATCCGTGGTTAACTCTCGGTGTTGCCATCCTCAGCGGCATTGCCCTCAACCTAGTGGCTAGTTACTTGTTTGAGTGGCTGAAGTTATTGCTCATACTGCCGAGTGAGGCTGGCTAACCCTTCTCTCGAAAAAAACCTGGGACACCCACCCCCTCAATAGCCAAAAATCTAGGACACCCACCTCCTCAATAGCAGGCTTGCCTAGCAAAGTGGGAGTCCTCTGTCAGTGATTTAGTTAAATCATTTCAATGACGATCTTGCCCACGGCAAGTTGCGCTTCGCTGCGCGCTAAGGCATCGCTGGCTTGTGCAAGGGTGTAGACGCGGTCGAGTCGTACCTTTACTTGGCCTTGGTCAATCATGTTGGCAATGATGGCCAAGTCGTCGGCGTTGGGTTGCACCCACATACGTTTAAACGTGACTTGATTGGCGTCCCACTCTTCGGCTGCCACGTCGTCCAGCGTAGACACCACGGTTCCACCAGGGCGCACGACATTGAGAGCGCGTTTTACCAGGTCGCCACCGCTGCTGATGACAAAGACCAGATCCGGCTGGTTGACCCTGTCTTCAAAACGTGTGGTCTTGTAGTCGATAAATTCATCGGCACCCAAGCCAGTGACATAGGCTTGGTTTTTACCCGATGCGCTCGCAACAACATGCGCCCCCAAGGCTTTTGCCATTTGCACTGCGAAGCCGCCGACGCCTCCTGCTGCGCCCACTATCAGAACGGTTTGACCTGCCTGCAAGCCCCCCTCTGTTACCAAGCCTTGCCACGCGGTTGTGGCCGCCAGCGGCACTCCTGCGCTTTCTGTCATGTTGATGGTGTTGGGTTTGGCCACCACCAGGTTTGCATCGACGGCCAGGTATTGGGCATAGGTGCCTTGCTGGGCGATGGGGGCAAACACAAACACCTCGTCGCCTAATTCATGGTGTGTCACATCGGCGCCTTTGGCGACCACTGTGCCTGCGGCATCCCAGCCCAGAATCAACGGCAGAGTGTGGACCTTGGTGTCGGCGATCAAGCCGTTGCGGATATGAAAATCCACTGGGTTCACGCCCGCAGCGGCGATTCTAATCAGCACCTGGTCAGCGGCGGGTGTGGGGATGGGGCGAGTGCCAATCATCAACGGACTTTGCTCACCGTAACTTTCAATGTAAGCGGCCTGCATGGTGCTGTTAATGATTGGGGTTGTGGTTTGACTGGCGTTAACTGCTTGGTTCATGGTGCGTGCTCCGTTGTTTTTAGCTTGTGCTGTTTGGTCACTTGGTTGAATTCGTGGTTCTGTGGTCAACGGAGTGCAGTTTGTGCGGTTTGATTCATGCGGTCTAATTGATGATTAATATATGATGCATTGAATTTAGTGATGTATTGATTGAAAGATGTCTTGTTCAACAGGGATGTATCGTGCAAAAGGAGAGGCTCCATGAGTAAAGCGGACTTGAATCTGGTGGTGATCTTCGACGCCATCATGCAAGAGCAGTCCGTCACCGCAGCCGCCCAGCGCCTGGCCATGACCCAACCTGCGGTGTCCAATGCGCTTACCCGTATGCGCCATACATGGCAGGATCCACTGTTCGTCAAGGCAGGGCGCGGGCTGAAGCCTACGCCGTTTGCCGTGGGGCTGTGGCAGCAAATCGCGGCGCCGTTAAGTGATATTCGCCATGCCGTTGCCCCTCCCGATTTTGACCCGGCCAGCAGTGAGCAAACTTTTCGTATTGCCTTGACCAACGGATTGACCAGTCTGTATTGGGGGCCGTTGCGTCAGCACATCGAAGCCCATGCCCCAGGCATCAATATTCATGCGGTCCCGTATGTAGGACAGATGACGCAGCAGCTTGAAGACGCCGAAGCCGACTTGGTCTTGGGTAGCTCGGATGCAGGGTCTGAACATGTGCAAATGCAGGTGTTGTTCGAAAACCCATTCGTGGTGGCCATGGCACCAAACCATGTACTGGCCAAAGGCATACTGACCTTGGAAGACTTTATTGCGGCTGATCAGTTATTGGTTTCCCTGTCGGGGCAGGCACAAGGCATTGTCGATACATGTCTGGCCAAGCAAGGCCTGAGACGACGACTAGCCATGACGTTGAACAGCTTTGCGGGTGCCATCGAGCTGGTACGCACGACGTCGCTCATTACCGTGCTGCCTTATCCCATCGTGGCCGACAGTGTGGCCCGTGGCGATATCGTCACGCGCAAATTGCCACTACAGGTGCCTGCATCCACCATATATATGGCGTGGCATCGACGAGACGATCGCAATGCCAGCCTGTGCTGGTTGAAAAATGTCATTGCCGATCTCACCACGCAATTGATCGCGAGCAGGTTGTTGCCTGGAAAAACTGTGGCACCCACCATCTCGAGAGCAGATGTCCCTCACAAGCTGGATGCCCTCTGTCAGTCCTGATTTTGGGTGAATGTTAACCATAGGAAATAAAAATGAATAAGCGAATATTCTTGTTACCTGTCGTCCTCTCAGCAATGGTTGGCTGTGCTGATTCTCATTCATTGAATGTGACCAAGGTGGATAGTAATGTTCAGCTGTTCCCTAGCAATGCAGTATATATTGCATTATCGCAAGATGGTCAGTATGGAAATCATTATTATGCAGGCTCTGGGAAAATGGTTAGTGAAACCATCAAAGGTGAACTTGTCACAACCCTTAATAATGTTGTCATTGCTAAAGAACCCGAAGACTACAACACTGCGTTGAACTTAGCGTCTTCACGCAAATTTGATTACTTGGTGTACCCAACAGTTTTGCACTGGGAGGACCGAGCAACAGAATGGTCAGCAAAGGCTGACAAGGTAAAAGTAAAAATAGTTGTTGTGGACGTAAAATCTGGCTCTGTAGTTAAGTCAGGTATTATCGAAGGGAAGAGTGGTTTAGCTACTTTTGGTGGGGATAAGCCGCAAGATTTACTGCCTGAACCAACGAAAGAGTTCCTGTCTAGCATGCTTTAACCGCACAAAAATCTGGGACACCCACCATCTCTATAGCAAGCTTGCCTAGCAAGGTGGCTGTCCCCTATCACTATGGAGTGATGCAGAGGGCTCCATTATTGGATTAGTACCGCCTTCCATCTAGTCACTGTTGTGCGCTTAGCCGTCCAAATTACTTGGTTAGAAATCATTAGTGAAAAAAGAAATATTGGAAGCATTAGAGTGCTCAATGGAAAGAATTGACAACCCTTACCCCATAAACAAGGAAGCTGATTTTCAGTCTGTATTATTTGGTGAGCTTTATAAAGCTTTGCCAGAGGCAATAGTCCGCTTTGAGCACATTTTGCAACATGATTATCAATCGTATTGTTTACGAGGTCGTTCGACTGCAAATCGTAAAAGCAGGGTTGACTTGCATATCCAAACCCCATCAAAGGTAATTGTTATAGAGTTGAAGTATTTCAAAGGTGCAAGCAAGGAGGATTGTACAGACATGCTTGCTGATCTAGCAAAGGTTGAACGGATTGTTGAGTCAGGTGAGGCAGATGAAGGGTTCTGCATCCAATTAGTCAAAGAAGGTGTTATAGTTCGCTTGCCTAAAGGACCAGTTGAAGCAAAACCATATAAAAAAGAGGTTGGTCGCTGGGATTATAACTTTGAAATTAAAGAGCAGTATGAAATCATCCCTAAATTACATGCTAATGGTCGTTCTTTAATTGTGCATCATGTCCAACGAATATGCACACAACAACGCTTTAAGACGGATTCGCAACGCTAGGCAGTTTCAGTTTGATTTGGCTTTTGTGCTTACGGTGCCAAAAAATCAGGGATACCCACGGCAGTCAATCTGGGACACCCATCATTCTGAGGGGCGCAGGGCACTTGCCATCTATTTTTCCGCTTCCATGACACGCCGAGGGGGCGTTGATATGCAGTCACAGACTCACACTTTTCTCATCAATGGCAGCCCAATGCCCTGCCTGCAGGTCGGTTCCGGCGAGCCGCTGCTGCTGATCCACGGCGCGCTGGCCAACCATACCCTCTGGCTCGAGCATATCGAGCCGCTCTCACACCATTACTGCGTCTATGCCCCCACCCTGCGCCACTTTGGCGAGGCGGGCAAAGAGGGGCCCTTCGGCCTTGATACCCACGCAGGCGATCTGCTGGCGCTCCTGGCACAGCTGGCCGTCGGGCCTGTCCATCTGGTCGGCTGGTCTTATGGCGCGGATGTGGCCCTGACCGCTGCCTTGCAGGCACCGGAGTGCGTCCAGAGCCTCTATCTGGTGGAGCCGGGCTGCCCGGGGGCGTTGGATGAGCAGGGTCTTGCCGCCTTTATGGCCGATGCTGGCGCCATGTTTGGCCCCGTGTTTGGTCAGGTTGGGGCAGGGTTGCTGCAAGAAGCCGTGGCAACCCTGATCGATGGCTCAGGTGGCCGCCCGGGCTACTTTGCAGCGCAACCCCTCAAGTGGCAGCAGGCCCAGCTGGCGGAGGCAGGCAGCCTGCCCAAGCAGATGAGCCAGAGCGAGCGGCCGGATTGGTCGCCAGCGCGTCTTGCCACACTCAAGCTGCCCACCTGCATCGTGCAGGGGGCGGATACCAGGCCACTGTTTGCACTGGCAAGCGAGGCCCTGGGCCGGGCCATTCCCGCCTGCGAGCGCCTGCTGGTGCCACATGCTGGCCACCTCTACCCCATAGAGCAGCCTGCGCTGTTTGTGCAGCATCTGCGGCGCTGGCTCCCCCATGGGGATTCTCTCCCCCCTGCCACTGCCCTATAGTGAGGCTCCTTTCACATCATCTTTGCGAGCGGCAGCATGTATATCGGCGAATTTGCCCGGCTGGCGGGCACCACCCCCAAGGCCATCCGTCTCTACGAGCAGCTCGGGCTGCTGCCCGAGCCCAGGCGGCGCGGCAAGTATCGCGTCTACCGGGCCGAGGATCTGGAATGGGTCGCCTTTATCCGCGAGGCCCAGCAGCTCGGTTGCAAATTGAGCGAGCTGGTCCCCTTGCTGGCTGGCCTCACCCGTCTCGCCGAGTTTCCCTGGCAGGCGGTGGAGCAACTGGTGGCGGGCAAGCTGGCGCAGATAGAGACAGAGATGGCCAGGCTGCAAGGGCAGCACCAGGTCTTGAGCCAGTGCGCCGCCCTGCTGGCACAACATCCCTGCCGCTATGGCGCCCCCGTCCAGCGCGAGCCTGAAGCCCGGGTCCAGCAGGAGAGTGCAGAGCGGGCGCACAAGGTGGCTTGACTCTGTCCCATGGGACAAGGGGTGTAATGGCGGCTCACTTCAAGGAGCCATACCATGACCCCCAACCTGCTCATCATCAACGGCAACCCCAAACCCGACAGCCTCTGCCATGCCCTGGCCCGCGAATATGCCCGCAGCGCCGAGGCCAGCGGCGCCCGGGTCACCCTGCTCCATATCGGCGAGCTGGCCTTCGAGCCGGACCTGCGCCATGGCTATGATCAGATGCCGCCGCTCGAGGCGGATCTGCTGGCATTGCAGCAGCGCCTGACGGCGGCCCAGCATCTGGTGATCGTCTCCCCCGTCTGGTGGGGCAGCCTGCCCGCCCGGCTCAAGGGATTGCTGGACAGAACCCTGCTGCCCGGGTTTGCCTTTCGCTACCAGGCGGGCAAGGCGCACCCTGAGCAGCTGCTCGCCGGCAAGACGGCGCGCCTGCTGCTCACCATGGACAGCCCGCCCTGGTACTACCGCTGGTGGCTGGGGGATCCCATAGGTCGCACCCTTGGCAAACCCGTGCTGGGCTTGTGTGGCATCAGGCTCAGCCATCAGCAGCACCTGGGGCCGGTCCACACCGCCAGCGAGAAGAGGCGCACGGGCTGGCTGGCCAGGGCCTGCGCCGCGGCCCGCGACGATGTGCGCAGGCTGGCGCGCCAGCGCAGATAAAAAAGAAGCCCCGCGATGCGGGGCTTCTTGTATCAGGCGAGGATGCTTAGGCAGCCGTCACGGGAGCGCGATACTCCTGCTCGGCCTCGGCGAAACGCTGGCTCATGGCGCGGGAAGGCGCCTTGTCCAGCAGGCTGAACACCAGGATGGCGATGCTGGCGAACACGAAGCCCGGGATGATTTCATACAGGCCCAGCCAGCCGAACTGTTTCCAGACGATGACGGTGACGGCACCGACCAGCATGCCGGCCAGGGCGCCGTTGCGGGTCATGCGCGGCCAGAGCACGGAGAAGATGACCAGGGGGCCGAAGGCGGCACCGAAGCCGGCCCAGGCGTAGCTCACCAGACCCAGTACCCGGTTGTCCGGATCCCGTGCCACCAGGATGGCCACGACGGCGATCAGCAGCACCATGGCGCGGCCGACCCAGACCAGTTCGGTCTGGCTGGCGTTCTTGCGCAGGAAGGGCTTGTAGAGATCCTCCGTGATGGCGCTGGAGCAGACCAGCAGCTGGCAGCTCAAGGTACTCATGACCGCGGCCAGGATGGCGGAGAGCAGGATACCGGCTATCCAGGGGTTGAACAGGATCTTGGAGAGCTCGATGAAGACCCGCTCCGGGTTGGCACTCACTCCGGCTGCCTGCTCGGGGAAGCTGGCGAAGTAGGAGAGGCCGAAGAAGCCGACACCGACGGCGCCGCCAAGGCAAAGCACCATCCAGGTCATGCTGATGCGACGGGCGTTGACCATGGTCTGGTGGGATCCGGCCGCCATGAAGCGGGCCAGGATATGGGGCTGGCCGAAGTAGCCCAGGCCCCAGGCCATCAGGGAGACGATGGCGATCACGTCCAGGTTCTTGAACATGTCCAGATGGCTGGCGTTGTTGGCCGCAATCTCCACCATGGCGCTGTCGACGCCGCCGACGGCGATGATGACGAACACCGGGGTCAGGATCAGGGCGAAGATCATCAGGGTCGCCTGCACCGTATCGGTCCAGCTCACCGCGAGGAAGCCGCCGAAGAAGGTGTAGGTGATGGTGGCGGCGGCGCCGATCCAGAGGGCGGTGTCATAGTCGATGCCGAAGGTGCTCTCGAACAGGCGGGCACCGGCCACCACGCCGGAGGCGCAGTAGATGGTGAAGAACAGCAGGATCACCAGGGCGGAGAGGATGCGCAGCACCCGGCTCTTGTCCTCGAAGCGGTAGGTGAAGTAGTCCGGCAGGGTCAGGGCGTTGTTGTTGCGCTCGGTGTGGATCCGCAGACGACCGGCCACCAGACGCCAGTTGAAGTAGGCGCCTATGATGAGGCCGATGGCGATCCAGCCTTCGGAGATGCCGCCGAGGTAGACGGCGCCCGGCAGGCCCATCAGCAGCCAGCCACTCATGTCGGAGGCCCCGGCGGAGAGGGCGGTGACCCAGCTCCCCATGCGGCGACCGCCGAGGATGTAGTCATCGAAGTTCTTGGTGGCGCGATAGGCGATGAAACCGATCAGCACCATGCCCAATATGTACACCAAGAAGGTGATTAACATAGGCGTGCTAGCTGTCATGCAATACTCCCTTATGTGACTCAGGGGCCCGTTCTATGGACGGACCCTCCTTAAAAAAACGCCCTAGCTTAATCAGCCGATCCCCTCTTCTCAACTGTTTTTAACAAATAAAAAACAGCTGGAAAACGTTTTTCCTCTAATTAACTGACCAATCAGGGGTTTAAAAACCAGATATTGTGCTGCGACTCACAGCAAAAAGCCCCTGCCGTGGCAGGGGCCGGGGGGATGCCGGCCCATGGCAGCCGGATCCCCTGAAGGGCGAAGTCCCCCTTCGCCTTACAGATTGATGGCCAGAGGCATGCCGGTGCGCTGCTCCAGCGCCTGCTTGACCCGCTGGGAGTCGCTGTCGGCGTGGGCCAGGAAACGGGTGATGGTCTGGGTCATGGGCAGCGGGGCCGGCACCTTGGATGCCATCTCCTCCTCGGTGCGCGACAGGGGCTGGTGCACCTCCAGGTAACGGCGGCCGTCAGGCTCGGCGCTGGCCTTGATGGGCTGGTTGACGAACTGGACCCGGGTGCCGACCGGTACCTTGTTGAACAGGTACTCGATGTCGTCGTTACGCAGGCGCACGCAGCCGTGGCTCACCCGCAGGCCGATGCCGAAGTTGGCATTGGTGCCATGGATGGCGTAGAGGTTGCCGATATAGAGCGCAAACAGCCCCATGGGGTTGTCCGGCCCGGCCGGCCAGACCGCGGGCAGGGTCTCGCCGCGCGCCGCGTACTCCTTGTGCACCTTGGCGGTGGGGGTCCAGGTCGGGTTGGCCTTCTTGCGCTGTATGCTGGTGACCCAGTCTTCCGGGGTGTCGGTGCCGAGCTGACCTATGCCGATGGGCAGCACTTCCACCACCTGCTGGCCCTTGGGGTAGTAATAGAGGCGCATCTCGGCCACGTTGATGACGATGCCCTCCCGGGGGGCATCCGGCAGGATCAGCTGATGGGGAATGGTCAGGGTGCTGCCGGGGCGCGGCAGGAAGGGATCCACCCCAGGGTTGGCTTCCATCAGGTTGGTGAGACCGAGCTGATACCGGGCGGCGATATCTTCCAGGGTCCCCTTGCCCTCTGGCACCTGATATTGGATGTTTTCACCGATGAGGCGGCTGTTGGCCGCCGGCAGCGGGTATTCCAGGGCCCAGCTCGGCGCACTGGTGACGATGAGGCCAAGCAGCAGGCTGGCCAGGGAGAAACGAAGGCTGTTCATAAATGTCCTGTGATGATGACTGAACCCCGGCGGGCACGGGCCGCGCCGACCGCCTTAAACGGCCCGCTATTCTTCTTCGCGGCGACTAAAAATTCAACTGGCAAATCCACGGCGCCTCAGGCGCGCTGGCTCAGACGCTCGCGCACCGGCAGGGACCCCTGCAACGCGCGCAGATCGTAACCGGTCGGCGTCTGGTGCAACCGCAGGAAGAAGGCGCCAATCACCGCAAACAGGTGATCGAAGATGTCGGCCTGGATCCCCTCGTACTCGGCCCAGGCCGTGGTCGAGGTAAAGCAGTAGATCTCCAGCGGGATGCCGTCGGAAGTGGGCGCCAACTGCCGCACCATCAGCGTCATGTCCTGGCGGATGGCGGGGTGGGCCTTCAGATAGGCTTGCAGGTAGGCGCGGAAGGTGCCGAGGTTGGTGAGGTGGCGACCATTGATGGGGCACGCCAGCTCCTCCCCCAGGGGCTGGTTGTGGCGGGAGAGCTCCTGCTCCTTCTCGCTCAGATAGGGGGCCAGCAACCTGGCCTGGGCCAGCTGCTGCAACTCGTCGCGCTCGAGGAAGCGCACGCTGGTCATGTCGATGTTGACGCAGCGCTTGATGCGGCGCCCCCCCGCCTCCGTCATCCCCTGCCAGTTCTTGAAGGAGTCCGAAATGAGGGCATAGGTGGGAATGGTGGTGATGGTCTTGTCCCAGTTGGAGACCTTTACCGTGGTGAGGCCGATGTCGATCACCTCGCCATCGGCGCCGTACTTGTCCATCTGCAACCAGTCGCCGACGTTGAGCATGCTGTTGGCAGAGAGCTGGATCCCGGCCACCAGACCCAGGATGGGATCCTTGAACACCAGCATCAGCACCGCCGTCATGGCCCCCAGGCCGCTGAACAGTATCAGGGGGGACTTGCCCATCAGCAGGGCCAGCATCACTATGCCGACCAGTATGCTGCCCATCAGCTTGACCCCCTGGAAGATGCCCCGCAGGGGCAGCGTCCTGCCCACAGGGGCGCGGCGGCTGATGAAGAGCACGCAATCGAGGATGGAGAAGCCCCCCAGCAGCAGGAACAGCAGGATCCAGAGCTGGGCCACCGTCTCGATCAGGTGCAGACTCTCGACATAGCCCAGCAGCCAGATCTCGGCCTGGGCCAGCAGCACAGCCCCCTGCAGGGCGAAGGCGAAACGGTTGAACATCTTCTGCTGCAACTGGGGCGGCAGCCAGACCTGCAACCAGCGCCCCAGCTGCCGGGTCAGGGCCACCAGCACATAGCGATGCAGCACCAGATGCAGCACCAGAGAGGTGAGCAGGATGAAACCGATGGCAATGACCAGCATCATCATGCTGGTCAATTCGATGCCCTGCCCCGTCAACCAGGCGAAAAATGCCTCTCTCATGCCGTTAGCTCCTCTCATCAAACGAGTCGGTCAGACTACGGATCTGCCGTCATATGTCAAACCCGCCCGGCCCTCAGACGACAGCGCCGGCCCATGGCCGGCGCTGTGCATCAGGCTGGGGCGCCTCAGCCAACCAGGACCAGGGCGTCGCGGGCGATCACCAGCTCTTCGTTGGTGGGCATCACCAGGGCCAGGCGGCTGCCCTCGGCCGTGATGGGTCCCTCGCCACCGAGCACGGCGGCATTGTTGGCCTCCTTGTCGACCTTGAAGCCAAACAGGGCCAGCCGTGCCAGCACCATCTCCCGCACCATGGCGGCGTTCTCGCCGATGCCGCCGGTGAACACCAGGGCATCCAGGCGGCCATCCAGGGCTGCGGCGTAAGCACCCACATACTTGGCAACCCGGTAGGTGAATAGATCAAGCGCCCGTTTGGCGCCTGCGTCGCTGGCGTAGTTGGACGTGACATAGCGGCAATCGCTGCTCGCTTCTGTCAGCCCCAGCAGGCCGGATTCTCGGGTCAGCACATGGTTTATCTCATCCACGCTGAACCCCAGCTGATCGTGCATGAAAAAGACCACGGCAGGATCCATATCCCCGGAGCGGGTGCCCATGGCCAGCCCTTCCAGCGGGGTCAGCCCCATGGAGGTGTCGACGGACTCGCCGTTCTTGATGGCGCAGACGGAGGCGCCATTGCCCAGGTGGCAGTTGATGATGTTGAGTTCATTGAGCGGCTTGCCCAGCGCCTTGGCGCTCTCTTCGGCGATGAAGCGATGGGAGGTGCCGTGGGCGCCATAGCGACGGATGCCGTGCTCCTTGTAGAGGGGATAGGGCAGCGCGTAGAGATAGGCCTCCTCGGGCAGGGTCTGGTGGAAGGCGGTATCGAACACGGCCACGTTCTTGTCGGCTAGGGCCGGGAACACCTTCAAGGCGGCGCGAATGCCGATGAGGTGGGCCGGGTTGTGCAGGGGGGCGAACGGAATGGCGGCCTCGATGCCGGCGATCACCGTCTCATCGATGCGCACCGAGCGGGAGAACTGCTCGCCACCGTGCACGATGCGATGGCCGATGGCCACCAGCTGCTCGGCCAGGGCGGGATCCTGGGGCAGGATCTGGCCCACGATGTGGTCCAGGGCGGCCTGGTGAGCGGCGCCTGCTCCCAGCATGGCCTCCCCCTTGACCCCGTGGAGTTTCCATTTGATACGGGCATCATCCAGATTGAAGCATTCGGCCAGGCCGGACAGCATGTCCTCACCCGTTGTGGCATCCATGACGGCAAATTTCAGGGAAGAGCTACCGCAGTTAAGGATCAGTACCAGCTTGCTCATGTTCTACATCTTCCTGTGGGCCGGCGTCACGCCGGACAGTATGGTGTCATCCGCAAGGGATGGGATTTCCCCTGCCGGGGGCGTATGGCCGCCTGTGGCGACCAAGTCTTTGATTCCTGTGCCGGGATGCCGGGGCGCCCCTAGGGCAGCAGCAGATCCCTGTGTACCTTGACCACCAGTTTTCTGACGGCGCCAGGCTCGCCCGGGGTGCAGAGCGGGCGGTGCAGCTCGCCGGGCCAGAAGATGGCGAAATCCCCCGGCTGCAACGCCAGGTAGCTGGTCTGTTCATGGTCGACGAACCAGAGATCCGGATAGGGGTGACTCGCCCCTTCCTGCCGATATTGATGGGGGCCCACCCCGATCCACTCCCGGCCGCGCAGCAGCAGCTGGATGTCGAGATACTGCTCATGGAACTCGCCGCGGCGATCGCGGGCGGGTTCCGTCATCTCTTCGCTCACCAGGGTGAACAGGCGCAGGCCATCGACGTTCGCCTTGCCAAGGGGCGCGGCCAGCCAGTGGTCGACGCTTATCACCACCTCTTTCATGATGCGCGCCAGCGGGGCGGGCAAGGGGGTACGATCCAGGGTCTCGAGATTGCCGGTGATCATGGCCGTCACTCCTTATTGCTGCATCTGGTCAGCATCTTTTTCCACAAACGAAAAAGGACCGCAAAGGGTCCTTGTCATGACTGCCTGCACTCCTTGCAAGCAGTTTGCTCACGGCCTGCAACACGGGCCGGGCCCACACTGTTACACACTCTGCGGGCCCTTGCCAAGGCATGGGCGGTCAGGCGATGAGGAAACGTACCATCTGAAACAATATTATTCACCAGAGGGGCCCGTCGCACTTTGACCGGGCGCAAAAACGGGAGCCTGAGCTCCCGTTTTTTCATCTCGCCTTGAATCAGCGCACCTTGCCGGCGTTCTCCACCGGCTTGGCGTACATGGCACGCCAGATGGCCTTGTGCTCCTCGGGCACCTCGGACTGGCGGGTCAGAAACGCCGCCTGCTCCAGGGTGCTGGCCCGATCGGGGACGTCCGCCGCCAGATAGTTGCCGGGGAAGAGGCGATAGTTGCCCCAGACCGCCTTGTCGATGAGGGCCGCCAGCTGATCGGGATCCTCGAAGCCGTCGCGGATGGGGGCGCCGAAGGCCACATGAACCCGCCCCTTCTGGCCGACGATACCGGCCACTATGCTCTCGATATCCTCGAACTCGCCCTTCTCGTAGCTGCCGTTGACCGACTTCTCGTAGAGCTCGCGCGCCTTGGCCTTGTCGGTGGGATCCAGCTCGTAGCTGATGCTCACCGGCACTATGTTGAGGCTGCGCATGTAGTCGGCGAACGGGATCTTCTGCTTCTTGCCGTCCACGTAGAACATCTTGAGGATGGCCGGATCCGTCTTGTCGTCGCCGTCCTTGGCCCGCCCTTCCCGCTGGGCGATCCAGATGGAGTGCCCCTCGTGCACCGACTGGCCAATGTAGGCTGACAGCTCGCCGAGGGCCTTCATCATCTCCCGCGGCCCCTTGGCGGAGCGCTTGACGATGAAGCTCTTGTTGAGCTTCATCAGCTCGGTGGCGCAGGGCTTGCGCAGCAGGTTGTCGCCGATGGCGATGCGCACCGTCTCGAAGCCGTGGGTATGCAGTCCCCAGTTGACGAAGGCGGGATCCATGGCGATGTCCCTGTGGTTGGAGACAAACAGGTAGCCCTGGCCCTGCTGGAGATGCTCGATGCCGGAGAAGGTCACCCCCTTGGTGGAGGTGGCAATCATGCGGGACATGTAGCGGGTCACCCCCATCTGCACCTGATGCACAGTGGTCACATGGCGCCATTTTCTACGCAGGAAGTAACGGATCAGCGGGCGCAGCGCCCAGCCGAACCCGCTCATCAGGGCGCCGAAACGATACTTGGCGATGGCGCCGATAAACTCGTCGTCCTGGATGAGGCGCTCGATGGCGGCGGGAACTTCATCGTCGTGATAGGGGCGAATGTCTGCGAATCTGTCTACTTCTGTCACCGGGTCTGCCTTGCTTGAGAGAGAGGCTGGCCGACGGGTCGGCCAAAATTCAGGGCGCAATTTTACACGCTTTTATCCCGAGGACTATGCCACAACGGTCGATATGAGATCTGACCAGCATCAAGAGAGCAGGGATGAGGCGAAAAAGAGGCCCAATCGATAACGGCGCCCCGGGGCGGATCGATCGGGGCAACCGATCCGCCCCTGACAGACAGGACACCTCACTCCCGGGCCAGAGACCAGGCCACCGCCGCCTCGGCGTGGATGGCGGTGGTGTCATAGAGGGGCACGGCGGCCCGGGCGTCCCCCAGCAGCAGCGCAATCTCGGTGCAGCCGAGGATCACGGCTTGCGCCCCCGCCGCGGCCAGCTCGGCGATGATGGCCAGGTACTCGGCCCGGGACGATTCGCGGATCTGCCCGAGACAGAGCTCGTCATAGATGATGCGATGCACCCGCTCCCGCTGCGCCTCCCCTGGTACCAGCACCTCCAGCCCGAACTGCGTCTCCAGGCGCCCCTTGTAGAAATCCTGCTCCATGGTGAAGCGGGTGCCGAGCAAGCCCACCCGGGCCACCCCGTCGGCTTGCAGGCGACGGGCGGTAGCATCGGCGATGTGGATGAGGGGAATGTCGATGGCGGCGGCGATCTCGGGGGCCACCTTGTGCATGGTGTTGGTGGCGATCAGCAGGCACTGGGCGCCACCGGCTTGCAGCCTGCGCGCCTCATTGGCCAGCAGGCGGGCGGTAGCGGGCCAGTCACCGGCGTGTTGCAGCCGCTCTATCTCGGCAAAATCCACGCTATTGAGCAGCACCCGCGCCGAGTGCAGGCCGCCAAGCTCTGCCCGCACGCCCCGGTTGAGGGCCTGATAGTAGCTGACGGTGGACTCCCAGCTCATGCCCCCCAGCAGACCGATACATTTCATAACTGCTCCTTCTCATTGCGGGCACTGAGCCCCTCGGACAAAAAAGGCCCCGCAGGGCCAACAAGACAGACGGCAAGGTGCAGGCACCTAAATCCAGATCATCAGCACGCAGGCGGCGGTGGCCAGCCCCATGGTTCGGTTGAAACGACGCCAGCCCCTGGCGGTGCGGATGAGGCGGCGCACCTGGGCGCCGAACAGCACCCAAAAGGCCCCCGTGTAGAGGCCGGTCACGAAGAAGATGCCCAGTACCCAGATGGCGGAGGGCCAATAGCCCTCCCCCGCCAGGGTGAAGCCGCTGATGGCGGAGAGCGCCATCATCCACGCCTTGGGGTTGAGCAGCTGCAACATGGCCCCCTGATGGGCCGGAATGAGCGGCCGGTTGCCCTCGGCCGGACCGCTGGCGTTGGCCACCTTCCAGGCCAGCCAAAGCAGGTAGGCCGAGCCCGCCAGCTTGAGGCCGTCGTGCAGCAGGGGCACCTGCTCGAACATGACCCCGAGCCCCAGCGCCGTGGCCAGGATCATCAGGTTGATCCCCCCCACCACCCCCACCAGCAGGGGCAGGGAGCGGCGAAAGCCCTGGGCGGCCCCGGCGCTGGTGAGCAGCATGTTGTTGGGGCCCGGCGTGCCGCAGGTGATGAGGGCAAAGCCCGCCAGGGGAAGCAACCAGTTCAGATCCATCTCAACCTCTTGGTGATACAGGGCGCCAACGATGCGGCAAGCCTCCTAATATGCAGAGCCTGTGCCGTGACGACAAGGTCAGCAATGCATTTTCTTTGCATGAATAATCAGGCAGTCATTAATACCAGAGCATCACCACGCACAGGGCGGTGAGCGCCCCCAGGCTGCCATTGAGGCGGCGCCAGCCTCGGTCCGAGTTGATCCAGCGACTGAGCTGATGGCCGAACAAGACCCAGGCGAAGCAGACCGGGAACCCCGCCATGGGGAAGACGGCCATGATGCCCCCCATGCTCGGCCAGTAGTCGCTGCCCGGCAGGCTGAACAGGCTGATGGCGGAGATCCCCATCATCCAGGCCTTGGGATTGAGGAACTGGAAGCCCAGCCCTTCCAGCAAGGTCAGCGGACGCGAGCGTCGCTCCGGATCGCCAGGGGCACCGGCCACGGCGATGCGCCAGGCCAGCCAGAGCAGGTAGAGACTGCCCAGCACCTGCAGGCTCAGCTTGAGCAGGGGCCAGCGCTCGAACATGGGATAAAAGCCCAGCGCCAGCACCAGCTGCAGCACAGGCTGGCCCACCGCCACCCCGATCAGGTGGGGCAGGGTGCGACGCACCCCGAAGTTGGCGCCGGAAGCCGTCAGCATGAGATTGTTGGGGCCCGGGGTGCCGCAGGTGAGCAGGGCGAAACCAAACAGGGTGGCATACCATTCTATCGTCATCTTGTGACTCCTTCCTTGTCACATTGTATCGATACAATGTGCCATTCTTGATTGTCGTTGTGGGAGATTTCACGCTATATTGGCCACAACTTTGGATCAATGGATTTATTGTCACCATGACAATCTGGACCCCGGACCTCACCCCCTTCGATGGCCCCCTCTACCTCAAGCTGGTCAAGGCCATCGAGCAGGCCATCGACGACGGCGCCCTGCCTCCCCTCACCCGGCTGCCGACCATGCGGGCGCTGGCAGACAGGCTGGGGGTCACCGTCGGCACCATCACCCGCGCCTATGGCGAGGCGGAGCGGCGCGGCCTGCTGGCCGCCAAGGTGGGTCACGGCACCTGGGTCAAGGGGGCTGGCACGGATCCCGCCAACGAGTGGGTGATCCGCAAGGAAGAGGGGCACCGCATCGAGTTGTGGCAGAACCTGCCGGTGCAGCTGGACAGGGCCGCCATCATTCGCCCCATGCTGACCGAGGTGGCGGACGGCGACCTCAATGCCCTGCTCGGTTATGACAAGGAGGCGGGCCAGCCCGGCCAGCGCCAGCTGTTCATCGACTGGCTGGCCGAGCAGGGGGTGGCAGGGAGCGAGGATCGCCTGCTGTTCAGCCATGGCGCCCAGCACGGCATCATGCTCTCCCTGATGGCGACCGGCTGTGTGGGGGAGACGATCTTGTGCGAGGGGCTCAGCTATCCCGGCATGCTGGGCAATGCCCGCCAGCTGAAGAATCAGGTGGTGGGGCTGGCGATGGACGAGGAGGGGCTGATCCCCGATGCCCTGGAGGCGGCCTGCCGCACCCGCCGCGCCAAGCTGCTCTACCTCACCCCCACGTTGCAAAACCCCACCACGGCCACCATGAGCCAGGGCAGGCGCGAGGCCGTCGTCGCCATCGCCCGCCGCCACGATCTGCTGATCATCGAAGATGACGTCAACGGCCTGCTGCCCAGCACCCCGGTGGCCCCCCTGGTGAACCTGGCGCCGGAGCGGGTCATCTACCTCGGCAGCCTGGCCAAGATCGCCTGCGGCGGCCTGCGGGTCGGCTTCGTACTGGCGCCCCCTCCCCTGCGCAACGCCTTCGCCCAGGCGATGCGCCTGTCGAGCTGGATGGTGAGCCCGCTGCTGATCGAGCTGGCCTGCAAGCTGGTGAGCCAGCACCAGATCATGCCATTGGTGGAGCAGCAGCGGCGGATCCTGACCCGGCGCGGCGAGCTGCTGCGCCACCTGCTGCCCGGGGCCCGCTGGCAGGAAGGCTCCATGCATGCCTGGCTGCCGCTGCCCGAGCCCTGGCGCAGCCAGGAGTTTGCCGAGGCCGCCAACGCCCAGGGGGTGGGGGTGGCGAGCGGGGAACACTTCGCCGCCGGCCAGTTCGCCGCGCCGCAAGGGGTACGGCTGAGCCTGAGCCAACCCGCCACCGACGCCCGCGTTGCCGAGGGGCTGGAGCGGCTGGCGGGGTTGCTGCGCGGATCCCTTCCCACCAATCCCCTGCTGTAACGGCCGCGGGTCGATGAAAAAAGGGTTGGCCATGGGCCAACCCTTTTTCGTCCTGTCCGGCCTGTCAGCCGATACCCCGCAGCAAGATGCTGGCGATGAGCAGCGGCGCCACCAGCCGCCAGCACCAGAGCAGGGCAAAACGGGCCAGGGGCGGCGCCCCTTCCGGCAGCATCTTGTCCCCCAGTCGCCAGCCCAGCAGCAGGGTCAGCACCAGGCCGAACAGCGGCATCATCAGGTTGGAGGTGAGATAGTCGAGCAGCTCGAACAGGGTCTTGCCAAACAGGGTCGCCTCGGACCAGATCCCGAAGGAGAGGCTGACCGGCACCCCGGTCGCCATGATGAGCAGGGTCAGCACCCGGCAGGCACCACGGCGCGACCAGCCCCACTCCTCGCAGGCGAAGCGCACCAGATGCTCCAGCATGGAGATGGAGGAGGAGAGCGCTGCCACCACCAGCAGCAGGAAGAAGATCAGGGCCAGCCCCTGGCCGAAGGGGAGCTGGTTGAACACGGCGGGCATGGTCATGAAGGTGAGGCCGGGGCCCGCGCTCGGATCTATGCCGGTCGAGGCCAGGGCCGGGAAGATCATCAGCCCCGCCAGCACAGAGATCAGGCTCGCCAGCGTCACCACCCAGACCCCGGAGCGCAGCACACCCTGGCTGCTGGGCAGGTAGGCGCCATAGGTGGTGTGCACCCCAAGACCGATGGAGAGGGAGAAGAAGGCCAGCCCCAGGGCATCGAGCACGCTCTGGCCGCTCAGCTGGCTGAAGTCCGGCAGCAGCAGCTGGCGCACCCCGGCCATGGCCCCCGGCAGGGAGAGCCCCACCCCCACCAGCAGCAGCATCATGACGAACAGGGCGGGCATCATCCAGCGCAGCGCCCGCTCCACGCCCTTCTGGATCCCCCCCTGCACGAACCACCAGGTCAGGCCCGCGAACAGCAGATGGGTCAGGGCAGGCCACCAGGGGTCGCTCACATAGCCGGTGAAGAGGGCGGTCAGGGCATCCCCCTCACTCAGGTTGAGGCGCCCCATGGCGGCGAAGCCCACGTAGCCCAGGGTCCAGCCCCCCACCACGCTATAGAAGCTGTAGATGCAAAAGCCGCACAGAATGCCCATGTAGCCCATCCAGCGCCAATTCGGCCCCACCAGCTTCTTGAAGGCACCCAGCACCCCGCGCTGGCTCTGGCTGCCGAGCAGGGTCTCCCCCACCAGCACCGCCACCCCCAGGGTGAAGCTGAACAGCAGAAACAGCAGCAGGAAGGCGCCACCGCCATTGGTGGCGGTCACATACGGAAACTTCCAGATGGCACCGAGGCCGATCGCCGTGCCGGCGGCCGCCAGCACATGACCGAGACGTGAAGACCACTGCACCTGGCTCATACCAACTCCCTTGAGGACAACATGATTGACTCCATGATGGACACACAAAAAGGGCCGCCTCGCGGCGACCCTGCAACAAGATCCGGCTCGTCAGCCACCCAGAATAGCCTCGTATGGCCACACCAGGAACGACTGCATCGAGCCGGGCCCATGCCATGGCACGGGCCCGGAAAACGAGTGGGCGACAGCCTAAACCATGGCAAGGCAAGTTGACAGATCCTGTCGAACATTCTCGGCAAGATCAGTTGAAAAATCCCTGTTTCTCACTCATGGCAGGGGTTGATCGAGTCGGCACCATCACCTGTCGCCGTTTCTGCGGCCGGCAGCAAGTCCTCATCCAAGCCCTCAGACCAGGCCGCGGATCAGGATGCCGCCAATGAGCAGGGGCGCCAGCCAGCGCCATCCTCCCAGCAGCAGCGCCTGCCAGGGCTGACCCAGCCCTTTGGGCAGGATGGCGCGGCCCAGCCGCCACCCCAGCAGCAGGGTGAGGCCGAGACCGAACAGCGGCATCATCAGGTTGGAGGTGACAAAATCGAGCAGCTCGAAAATGTTCTTGCCAAACAGGGTCACCCCGGACCAGGGGCCGAACGAGAGGCTGACCGGTATGCCCCCCGCCATCACCAGGGCGATGATCAGGGTGCAGCTGCTGCGTCGCCGCCAGCCCCAGCTCTCGCTGACGAAGCATTGCAGGTGTTCGAGCAGGGAGATGGCCGACGAGAGCGCCGCCACCACCAGCAGGGCGAAGAAGAGGCTGGCCAGCCCCTGGCCGAAGGGAAGCTGCTGGAACACCGCCGGCATGGTCATGAAGGTGAGCCCGGGCCCGGCGGTGGGATCTATGCCGGTCGCCGCCAGCACGGGGAAGATCATCAGTCCCGCCAGCACGGCGATCAGGCTGGCCAGCAGCACCACCCAGAGGCTGGAACGCCCCACCCCTTCGCTGTCGGACAGGTAGGCGCCATAGGTGGTGTGGATGCCAAGACCGATGGAGAGGGAGAAGAAGGCCAGCCCCATGGCGTCGAGCACCCCTTCCATACCGAGCTTGTCAAAATCCGGCAGCAGGAAGTGACGCACCCCGGCCATGGCGCCGGGCAGGGTCAATCCTACGGCGGCGAGCAGCAGCATCATCACCAGCAGGCTCGGCATCATCCAGCGCAGGGTACGCTCCACCCCCTTCTGCACCCCGCCCTGCACGCAGCACCAGGCGAGGGCCGCGAACGCCAGGTGAGAGAGTAAAGGCCAGAAGGGATCCGCCACATAGTCGTTGAAGCGGGCGGTGAGGGCGGCGCCATCACCGCTGTTGAGGCTGCCGGACAGGGCCATGGCGGTGTAACCCAGGGTCCAGCCTCCCACCACGCTGTAGAAACAGAAGATGAGCAGGCTGCAGAGCAGGCCCATGGCGCCGAGCCAGCGCCAGCGCGGACCTGCCAGACTGGCCATGGCCCCCACCACCCCGCGGCGGCTCAGGCTGCCGAGCAGGGTCTCCCCCATCAGCACCGCCACCCCCAGGGTAAAACTGAACAGCAGGAACACCAGCAGGAAGGCTCCGCCGCCGTTGGCGGCCGTCACATAGGGAAACTTCCAGATGGCGCCGAGGCCGACTGCCGATCCCGCGGCGGCGAGAATATAGCCAAGCCGGGATGACCATTGGGACTGCTGCATATGAACTCCGGGGTCAGGGCCAGGGCCTGGGATGCCGCTGGCGAAAAGCGGCGGCCAGAGTAAGGGAGGGGCTGCGCAATCACAATGATGAAATCTGGCGTGAGCGCGGACAAATTAGCAGGAATCACCAAAATATCGCCACACTCACGACAATGATGCCAACAATGAAAAACCGGAGCAAAGATGCTCCGGTTTTGATGCAGGATGGGCAGGCCGACCGGCTCAGATCACGCCGAGCTCCCGCAGCCGCTCCATCAGGTAGCTGTGGGCGGTGTGACGCTCCGAGAGCACCACGTCCGGGCGCGGATGGAGGAACAGCGGCAAGGAGATGCGGGATTTGCTGGCGCTGCCGCCGGTCGGGTTGATGACTCTGTGGGTGGTGGAGGGGTAATAACCGGCGGACGCCTCCTGCAGCATGTCGCCGATGTTGATGATGAGGGTGCCAAAGTCGCAGGGCACATCCATCCACTCCCCGTCGGATCCCTTCACCTGCAGGCCCGGTTCGTTGGCGGCGGGCAGTATGGTCAGCAGGTTGATGTCCTCATGGGCGGCGGCGCGGATGGCGCCCGGCTCCTCGGTGCCATCGAACGGCGGGTAGTGCAGCACTCGCAACAGGGTCTTCTGGCTCTCTTCGATCATGGAGGAGAGCGGGCAGCTGTAGTTGGCGGCGATATCGCTCGGAGTGTACTGCTCGACCCAGCCCAGCAGCTCGGCGGCCAGGTTGTTGGCCAGCTGGTAGTACTCCATGGCCTGGGCCCTGAGCTCGTCCGGCATCTGACCCCAGGGGTAGAGGTGGAAATACTCCTTGATGTCCTTCTGGCTGTGGCCCTTGGCCACCTCGGACACCGAGGGCGGGAAGTAGCCGTCCTGGGTCTCCCGGTTGAACAGGAAATCCTGCTTGCGTTCGCTCATGAAGAAGCGATACCAGTTGTCGTAGATCCCCTGTACCAGCTCCTTGGGAATGGGGTGATGGGTCAGCACACCGAAGCCGGTGGTGCGCAGGGATTCGGTGAAGCGTTGGGCGGCATCGGGGGCCCGGTAGTCGACGGTCAGGACTTTCATGTGCGTTGTTGCATGGCTGTTAAAAAGTGGCCGCAAGTTTACTCTCATGCTGCCTGCAAGAGAAGCCTTGCCCGCCATCTCGTCTCCTTCCCCCCGCAGCTTGGCCGAGCCGGGGCAAAAGCAGCGGCTCCCCCTTGTTCCCGGGCCGGCCCACTCCTAGAATGCGCATCCCACAACACACCGCCGTCTGCGACACCGCAAGGAGTGCAACCATGATGACAACCACGGGATCACGAGCCGCTCTGCTCATCCTCTGCCTGCTGCTGGGGGCCTGCAGCAGCCTCTCCCGGGAGGAGTGCGCCGCCATGAGCTGGTACAACCTGGGCTTTGCCGATGGCGAACAGGGCAAGGCGCCGGATGCGGGCAAGGGGTACGCCGAGCGCTGCGGCGAACACGGGATCGCGGCGGATCTGGGAGAGTGGCAGCGAGGCTACCAGAAGGGACTTGAGCTCTACTGCATCCCGGAGCTCGCCTATCGCAAGGGACGCGACGGGGAGGAGTATCAGGGGGTCTGCCCCCATGACGAGACCTTCCTGCGCCAGTTCGAGCGCGGCCAGCGGGAGTATCAACTCGCCGCCCGCCTCGACGAGCTGGCCCAGGCCATCGGCCAGAACGAGCGGGAAATACGCCGGCTCGAGCAGCTGATCCGCACCGAGGGCGACAGCGCCAGGCGCGACGGCTATCGCTATCAGAGGGAGCGTGCCCTGCGCCGCGACGCGGCCCTGCGCCAGGAGTACAACCGCCTGCGCCATCCCCCCAGGGTGATCGAGTTCAAGCTGTAACAAGACGAAAAAAGAGGCCCATGGAAAACCATGGGCCTCTTTCATCAAGGGGCTAGAGCACCCAGCGCGCCAGTCCCAGGGCGATGCCATCCTCGTTGTGATCCGCCGTGACCTTGTGGGCCATCCCCTGGATCTGCTGGGCCGCATTGCCCATGGCCACCGCCAGCCCGACCCGTTCGAACATGCTGATGTCGTTGTTGTTGTCGCCAAACGCCACCACCTGCTCCAGGGGGATCCCTTCCCCCGCCGCCCACTGGGCGAGTCGGTTGCCCTTGCTGCAACCGGGTTGCACCAGCTCGACCGCATAGGGCGCCGCCCAGTCCTGGGTAAACGGCAGCGATTCCACCACCCGGCTGACGAAGTCGTGCAGCCGGGCCGGCTCCTGACCAAACAGCTCCAGCTTCCACACCTGGGGCTGGGCCAGCAGGTCGGCGCCGCTCTGGGGCAGCAACTGCACCCTGTGCTGCTGCGCCGCATTGGCCGACCAGTCGCGGATCCGGGTGACATAGGGCTCGCAGCCGATGTGGCCTATGCCGTGGGAGAGGTGGGCTAGGGCCTCGACCTCCTCCTCGGCCATGGCGGCCAACAGGCGGCTCAGGGGCTCGCTGGCCAGGGGATCACCACAGAGGATCCGATCCCCTGCCGGGTCGTAGAGATAGGCGCCGTTGCTGCAGATGATGGGGGTATCCAGCCCCAGCTCATGGTGGAAGGGACGCGCCGTCATGAAGTGGCGACCCGTCACCAGCAACACCTTGATGCCGCGGGACCTGGCCTCGGCCAGCGCCGCCCTGGTCGCACTGGAGATCCTGTGATCCCGGGTCAACAAGGTGCCATCCATGTCGAGTGCGATCGCCTTGTACTGCGTCATATCCCCTCCCATCTGCTGAGCCACAAAGGGGATAAATTCCCAGACTCCCGACCCCGATGCAAGTCTCATCCCGCCTGGGTCGCCCATTCTGTGATCTGCCTGCGCCTGTCGGCCCGGCGGCGCAGGGCATAGAATCCCAGGGCGCAGAGCAGGCCGGCTCCCGCCGCCAGATAGAAGGGCCACTGATTGCCCGCCAGCAATGCCAGACTGCCCAGCACCACGGCGAGGATCTCGCTGCCCACCGCAATCCCGCGGTAGAGCCCCATGGCCTGCCCTTGCTGGCTGGCATGGCTGCGGTTGGAGACCGCCACCGAGGTGGCCAGCTCCCCCAGGCTCATGCCGATGCCGGCTGGGATGAAGGTGAGCGCCAGCCCCCACCACTGGCTCGGCAGGATGAACATCAGCATGCCCGCCGCCATCACCAGATGGCCGACGATGCCAAGGGAGCTGCCGCGCCAGTGGCGTGCCAGCTGCTCACCGATCCAGGATCCCAGCATCATGGGCACGCTCACCAGCACGGCGGCCTGGGCCAGCTGCACCGGATCCCAGGCCAGCTCGTCCACCAGCCAGACATTGAAATAGCTGAAATAGAGCTGCACGGCGCCATAGCTGAGCAGGGTCAGTGCAAAATAGGGCAGGAGGCGAGGTTGCAGCAGCAGCTGGCGAGTCGAGAGGGGCGCCTCATCCTGGGTCGCCGGAACCGGGGGACGGTTTGGCAGCAGCCAGAGCACCAGCAGCAGGTTGACCACCGTCATCCCGACCGCCAGCCAGGCCGCCAGGCTGTAATCCCCCGACACCACGGCCGCATAGCCCCCTATCATGGGGCCCACCACCCAGCCCAGGTTCATGCCGATGTTGATGCGGGCGAAGTTGCGCGCCTTGGTCCTGGCCGTGCTCATGTCTGCGGCCATCGCCTGCACGATGGCGATGTCGCCGTTGAAGAAGCCCTCCACCACCCGGCTCAGCAGCAAGAGCGGCAGGGAGCGCCAGGCAATGCCGAGCGCCATCAACACATACCCCGCCAGCACCCCCACCAGGCAGAGGGTCAGCACCGGCTTGCGCCCATGGCGATCCGACAGCCTGCCAAGCAAGGGGGCCCCCAGCAGTTGAAACAGCGGATAGAGTCCCATGATGACCCCGAGCCACACCTTGCGGCTCCAGTCCGAGGCCTCGGGGGTCAGCATGCCCTGGCCGGGATCCAGCATCAGGGGTGCCAGCACCGGGGAAGGCAGGCTGAAGCCCGCCACCGCCAGGGTCACCGTCATTACCAATACCCACAGACTCGCCTTGTCTTTGCGGCTCTCCATTGCACTCACCATTATGTAAAGTTAAAGGTTTATTTATACTGATAAACGCCAGATGTTTTGTAAAGTGAATTGTTGATTTAAATCATCCGCCTGCCCATAATTCCCATCAAGCACAGCAATCGGGGATGCCATGAACGCCAGCAGCGACAAGAGACGCCACCTGCTCGAGATGCCGTGGATCCCCCAGGGCGCCACCGCTGCCGGCCAGCGCCGCTCGATAACCCGATGCCGATAAGCAGAGCCACAACATGAACGCCAGCACCGACAAGATACTTCACCTGCTCAAGACCCAAGGACCCCAGAGCGCCGCCGCCCTGGGGGAGCAGCTGCAAATGACATCCATGGGGGCCCGTCAGCACCTGCACGCAATGGAGGCCGACGGCTGGGTGAGCTTTCGGGATGAAGCCCGGGGCCGGGGTCGACCGAGTCGGCTCTGGCAACTGACCGAGCAGGCCTGGCAACGCTTCCCCGATGGTCATGGCGAACTGACCCTGCGCCTGATTGAATCCGTGCAGCAGCTGTTTGGGGAGAGTGGACTGGACAAGGTGATTGCGGAGCGGGAACAGCAGCAACTGGTGCGCTACCGGGCAGAGCTGGCCGGTTTGCCCCTGGCGCAGCGAGTGGAGGCACTGGCGGCCTTGCGCACCCGGGAAGGCTATATGGCCGAGACGCGCCAGGAAGAGGATGGCAGCTGGCTGCTGTGGGAGAGTCACTGTCCCATCTGCGTGGCGGCACGGGGCTGTCAGGGGTTTTGTCGCAGCGAGCTGGCCATCTTCGCCGAGCTGCTGGCCCCGGCCCGGGTCGAGCGGGAGGAGTACCTGCTCAGCGGCGATCACCGTTGCCTCTACCGCATCCGTCCGCCCCATCCAGAAGCCGCAGCCTGAGCCGGGATCCGGCATGCAAAAAGCAACAAAGCAGGCGCCGGGAGGCCTGCTTTGTTGCTTTTTACGGACCGGTAAGCCCGTATCTGTCGGTCATGGCCCGATAAGGCGTGACGTCTCGTGGTGCTAGGAGTCCGGTTGAACTCGTCGCCTCAGGGGCTGGGTGCTGCCGCTGCCTGACCACCGTTTGATGAGTTCATAGTACCGAAGCCGCCCGGGAGAGTGGTTGCGAAGATCCTGTTCTTTTCGGTTGTTTTTGCAATGACTCACCCTTAACCTATGAAAATACAATCAAACATTGCGACAAGGTGGCAAAGCATGCTGAAACTGGATCGTATCGACCGCCATATTCTGGAGTTGATGCAGGAGAATGGCCGCATCAGCAACCTGGAACTGGCCGAGCTGGTGGGCCTCTCCCCCTCCCCCTGCTCGCGCCGGGTCAAGGCGCTGGAAGATGCGGGGCTCATCGACACCCATGTCACCCTGCTCAACGCCCGCCAACTGGGGCTCACCCTCACCGCCTACATCCACATCTCCATGGACAGGCACACCCCGGAGCGGTTCGAGAACTTCGACACCGCCATCTCCGCCCTGCCCGAAGTGCTCGAGTGCGACCTGATCACCGGCAATGATGCCGACTATCAGCTCAAGGTGGTGGTGCGGGACATGGAGCACTACCAGCACTTCCTGCTGGACAAGCTGACCCATATTCCCGGGGTGACCGGAGTGAGATCCAGCTTCGTGCTGCGCCGCATCAAGCACAAGACGGCGCTGCCCCTCAATCACCTCGGCTGAGGGCCGGGGCTTGATGGAAACGACAAGAGGAGGCCATGGCCTCCTCTTTTGCATGCATCGCCTGTGCTGGCGGTCAGGTCGCGACCGTGCTGACGTCCTCGACCTGCAACAGCCAGCCTTCCGCCTCCTGACGCGGGGCACCGCTCAGCAGCAGCCGCTCATCGGGGGCGGCCACCCGCCCCTGGGGCAACTCCACCAGCAGGCTGTCGGAGCCGGTATCGAATACCCAGCGCCCCTCGCCAAGGGATTCAATCAAGTAGCCTTCCATCTCGACCTGGGCTTGGGCATGCCAGAGCGGCTCCACCGGATCCCGGCTCTCGATGAAATCCGCCTGTACGCCGAAACTGGCTAGCCCCCATAAGATGGAGAGCCCGACCCAATGTTGCATATTTGGTACTCCTCTTGCGGGACTGTGAGGCCAGTATGGGAAGAGAAAACTGAGTGCACCATGAACAGTCGGGCAAACTGCTGGCGGGATCGCGAAAAAAAACCGACCAGGGCGGTCGGTTGCGTCATTTTGTGATGAGGATCTCCCCTCATTTGGAAGCTTCCTCTGCCGTGGCAGCCTCCCCTGGCTTATTCATCCACATGGCCACTCCATGATGATCGTCACAGATCCCCTGCTCGCGCACCGCCTTGACCCGGGTGCCATCCTTGCAGATGGCGCGCCAGGCGTCGGCATCATCGATCTCCAGCGGGCGGGTATGCTGGCCCGAACCACCACAGGCCACCAGCAAGAGCCCCAACAGGGGGGCCAGTCGGCTTGTCTTTTTCATCCATGATCTCCTCACGTTGCCAGATGGGTATCAGCGACCCAGCTGGTGCGAGATGCGATCGCACAGTCCCTTGAGCTGGGTCAGCTCAGCATCGTTCAAGTCCACCTGATTGCGCAAGTTGTCGGCCAGGCAGCAGGCTCGCACCTCGTCCTGCAAGGCACGTCCCGCGTCGGTCAGCACCACGCATTTTTGCCGCTCGTCTTCCGTCGACACCGTGCGGGTGAGCCAGCCCTTGCTCTCCAGCCGCTTGACGATGGGGGTCAGGGTGCCCGCATCCAGACCGGTATCCTGACCAATCTGCTTGAGGCTGACCCCGTCTTCGGCCCAGAGGGAGAGCATCACCAGATACTGGGTGTAGGTGAGATCCAGCCGATCCAGCAGGGGGCGATATGCACGCATCACCGCATTGGCGGCGCTGTAGAGGGCAAAACAGACCTGTTTCTTCAATTCGCTCATGGCACTACCTCGCTGACTGGGGGGCCAGTATACCCAAGATTAATCACCACCCAAATAATTTGCACGCAAAGTAGTTGTCAAAAGCGTGCTGCGGTATTAGCCTGAATTTACTTTGCACACAAACAATAGTGAGACGCCATCATCATGAAGAGCCTCTATCGCACCCAGGCACTGGCCCAGGCCGGTCGCAACGGGGAAGTCCACACCCAGGACGGCACCCTGCAACTGGCCCTCGCCCTGCCCACCGCCCTCGGCGGCAACGGCCAGGGCAACAACCCGGAGCAGTTGCTGGCAGCCGGTTATGCCGCCTGCTTCTCCAACGCCCTGCTGCATGTGGCCAAGGCCCTGGGTACACCCCTGGCCAGCGCCCCCGTCGCCACCACGGTCGATCTGCTGGCCCGCGCCGATGGCACCTTCACCTTCGCCATCCTGCTGGAGGTGACCTTGAGCGGGGAACTCGCCGAGCAAATCGTGCGCAAGGCCCACCAGACCTGCCCCTTCGCCAATGCCATGCGGGGCAATGTCGCCACCCGCCTGCTGCTCAACGGCCAACTGCTGGAGGAAACCAAATGAGCCATATCAGCCGCCAGATCCACCTGCTGCGCTACCCCAGCGGCCTGCCCAGCCCGAGCGATTTCACCCTGGCCGAAGTGGCGCTGCCCCCTCTGAACGATGGGGAAGTTGAGGTCAGCAACCAGTGGCTGTCGGTGGATCCCTACATGCGGGGTCGCATGTCCCTGGCGAAGAGCTATGTGCCGCCCTTCGCCCTCAACAGCGCCCTCGACGGCGGCGCCGTCGGTACCGTGGTCGCCTCCCGTCATCCGGACTTTGCCATCGGCGACAAGGTCAGCAGCATGCAGGGCTGGCGCGATCGCTTCATCGCTCCTGGCGCCGCCCTCACCCGGCTGCCTGCCAGTTCGCTGCCGCCCCAGCGCTTCCTCGGCGCCCTCGGCATGCCGGGCATGACCGCCTGGGTCGGCCTGCACAAGATAGCCAAGCTGCAGGCCGGTGAAACCGTGCTGGTCTCGGCCGCCTCGGGGGCCGTGGGCTCCATGGTGGTGCAGCTGGCCAAGCTGGCAGGCGCCCGCGTCATCGGCTCCACCGGCTCGGCCGACAAGGTAGCGGCCCTCGAAGCCCTGGGCATAGATGGGGTGATCAACTACAAGACGACCCAGGATCTGGCCGGTGAGCTGGCGCGCCTGGCCCCCGAGGGGATCCATGTCTATTTCGAGAACGTGGGAGGCGCCATGCTGGAGGCCGCGCTGGATCACATGGTGGTCAACGGCCGCATCGTCATGTGCGGCCTCATCGACCAGTACAATGGCGCGGGTCAGGGGGGACCGGGCAACCTTTCCCAGATCATCCGCAAACGCCTCACCATGCAGGGCTTGATCGTCTTCGATCACTGGCAGCACTATGGCGACTTCCTGGCCGAGGTGACCCCCGCCTTCGAACAGGGTCAGCTGCAGGCCAGCGAGACCGTCTATGAGGGGCTGGCGCAGGCGCCTGCCGCCTTCATCGGCCTGTTCGAGGGACGCAATACCGGCAAGATGCTGATCAAGCTGGATTGATAGCCCCTCGCTGGTGGCTTGCGAAACGGGTCCACAGGCTCTAATGTGGTCCCGTTTTTTTATGGTGTTCAGCCAGCGAGGCATTCCAGCATCGACACCTTACCCCCGCGTCGGAGGTCGATGCCAGCGTTATCCTGGTCAGACAACACCCTCTTTGATGGCCTCATATAAATCCAAATCGAGGATTTCAAATGTCTACTCCTTACCCCCGCGTCGGGATCGGCGTCATCCTGGTCAATCCCCGGGGACAGGTACTGATCGGCAAGCGCAAGGGGAGCCACTCCCCCTACTGGTCCATCGCTGGCGGCCACCTCGAACTTGGCGAAAGTTTCGAGTCGGCGGCGGTGCGCGAGGTGGAGGAAGAGACCGGTTTCATCATCCAGCATCCCAGGGTCGTTGCGGTGAGCAACAACCTGGAGACCTGGCGCGAGAGCGGCCTGCATTATGTCTCCGTCGCCCTGCTGGCCGAGGTAAGCGGTGAGCCCGAACTGCGCGAGCCGGACAAGTGCGAGGAGTGGCGCTGGTGCGATCCAAGGGAGCTGCCCGAACCCCATTTCGATGCCAGCCGTCAGGCCATTGCCTGCTGGCTCGCGGGGACCAGCTATCAGCCCGTACGGCCGCAAGCGTCGTCATAAAAATGACACCGGACTGTCATATTCTGAGAGTTCCCTTGCCATCTCTATCGTGAGCACAGCGCCATGATCCCGGTTTTCCTCCAGTTCCTCTGGCTGGGCTGCACCAGCTTCGGTGGCCCCGCCGCCCATATCGGCTACTTCCAGCGCACCTTCGTCACGCGCCTGGGCTGGCTCAGCCAGGGCGAATTTGCCCAGTTGCTGGCCCTGTGCCAGCTGCTGCCTGGCCCTGCCTCCAGCCAGCTCGGCTTCGCCATCGGCCGCCACCGGGCCGGGCTCGGCGGGGCACTGGCCGCCTTCGTCGGCTTCACCCTGCCCTCCTTCCTGCTGCTGCTGCTCGCCGCCCTAGGTCTCGAGCGACTGACGGCCAACCTCTGGCTGGATGCGGCCCTGCACGGTCTCAAGCTGCTGGCCCTGGTGGTGGTGGCCGACGCGGTGCTGACCATGGCCCGCCAGTTCTGCCGGGACAGCCTCTCCCTGGGCATCATGGTGGCGACGGCCGCCGCCCTCTGGTGGCAACCCGGGCTGTTCACCCAGCTGCTGATGCTGCTGGCCGGGGCCCTGATCTGCGCCCACCAGGCCATGGCGAGCACGGCCCCCGTACCGCCGTGGCAAGGGCCCCACTGGCCGACCCTGATCCTGTTTGCCCTGCTGTTTCTCGGCCTGCCCCTGCTGGCGTCCTCCGAGCCCGGCCGCCTGCTTGCGGACTTCTATCGCGCGGGCAGCCTGGTGTTTGGTGGCGGCCACGTGGTGCTGCCCCTGCTGGAAGAGAGCGCGGGCCAGACCCTGGGGGCCAGCCAGTTCCTGACCGGCTACAGTCTGGCCCAGCTGGTGCCCGGCCCCATGTTTACCCTGGCCAGCTACCTGGGCGCCCTGCTGCTGCCGCAGCAGGCGCTGCTGGGGAGCCTGCTCGCCACCCTGGCCCTGTTCCTGCCCGGCTTTCTGCTGCTGTGGGCCCTCGGCCCCTGCTGGCAATCCCTGCTGGCCAGGCCCAGGCTGGCGGGCGCCGTGGCCGGCATCAATGCCGCCGTGGTCGGCTTGCTGCTGGCCGCCCTCTACCAGCCCATCTGGCAAAGCGCCGTGCTCACCCCCCGGGATCTGGCCTTGGCCGCCATCGGCTTCTATTTGTTGCGCATCATCAAGCTGCCTGTGCTGGTCCTGGCCGCCCTGCTCATGGGAAGCAGCCTGCTGCTGGCATGAGGGCCAACCAAGAGCCCATAAAAAAATGGCGCCTTCACAGGGGAAGGCGCCATTTTTCATGCCTGGGGATCTCAGGGGTCGGGGGTGGGCACGAACTCCAGACTCAGGCTGTTGACGCAGTAGCGCTGGCCCGTCTCGGTCGGCCCGTCCGGGAAGACATGGCCCAGATGGGCACCGCACCCGCTGCAGGTGATCTCCACCCGCTTCATGCCGTGACTGCTGTCCTCTGTGTAGGTCACAGTCCCCTCGATGGCCCGATCGAAGGAGGGCCAGCCGCAGCCGGCATCGAACTTGGCCTCCGAGTGGAACAGCACGCTCTTGCAGCAGGTGCAGAGGTAATCACCGCTCTTGCGATTGTGCAGCAGGGCGCCGCTATAGGGTCGCTCGGTCCCCTTCTCCCAGCAGACATGGTACTGCTCCGGGGTCAGGCGCTGACGCCAGGCCTCGGGGTTTATTGCACTCATCCAGCCTCCGTGGCACTTGGTCGGTCACACTGTCGGTGACGGGAGCCACAGCATAACCAGCCAGCCTCACCGACTCCACCCCACACAATGTCCGGTTATGCCAGTTTGTGATCCCGCCAGCAGCGCGACCTGTCAAAGCGCATGATGACCGCCGCCTGCCGCGCGATATCATCCCCTGGGATGTAGAGAGCATGATGACCGCCGCCTGCCGCGCGACATCGGCCCCTGGGATGTAGAGAGCATGATGACCGCCGCCTGCCGCGCGACATCGTCCCCTGGGATATAGAGAGCATGATGACCGCCGCCGGTCGCGCGACATCGTCCTCTGGGGTCAGGGGGCATGATGACCGCTGGACTCCACCACCTGGGAGACCCGCTCCAGCAGCTTGAGGGAGTGGGCCCGCCCCACCGCCACCTGGCGCTTGATGTCGTCCGGCAGGAAGGGCAGACCGTCGTTGGTGGCCGTGTCTATGGTCTGGATCCACTCCATGCCATTCCCCGGCGGCGGCAGGCGAAACTGGATGTCGTAACCGCTGGCATTGAACAGCACCAGCCAGCGTTCCCCCTCCTCGTCCAACGCGCCTATGTCCATGGCAAACGCCTGCCCCATGGGGGCCTGCCAATCCTGCTCGGTGAGACTGTGGCCATCCGGGTGATACCAGTCGACCCTGTGGCAATGCGCCTGGGGCCCGCTCCAGTCGTCGTCACACAGGCGCAGATTGGAGAAGACCTCCGACTCGGCCCGCAGGGCCATCATCTGCTGGGTGAAGGCGAGCAGGCGCTCATCCTCCGGCCGCCACTGCCAGTTGACCCAGCTGATCTGGTTGTCCTGGCAGTAGGCGTTGTTGTTGCCAAGCTGGCTGCGCCCCATCTCGTCTCCGCCAAGAAAGTGCGGCGTCCCCTGGGAGATCAGCAGGGTGGCGATCAGGTTGCGCTTTTGCTGCTGGCGCAGATTGTTGATGCGCGGATCCAGGGTGGGCCCCTCCACCCCGTGGTTGCTGGAGAGGTTGTGGCCATGGCCATCCCGGTTGTCCTCGCCGTTGGCCTGGTTGTGGCGCTGGTTGTAGGAGACCAGATCCTCCAGGGTGAAGCCGTCGTGATAGCAGAGGTAGTTGACGCTGGTACGGGGGGAGCGCCAGTTCTTGGGGAAGAGATCCCGGGATCCCATCAACCGGGTGGCGAGATCCGCCATCTTGCCGCCATCCCCGCGCCAGAAGGCGCGCACCGTGTCCCGGTAACGATCGTTGATCTCCTGCCACTGGCTGGGAAACTGGCCGAGTCGATAGCCGAACGGACCTATGTCCCAGGGTTCGGCGATCAGCTTGACCCCGGCGAGGACGGGATCGGCCATCACCGCCTTGAAGAAGGCCCCCATGGGCTCAAACTCCCCCACCTCCCGGGCCAGGGTCACCGCCAGATCGAAGCGAAAACCATCCACCTGCATCTCGGTCACCCAGTAGCGCAAGGCATCGAGTACCAGGCGCAGGCTGTTGGGGTGATCCAGGTTGACGCTGTTGCCACAGCCGGTGACGTTGGCGTGGCGATGGTAGTCCGGACCATGGGCTCCCGCCTCGAAGGCGTAGTAGCCCGCATTGTCGAAGCCCTTGAACGACAGCATGGGGCCGTCGAAGCCGGACTCCGCGGTGTGGTTGTAGACCACGTCCAGGATCACCTCGATCCCGGCCCGGTGCAGCTCGCGCACCATGGTCTTGAATTCGGTCACCGCATCCGCCACGGCATAGCGCGGCTCGGGGGCGAAGAAGGCGACCGGGTTGTAGCCCCAGTAGTTGGTGAGTCCCAGTTGCTCCAGCCTGGGTTCGGCCATGAAGGCCGCCACCGGCATCAGCTGCAGCGAGCTGATCCCCAGCGCCTTGAGGTGGGCCAGGATATGGGGATGGCACATGCCCAGATAGGTGCCGCGTTCGGCCTCGGGAATGGCCGGATGCAGCCTGGTGAATCCCTTGACGTGGGCCTCGTAGAGGACAGTCTGCTGGCTCGGGATCCCGGGCTTGCTGACCCCCTGCCAGTCGAAATCATCCTGAACCACCACCGACTTGGCCTGCATGGGGGCGCTGTCCCCCTCGTACAGGTCCGGATCCCAGCGCAGCGGGCGGGAAAGGGCGCGGGCGTAAGGGTCGATCAGCAGCTTGTCGCCATCAAACAGCAGGCCATCCTGTGGTTCCCCGTAGACGCGATAGCCGTAACGCTGACCCGCCCTGATGCCCTTCACATGGCCGAAGCTGTACTGACCCCGCCGCCCGGGCAGCGTCAGACGCGCCGTCTCGCGCTCCTGCTCGTCATAGAGACAGAGCTCGACCCGCCGTGCCCGCGGCGCCCAGACGCAGAACTCGCACCCCAGATCATCGAGCCAGGCCCCGAGGCGCTGGCCGCTTCCCTTCTCTATGTCACGCATCAGGACTCCTGTTTGATGAACAAGGTCGCGAGGGGGGGCAAGTCCAGCACCAGGCTGTGCGTCATGCCCTGCCAGGGGGTCGGCTCGGCGACGAACACCACGCCCACATCATAGTTGCTGCCCCAGTAATGCTCGCTGTCGGTGTTGAGCAAGACCCTGTAGTGGCCGGCCGCCGGCACCCCCAACCGGTAACGCTGACGCGGCACCGGGGTGAAGTTGCTGGCCACCAGCACGGGGGCGCCCCCCGCCAGATCGGCCCGCAGCCAGGCCAGTATGCTGTTGTCGGCATCGCTGTGATCCAGCCAGCGGAAGCCCTGGCGCTCGTGATCCGCCTCGAACAGGGCGGGTTCGCTGCGATAGAGGCGGTTGAGGTCGCGGATGAGGGCCTGCTGCCCCGCGTGTTTCGGGAATTGCAGCAGCTGCCAGGGCAGCTGGGCATCATGGTTCCACTCGCTGCTCTGGGCGATTTCCGTGCCCATGAAGTTGAGCTTCTTGCCGGGGTGGCCGTACATGTAACCCATGTAGGCCCGCAGGTTGGCGGCCTGCTGCCACTCGTCCCCCGGCATCTTGTAGAGCAGGGAGTGCTTGCCGTGCACTACCTCGTCGTGGGAGAGCGGCAGGATGAAGTTCTCGTCATAGTGATACACCATGGCGAAGGTCATCTCGTTATGGTGGTAACGGCGATGGATCGGCTCTTTTTGCATGTAGCTCAGGGTGTCGTGCATCCAGCCCATATTCCACTTGAAGCCAAATCCCAATCCCCCCAGGAAGGTGGGTTTGGAGACACCGGCAAAGGCGGTGGACTCCTCGGCGATGGTCACCGCATTGGGATACTGATCGTAGACCGCCTCGTTGAACCACTTGAGCAGGCTGATCGCCTCGTAGTTGTGGTTGCCGCCATCCACGTTCGGCACCCATTCGCCGGCGTTGCGTGAATAGTCCAGGTAGAGCATGGAGGCGACCGCATCCACCCGCAGACCGTCGATGTGGAACTTGTCGAGCCAGTAGAGGGCGCTCGCCACCAGGAACTGGCGCACCGTATCGCGGCCGAAATCATAGATGTAGGAGTTCCAGTCCGGGTGCCAGCCCCGGCGCGGATCCTCGTATTCATACAGCGGCGTGCCGTCGAAGCGGGCCAGGCCATGGGCGTCGGACGGGAAGTGGGCCGGGACCCAGTCCAGGATGACGGCAATGCCCGCCTGGTGGCATCTGTCCACAAAATATTTGAAGTCGTCGGCGCTGCCAAAGCGGCTGGTAGGGGAGAACATGCCCACCGGCTGATAGCCCCAGGAGCCGCTGAAGGGGTGCTCGGAGACGGGCAGCAGCTCGATGTGGGTGTAGCCCATGTCGGTGACGTAATCGACCAGCTCGCTGGCCAGCTCGCGCCAGTTCAGGCTGTCGCCGTTCGGGTGCCGCTTCCAGGAGCCCACGTGCAACTCATAGATGGACATGGCTTGCTGGCGTTTGTCCCCTCCCTGGCGTGCCTGCCAGTCGCCATCCTGCCACTGGTACTGCTCGTGGTCGTACACCACGGAGGCGAACGACGGATACTGCTCGCAATAGAAACCGACCGGATCGCTCTTGTGAGGCAGCCGGTTGCCCATGGGATCCTTGAGCTCGAACTTGTAGCGATCCCCGGCCTTGAGCCCAGGCACGAACAGCACCCAGTGACCGCACAGGCTGCGTTGCATGGGGTGGCGACGGCCATCCCAGAAGTTGAAGTCGCCGATGAGGCTCACCGCCGTGGCGCTCGGGGCATACACGGCGAAGCGGACCCCTTCCACCTGCTGACCCAGGAGATCCACGGTGCGCAGTTGTGCGCCCAGGGTGTGATAGAGATGCTCCGGTTGTGCGGTCAGCTCCGCCAGGCCGGTCCAGGCGGCATCCTGACACTGATAGGGATCGACAAGCTCGGAGGTGGCGTCGGCGTAACGGACGAGCAACTGATAGGGGAAGGGATTCTTGCGGCGGGTGAAAACAGTTTCAAAAAGACCCGATGGGTCACTGGGGCTGAGGGTGGCAACTATCTTGCCCGACTTGAGATCCTTGACCCGGACCTCGAGCGCATCGGGCAGCCAGGCTCTCAGCCGCAGGCCAGGGCCATCGGGATTGACGCTGAGGCCCAGGTGAGAGAAGGGATCGGCGCAACGGGCCGCCGCCAAACGTTCAACAAGCATAAGCACATCCTTTCAGAGCAGAGCATCCGCCCGGGCCTGGGCCCGAGCGGATGTAAGCGAGTCATGGTAATGGGACTCAACGACTGGCCTCATCGCGGGCCTGGCTCATCTTGCCCGCCAGCGCCTTGAGCGCCTCGTCGGCAAAGATATCTTCCAGATCCCTTGAAAGCTTGCGACGCCAGTTGGGGTACTCGTAACTGGTCCCGGGCACATTGACCGGTTTGTCCATCTCCAGCCAGTCTTCCAACTGGGTGCTGAACAGGGCGCAGCTGCCGCGGGACATATGCAGTTGCAGGCCATGGTTGAGCTCGGTGTTCATGCCGACCCAGTTCACGTCGTGACTGATGTTGCCGGAGATGACACCATGGGCATGCAGGCTGTCGAGAATGCGCTGCTTGGCCTGGTGGCGATCAGCATACAGGGTCTTGAGGACGTCTTCATCTGGATACAATCCCAGCTCGCGTCCCAGCGCCAGATCGTCGCAATGCCAGAAGCCCTTGAGGGTCGGCATGTCGTGGGTGGTCAGGGCCGACATTGCCTGCTCGGTGTAGTGAGCGGGAGAGATGAAACCGCCATCGGCCTTGGAGCGCTCGAAGAAGAACACCTTGTAGGAGTGGACCCCGTTCTCCTTGAGGGTCACGTCTATGCCTTCCGGCACGGTGCCGAGATCTTCCCCGATCAGCAGGCACTGATTGCGGTGGGACTCGAGGGCCAGGATCCCCAGCAGGTCGTTGACCGGGTAATAGATGTAGGCGCCCTTGGCGGCGGACGCTCCGGGCGGCACCCACCACAGGCGCAGCAAGGCCATCACGTGGTCGATGCGCAGGGCGCCGCAGGCGCGCATGTTGGCGCGGAACAGATCCACCATGGGCTGATAGGCCGCCTCGAACAACTGGTTCGGGTTCATGGGGGGCAGGCCCCAGTTCTGGCCGAGGGGGCCGAGAATGTCGGGGGGGGCACCGACCGAGGCTTTCGGGCAGTAGAGATCCCGGTTGGCCCAGATCTCGGTGGAGCCTTCGGAGACGCCGACCGCCAGATCCCGGTAGATCCCCATCACCATGCCGGCCGCCTTGGCGCGGGCATCGGCCCGGGCCAGCTGCTCGTCGGCCAGGAACTGCAGGTAGAGATAGAAATTCACATCCTGCTGGTGCTCCACCATCCAGGCCGCCACGGCTGGGTTGTGGTAGTCACGGAAGGCTTCCGGCCAGACCGGCCAGCCCCAGGCGTTCTCACCCTTGCTGTAGAAGTGGGCCTGCAGGGCATCGAAGGTCGCCTGCTGTTGCAGGCTGTCACCGCCGGCCGCCACGAAAGCATCGAAGGCGGCCTGACGCTCGGCACCAAAGCTCGCCTGGTCGAACACCTGGCGCAGCATGCCGATCTTGGTCTGGATGACGCCGGTGTAATCCACGTTCTCCTTGGCGCGCAGCTCAGCCAGGTGCTGCTGGAAAGCGGGCGTCGCCACCTCGGCCTTGAGCCGCTCGTTGGCCAGAAACTCGGGCACCGCCTCCACGTCGATATAGGCCAGGTTGAGCCAGCGACGGGACGAGGGGCTGTAGGGGCTGGCGCTCTCGGGATTGGCCGGATAGAGGGCATGGATGGGGTTGAGACCCACGAAATGGGCACCCCAGGCGGCGGCTTTCTCTACCAGCTGGCCGAGATCGCTGAAGTCCCCCATGCCCCAGTTGGTGCGGCTGCGCAGGCAGTAAAGCTGCACGCTCGGGCCCCACACCTTGCGGCCGTTGGCAATCGGCGCCTGCTTGTAGCACGCCTTGGGGGCGACGATGAGGCGCATGGTGGCGAGCGGCTCCTCATTGCCCTCCTCCAGCAGAGTCAGCTGGTGATAGCCAAGCTCCGGCTGCACATCCAGCGCGACGCGATAGGCCTGGCACTCCATCTCCTCGAACTCGGCTACCCCGACCAGCTCCCCGTCGATGGGGGTGATCTTGCCGGACAAGACGGGTCCCTGCTCCTGGGCAAGCTGCCAGGTGAGGGCGTCGTTGACGAAATCGATGGGGAGACGGACTTCCAGGGTGACGGGCTCGCCGCTGCGTACCACCATCACGGGATCCAGCGCCCGCAGCCAGTGCTGGCGGTGCTCCTGCTCCAGCTGCTCGGTCAGGGCGCTCTCGTCATCGACGCGATAACCCATGGCGCCCAGCATGGCGGCCTTGCTCTCTTCGGATACCAGGGCCGGCTGGCCCCAGGCATCGACATACTCGCTGGCAATGCCTTTGGCGGCAGCCAGCTGTTCAATCAGGGTGGTCATAGTTTGAGAATTCCCGCTGTGGATTCTGTCTATACTATTTTGTTTGTTTTTTATGGGTCGAGCTCGTGCGCTGGCGCTGTCGGCCACGCCAAACCGCCGCTATTTTTACACATTCAGTCCTGAGGTTGTGTGACAAGGCAGGCAGTATTGGGTTATCTCTTTTCGACAAAAACTGGTAGTGAGTTACATAAACAGAAAATAAATTTCACAGTTTTTCATGATATAGCGCAATTTCAGACAGATTGTTGGTTGACTCACGGGGGAGTTCTAGTAAATTTACAAACGGAATTTTCTTTGACTACTGAACAGTTAGGTAACCAATTATGACTATCAAAGTAGGTATTAACGGTTTTGGCCGCATCGGCCGTTTCGTCTTCCGTCTGGCCGCCGAGCGCGCTGACATCGAAGTGGTCGGCATCAACGATCTGATCGACGTTGACTACATGGCTTACATGCTGAAGTACGACTCCACTCACGGCCGCTTCAAGGGCACCGTTGAAGTCAAAGACGGCAACCTGGTTGTCAACGGCAAGACAGTTCGCGTTACCGCCGAGCGTGACCCGGCCAACCTGAAATGGGGCGAGATCGGTGTTGACGTTGTTGCCGAAGCCACCGGTCTGTTCCTGACCGACGAGACCGCTCGCAAGCACATCGCCGCCGGCGCCAAGAAAGTCGTGCTGACTGGTCCGTCCAAAGATGCCACCCCCATGTTCGTCATGGGTGTCAACCAGGATTCCTACGCTGGCCAGGACATCGTTTCCAACGCTTCCTGCACCACCAACTGCCTGGCCCCCATCGCCAAAGTGCTGAACGATACCTTCGGTATCGAGTCCGGCCTGATGACCACAGTTCACGCTACCACTGCTACCCAGAAGACCGTTGATGGTCCGTCCGCCAAAGACTGGCGCGGTGGCCGCGGTGCGGCTCAGAACATCATCCCGTCCTCTACCGGTGCGGCCAAGGCTGTTGGCGTGGTTATCCCGGAACTGAACGGCAAGCTGACCGGCATGGCCTTCCGCGTACCGACTCCGGACGTGTCCGTTGTTGACCTGACCGTCAACCTGAAGAAAGAAGCCTCCTACGCTGAAATCTGTGAAGCGATGAAAGCCGCTTCCGAAGGCGCCATGAAGGGCGTGCTGGGCTACACCGAAGACGAAGTGGTTTCCACCGACTTCCTGGGTGAGCGTCAGACTTCCGTATTCGACGCCAAGGCTGGTATCCAGCTGAACAAGACCTTCGTGAAAGTCGTCTCCTGGTACGACAACGAAATGGGCTACTCCAGCAAGGTTCTGGACCTGATCGCTCACATCTCCAAGTAATGGGATGCGCGTTCGCGTAGCTTGAAAAAAGGCGGCCATTGGCCGCCTTTTTGTTTTCTTTCTCACGATGACAGGAGTCCCCATGCAATCCACTCGCCCCCTGACCGCCCACTGCCAGCTCGCCAACAACGCAGCCGGTCTGCCCATCCTCACCATCCACAACGACCAGGCCAAGGCGCAGATCAGCCTGTTCGGCGGCCATGTGCTGAGCTACCAGCGCCATGGCGAACCAGACTCCCTCTGGCTCAGCGACAAGGCGGTACTGGATGGCAACAAGCCCATCCGCGGCGGCATTCCCCTGTGCTGGCCCTGGTTTGGTCCGGCCCCGGCCCGGGTCGGCGACGACAAGCCCGCCCACGGCTTCGCCCGAACCAGCCTCTGGACCCTGGATGGGGTGAGTGACCACCAGGACGGCACCCTGGTGCATCTCTCCCTGGTGGAGGATGAAGCGACCCTGGCACTCTGGCCCCATGCCTTCGCCCTGGAGCTGGACGTGCTGGTGGGCAAGGAGCTCTCCCTGGTACTGACTACCCGCAACACAGGCAAGACGCCTCTCACCTACAATGCGGCTCTGCACACCTATCTGCAGATAAGCGCCCCGGAAGCGGTGAGCGTGACCGGGCTGGGCGCCCCCTATCTGGACAAGCTGACCGGCCGCAACGAACTGCAGCAGGGAGCACTGACCGTCACCGCGGCCATGGATCGCATCTATCGCCAGCCCGAGGCCATAGTCGCGGTCCAGGATGGGGAGCGCGCCACCCGGGTGGTGAGCGGCAACAACGACAGCGTGGTGGTCTGGACTCCCTGGGCACAGGGTGCCGCAGCCATGGCCGACATGAGCGACGATGGCTACCGCACCATGCTCTGCGTCGAGGCGGCCATCACAACCGACGCCGGCATCACTGTGGCGCCGGACGAGGAGCACAGCTTCTCTACCGTGATCCTCTGAGCCCAGGGTAGACGATGAAGGCCATCACTCCAGCCTCTGCGTCGAGGCGGCCATCACAACCGACGCCGGCATCACTGTGGCGCCGGACGAAGAGCACAGCTTCTCTACCGTGATCCTCTGACGATATGCCAGACGGATAAATAAAGAGGGCTCCCGCGGGAGCCCTCTTTATTTATCCGTTCACCCCAATCAGGCGTTGCCCTGCACCTTGAGCTTGAGCTCTGCGGCGAAATCCAGCATGCGATCCAGCGGGATCAGGGCCTTGATGCGCAGCGCTTCATCCACCAGGATCTCGTGCTGCTCTGCGCCTTCGGTCAGGGCCTCCTTGATGGCCGCCAGGCCGTTCATCGCCATCCAGGGGCAGTGGGCGCAGCTGCGACAGGTGGCGCCATCGCCCCCGGTTGGTGCCTCGACCATCTCCTTGTCCGGGCAGGCCTGCTGCATCTTGTAGAAGATGCCGCGATCGGTCGCCACGATGAGTTTGCGCTGGGGCAGCTCGCGGGCCGCCTTGATGAGCTGGCTGGTGGAGCCAACCGCATCGGCCAGTTCGATGACGGAGGCCGGCGATTCCGGGTGCACCAGCACGGCCGCGTCCGGATTCTGCTCTTTCAGCTCGCGCAGGGCGCGGGCCTTGAACTCGTCATGGACGATGCAATGACCCTGCCAGCGCAGCATCTCGGCCCCTGTCTTCTTCTCGATGTAGGCCCCCAGGTGGCGGTCCGGACCCCAGATGATCTTGTGGCCCTGGCTGTCCAGATGCTCGACTATCTCCAGCGCTATGCTGGAGGTGACCACCCAGTCGGCCCGCGCCTTCACCGCCGCCGAGGTATTGGCGTAGACCACGACGATGTGATCGGGATGGGCATCGCAAAAGACGGAGAACTGGTCGATGGGACAGCCCAGATCGAGGGAGCACTCCGCCTTCAGGGTCGGCATCAGCACTCGCTTGTGAGGGCTCAGGATCTTGGAGGTCTCCCCCATGAAGCGCACCCCGGCCACGATCAGGGTCTGGGCGGCGTGATCGCGCCCGAAGCGAGCCATCTCGAGGGAGTCGCCAACGAAGCCGCCGGTGGCCTCGGCCAGGGCCTGGATCTCGGGATCCGTGTAGTAATGGGCGATCAGCACGGCCTGCCGTTCGACCAAGAGTGCCTTGATCTCCTCGATGAAACGGCTCTTCTCGGCCTGACTCAAGGGGACGGGTTTGGCCGGGAAGGGGTAATCCATCTCAACCACGGGAGGAATACTGCTCAGTGCATTGCTCATTGCGACTGTTCCATCAACGCTTGGAAAGGCCAAAATTATAACCAGAAGCCGCGCACAAACCCATCAACAAATCCAGTACAGTACAAGGGTCAGACCCTATCCGGATAATTCGTTGTCATTCTTGCCAAAAGGAGTTGCCGAATGAAACAACGCTCGCTCAAGACCAAGTTGCTGCTGCTCACCCTGGGGCTCTTTCTCGCCAGTGGCGTCGCCATGACCCTGATGCAGTCTGCCTCCCTGAGCAGCCTGCGCGATGAAATAGTGACCCAGACTCGCGGCGCCCTGGAGCAGGAGGTATCGCGTACCCTGCAGTTCCAGGCTGAGCGGTACGCCTTGCAGATCGCAGACCAGTTGCAACAGTCCTACCAGATACCGCTCGGCATGGCGGCGCAGATTGAAGGGAGCATGGCACGGCCGGACACCAGACTGAGCCGCCCCCAAGTGGAACTGCTGCTCGGCAGTCGCCTGCGTCAGGCGGACGGGATCAGTTCCATCTATGCCCAGTTCGAACCCGATGGCTATGACGGGCAGGATGCCGACTGGCAGAGCGGCGCCAGCCACTCGGTGGCGGGCAAGGGCAGTCTGGAGATCTATTTCACCCGGGAACAGAACGGAGACATTGCGCAGCAGACCATAGATGCGGCAACCAGCGAAGCCAAGTTCGACACCTCGCGCAATGAGTTCGGCATTCGCAACAGCGAGTGGTATCTCTGCGGTCGCGAGACGCGTCGTCCCTGCCTGATGGAGCCCTACCTCTACGAGATAAGTCCGGGCAAGCAGATGCTGATGACCAGCCTGACGGTGCCCATCCTCAAGGAGGGCAAGTTTGTCGGGATCACCGGGGTGGACATGAATCTGCCCCTCTTCCAGCAACTGGCAGAACGCCTTGGCCAGAGCCTCTATGACAATCAGGCCGAGGTGACCCTGGTCAGCAAGATGGGCTTTATCGTCGGCAGCAATCGCCACGCGGACAAGCTGGGGCGCCCCCTGACGGAGGCCGGGCTGGTGGCGCCGGACGGACAGGCGCACCATAGCGACAGCGACTTCATCTTGCAGCAACCCATCAAGATCGACGCCGCCGACAGCCAGTGGTGGCTGATGATCAAGGTGCCCAAGGCGCTGGCCATGAGCCAGGCCAACACCATCGGCGACCAGCTTGCCAGCCTGCTGCAAGCCACCCAGCAACGGCAGCTGGTGGCCATGGTCGTCATTACCCTGCTGGCGCTGGGTCTGCTGGTCTGGTTCATCCAGACCATCACGGCTCCCCTCTCTCTCATCAGCCGCCATGTCTCCCACCTCGCCAGCAGTGAGGGGGACCTGACCCAACGGATGCGCATCGATACCCACCAGGAACTCATCGAGCTGGGCGGTCAGCTCAACGCCTTCCTCGGCAAGCTGAGGACCATGGTGCAGGGCAGCAAGCAGATAGGACAGCAGGTTCATCAGCAGGCCAGAGCCATGAAGCAGACGGCCGACGCCATGCGCAGCAGCCTGGACGAGCAGAGCCTGGAGCTGGAGAGCGTGGTCAGCGCCATGCACGAGATGAGCACGACGGCGGTCAGCGTGGCGGGCTATGCCGAGCAGGCGGCCCAGGAGTCCCAGGCGGCAACCCAGCATGTCAGTACGGCGCAGCAGACCCTGAGCCGGGCCCGCAACGAGATCCATACCCTGGTCGAGGACATGCACCAGGCGGACAAGGCGGTCGCCCAGGTGGCGCAGCGCAGCACCAATATCAGCCGTATTCTCGACGTGATCCGGGCCATCGCCGAGCAGACCAATCTGCTGGCTCTCAACGCGGCCATCGAAGCGGCGCGGGCCGGCGAGATGGGCAGGGGCTTTGCCGTGGTGGCAGATGAAGTGAGGGCCCTTGCCAACAAGACCCGTTCGTCCACCGACGAGATAGGTCAGCTCATCGGCAGCCTGCAAGCCGAGGTGAGCAGCAGCCAGCAACTGATGAGCACAGGCATCGACCGCTCGGTCAGCACGGTCGAAGGCACCGAGCAGGCGTTCGAGGCGCTCAACCAGGTAGTGGCCCAGATCCAGCAGATCCATGATCACATCAGCCAGGTGGCGACCGCCGCCGAACAGCAGAGCGCCGTCAGCGACGACATCAACCAGAATCTGGTGCGCATCGGGGATACCGCCACTACCCTGGGGCAGGAGGCGAGTGCCAGTCACCTGCTGAGCGAGCAGCTGGAGCAGGCAGCCACCACCCTGGCGAGCCAGCTCGAGCGGCTGCGCACCTGACGACAGAGACAAAAAAGCCCGCATCGCTGCGGGCTTCTTCAATCTGGTGGTCGTTACTGGGCTCGAACCAGTGACCCCCTCCTTGTAAGGGAGGTGCTCTCCCAGCTGAGCTAAACGACCTGGGAATCTGTCCATCTCGTGGATGGTGAAATGATGGTGGGTCGTGCTGGG
>NZ_JBGXBV010000013.1:0-63431 GCF_046078285.1 Aeromonas bivalvium
GCGGCCATAGCGCCGTGGAACCACCTGATCCCATGCCGAACTCAGAAGTGAAACGCGGTAGCGCCGATGGTAGTGTGGCATTCGCCATGCGAGAGTAGGACACTGCCAGGCACCCAATTAAACAGCGCCGTGCACATCACGACGTTGGCCGAGAGGATGACACCTCAGATAAGCGGCACAAGATTTAGCGCAAGCTAACCGAATGCGGAGCGGTAGTTCAGTCGGTTAGAATACCGGCCTGTCACGCCGGGGGTCGCGGGTTCGAGTCCCGTCCGCTCCGCCACTACTTAAGAAGCCCAGTCGAAAGACTGGGCTTTTTTTCGTCTCTGCGATCTCTCTATCTCATCTCAGTTGGCCCGATTTAGTTGCTACATCCCGTTTCATGTTTATCTGAAATTCGCCGCCGCCCATGGTTGTCGCTATAATGGCCGCCCTCAAGCAAGGTGGTGGTATGAAAGCAGAATATCTACAGCGATTCGGGGGCATTGCCCGTCTTTATGGTCAGAGCGCCCTGCGTTCCTTCAGTCAGGCCAAGGTCTGTGTGGTGGGGATCGGCGGCGTCGGCTCCTGGGCGGCAGAGGCGCTGGCCCGTGCCGGCATCAACCAGATCACCCTGATCGACATGGATGATATCTGTATCACCAACACCAACCGCCAGATCCACGCCATGCAAGGGACAGTCGGTCGTCTCAAGACGGAAGTGATGGCCGAGCGCATCCGCGCCATCAACCCCGACTGCGAGGTGATCGAGGTGGATGACTTCGTCACTGTCGACAATCTGGCCGAGCATATCAGGCGGGAGTTTGATTATGTGGTGGATGCCATCGACTCGGTCAAGGCCAAGGTGGCGCTGATTGCCTTCTGCAAGCGCAACAAGATCCCGGTGATCGTCGCGGGCGGCGCCGGCGGGCAGATGGATCCGACCCAAATCACTGTGGCGGATCTGGCCAAGACCATTCAGGATCCGCTGGCGGCCAAGGTGCGCTCCGACCTGCGCCGGCTGCACAATTTCAGCAAGAATCCGGCGCGCAAGTTCGGGGTGGAGTGTGTCTTCTCAACCGAGCAGCTGAGCTACCCGGACGGCAATGGCGGTACCTGTCAGGCCAAGGCGGCCAGCGACGGCAACATGAAGATGGATTGCGCCTCCGGCTTCGGTGCCGTGACGCCGGTGACGGCGACCTTTGGTCTGGTGGCCGCCTCCCGGGTATTGAAGAAGATTGCCGAACGGGGTGCCCGTGCAGAGAAAGAAATCGTAGGGTCGATTAGCGAAGCGTAATCGTCCGCCTCGTCATCAGGAGTTTGCTCGATTACGCCGACGCCAGATCCCGGATCCCCAACACGATAGCTCTGAGCCCGTTGCCCCGCGACGGGCTCAGGTGTTTCTCGAGCCCCAGTTCGCTGAAATAGGCATCCATATCAAAAGCCTGGATAGCATCGGCAGTCTGATGATTGAGTGCCGCCAGCACGATGACGATGAGGCCGCGCACTATGCGGGCGTCGGAGTCGCAGGCAAAGTGCCAGCAGCCATCCTCGCTTTTTTCTCCCTTCAGCCAAGCCTGACTTTCGCACCCTTTCAGGCGGTTCTCTTCCTGTTGCCACCCTGCGGGCAAGGCGGGCAGCAGCTTGCCGAGCTGGATGATGAGCCGGTACTGATTCTCCCAGCCGTTTGCTGCGGCAAACTGCTGACGGATGCTGTCTGCGTCGGGCTCAAGGCCGATCCGGGTATAGGTTGCGAGGCTGTTCATTGGATTGTCTGCCTTAGAAGAAGTCACTGAGTTTGTGCAGGGCGGCCAGCAGGGCGTCCACATCGTCCCGATTGTTGTAGCAGGCCAGGGAGGCGCGCATGGTGCCACCGATGCCAAGGCTCTCCATCAACGGCATGGCGCAGTGATGGCCGACCCGCAGGGCGATCCCCTGCATGTCGAGCAGGGTGGCCGCGTCCTGGGGATGGATGTCATCGAGCAGGAAGGAGACGGCGCCGGCGCGCTGGCCGGGTTCGCCGACCAGCCGCAACCCAGGCACCTGACGCAGGCCGGCAACCAGATAGTCGGTCAGCGCCGCTTCATGGCTGGCCAATGCCCCCCGGTCTTGCGCCATCACAAAATCGATGGCGGCGGCCAGGCCGATGGCCCCGGCAATATGGGGGGTGCCTGCCTCGAACTTGAAGGGCAGGGCGTTGAAGGTGGTGCCGCTGAAGCTGACCCTGTCGATCATCTCGCCGCCGGCCTGCCAGGGCGGCATCCGCTCCAGCAGTTCGGTTCTGCCCCACAACACACCGATGCCGGTCGGACCATAGAGCTTGTGACCGGAGAAGGCGTAGAAGTCGCAGCCGATGGCCTGCACGTCTACTTCTAGGTGAGCCACTGCCTGGGCGCCGTCGATCAGAGTCAGGGCGCCGACGGCCCCGGCGGCCGCCACTATCTGCTCGACCGGATTGACGGTACCGAGGGCATTGGAGACATGGGCCACGCTCACCAGCCGGGTGCGCGACCCCAGCATGGCCAGGTAAGCCTCCATATCCAGATCCCCGCGCTTATCCAGCGGAATGACCCGGATGACGGCGCCGGTGCGCTGGGCGACCAGCTGCCAGGGGACGATATTGGCGTGATGCTCCAGGGTGCTGAGCAGGATCTCGTCCCCGGCCTTGAGCTCGCTCATGCCCCAGCTCTGGGCCACCAGGTTGATCGCCTCCGTGGTGCCGCGGGTCCAGATCACCTCCTGGCTGCGAGGGGCATTGATAAAGCGGGCGACGGCCTCGCGGGCATCTTCGAAGGCGCGGGTGGCGCGGCCGCTCAGGGCATGGGCGGCGCGGTGCACGTTGGCATTGTCGGCCCGATAGTAGTGAGCGATGGCGTCCAGCACCGCCTGCGGTTTCTGGGTGGTGGCGGCGTTGTCCAGATAGATCAGAGGGTGGCCGTTCACCTCCTGCGCCAGGGCCGGAAACTGGCTGCGCAGCCGGTCGTGCTGTTGCTGATTCATGCTCCCCTCATCTCGTCTGGAAAAGTCGGTCATGATCCGGAAAATGGTGGGCAAACACAAGGCGAAGTGGCGGGAGCCCGTGCCCGGTTTCGGCTGCCTGCGGGATCTCTGCTACAATGCCGCCCCTCATCATAAGCCAAGAGATCCGGCCCATGAAGCTCAACCCCAATCAGAACGAAGCGGTCAAGTATGTCTCCGGCCCTTGCCTGGTGCTGGCGGGTGCCGGATCGGGCAAGACCCGCGTCATCACCAACAAGATTGCCTACCTGGTGCAGCAGTGCGGCTACAACGCCCGTAACATCGCCGCCGTCACCTTTACCAACAAGGCGGCACGGGAGATGAAGGAGCGGGTCGGCCAGACCCTGGGCCGCAAGGAAGCGCGGGGGCTCATGGTCTCCACCTTCCATACCCTGGGGCTCGACATCATTCGCCGCGAGCACAAGAGCCTGAATCTGAAGGCGAACTTCTCCCTGTTCGACGACACCGACCAGCTGGCCCTGCTCAAAGAATTGACAGAAGCCGAACTCGACAACGACAAGGACAAGCTCTCGGCCCTCATCAGCCAGATCTCCAACTGGAAGAACGACCTCATCCTGCCGGCCCGGGCCATGCGCATCGCCCGCGGGCCGGAAGAGGTGCTGATGGCTCAGCTCTACGAGCGCTACCACCGCCAGATGGTGGCCTACAACGCGCTGGATTTCGACGATCTCATCGTGATGCCGACCCTGTTGCTCAAGAGCAACCAGGAGGTGCGCGAGCGCTGGCAGAACAAGATCCGCTACCTGCTGGTCGACGAATACCAGGACACCAACACCAGCCAGTACGAGCTGGTGAAGCAGATCGTCGGCGAGCGGGCCCGCTTCACCGTGGTGGGGGACGACGACCAGTCCATCTACTCCTGGCGCGGGGCCAAGCCGCAAAACCTGGTGCTGCTGAACGAAGATTTCCCCAATCTGCGGCTCATCAAGCTGGAGCAGAACTACCGTTCCAAGCGGCGCATCCTCAAGTGCGCCAACATATTGATCGCCAACAACCCCCACGTCTACGACAAGGCGCTCTTCTCCGAGCTGGACGAGGGGGTGAAGCTCAAGGTGCTGTTTGCCAAGAACGAGGAGCACGAGGCGGAGCGCATCGCCGCCGAGCTGATGGGTCACAAGTTCATGAACCGCACCCGCTTCAAGGATTACGCCATCCTCTACCGGGGCAACCATCAGTCGCGCATCTTCGAGAAGGCGCTGATGACCAACCGCATTCCTTACCGTATCTCGGGGGGCACCTCTTTCTTCTCCCGCACCGAGATAAAGGACATCATGGCCTACCTCAAGTTGCTGGTGAATCCAGACGAAGACACAGCCTTCCTGCGGGTGGTCAACCTGCCGCGCCGGGAAATCGGCCCCACCACCCTGGAGAAGCTGGGGCAGTACGCCAACCAGCGTGGCAAGAGCCTGTTTGCCGCCAGCTTCGAGCTGGGGCTCGAACAATCCCTCTCCGGGCGCGGCCTCACCGCGCTGCAGGCTTTTACCAACTGGCTGGTGCGGCTCGGTGATCAGGCGCTGCGCGGCAACCCGGTGGAGGCGGTACGGGACATGATCAAGGAGATCCACTACGAGGAGTGGCTCTACGAGACCTCCCCCAGCCCGAAGGCGGCCGAGATGCGGATGCAGAACGTCTCCACCCTCTATCGCTGGATCAGCGAGATGCTGGAGGGGGACGAGCTGGAGGAGTCGATGACGCTCGCTCAGGTGGTGACTCGCCTCACCCTGCGGGACATGATGGAGCGCAACGAAGGGGAGGACGAAGCGGATCAGGTGCAGCTGATGACATTGCACGCCTCCAAGGGGCTGGAGTTTCCCTATGTCTACATGGTGGGCATGGAGGAGGGTCTGCTGCCACACCAGACCAGCATCGACGAGGACAACGTGGAGGAGGAGCGGCGCCTCGCCTACGTGGGGATCACCCGGGCCCAGGCCGAGCTGACCTTTACCCTTTGCAAGGAGCGGCGCCAGTTTGGTGAGTCAGTGCGGCCTGAGCCGAGCCGCTTCCTGCTGGAGCTGCCGCAGGATGACCTGGAGTGGGAAAACCAGAAGAAGGTGAGTGCGGAGGAGCGCCAGCAGAAGGGGCAGATGGCGGTGGCCAACCTGCGGGCCATGTTCAAGAAGGATTGATGCGGGGGCGATCGCCTCGACGAAGAGGCTAGTCCGGATCCAGCCCAGTTTCAGGCCCCAGCAAGGGGGTGATGTCGCTGCCGGGTAGTGGAGGGGATATGTAACGCCCCTGGCCGAAGGGGCAGCCCAGCTCGATCAGCTGGTGCAGTTGCGCCTGACTCTCTATCCCTTCGACCACCAGGGCGAGATCCAGGTCGCGGCAGATGTCGCGCATGGCGCGGATCAGTGCCAAATCCTTGGGGGAGTGCAGCATGCGGTGGGTGAAGCCATCGTCTACCTTGACGTAGTCCACCGGGTAGTGAAACAGGGAGTTGAGGGAGGAGAAGCCCGAGCCGAAGTCGTCCAGGCTGATCTGTATCCCTCTGGCCCTCAGTTCGTGAAGGCGGGTGATGATGTCGGCATCCTGGCGCGACAGCTCCCGCTCGTTGAATTCGAAGATGAGGTAGCCAGCGTAGACCCCCTCGGCCGCGATGATGTCGAGCAGGGCCTGCACGGCAGGCTCGCTTGCCAGGTGCTGGCCGCACAGGTTGATGGCCAGCTTGAACTTGCGCAGGTCCGCTCTCGGCAGCCAGAGCCTCAGCTGCTGGCAGGCCTGGTGCAGTATCTTGTGATCCAGGGCCTCGATCAGACCGCATTGCTCCGCCAGTGGAATGAAGTCGAAGGCATCCTTGAGCTCCCCTTCCCGGGTGACCCAGCGGGCCATGACTTCCAGTCCCACCAGGCAGTTGTCCTCGAGCCGGATCACCGGCTGGAAGTAGGGTAGGATGCGCCCTTCGGCCAGGGCGTTGGTCAGCTGCTCCTCCGGCGAGGACCAGGCCTGCTCCGCACACTCGGCCGAATAGTGCACCACCCGGGCGCGGCCATTGCGCTTGGCCCGATACATGGCGAGATCCGCCTGATGGAGCAGCTCGCTCACCTCCTGAGTCTGCGCCGACACGCTGGCCACCCCCATGCTGACCGTGATCGTCTGCTCCATGCCCGTCAGCCGGAAGGGGTAGGCCAGGCGAGCCATGATGCGGTTGAGCACAGGTCCGGCCCCCTCCTCCCCCAGGCTGTTGTCCAGATAGATGACGAACTCGTCGCCGCCGAGCCGAGCCACCAGATCGTTCTGGCGCAGGCAGCCCTGCAGACGACGCCCCAGCTCCTTGAGCAGCAGGTCGCCATTGCCATGCCCCAGCTCGTCATTGATCTGCTTGAAGTGGTCTATGTCGAGAAAGATCAGGGTGAAGCCGACGCCGCCATGACGCTGGTAATGGCTCATGGCGTGTTGCAGGTGATCCATCAGCAGGCTGCGGTTCGCCAGGCCGGTGAGGGGGTCGTGCAGGGCATCGAACTGCAGCTTGCGCTCCAGTTCCTGATGCTGGCGCAACTGTTTTTGCAGGCGCAGATTGGCCTGGCGCAGCAGCTGCAACCTGTGGTTGAGCCGCTCCGGCGAATTGAAGTCGTTCAGTTGCTGGCGGATCTGGCCCAGCTCGAGCAGCAGGGTGAGCTGGTTGCGCAGGAAATCGAGAAAGAGGCGATCATCGGCGCCCAGGGGCCGGGTGGTGGCCAGCAGCAAGTGGGCGAAGTAGTGCTGCTGCAACCTAAGCGGCGTGCTGTACCAGTAGAGACCGTCCTGTTCGCGCTCGGTCGGATTGGTCTCATGGCAGAGTCCGCGCAGGAAACCATCCTCCCCCTGGAAGGGGTGGGGATAGAGGTGGCTGGCCTCCTTTGGCCCGAGCCGCATCAGGTGCAGCTGGTGCAGCCCAAGGCTGCTTTGCAGCACACCATCGAGCTGGGCCAGCAGCGCCTGGGTCGGCAGGCTGTTGGCCAGGCGCAGGATGCGATTGATCTGCTCAATCTTGTGCTGCCAGTCGGGGTCTCGGCCGAAGAGGGGCGACGCCGGATCGGTCAGTCTGGCGTGGGTACTGGCCTCCGCCAGTCGCTTGGCCAGGCATTCGAGCAGCAGCCGCAGGCCCGCCTGCTCATGGGGCTCACCCTGCACCAGCAGCCACTGGATCCTGTCATCCTGCACCGGCAGCACGCACCAGCCTTGCTGGCCATCCAGGGCGGCCAGCCCCTCGCTCAGCCCTGGCTCTTCCCGGCCGAGCTGGGCCTTGAGGCCGGGGGCCAGCCCCTCTTCGTAGTGCCAGACAGGGCCATGGGGGCTGAGGCCCAGCAGGCCAATCTGGTGCAGAGGAGTCCATTGCCGCAGATCGGTAAACAGGCGCCGGTAGTGCGCCGGGCTGGCCTGGGCAGCAGGGGGAAAGGCGAGGATGGAGGCGACCAGCGCCAGCAGGGGAGAGGCATCCTGCTCCAGAGAGTAGACAGACATCATGGACTCCCGAGTGACGCTACCCTACAAGGGTAGTCGCAAGCCAAGAGAATAAAAGGGCCGCAATTGCGGCCCTTTCAATGACTTAGAGATTGTCCGTCATGTAGTGGATGGCATTCTCGATCTCTTCATCACTACAGGCCGCGCAGGTACCTCGTGGCGGCATCATGCCAGCCTGGCCGGTGAAGCCTTCGATGGCATGCTTGCGCAGGGTATCGAAGCCCTGGGCAATGCGGGGTTCCCAGGCAGCCTTGTCACCGCGCTTGGGTGCCCCGGCGGCACCGGTATCGTGGCAGGCGAAGCAGGCACCCTTGTAGACGGTCTCACCATCACGGGGGCCGGAGGCGGCCGTGGTGCTGGCCGTGGCCGCCGGGGCTATCCCTTCCAGATCCTTGGCGGTATAGACATCACCCACGGGCTTGATCCGTTCGGCGATGGCTTCCGGCGACATTTCGTCGGCGGCGAACGCGGCGCCGGACAGGCTGGCGACCGCGATACCGGCGACCAGTAAACAGCTCAGTTTTCTCAACACGCTCATGTACTCCCAGCAGGCTCTTATTATCCCTAGAAACGACGGGATTATAACCGAATAGTTACAGGCATTTAAACGCTTGTGTGTGAAGTGTTAAGCAGTCTGTGCGCCGGATCCGGCTCCTGGCAGCGGATGGCAGCAACCCGGCCTGAGCCGGGTTGCTGGGTCATATCCTTCGGTCAGCCGTTCAATCCCAGCTCAGGATCACCTTGCCGGATTGGCCAGAGCCCATGGCATCGAAGCCTTGCTGGAAGTCGTCGATGTGGAAGTGGTGGGTGATGATGGGGGAGAGATCCAGCCCGGACTGGATCAGGCTCGCCATCTTGTACCAGGTCTCGAACATCTCGCGGCCATAGATCCCCTTGATAAACAGCCCCTTGAAGATGACCTGGTTCCAGTCGATCGCCATGGTGGAGGGGGGAATGCCGAGCATGGCGATCTTGCCGCCATGGTTCATCTTGGCCAGCATGTCCTGGAAGGCGGAGGGCACGCCGGACATCTCCAGCCCCACGTCGAAGCCTTCGGTCATGCCGAGATCTGCCATCACGTCGGAGAGCTTCTCCTTGCTGACGTTGACGGCGCGGGTGGCCCCCATCTTGCGGGCCAGTTCGAGGCGGTATTCATTGACGTCGGTGATCACCACGTGGCGGGCGCCCACATGGCGGCAGACGGCGGCGGCCATGATGCCGATGGGGCCTGCCCCCGTGATGAGCACGTCTTCGCCCACCAGATCGAAGGAGAGGGCGGTGTGCACGGCGTTGCCGAACGGATCGAAGATGGCGGCCAGCTCATCCGGGATGTTGTCCGGCAGCTTGAAGGCGTTGAAGGCCGGGATCACCAGGTATTCGGCGAAGCTGCCCGGGCGGTTGACCCCGACTCCGACCGTGTTGCGGCACAGGTGGGTGCGGCCGGCGCGGCAGTTACGGCAATGGCCGCAGGTGATGTGCCCCTCGCCGGAGACGCGATCCCCCACCGCGAAGCCGCGCACCTCCTGACCGATGGCGACCACCTCGCCGACATACTCGTGGCCGACCACCATGGGCACGGGGATGGTCTTCTGGGACCACTCGTCCCAGTTGTAGATGTGCATGTCGGTGCCGCAGATGGCGGTCTTGCGGATCTTGATCAGCAGGTCATTGTGGCCGAGCTCGGGGGCGGGCACATCCGTCATCCAGATGCCGGGTTCGGATTTGAGTTTGGAGAGTGCTTTCATGACGGTTCCTCACGGGTCTGGCCCGGTGCAGAGGTTGAGCTATGGGTCGGTTCAAGAAGGGGCCTGTCGGCCCCTCGCTGTTTATTGAATGATGTTCAGGTCGCGGCCGATGCGGATGAAGGCATCGATGGCCCGGTCCAGCTGTTCGCGGGTGTGGGCGGCGGACATCTGGGTGCGAATGCGCGCCTGACCTTTGGGCACCACGGGGAAGGAGAAGCCCACCACATAGATGCCCTCGGCCAGCATGCGGCTCGCCATCTCCGCGGCCAGCTTGGCGTCCCCCAGCATGACCGGGATGATGGCGTGATCGGCCCCGGCCAGGGTGAAGCCAGCGGCGCTCATGCGGGTGCGGAAGTAGTCGCTGTTCTCTTTCAGGCGGGCGCGCAGGTCGTGACCCTGTTCCAGCAGCTCGAGCACCTTGATGGTGGCCGAGACGATGGAAGGGGCCAGGGAGTTGGAGAACAGGTAGGGGCGGGAGCGTTGACGCAGCCAGTCGATCACCTCTTTTTTGCCACTGGTGTAGCCGCCGGAGGCGCCGCCGAGGGCCTTGCCCAAGGTGCCCGTGATGATGTCGACCCGCTCCAGCACATCGCAGTATTCGTGGGTGCCGCGGCCGTTCTCGCCGATGAAACCGACGGCGTGGGAGTCATCCACCATGACCAGGGCGTCATATTTGTCCGCCAGATCGCAGATGGACTTGAGGTCGGCGATGACACCGTCCATGGAGAAGACGCCGTCGGTGGCGATCAGCTTGAAGCGGGCACCATCGGCTTGGGCCTGCTTGAGCTGGGCTTCCAGTTCGGCCATGTCGTTGTTGGCATAGCGGTAGCGCCTGGCCTTGCACAGCCGCACGCCGTCGATGATGGAGGCGTGGTTGAGGGCATCGGAGATGATGGCGTCCTCGGCGCCGAACAGGGTCTCGAACAGACCGCCGTTGGCATCGAAACAGGAGGAGTAGAGGATGGTGTCCTCGGTGCCGAGGAAGGCGGAGAGCTTCTGCTCCAGCACCTTGTGGCTGTCCTGGGTGCCGCAGATGAAGCGCACCGAGGCCATGCCGAAGCCATGGCTGTCGAGGCCCGCCTTGGCGGCGGCAATCAGCTCGGGGTGGTTGGCCAGGCCGAGATAGTTGTTGGCACAGAAGTTCAGCACCTGCTGCTGGCCGACCTCTATGCTTGCCTGCTGCGCCGAGCTGATGATGCGCTCCTGCTTGTAGAGTCCTTCTGCCTGCACTTGGTCAAGCTGCTCGGTCAGGTGGCGATAGAATCCGTTAGACATCCTCGAACCTCATTGGCTATTACAGCGGTTTATCAACATTGGGCAACATTTTACTGCAACTGCGTCCCATCAATTCAAATTATTATGCTGATATTCAACATGTGTGAAACAGATCACCCGAAGCCTTGTGCCAACTGGCACTGACCGCGCCGCCGATCCTGAGAAAGGGAGCCGTCTGGCCTGCCTCTTTCGCTCCGGATGAGCGGCGCGGCCCGCCATGTCGGGCGAGTTCCGCCCTCAGCCGCCCAGCTGTGCCAGCTGGCGGTAGTGTTGTTCCAGTTGCTGGATCCGGGGAGCGACCTGGGGCTGCACATAGGGGCGCAGCAGGAAGAGCACCCGCATGACCCCCTGATAGAGCAGGGGTTTGGTGATGCGGGTGTGGGGAGCCTGGGCTATCTGGAACGGGATCCAGCAGGTGACCACCATCTTGATGGTCTGGCCCAGATCCGGCAGATCGGCGTCGCTGACCGCTATGATGCCCCCTTCGCGCAGGCTTCTGAGCAGCGCCTCAACGGCGGCACGCAGCTGCTCCTGGGCCTTGAGGTACTTGTGTTGCAGCAGTTCATCGCGACTGAGGATGTCCGGCAGGTTGGCGTAGAAGAAGCGGAACTGCCACATCAGGTAGAAGATGGCGTCCAGGTAGCCCATCAGATCGTCGAGCCGGATCTCGGTGCTGCGGGCCGGGGTGAAGCTCTCGCTGAGATGGCGGGCGTACTGGTCGAAGATGGAGTGGATGATGTCTTCTTTGTTGCGAAAGTGGTAGTAGAGGTTGCCCGGGCTGATGCCGAGGTGGGCGGCGATGTGGTTGGTGGTGATGTTGCGTTCGCCCTGATCGTTGAACAGTTCGATGGCGCTGTGAATGATCCTGTCTCTGGTTTTCATCGCGGTTCCCTCTGCCGGGCCGCCTTGCGTCGAGGTCGTATCCCCTGGCGGCCCGTGATAGACTTTTCGGCAATTTCAAATTGGCTCACTATACACAGCTTTAATCGGCCGTCACACGGTGGGCATCAACGCAGACGAGGCAAACTCCATGATCGTAGTAACGGGCGGTGCAGGCTTTATCGGCAGCAATCTGGTCAAGCAACTCAATGCCATGGGACGAACCGATGTGGTGGTCATCGACGATCTGACCGATGGCACCAAGTTCGTCAACCTGGTGGATCTGACCATTGCCGACTACATGGACAAGGACGAGTTCCAGGCGCGGATCGTCTCCGGTGACGAGTTCGAGGAGTGGGACGGCGGCATCGAGGTGATCTTCCACGAAGGGGCCTGCTCCGCCACCACAGAGTGGAACGGCAAGTTCATCATGGAGGTCAACTACGAGTACTCCAAGGATCTGTTCCACTACTGCATCGAGCGGGAAATCCCCTTCATCTACGCCTCTTCCGCCGCGACCTATGGCGGGCGCAACGACAACTTCATCGAAGATCCCCAGTTCGAGCAGCCCCTCAACGTCTACGGCTACTCCAAGCAGCTGTTCGACCAGTACGTGCGCCGCTGGCTGCCGGAGATCAACTCCCAGGTAGTCGGTCTGAAGTACTTCAACGTCTATGGCCCGCGCGAGCAGCACAAGGGCGCCATGGCTTCGGTTGCCTTCCACCTCAACACCCAGGTGAAGAAGGGGGAGAATCCCAAGCTGTTCGAGGGCTGCGACGGCTTCCCCGACGGCGGCCAGATGCGCGACTTCATCTATGTGGATGACGTCTGCAAGGTCAACCTCTGGTTCTGGCAGAACCCGCAGCAGTCCGGCATCTTCAACTGCGGCACCGGCCGGGCAGAGCCGTTCCAGCACGTGGCCGAGGCGGTGATCAAGCATCATCAGCAAGGGGCCATCGAGTACATCCCCTTCCCGGATCACCTCAAGGGCCGTTACCAGAGCTTCACCCAGGCGGATCTGACCCGCTTGCGCGCCGCCGGCTACCCCGGCGAGTTCAAGACGGTGGCCGAGGGTGTGGCCGATTACATGGCCTGGCTGAACCGTTGAGTCAGGTTTATGTCATGTCAGGGCGCCCTCTCCGGCGCCCTCTCTGTTTGGGCGAAGGCGAGCAAGAACATGAAGGCGAGTGAGATGACGGGGTTGCTGCATATTTGTCTCTCCCAGGGCTGGGGCGGCCTGGAGATGTACCCGCTGCGGGTCGGCAGCGGCATGATGGCGCGCGGCTGGCGGGTCCATGGTCTGGCGCTGCGCGGCAGCAAGGTAGCCGAGGGCATGAAGGCGCAAGGGTTCGAGGTGTTCGAGCTGGACTCCCGCGGCCATGGACTGCGCCAGCTGCTGACCCTGCGCCGCTGGCTCAAGGCGCGGGACATCCGGCTGGTGCACTGCCACAAGTCGGGGGATCTGCTGCTGGCGGCCCTGCTCAAGCGCCTGTGGCCGCTGCGGCTGCTGTTCACCGAGCACATGGGGGCGACCCGGCCCAAGCGGGATCCACTCCATCGCTGGATCTACGGCAAGGTGGATCTGGTGCTCTCCATCAGCGACGAGACCCGCCGCCGCAACCTCAAGGCGCTGCCGCTGCCGGCCTCGCGCATCGAACGGCTCTGGCTTGGCACCGATCTGACCCGGTGTGATGAGCCCGCCGCGGAGATACGCGCCGAACTGGGGATAGCAGAGGATGCCCTGCTGCTCGGGGTGCTGGGCCGGATTGGCCGGGGCAAGGGCCAGCCCGATCTGCTGGAGGCCTTCCTGCTGCTGGCGCAGGCGCACCCCAGGCTGCACCTGCTGATCGTGGGCGGTACTCAGGCCAGCGAAGGGTCGGACGAAAAGGTGGTGGCGGCACTGCGCCAGCGCATCAACGAGGCGGGCATGCAGGAGAGGGTGCTGCTGACCGGCTTTCGCCGCGATACCCAGCGCATGCTGCAAGCCATGGATCTGGTGGCCATCCCCTCCCATAACGAGGCGTTCGGCCTGACGGTGATCGAGGCGATGGCGGCAGGCAAGGCCATCGTCGGTGCCAGCACGGGGGCCGTGCCCGAAGTGCTGGGGGAGGCGGGCCTGCTGGCGACCCCCACCGATCCGGCCGCCCTCGCCGGCCAGATAGCCAGCTTGCTGGTGGATGAGTCGCTGCGCCAGCGGTTGGGGGTGGCGGCCCGGGAGCGGGCGCAGCGGGAGTTCTCCATGAGCCATCATCTGGATGAGCTGGCCCGTCGTTATCAGGGCTGAGACACAGACCCTTCAGGCACAATGAAAAAGGCTTCCCGCGGGAAGCCTTTTTGCTGGGTCGCGCCTCAGTGGGCCGCGGTCTGTGGCTCGCTGAAGCCCTTGATCCGGCTGTTGAGCTGCCAGCGCAGCAGCTCGGGCAGTGCCTGCTGGCGAGCCTGCTGCGCCTCGCTGACGGGCTGTGCCTGCTCCTTCACTTCCAGCTGGCGGTTATCCCGCCAGGGGTAGAAGCTGGGCTTGCCGCTCATGGGGTAGGCGCCCTTGTCATCGATCCAGAGGGTGACGTTGTAGCCGAAGGCGCGCCGCTGGTCGTCGACCGGGGCCAGCATGTTGCGCCCGGCCAGGGTCTGATAGGGGGTATCCGGCAGGCTGAAGCCATACAGGGTGGGGAAGATGTCCTTGTGGGAGCCGACCCGCAGGGGATCGAAGTGCCACCGGCTGTGGGCCAGTATGGTCTTGGGCACATAGAGGTAGAAGGGCACGGCCCGATCCAGCACCTGTTCGCGGGGGTAGAAGGCCTTGAGGCGGCGCATCTGGTGATCGCCGCTGGCGGCGATCAGCGTCTTGTCCCCCAGGGGGGAGCCTTTGATGGCGCTGACGAAACGGCCGAGGGCATCGGCGGCGAACTGATAGGTCCTGAGGATGTTGGCCTGCTCTATGCTGCCATCCTCGGCATGGGCCATGACCCTGGGGGTGGTGGCGATCGGCTGCGGCTGGTAGCGGGGCGGCGTCTCGTAGGGGGGGTGATTGGTGATGGTGAGAATGCTGATGAAGAGCGGCTCGCGGGACTGCTCCAGCAGGGTGCGGGCCAGGCGATAGGCGTAGTCATCGGGCACGCCCCAGGCGGTGACCTCCTTGGCGGCCTCGGGGTAGCGCTTGATCAGGGCATTCTGGTCATAGACCTCGTCGACCCCCTGCACCGGCAGGTAATTGACCAGGTTGCGCCACATCATGTTGCCCGGGGAGATGAAGACCAGCTTGTAGCCCGCCTGTTTGTAGAGGGCAAACGGGGTACCGCTCAGGGTCTGGTGCTGGGCCGAGCTGTGGCTGATGTTCTGCACCGGGCTGTGGAAGAAGAGGGCAGCCAGGGAGGGGGCCGTGCCGTTGTCTTCCGACAGGAAGCGTTTGAAGACGAAGTCTTCTTTGAAGTGGGGGCGCAGACTACCGAGCAGGTCGTTCTTGCCCGGCTCATCGAAGGCCAGCATGTTGCTGCCAAAGCTTTCCATCAGCGCCATCACCACATGGGGCTTGTGGGCGGCGAGCCAGGGATTGACCGGGGTGCGCGCCATCAGGGAGTCGAGCCCGCTGCGCTCAAGCAGAGCCTCTCCCTCGGCCTGGCTGACCGGGGTGAAGACGATGTCCTCCGCCCTGTCCTTGATGGCCCAGTCGATGGCCATCAGGCCGTTCGGGGTCAGCTTGTTGAGGGCGAGCAGATCCGAGACCTGGGCGTTGCCGCGGCGCAGGGGGAAGGTGCCCACGCTGCCACGGCTGATGACAAACAGCAGGGTCAGGGCGATGAGCAGGTAGACGATGAAGACGGGCAGGGGCCAGGGCTTGTGGCCGGCGCGGGCCAGCGTACGCCTGGCCCAGCGGGCCGGCAGCCAGCCCAGCAGCAGCGCCAGGGCCAGCCCCTTGATGATGGGATAGTCCTGCCACATGTTGGCCAGCACGGCCTGGGTGTCGTCTTCGACCAGGCCGAAGGCGAACACGTCTATGTGGGTGTGATAGGTCTGGTAGTAGTAGTAGTTGCCGATGGCGATAGCGCCGATGAGAAAGGCCGTCAGCCCCAGCAGGCGCGGGGCCCAGCGCTGCATGCCCTGCCAGCCGCGTTCGCCCGCCGCCAGCATGAGCCCGACCAGGACGAAGGGGGAAAGCGCCATGCCGGCGATGCGCAGGTCGTAGCGCAATCCGGTCAGCCACATGCGCCGCAGATCGTCGGCCCGATCCTGCAGTTGTGCGGGCTCGACGAAGTGGTCCAGCATCAGATAGCGGGCCGCCATCAGGATCAGTACCAGCCAGAGCAGCTGGTAGCCCAGGGTGCCCAGCAGGGTGCGCAGTCTTGTTTGATACATGCAAGTGTCCATTCACTACCAATAAAACCGGCCCCTGGGGGCCGATCGGAGATCGTGATGCCATGGCCCGTGGCGCCGGGCCGGGATGCGGTCCGCCGCTTGCTGCGGGCACGCCCCAACGGCGGGCGACATCGGCCCCTATGATAAGGAAACTCGCGGCGAGCCGTGAAGGGTTTCTTGCTTGCGTAGGGACGAGGGGCTCAACCGGGGAAGGGATGGGCCTGCCCCCCCAGCTTGACGTACCAGCTCTTGCGATCGTGTTTGACGGTTCAATTAGCCGCATATTCACTACGGGGCGGCTTTGCCATCGAGCCGAAGCGTAAAGAGCCCTTGTGGGTCAAGGGCTCGTCTCTCTGGCATCAGGTGATGTTCAAGCAAGCATCACTCAATGTTCTGGATCTGCTCGCGCATCTGCTCGATGAGGACCTTCAGCTCGACGGCGGACTGGGTCACTTCGGCGTTGATGGATTTCGACCCCAGCGTGTTCGACTCGCGGTTGAACTCCTGCATCATGAAGTCGAGACGACGGCCGCAGGCGCCCCCCTTCTTCATGATCTTGATGGTCTCGCCGATGTGCATCTCCAGACGGTCCAGCTCTTCGGCCACGTCGATCTTCTGGGCCAGCAGCACGATCTCCTGCTCGATGCGGGCGGGATCCAGCTCCACCTTGGCCTCGGCCAGGCGATCGGTGAGCTTCTGGCGCTGCCACTCGATGATCTGCGGCAGGTGCTCGCGCACCTTCTTCACTTCCACCTGGATGCCGTCCAGACGCTGCTGGATCAGTGCCTTGAGGTTGGCCCCTTCGCTGGCGCGGGAGGCGATGAAATCTTCCATGGTCAGATCGAAACCGCCGAGCAGCTCGGTGGCGACCGAGTCCATGTCCTGCTCGGCGGCGGCCATGACACCCGGCCAGCGCAGCACGTCCACCGGGTTGAGCTGGCCCTGGCCCGCCTCTTTCATTACCCAGTTGGCGCTGTCGATGATGAGTTTGGCCAGCTCTTCATTGATATGGAGCTGGCTGGCGGCGGCTTGCGCTGCCTCGAACCTCAGGTTGCACTCCACCTTGCCGCGCTGCAGCTTGGCACGGAAACGCTCACGCAGGACCGGCTCCAGGCTGCGCAGCTGCTCCGGCAGGCGGATATAGGTTTCCAGATAGCGCTGGTTGACCGAACGAATTTCCCAAACGGCTGTGCCCCAGTCGCCCTTGAATTCCTTGCGGGCGTAGGCGGTCATGCTGTGAATCATTGATTGTTCCGGGCTTGATGAAGTGTGCGGCCAGTATACTCAGCCGGGCTTGCCCCGTCAGCCGATGCCGTGGTTTTAGCGGCTGATATTTGGGGCGGGATCACTTATAATCCCCCGCCAATTTGAGCCAGCCCAGAGGTCAGTCCCATGTCCCGTCCCAGCGATCGCAGTGCCGCGCAAGTGCGCCCGGTTACCATCACCCGCAACTTCACCAAGCATGCGGAAGGATCTGTGCTGGTGGAGTTCGGCCACACCCGCGTGCTGTGCACCGCCAGCGTCGACACCAGCGTGCCGCGCTTCCTGAAAGGCAAGGGGCAGGGCTGGGTCACCGCCGAGTACGGCATGCTGCCGCGCTCCACCCACTCCCGGATGAACCGCGAGGCGGCTGCCGGCAAGCAGAGCGGTCGCACCCTGGAGATCTCCCGGCTGATAGCCCGCTCCCTACGCGCCGCCGTGGACCTGACCGCCCTGGGCGAGCACTCCATCACGGTGGACTGTGACGTGCTGCAGGCCGACGGCGGCACCCGCACCGCCGCCATCACGGGCGCCTGCGTGGCCCTGGTGGACGCGCTGAACTGGATGGTGGAGAAGGGCATGCTCAAGCAGAGCCCGCTCAAGCAGATGATCGCCGCCGTCTCCGTCGGCATGTATCAGGGCGAAGCCATCTGCGATCTGGAGTATGTGGAAGACTCCGCCGCCGAGACCGACATGAACGTGGTGATGACCGAAGACGGCCGCATCATAGAGGTGCAGGGCACCGCCGAGGCCGAGCCCTTCACCCACGAGGAGCTGCTGGCGATGCTGGCGTTGGCCAAGGGCGGCATCGACGACATCATAGCGCTGCAGAAGCAGGCGCTCGCTTGAATTTCTGATTTGAAAAACGCGGCATTGACCGCGTTTTTTTATACCCCCACACAAGACAACGACAAGCCAAGCAAGGAGCCAGAATGAAAGCCTACCAGCGTCAATTTATCGAGTTCGCCCTGGAGAAACAGGTTCTCAAATTCGGTGAATTCACCCTGAAATCCGGCCGCAAGAGCCCCTACTTCTTCAACGCCGGCCTGTTCAACAGCGGCCGCGACCTGGCCCGCCTCGGCCGCTTCTATGCCGCCGCCCTGATGGATGCTGGCATCGAATTCGACGTGCTGTTTGGCCCGGCCTACAAGGGGATCCCCATCGCCTCCGCCACCGCGGTGCAATTGGTGGAGCAGCACGACGTGGACGTGCCCTGGTGCTTCAACCGCAAGGAGGCCAAGGATCACGGCGAGGGTGGCAATCTGGTGGGCAGCCCGCTCAAGGGGCGCATCATGCTGGTGGACGACGTCATCACCGCCGGCACCGCCATCCGCGAGTCCATGGATCTGATCCAGGCCAACGGCGCCTCCCTGGCCGGGGTGCTGATCGCCCTGGATCGCCAGGAGAAGGGCAAGGGCGAGCTCTCCGCCATCCAGGAAGTGGAGCGTGACTACGGCGCCCACATCATCGCCATCATCCAGATGAGCGACCTCATCGCCTATCTGGAAGAGAAGCAGGCCGAGCAGCCGGAGCTGGCCGAGCAACTGGCGGCCATGAAGGCCTATCGCGCCCAGTACGGCATCTGACGGCGGTTGGCGCCATCAGCATAAAAAAAGCCGCTCATCGAGCGGCTTTTTTATGGTCAGGCGACCTGCTTTTGCATGTGCAGCGCCATCTGCGGGAAGGGGATCTCGATGCCTTCTGCATCGAAGGCCAGCTTCACCTTCTCGTGGAAATCGAACCAGACACCCCAGTAGTCGGCGGTCTTGACCCAGGGGCGCACCACGATATTGACCGAGGAGTCGGCCAGGGCGCCGACGGCGATGGTGACGGCCTGATCCTTCAGGATACGGGGCTCCTCGCTGATCAGTCGCTCCAGCAGCTGCTTGGCCTTGCGCAGATCAGAGCCATAGCCGATGCCGAAGGTCATGTCGACGCGACGGGTGTCCATGCGCGAGTAGTTGACTATGTTGCCGTTGAGGATGGCGGAGTTGGGCACCACCACCATCTTGTTGTCCGGCGAGGTGAGGGTAGTGGTGAACAGCTGTACCGACTGCACCGATCCTGAGGTGCCAGCCACCTCGATGAACTCACCGGCCTTGATGGGGCGGAAGATGATCAGCAGGAAGCCGGCGGCAAAGTTGGAAAGGGAGCCTTGCAGCGCCAGACCGATGGCCAGGCCGGCGGCACCGATAATGGCGACGAAGGAGGCGGTCTGCACCCCGACCCGGCCCAGGGCGGCAATGACGACGAACACCAGCAGGGCATACTTGAGCACGCTGCCGACGAAGTGGGTCACGGTAGTGTCGAGGTTGCGGGCCTTCATGACGCGCTCGACGCCGTTGCTGATCAGGTTGGCGGCGAGATAACCGATGAGCAGGGTGACCAGGGCGGCGGCGATGTTGACGCCGTACTCGATGAGCAGACCCTGATTGTTGACCAGCCAGGTTTGCGCTTCGGCAATGATTTCGGGTTCCATAGAACTTCCTGTGGGTTAATTCATCAAAACGTCGGACTATAGCAGCATGGTGCGACAACCTGGGTCGCAGGTGGTCGAGACCCGTTCAGTTCTGCCATAAAACAAGGAGGAGGCCAAGGGCCTCCTCTCATATAGGCAGGGTCAGCTCTGCAGCAGCTGGCTGCGGATGAACTGCCACTGATCTTCGAAATCCGCCGTTGGCTTGAGCTTGAACTCGGAGCGCACGAACTGGCTGATCCGGCCCTCGGTATAGGCCAGCAGCAGGTTGGCCAGCATGGTCTCGTCCAGCTGAAAGCCCTGCCCCTCCCGCAACCGCTTCTCCCGCAGCACCTGTTTGAGCTGGGTTTCCAGCTTGTCGAACAGGATGCTGATGCGATCCCGCAGCCTGTCATGCTCCCCCAGCAGGGCATCGCCATTGAGGATGCGGGTGATGCCCGGGTTGCGCTCTGCAAACACCAGCAGCAGCTGCAGTATATGGTGGCAGCGGGCCATAGTGTCTTTCTCGTCGGCCAGGATCATGTTGACCCGTGACAGCAGGGAATCCTCGATGAAGTCGATCAGCCCCTCAAACATCCGTGCCTTGCTGGGAAAGTGACGATAGAGGGCCGCCTCCGAGACACCCACCTCGGCCGCGAGCCGTGCCGTGGTGATGCGCTGACCCGGGCTGGTCTCCAGCATGTGGGCGAGCGCCTGCAGGATCTGGTCGCGTCGACTCTGTTTCTGATTACTGCTTGCCATGGATTCCCCTAAAAAAAAACAATGGCTTGATTCTGTTATTTAGCGCCGCAGCCAGGGGCTGCGCCGGGTCTTGTTATTGGCGACCAGAAGAACCAAAACCGCCTTCACCCCGCTCGCTCTGATTGAACTCATCGACCAATTGGAAGCGAGCCTGAACCACGGGCAGGATCACCAGCTGGGCGATGCGCTCGCCGGGCTGAACGGTGAAGCTGTCGTTGCCCCGGTTCCACACCGAGATCATCAGCTGTCCCTGGTAGTCGGAATCGATGAGACCGACCAGGTTGCCCAGCACGATACCGTGCTTATGGCCGAGGCCGGAGCGGGGCAAGATGGTAGCGCACAGACCCGGATCCTGAATATGGATGGCGAGGCCGGTGGGGATGAGGGTGGTTTCACCCGGTGCCAGCGTGATGGCCTGATCGAGCAGGGCACGCAGATCCATGCCGGCGGAACCCGGTGTGGCATAGGCGGGCAGGGGAAATTCGGTGCCGATGCGGGCATCCAGGATCTTCAGTTCAATTTGTGTCGTCATGAATCATTTTTCAATGGGATCGCCCGGGGGCGATCGGGTGGTTCAGTAGGCGCTTGCGTAAGCGCCCGGGATCTTCGACGCCATCCGTGTCGTCATGAATCATTTTTCAATGGGATCGTCCGGGGGCGATCGGGTGGTTCAGTAGGCGCTTATGTTAGCGCCCGGGATCTTCGACTCCATCCGTGTCGTCATGAACCGTTTTTCAATGGGATCGCCCGGGGGCGATCGGGTGGTTCAGTAGGCGCTTACGTTAGCGCCCGGGATCTTCGACGCCATCCGTGTCGTCATGAATCGTTTTTCAATGGTATCGCCCGGGGGGCGATCGGGTAGTACTGCGGGAGCCTGCGGGGCTCCCGGCATGTTCAATGGGTTCAGGACCGATAATGGTGCGCAATCAGGGCGACAAGATGACGGGCCAGTGTCAGCTTGTCGGCCAGGGGCAGGGTGGCCTGCCCTCCTTGCCAGAAAACGGCGAGGGCGTTGTCATCGGCATTGAAGCCCTGCCCGGCTTGGGAGACATCGTTGGCGGCGATCATGTCCAGCCGCTTTCGTCGCAATTTATCGAGGGCGTATTGTTCCACATCCACGGTTTCGGCGGCAAATCCCACGGTAAACGGCTTGTCGGCCAGGGCGCCCACGGCGGCGATGATGTCGGGATTCTTGACCAGAGCCAGGGTCATCTGATCGCTGTCGCCGTTCTTCTTGATCTTCTGAGGAGCCACCTGCGCCGGACGATAATCCGCCACGGCGGCGCAGCCGATGAAGAGATCGCACGCGCCGACCCGGCTCATCACTGCCTGGTGCATCTGCTCGGCGCTCTCCACGTCGATCCGCTCGACCCCCTGTGGCGTGGCCAGGGCGACGGGTCCGCTCACCAGGGTGACGTCGGCGCCCGCCTCACGGGCGGCGCGAGCGATGGCATAGCCCATCTTGCCGGAGCTGTGGTTGCTGATGTAACGCACCGGATCCAGGGCCTCCCGGGTCGGCCCTGCGGTGAGCAGCAATTTGACCCCCGCCAACAGCGGTTCGGCGGCCAGCTGCTGGCAGCAGCGCTCCACCAGTGCCAGGGGATCCAGCATGCGACCCGGGCCCACGTCGCCGCAGGCCTGGCTGCCGGAATCCGGCCCCCACAGCAGGATGCCGCGGCTGGCCAGGGTCTTGAGGTTGGCCTGGGTGGCGGCGTTGAGATACATCTGCTGGTTCATGGCGGGTGCCAGTGCCACCTGGGCCGGCGTCGCCAGGCAGAGGGTGGTGAGCAGCTCGTCTGCCATACCGGCCGCCATGCGGGCCATCAGGTTGGCACTGGCCGGGGCGATCAGGATCAGATCGGCCCACTTGGCCAGCTCGATGTGGCCCATGCCCGCCTCGGCGGCGGGGTCGAGCAGGCTGTCGGCGACGGGGTGGCCGGAGACCGCCTGCAGGGTCAGCGGGGTGATGAACTCCTTGGCGGAGCGGGTCATCACCACCCGCACCTCGGCGCCCTGATCTTTCAGGCGGCGCACCAGTTCGGCACTCTTGTAGGCGGCGATGCCGCCGCTGATCCCCAACAGGATGCGTTTATCGGCCAATCTCATCTGCTTTGCTTCCGGCTCGTTCTGACTGGTCGGCTAAGATAACACAGCCTGAGGGTGACGACAGAGGCTGACATGGACGACTTGTGGTCAGGCTCTCGCCAAACGTTGCCCGGTTTCGCTCGGCGGCACAGGGAGGGTGACATATGAGCATCAAAGAGTGGCCAGAAGGGGAGCGGCCGCGGGAGAAGTTGTTGCTGCAGGGGGCGGCGGGACTCTCCGACGCCGAGCTGCTGGCGATCTTCCTGCGCACCGGGGTCAGTGGTCTGAGTGCCGTGGATCTTGCGCGCCAGTTGTTGGGGGAGTTTGGTTCGCTGCGGGCATTGCTGGGGGCCGATCAGCAGCTGTTCTGCGCCGCCCATGGCCTGGGGCCCGCCAAATATGCCCAGTTGCAGGCGGTGCTCGAGATGGGCCGACGGCATCTTGCCGAGCAGCTGCAACGGGGGGATGCGCTCACCTCGCCCCAGCTGACCCGGGACTATTTGCAGGCCCAGCTGCGGGACAGGCCGCGGGAGGTGTTTGCCCTGCTGCTGCTCGACAACCAGCACAGGGTGATCAAGTTTGTCGAACTTTTTTACGGCACCCTGGATTCGGCGAGTGTCTGGCCCAGAGAAATCGTGCAGATAGCACTCAAACATAATGCAGCGGCCGTCATTCTGGCGCATAATCACCCGTCTGGCGTGGCCGAGCCCAGTCGGGCCGACCGTCAGATCACAGATCGTATCCTGGCCGCCCTGGCCCTGATCGATATCAGAGTGCTGGATCACTTGGTGATCGGTGACGGCATCACGGTTTCTTTTGCAGAGCGTGGTTGGTTATAACCGGGCTCTGGCTCTGTATTAGTTGATCTTTGATCACGGATGCTGTATAAAATGCCGCCTTCTGTTTGCCCCGCAATCGAAGGCCAGCGGGGCAGATATTTGCTCGAGCAATGAAGTAAGATTTGGAGAGACTGACATGTCTAGAGTATGCCAAGTAACCGGCAAGCGCCCGGCAGTTGGTAACAACCGTTCGCACGCTAACAACGCTACCAAGCGTCGTTTCCTGCCGAACCTGCACACTCACCGTTTCTGGGTTGAGAGTGAAAAACGCTTCGTAAGCCTGCGCGTATCCGCAAAAGGCATGCGTATCATCGACAAGCGCGGCGTTGAAGTGGTTCTGGCTGAACTGCGTGCCAGCGGCGTTAAGGTATAAGGAATTAGATCATGGCTAAAGGTATTCGCGATAAGATTCGCCTGAACTCCAGCGCCGGTACTGGTCACTTCTATACCACTACCAAGAACAAGCGCACCATGCCCGAAAAAATGGAGATCAAGAAATTTGATCCCGTGATTCGTCAGCATGTGATCTACAAAGAAGGCAAAATCAAGTAATCACTTGGTTTCGCTGCAAAAGCCCGGCCTAGTGCCGGGTTTTTTTATGGCCCAAATTCAGTACACTGCCGACTCGAACGGAGGCTTGTCATGGTAAAACTGAGCCGTAAAGGCTGGAACAACGTCATCATAGTGGCGGTATTGGCGGTGATAGTGCTGCTGCATCGCCTCGAGCAGGCCCAGCAGGAAAACAGTGCCCAGCGGCACCATGGCCTGTTGCCTGACAGTGTCGTGGTACTCAGTTGGCAGGGCCCGAGCTGGCGCGTTGAGCGGATTGGGCAGGGCTGGCGCAGCGTGCCGGATCTGGGGCTGGACAGCAGTGCCCTGGCCGGTCGGATCGCGCAGTGGCAAGGCTGGCAGCTGCCGTCGAGTGACCCGCTGCGCGGCGCACCGGTCGAGGTGGCCGTCTGGCTGGCGGGCCAGGGAGAGCCGATGACTCTGGCGCTCTATCAGGACAATGGCCGCTATGCCGTTCATCTGGCGCAAGATCGCTGGCTGGCCCTCTCCGCCGATCAGTATCGTGACCTGCTCAAACCCGCACCCTGACCCCAAAGAGGACGAGATGCCCGAATTACCCGAAGTCGAAGTCAGCCGCCAGGGCATTTCCCCCTGGCTCACCGGCATCCAGGTCACCCGCGTGGTGGTGCGAGACGGCCGCCTGCGCTGGCCGGTGCCAGGTGAAATCCAGGAGTTGGTGAACCTCACCATCCACAGGGTCAGTCGCCGCGCCAAGTACCTGCTGCTGGAGACCGACTTCGGCACCGCCATCCTGCACCTTGGCATGTCCGGCAGCCTGCGGGTGCTGGACATCGGCACCCCGGCCGAGAAGCACGATCACGTGGACATAGAGCTCGCCAACGGCAAGCTGCTGCGGCTCAACGACCCGCGCCGCTTCGGGGCCCTGCTCTGGACCCGTGAGCCGGCCGAGGCCCACGCCCTGCTGGCCAAGCTGGGGCCCGAGCCACTGACCGACGCCTTCAACGCCGACTATCTGCGGGAGCGGGCCAGGGGGCGCAGCACCGCCATCAAGACCTTCCTGATGGATAATCATGTGGTGGTCGGGGTGGGCAACATCTACGCCAACGAGGCGCTCTATGCCGCTGGCATCCATCCCAAACGGGCGGCGGGCGAGGTGAGCGGCGAGCGATTGGCGACCCTGGTGGCCGAGATAAAGCGGGTGCTGGCGGCGGCCATTGTCCAGGGGGGCACCACCCTCAAGGACTTCACCAGCGCCGATGGCAAGCCCGGTTACTTCGTGCAGCAATTGCAGGTCTATGGTCGTGGGGGCCAGCCCTGCCACCAGTGTCAGCAGCCCTTGACCGAGATCCGCATCGGCCAGCGCACCACAGTGTTCTGCAGCCAGTGTCAGCATTGACAAGGGACTTATTTGGAGAAGTTGTAAGCAAGTGTTGCCAGCCGATTGCAGTGAGCGGCCGTCAATCCTAGGATCGCCCCCCATTCAGGTGGCAGGAGATCCGGTTATGACGAGCAAGGCCCTCTTCGGCTGGGAGCAACTCTCCCGCCAACCCCGCTATGGCGCCCTGGCCATGGCCCGTTATCTTTACCCGGACGGTGGCCGCCGCCTGGGCTTCAAGCGCGGCAAGTTCGTGCTGCGCAGCCTGCTCTATCGCCGCGCCATGACCCAGGTGTTCGAGCTGTTTCGCAGCGAGCCGCTCAAGGCGCTGCCTGCCCAGTATCCCGAACTGCTCGACAAACCCCTGCGCCCCTATCGGTTTGCCAGCGCCAGTGCGCGGCAGCGGGCGAGCATGCTGATTGAACACTACCGGCTGTTGCAACAATGCTATCCGGCATTGATTGCCCCCCTCTACCTGGGGGAGGGGGTGACCCTGGGACATTATCCCCTAAGCGGCTGTCGCATCGTGCTGCGCCATGACGGCACCTTTAGGCGGGAGGCCGAGCTGGCCGTCTCCATCGTGGATCCGCAGGGTCGACGTCTCTACAGCTGCGCCTTCTCCCTCGCGGGCCAGGCCGATGCCCTCAGCCTGGTGATCGGCTCGGTACAGGGGCCGGAGCCCGATGTCCCGCAGGCCCAGGAGCGGGTGCGCGAGCTGACCAAGGAGGGCCACGGTCTGCGCCCCAAGTCGCTGGTGGTGATGCTGGTGATGGTGATGGCGGAAGCCATGGGGGTCGTCAGGGTCAATGCGGTGCGCAAGCGGGCCCATGTGTTCCAGGCCAGGCGTTACAGCAGCAAGCAGAAGGCCCATTTGCAGGCTGATTATGATGAGCTGTGGCAGGAGTTTGGCGCCCAGGAGCTGGATGCCAACTTCGTGACCCTGGCCCCGGTGGTGCGCAAGCCGCTGACGGAGATCGCTTCCAAGAAGCGGGCCATGTACCGGCGTCGCTACGAGTGGCTGGATGCCCTGACGCTCGCCTGTCGGGAGCTGTGGCAGCGGGAGGCATGATGCAGAGCGGGCTCGGGCCCGCTCTGCTTTTTAGGGGATCAGGGCTTGGTGAGCTTGGCGGCGATGGCACGGGCGACCCTGGGGTCGACGAACTGGTGGATGTCGCCGCCATGCAGGGCCACCTCCTTCACCAGGCTCGACGAGATGAAGGAGTTCTCCTCGGCCGGGGTGAGGAAGACGCTCTCGAGCTCCGGCATCAGACGGCGATTCATGTTGGCGAGCTGAAATTCGTATTCGAAGTCGGAGACGGCGCGCAGGCCCCGGATCAGCACGTTGGCGTTTTGCTCCCGGGCGAAGTTGACCAGCAGACCTGAAAAGCCTACCACCTTGACGTTGCCAAGATGGGCCGTGACCTCGCTGGCCAGGGCAACCCGCTCGGCCAGATCGAACAGCGGCCGCTTGCTCGGGCTGTTGGCCACCCCGACCACGACTTCATCGAACAGGCTGGCGGCCCGCGCCACCAGATCGGTGTGGCCATTGGTGATGGGGTCGAAGGTCCCCGGATAGATAACCCTGGTGCTCATATGATGACGTCCTGCAACCGGAAAATTGCTGGCATTATAAGGTCGTCGCTTGAGAATAGCAGTGCATCAGGCAAGAATACCCCATCGCGCATTCAGCCTTCCCGCCTTGGGTGTGGGGAGCAAAGGGATCTTTTATGAAACGCATTCTGGTTGTTCGCAATGACAAGATTGGTGACTTCATGCTGGCCTGGCCGAGTTTTGCCATGCTCAAGCGCTCCATGAACTGTCATGTGACTGCCCTGGTGCCCGGCTATACGGCGCCGCTGGCACGGCTCTGCCCCTGGATTGACGAGGTGATCCTGGATCCGGGTGCCCACGCCGACAAGGAGCTGCAGCGCGCTCTGCTGGCCCGCATCAAGGCGGCCGCCTTCGATGCTTCCATCTGCCTGTTCTCCAACACCCGCAACGCCAAGCTGGTGTGGAAGGCCCACATTCCCTACCGGCTCGCCCCGGCCACCAAGCTGGCCCAGGTGCTCTACAACCAGCGCCTGGTGCAGCGCCGCTCCCGCTCCCAGAAGCCGGAATATGAGTACAACCTCGACCTGATCCGTCATTTCCTGGCCGATCAGCAGGCGAGCGTGGTCGAGCCGCAGGCGCCCTATCTGGCGTTCGAACCCCAGCAGCTGGCCAGGGTGCGTGCCGAAACCGCCGGCAAGCTGGGCCTGGATGTGGCGCGTCCCTGGCTGATGGTGCACGCGGGCAGTGGTGGCTCGGCCAACAACCTCTCCATTGCGCAATATGCCCGGCTCATCATCAAGCTCAATCAGGCCTGCCCCGAGTTGCAGTGCGTGCTGACCGCCGGGCCCGGGGAGGAGACCAAGGCCGAGCAGCTGGCGGCCGAGCTGCTGGCCCATGGTGGCAACGGCTGGATTTATCGCTCCGACGAGGGGTTGCCCAAGTTCTGTCAGGTGCTGGCCAATGCCGCCCTGTTCATGGCGGGCAGCACGGGGCCGCTGCACATCGCGGCTGCCCTGGATGTCCCGACCGTGGGCTTCTTCCCGGCGCACCGCTCGGCCCGGCCGCTGCGCTGGCGCCCGCTCAACCAAGAGGGGCGCCACCTGGCATTCAGCCCGCCCGAGGACAGCGATCATCCAGAGGACATGAGTCAGCTCGATCCCAAGACCATGGCCGGTGCCATCGCGCACTGGGGCAAGGCGCTCTGGCAACCCACCTGACGGGGACACAGCAGAAGGGCCCGTGACGGGCCCTGCATGATGCTTGTTTTGAGGTCGTTCAGACCACGGGGTTTTCCCAGTCCTTCTTGGGCGGCTGCAACCGCTGCTGGCAGAAATAGGCCTGACGGATCAGCTTGGAGGCCATGGTGATGCCCAGCATGATGAGGCCGCGCTTGCCATCGAGGAAGGCGCGCTGACGAATGCCGTGGCGCCAGAGCACGTCGATGATGCACCAGATGAAGTCGTACCAGCGACCCCCCTTCATCTCGCGGCCCACGGCACGCTCGGCGTAGCGCTGGGCCCGCAGTACCGCATCCTTGATGTCGGCATAGGAGTCGTGGCGGCAGATGCCCTTGAGTTTGCCGACCTTGCCGTCCGTGACCAGCTTGTCGTGATAGAGGTCCATCTTGCCCTCCATCCGCCACTGATCGCTGCGCACCAGACGCAGGCGCCACTCCGGCTGATACATGTGGTGGAGCCAGCCGCCGAGGAACCAGATCTTGCGCTGGAATTCCCAGGCGCTGATGGCGGGGTCGTCTTCGCGCAGCACCCGCTCCATGTCGCTCCTGAGTTCGGGCTCGAGGGATTCGTCGGAGTCGAGAAGCAGGATCCACCTGGCTGGGGCACACTGTTCCATGGCGAAGACTTTCTGCTTGAGCGGGCCTGGCCAGGGGCGTTCGATGACGATGCAGCCTCGCTCGGCCGCATATTCCCGGGTTCCGTCGGTGGAGCCGGAGTCGACCACCACTATGCGTTGCGCCAGCCCCTGCACGCTATCGAGCACCATGGGCAGGCAGCGCATGCTGTTGAAGGTGGTCAGCGCCACCGCCAGGGTGACAGGTTGTTGTTGTTCCATGGAAATAACCGGCGAAGGAAGGTGAGCCACATTCTATCCTGATTCAAGTTTGGTGGGCAAAGTTTGACTTGCCGCTGGGGGTCACGGAAAATCGCCGATTATCCCTTGCTCGCTTGGCATGGGCTGTACCGCTTTATGGCAGTGCTGGTCGATTTGTTGGCAGCCAAGATGACTTTTTATCCCGATACGGGGGTTTCTCGCCCCCGTCGTGACCCTTCTGTCCGCCAAGGGGCGGGTATTTGCCGCGCCGGGCGGGCCTATCGGTGGCTCACCGAGTGACCGACGTTATTCCTTGATGAGATGATGCATGAACTCCAAGCGTTTCGTTTTTGTGATTGAAGATTTGTATGGTGGTGGCGCGCAAAAGTCTCTCATCAACACGGCGGAAGGGCTGCGTCAGCGTGGTCACAAGGTGACTGTCTTCATACTGCGCGACCTGATCGAACATCGTCTGCCGCCTGAGCTGGAGGTGATCAACCTGGCTCTGGTCAATGGCGTCACCAAGGCCATCTCCAATGTGCTGGTCGAAAAATGGCAAGCCTGGCGTATCGCCAGGGCCATCCGTCGCCTCGCGCCGGATGTGGTGCTCTCCTGCTCCTGTGACAAGATCACCCGCCACCTCGATCACCCCAACCTCTGGTTCTGGGTGAAGAGCAACATGCTTGCCTCCCGCTATACCCCCAAGGCCAAGGCCAAAGCCAAAGCCAAGCTGCAGCGCTTCTATAACGGCCGCAAGGTGATCGGTTGCTCCCAGGGGGTGGTGGAAGGTCTGTTGCAGGATGCCGAACTCACCCCGGAGCGGATCCTCGCCATCTACAACCCCTACGAGCGGGAAGGCTTCGTGCGCATGGCCGCCGAGCCGGCCGATCTGCCCGCCGGGGAGTATCTGATCAATGTGGGCACCTTTGAACATCGCAAGCGCCACGACCGGCTGCTGCGTGCCTACCGGGCCAGCGGAGTGCAGACGCCCCTGCTGCTGCTGGGCAAGGGCAAGCCGGAGGAGGAGGCCAGGGTGCGGGAGCTCATCGGCGAGCTTGGCCTGACATCCAGGGTGATACTGCCTGGCTACCAGACCAATCCCTATCCCTACATCAAGCACGCCAAGGCGTTGATCCTCACCTCGGATGGGGAAGGGTTACCGAGGGTGCTGATTGAATCGCTCTTTCTCGGCACCCCGATCGTGAGTGTCGATTGTCCGTCCGGTCCCAAAGAGATACTGAGTGGCGAGCTGGCGGCCTTCCTGGTGCCGCTGCAAGACGAGGCGGCCCTGGCCGACGCCATCGCCCGCATGGATGCCGCCCCCGTCACCATCACGGCGGATTACTATCAGCCCTTCCTCGCCGAGAGCGTCTTGCCTCAGTTCGAGGCCTTGTCACTGGTTGAGCGAGTATAAAACTTGAATAACAACATAATAAGAAAAATGGATGCAGGGTGGAGCGGGGTCGAGGGGGATGGAATCTCACCCTACCTGAGGGGGCTGGGTGTTGCCTGCCTGCTGACCTATGCCCTTTGCCGGATCTGGTTTGGCGGAGTCGGCAAGGCGATGGAGGTGGGGTTTCTGGCCATGACCCTGCTGCTGATGCTGACCTCCCACAGGCGCATGGCCCTCGATACCTACTTCAAGTTTGTCCTGCTGGCGGTGCTGGTGCAGCTGATCCCCTGGTGTCTGGGGATGCTGGCGCCGACCGTCATCTCCAGCCCGAACCCTCACCTCGATCGCCTGACCAAGATTTTCTTCTTCTTCGCCACCGCCATATTGCTGGCGGGCAGGCTGCGCAACGTCTTCTGGTTGTGGGGCATAGCCGCGCTGGGACTCCTGTTTGCCGTGCTGGGCTCATCGGTTGATTGGATGGTATGGCAGCAGGGCATGTCGGGCTTGCGGGTCGACTTTGGCATCCGCAACGCCCAGCATGTGGCCATGTACTTCGGCACCCTGATGCTCGGCTGTCTCTGCTTCAGTCAGCGCTGGCTGGCGGTCGGTCCGCGGCGGCTCTGGTGGCGACTGCCGCTCTGGCTTGGCGCCCTGGCGGTGGCGGCGCTGGGGATCATGGTGACCCAGACCCGGACTATCTTTCTCGCCATCTTTCTGGCCCTGCTGCTGGCCCTCATGTTCTGGATCTGGCTCAAGCGGCCCCGCTGCTGGCTGCTCGGCCTGCTGCTCGCGGCCGCGGCCCTGCTGTGCGTGACCCTGGGGGAACGTGGCATCGCTCACGTGGAGCAGCGCTACGAGCAGGAGGCCCCTGTCATCCAGCAACTGCTGCGAGGCGACTGGGACGATATCCCCTACACCAGTGTCGGGGTTCGGGCCAACACCTGGAAAGTGGCCGCCGAGAAGATCATGGAACGGCCCTGGTTCGGCTGGGGTTCCCAGGCCCGCAGTCGGGTGATTGCCCACTCCGATGCCCTGCCTGACTGGGTCAAGCAGCAGTTTGGCCATCTGCACAACTATTTCCTCGAGGTGCAGCTCAGCTATGGCCTGGCTGGCACCTTGCTGCTGGTGGCCCTGGCCGGGGTCATTGGTCGGGATTGCTGGCTCACCTGGCGGGCGGGTCTGATGCCGACCGATGTGCTGGTGTTCGGCTTCTGCTTCTTCGTGTTCTGGGTCATCGTCAACAACTTCGAGTCCTACATGTCGTTTGGCACGGGCACCTTCGTGTTCAACATCATAGTCGGGGGTCTGGTGACCCTCTGCTGGCGTCGCCGCTATCCCCGCGGTCTGGCGGATGCTGACAGATGAAGCGCATTCTCATCATATTGCGCCGCCTGCAACAGGGAGGCATAGAGCAGGCCAGCATTACCCTGGCCAATGCCATGGCCGCACAGGGCCACGAGGTGCATATCTGGGTACTGCGCGGGGACGCCAGACTGAGTCCGGATCCTGCCGTGCAACTGCACGCCGGGGGCGACATAGAGCGCGACGCCAGACGTGGCCTGGCCGGGCTGGGTTGGGATCTGTTGGGGCGCGGCTTGCTCAGGTATCTGCTGCCGGGATCCGGGTTCGTCTGGACCGGCTGGCGCACCAGCGCCCTGGCCAGAGAGCGGATCGCCGAGATGGAGGCCCGATTCGGCTCCTTCGATCAGATCCTGATCCGGGGACAGGGGGCGTTCGAACTGTTATGGGATCTGTGCGACCCCCGCTGCTGGCAGCTGGTGGAGGGACCTTCCTCCAAGCTCAGGGGCTATCGCCTCGGTGGCTGGCTCACGGCCAAGCTGTTTCAGGACAAGCAGGTGATCTGTGTCTCCCATGGCATCGCCAAGGTGCTGCAGCAGACCCTGTCCCACTTCTCGGTGCGGCCGGCCCGTCAGACGGTGATCCACAACGGTGTCCCCCTGGCACGGGTGCGCCAGCTGGCGCAGTCTGCTCCCGACCCCATGATCGAGGGCCCCTTCCTGGTGCATGTGGCGCGGCTGGTACCGGTCAAGGACCAGGGCCTGCTGCTGCGGGCATTCAAGCGGGCGCAGCTGGACTGCAAGCTGGTGATCATCGGCGAGGGCAGCGAGCGTGCCGCCCTGGAGCGGCAGGTGTCGTCCCTGGGGCTGGATGGCAGGGTGATCCTGCTGGGTCACAGGGACAACCCCTATCCCTGGGTCGCCCGTGCCGAGGCTTTCGTGCTCAGCTCCCGCACCGAGGGGCTGGGACTGGTGCTGATTGAAGCGCTTGCCTGCGGCACCCAGGTGGTGGCTACCGATGTGCCCGGCGGCATCCGCGAGGTGCTGATCGAGGAGCAGACCCGTTTGCTGGCGCCAGCCGATGAGGCCGCCCTGGCCGCCAAGATGAGCGAGGCGCTGGCCGACCCGGTCCGGATCCAGCCTCACTGGGTCGAGCGCTTCGATGATGGCGAGATAGCCAGGCGTTTCCTCGCCCTCATTCAGGATTAAATCATGACGACACAGGATCATCGCTATCCCCTGGCCCCGAGCTGGGTTTCCCCCGTCAAGCTGTCGCCGGATGGCAGGCTGGATGTGGTCACCCCGGGTGAGCTGACCCATCACACCCTGTTACTGGAATTTGATTATGAGGCGACCCACAAGCGGCGCCAGGGTTGCCTGCGTATCGATGCCGACGGGGTCGGCAGTGAGCAATATTTCGAAGCGAACCAGCGGGGCAGGCGCTTTCTCAACCTGACGGGGTTGGGCGAGCTGGATCGGGTGCGACTGCAGGCCATCGACTGCCGCTGGCAGGAGCAGGCCCGTCTGCTGGCCTTCGCCAATCCGGCGCTGGCGGATGGCCCTGTGCTCATTCTCTCTCCCCATCCGGACGATGCGGAGCTGGCCGCCTTCGGGCTCTACAGCGACCATGCCGAGCGCAGCTGGATAGTGACCCTGAGTGCGGGGGAGAAGCTCGGTCGGCTGGATCGCCAATACATCCCGGGTCTGGACGCGGATCTGCCGAGCGCCTCGGCGCGCAAGGGGGTGATCCGGGCCTGGAACAGCGTGACGACCCCGCTGCTGGCCGGGGTGAGCGCCGCCCGCCTGTACTGCCTCGGCTATTTCAACGACAGCCTGGCAAGGCTGGTGGCCGACCCGGAGGCCAGGGTGGCCCATGGCCAGCTGCCTGCGCTGACCCCGGCGCCATTTCGGCGCTGGAATCCCCGGCCGTTGCCGGGAGATGAGCAGCCTGGCAACCAGGGGGCGCTGCTGTTGGCCGATCTGGCCGCCCTGTTGACTCACATCAGGCCGAGTACAGTGCTGGTGACCCATCCCGAAGTGGATCCCCATGGGGATCATGTGGCCACGGCTCGTGCCCTGGCCCTGGCGATCCGGCGCAGCGGCCAGGTGCCGGCCCGGGTGTTGCTCTATGCCAATCACCTGCGCCGGGTCCATGATTTCCCCTATGGACCCGAGCATGCGGGCACCACGCTGCCTCCCTGGCAGCAGGAGACTTCGCCGCTGGGACCCTGGCGCTGCTACAGCCACCCGTTGTCGCTGGCACGCCAGAAGGAGAAGGTGGTGGCCATGGAGACGATGCACGACCTGCACGCCAAGGACAGGCTGGAGAAACGGTTCAAGCGCTGGTGGGGGCGCACCGTCAGACGGGACGGTTATCATCACTATGGTCTGCACAGCTATTTTCAGACCCATATCAAGGCCCATGAGGTGTTCAGCTGGGTGGCCGGCGAAGACTTCGTCAGGGGCGTGTTGCAAGACGCAGGAACAGAACAAGCATGAAGATATTGGTGATCGGCCCCTCCTGGGTCGGGGACATGGTGATGTCCCAGAGCCTCTACAAGGCGATCAAGACCAACCACCCTGGCTGCGAGCTGCACGTGATGGCGCCGGCCTGGTGCGGCGCCCTGCTCGCGCGCATGCCGGAGGTGGACAAGGCGGTGCCCATGCCCCTCGGCCACGGTGACTTCAAGCTGGGGGAGCGGCGCCGGCTCGGCAAGCAGCTGGCCGCAGAGCATTACGATCAGGCCATCATCCAGCCCAACTCCTTGAAGTCCGCCCTCATCCCCTGGTTTGCCAGGATACCGGTGCGGACCGGCTGGAAGGGGGAGCACCGTTTCGGCCTGCTCAATGACCTGCGCAGCAACAAATCCGCCTTCCCGCTGATGGTGGAGGCCTATCTGGCCCTGGCTTACCCCAAGGCGCAGATGAAGAGCCGGGCCGACATCCCGGCCATTCCCCACCCGGCCCTGAATGTCGATCTCATCAACCAGAGCAAGGCGCTGGAGCGACTCGGGCTGGACATTGCCCGCCCCGTGCTGGTGCTCTGTCCCGGGGCCGAATTCGGCCCCGCCAAGCGCTGGCCGGAGCGCCACTACGCGGCCGTGGCCCAGATCCGGCTCGACGAGGGCTGGCAGGTGTGGATCTTCGGCTCGGGCAAGGATGTGGAGGTGGCCAACCAGATCCGGGCCAGCCTCAACCCCCGCAGCCAGGGTCACTGCCATGTGCTGGCAGGCAAGACCAGCCTGCATGAGGCGATCGACCTGATGGCCCTGGCCCGCCAGGTCATCTCCAACGACTCGGGCCTGATGCACATAGCCGCGGCCCTGAACCGGCCGCTGATCGGCGTCTATGGCTCCACCTCGCCGCTCTATACGCCGCCCCTGGCGGACAGGGTGGAGATAGTGCACACCGACATAGAGTGCCGTCCCTGCTTCAAGCGCACCTGCAAGTTCGGCCATCTGAAATGCCTCAACGATCTGCTGCCCGAGCAGGTGATCGAGGCCGGCAAGCGGCTGGAGCAGGGCGATTGATGGGTTATCGACTGCTCTACAACCTCTTGATCCATCTGGGCCTGCCCCTGGCACTGCTGGCGCTCTACCGACCCAGGCGTGGCAAGCCCGGGTTCGGGGCGCGCTGGCGAGAGCACCTGGGGTGCGCGGCGCCGACCGGGCAGGAGGCGCCGCTCTGGATCCATGCGGTCAGTGTGGGAGAGACTCTCGCCATCAGCCCGCTCATCCGGGCCCTCAAGGCCGAACGCCCCGATCTGCCGATCCTGCTCACCACCACCACCCGCACCGGCGCCGAGCAGGCGGCCAGGCTCGGGGATCTGGTGATGCATCGCTATGCCCCCCTCGACTACCCCTGGGCCGTTTCACGGTTTCTGGCCACCTTCAAGCCTCGCGCGCTCTGGGTGATGGAGACCGAGCTGTGGCCGAACTGGCTGGCGGCCTGCGAGGCACGTCACCTGCCGGTGACCATCATCAATGCCCGGCTATCCGAGCGCTCCTGCGGGCGTTACCGTCGCTTTCAGGGGGCCTTCGATGCCCTGAGTCGCCCCCTTGGTCTGCTGCTCTGCCAGCATCAGGACGACGCGGATCGCTTCCATCGACTCGGCATCGGCCGGGAACGGCTGGCGGTGACCGGTTCCATCAAGTTCGACATCCAGTTCGGCGACGAGGTGCTGAGCAAGGGGCGAGCCCTGCGCCAGGCGCTGGGCCGGGATCGACCGGTCTGGATTGCCGCCAGCACCCATCAGGGCGAGGATGAGCAGGTGCTGGCCGCCTTCGACCGGGTACGGCTCACCCACCCTTCGGCCTTGCTGATCCTGGTGCCCCGCCATCCGGAGCGCTTCGATCGGGTGGCCGAGCTGTGCGCCCCTTACGGCTGTGTGCGGCGCAGCAGCGGCGACCCGATCCGCGAGGAGGACGGCGTCTATCTGGGGGACACCATGGGAGAGCTGCCGTCGATGCTGGCGGCAGCCGACGTGGCCTTCATGGGGGGCAGTCTGGTCGGTGTGGGCGGCCACAACCTGCTGGAGCCCGCGGCGCTGGGCAAGCCTTGCCTGACGGGGCCCCACTATTTCAACTTCAGCGACATCACTCGCCAGCTGGTGGAGCGGGGCGGCGCCAGCGTGGTGGCAAGCCGTGACGAGCTGGGGGAGAAGGTGAGCGCCCTGCTGGCCGATGAACACCAGCGCCGCGAGCGGGGGGAGCAGGCCCGCGCCGTGGTGCTGCGCAATCAGGGGGCGCTGGCTCGTACCCTGTCCCGTTGCCTGGACGGGCTCGACTGAATTTCCCGACCGGGGAGCCGTCCACTGCACACTGGCGAGCCCCATTTTTCTGGATAGACTTTGAGAGCGGGTGCACTGTCCAAGGAGAATAAGCATGGGTGGACACAAGCCGGATTACGAGCTCGACGATGACTGGGAGCCGGAATCCTGGGAGGAGCAGCTGGAAGATCTGGACGACGACAGTTGGCAGTTTGACGACGACTTCGACGACCAGTGATGCCAGCGGTAAACAAATCAGGCGGGCCAAGGGCCCGCCTGATTTGTTGGTGATGGGTGAACACCGGACTTGGTGGCCGGAGACTGGCTCGCTAGAATGAAAGCCCGAATGACGCTCAAGGATCAAGATGCGCCCATTACTCATGCTCTGCGCCGCCGCTCTGCTCGGCGGCTGCGTCTCCAACTCGGACGATCCGTGCGAGCAACCCTGGGATGGGGTGGGAGAGGCCGATGGCAAGCTGGGGTTCACCGCCCAGCGGGTGGAATTTCACCAGACCCGGTGCGGCGACAGGGTCGATGATGCCTTGTGGTCACAGGGTCACCAGAAGGGGCTCGCCTGGTACTGTCGCCCAGAGCACCTCTATCTGGCGGGCCGCACCGGGGAGGAGTATCGCGGCGTCTGCCCCAACGATGCCCAGGCGCGCAAGCTGTTCGCCCAGGGCAGGCAGGGTTGGACGGATCAGTAGCCCGGCCGGATCTGCTCGTCAGGGCAATCCGCCTCTGCGGGAGGCGGGTTACTTCTCCTTGAGCCGCAAGGGCTGGCAGAGGTAAGCCTTGTCGTTGGCGCTGCGGGCGCACTTGCCACAGACGAACTTGGGCTTGCGTACTATCTTGCGCAGTGCCTTGAGATCGAACGGTATCTCGTGGCGGCGCCATTCACACAGGGTCTTGTTGCCCATCCGCGTCGATCACCTTGGCTTATGACTTCGCCGTATTCTAATCAATTTGCATTGCGAATACAGGCGCCGGCCTCACTGATAGAGATACTTGGTGAAGATCAGTTCCTTGACTGCCTTCTTGCCCGTCTCGCGCACCAGCAGCTCATTGACCCTGGCCTCGCACTCCTTGCGCAGCTCTTCACGGCTGGCGAGGGACTTGATCTGCTCCGCAGTCTTGCTGCCCATCAGGCGGATGATGGCATCGCGGATCAGGGGATCGTGCACTTCCAGCAGCTTGAGGTCTCCATGATTGTCGGCCATCAGCTCGACCGTGACCCTCACATAGCCCAGGGTCTTACCCTCGCTCAGATAGTTGGTGATGATGTCGGGCTCCATCGGGTGGTAGGCGACTCCATCCTGTTGAGCGGTGGCGTCGGCGGCGGGATCTGCCGCCCAGACCGGGCTGGCCAGGAGGGCGAGCAGCAAGGGGGCAAGCTGGCGAACGCGTTGCGATACATTGGGCATGGTAGGGACTCAGACTGGTGAGATGCCCCATTTTTGATGTTGGCCGCTGGGGCGTCAAGCACGGATTTCCTTACATTTTTCGATCGATTTACCGATAATAAGCCCGATTTTAACCTGATGACGGAACTCTCTGGATGGTGATGCGGTGAAATCCGAGCTGACTGTTCCCCTCACGCGGACCAGTGACTGGCTGCTGCCTGCGCTGGCCGAGCCGCCGGCGCGACTCGCGCCCTGGCTGCTTGACGCAGGATCCATGACGGCGCGCCTGCGCCGCCACAACCGTCACTTTTCTCTCGAGCTGCTTGGTCACCACCTGCAAGGGCTGGCTGCCGACGAACAGGGCCTGCTGGGGGTCGATGCCGGCTTGCGGCGAGAAGTGGTGCTACATGGCGATAACGGGCCCGCGGTACTGGGATGGACCCTGTTTGCCGAGGCGGCGCTGACGGGGGCCGATCTGGGTCAGCTGGGGGAACAACCCCTGGGAGAACGCATCTTCGGTGCGGCCCCTGCCCAGCGGGATGGCCTGCAACTGGCCCGCTTCACGCTGACGGATGCACAGGGGCAGCTCCTGCCGCTCTGGGGGCGGCGCTCGCGCCTCTATCTCAATGGCTGGCCTCTGCTGGTGCACGAGGTGCTCTTGCCCGGCCTAGTGCTGACCGATCTCCCCTCACCGTCGTGGCTGGATTGAGCCGGGAACCACCTCAGTGGGATCCTGGCGTGCCTATCGCCGTTTCTCTTGATATTCCAGTTTAAAACAAGGAGTTGCTGTGACTGTATTGACCAAGGAGCGTGGGCTGGCCTATGCCCAGCTGGCACGGATAGACAAGCCGATCGGCACCCTGCTGCTGCTCTGGCCCACCCTGTGGGCGCTCTGGCTGGCGGCCGGGGGCGTGCCGGCGCTCGGCACCCTGCTGGTGTTCGTGGTCGGGGTCTTCTCCATGCGCTCGGCAGGGTGTGTCATCAACGACTACGCGGATCGCCATTTCGATGGTCACGTGAAGCGCACCGCGGGGCGGCCCCTGCCCATGGGCAAGGTGAGTCCGAGAGAGGCGCTGGTGCTGTTTGCCGTGCTGGCACTGCTCTCCTTTGCCCTGGTGCTGACCCAGAATGCGTTGACCATAGCCCTGTCGTTCGCGGCCCTGGTGCTGGCGGTCTGCTACCCCTTCATGAAGCGCTTCATCCCCATTCCCCAGTTGGTGCTGGGGCTGGCCTTCTCCTGGTCGATCCCCATGGCCTATGCGGCGGCGGCCAATGCCTTGCCTCCGGCGGCCTGGCTCATCTTCCTGGCCAATGTGCTGTGGACCATCGCCTATGACACCCAGTACGCCATGGTGGACAGGGATGATGATCTCACGCTCGGCATCAAGTCGAGTGCCATCCTGTTTGGCCGTTTCGACAAGCTGATCATCGGCCTGCTGCAGCTGGCGACCCTGCTGATCCTGTTGGGGATAGGTCAGCTGATGGCGCTGGGAGCCAGTTATTACTGGGGGCTGCTCGGTGCCGCCGTCCTGTTCGTTTACCAGCAGCGTCTCATCCGGGAGCGGCAGCGGGAGGCTTGCTTCCAGGCCTTCCTGAACAACAACTATGTGGGCGCCCTGGTGTTCGCCGGGCTGGTTCTGCACTACTGGTAACCGGCCGGTTGTGCCATCTCAATGCCAGGGCCGCAGGATGCGGCCCTGGTCGTTTCTGGCGTATCCCGACGAGGAGGGTGCGCGGATGAATCGCAAGATGCAGGCTGGAGTCTTCCTGGCGGAGGATGGGAGCCACAATAACGACAGGGCCCGGTGCTGGGGCCCTGTTTCATCGGGTGGCGTGATCAGCCTGCCTGCCGGTTGCCCGCCTGTATGGTGCGGCGGATCTTGTTGCTGAGCAGCGGCACTATATTGTCGGCCAGGGCCTGGAAGCGGCCGAGATCCGGCTTGCAGCCCGGATCCAGATAGCCTTCGCTGCGCAGGGTATGGATCAGGGTGCTGAACAGCTTGGGATCGAAGAACTCGGGAGCGTTGATGCCGTGCAGGGTACCGAGGCGCTCCGCCATCATCAGGCCGTCTGCCTCCAGCTGCTCCGCCTCTATGTGGGGCTGGGCCAGCATGCGGGTCAGTACGATGGCGTAGCGTTGCAGTGTCTCCTGGATGCTCTCGGCCAGCAGCAGCAGGCGCATCTGGTTGCCTGGATTGACCCAGTAGCCGCCATCGCGAGCCTCGACCAGTTGCTGGCGTTGCAGCTCGGCCAGCAGGGCGTCGACCAGATCCGGCAGCTCATCCTCTTGGTAACGCAGGAACAGCTCTGTCTTGAGCAGCGGATAGATGTCGACACAGCGAGCGACAATCTCGCCGCGGGAGATCCCCTCGCACCGCTCGATCAGGGCCGCCACCAGGGAGGGCAGGGCGAACAGGTGCAGTATGTTGTTGCGGTAATAGGTCAGCAGGATCGCCTGATAGCGGTCGAGACTGATGATCTGGCCCAGCTTGTCCTCGCTCACCTCGAACTTGTTGAGCTCCATCGCCTGATCCAGCAGATCCTTGGCATTGTCCTGGGGCAGTGTGCTCTGCTCGCTGTAGGGCACCTGCTTGAGCAGATCCAGATAGGTGTTGATCTGTGCCTGCAGCTCGTCCCGGGTCAGGGCATGGCGCTCGGCGGCCAGCAGCGCCAGGGCACTCAGGGTCAGGCCGTTGACGGCGGCGGCATCGTTGATCCGGGTCATCAGCAGCTCGGCCAGCTGGTTGACGGTGGGGGCCATCCACTCGGGGCGTTCCTCCTGACCGATATGGGCCTTCCACTGTGGCACATGCTCATTGAGATAGCCGTTGAGGGTCAATGGCTCGCCGAAGTTGACGAAGCCACGGCCATAGTTGCGCAGCTTGCGCAGGATGCCGAGCACCTGCAGGAAACTCTCCTTCTCCTTGCGACTGCCCTTGAGTTCGTTGTGGTAGGTGTTGACCTCCATCACGTGCTCGTAGCCCAGATAGACGGGCACCAGGGTCACCGGCCTCTCCAGCCCGCGCATCATGGCCTGCAGGGTCATCGCCAGCATGCCGGTCTTGGGGGGGAGCAGGCGGCCGGTGCGTGAGCGGCCTCCTTCGGTGAAGAATTCTACCGAGTAGCCCTTGGCAAACAGCAGGTTGAGGTATTCACGAAATACCGTGCTGTAGAGTGGATTGCCCTTGAAGGTGCGGCGGATGAAGAAGGCGCCGCCGCGCCGGAACAGGGGACCGGCCGGCCAGAAGTTGAGGTTGATGCCCGCCGCGATATGGGGCGGCACCATGCCCTGGTGATAGATGACGTAGGAGAGCAGCAGATAGTCCATGTGGCTGCGATGGCAGGGGACATAGACTATCTCGTGCCCTTCCTGGGCGAGCTGGCGCACCTGCTCGGCACCGTTGACCGAGAGGCCGCGATAGAGCTTGTTCCACAGCCAGCCGAGGAAGCTCTCACCGAGGCGGATCAGCCGGTAGGAGAAGTCGGAGGCGATCTCGTCCATGTAGTCATGGGCGCGCTTCTGGGCCTTCTCCAGGCTGATGCCCTCGCGCCCGGCCTCTTCCTCTATGGCCTGCTGGATCACATTTGAATCCAGCAGTTGCTTGAACAGCAGGTTACGGTTTGGCAGCTTGGGCCCGGTGGCCGCCAGTTGCTGGCGGCTGAAGTGAATGCGGGCCACCCGCGCCAGCTTGTGGGCGATGGCCTGATCCGTGCCGTGCTTGTCCGCCATGTGACGCAGAGAGAGCGGCGGGGAGAAGCGCACCAGGTTTTCGCGCCCTTTGAGGATCACAATCAGCGCCTTCTTGAGCCGGTTCGGAGCCAGGCTGCTGATGATGTTCCAGCCGGAAGCTTCCTCCCCTTCCCGGCCCGGGGCGCGGCCCCAGAACAGGGTGACGGGGACCATCTGCACATCCAGCTCGGCATCCAGTTTGTGCAAATCCAGCAGTTGCTGGAACTCCTGCAGGAAGGGGAGTGGCTTGCTGCGGGATCCGAACAGGGGGGGCGGCCGATCGAGGCAGACGTAGCGTGGCACGACCCTACCCCCCAGCTCAAGCGGGGTGAAGGGGCCCGGCAGGCCGAGATCCTCGCAGCACTGCTGCAGGGTCATCAGGTCGGTGATCGAGCTGGTCTTCAGGGCATAGACGATGGGTCTGGCCGGATCCAGCTTGAGTTCCGTGATGGGGTTTTCCGGCAGGCTCTTGTGATTGACCAAGCCGCTGACCGGCCACTGCAGTATGGCTCTGGAAATACTCTGCCCGAGGGACATGTGCGTCTGCTCTCCAAAAAAATGCGGCGTGAGCATAGCAAATCACGCAGGGCTTGTCGCCGAGAGGTACGATGAGTCCGTTGATGAGGGCCTGAACAGGGTTATTTTGGCTTCGGCTGCGACAATTGTCAGTCGAGCCTTGCCTTGGTCAGCACACTGTATATACTGCCAGTGTGCTGTATAAAAAGACAGGTGCCAATCTTATGAAACCCCTCACTCCCCGCCAGGCTCAGGTGCTTGATCTCATCAAGGTCAACATGAGCGAGACCGGCATGCCGCCGACCCGTGCCGAGATCGCTCAGAAGCTTGGGTTCAAATCCGCGAATGCGGCCGAAGAGCACTTGAAGGCGCTGGCCAAGAAGGGGGCGATCGAGATCCTGCCGGGCACCTCGCGGGGCATCCGCCTGCTGCTCGACGAGGTAGAGGATGCGGCCAACGAAGAACAGGGGCTGCCCCTCATCGGCAAGGTGGCGGCCGGCGAGCCCATCCTGGCCCAGGAGCACATCGAGAGCCACTATCAGGTGGATCCCGCCCTGTTCCATCCGCGGGCTGATTTTCTGCTGCGGGTGCAGGGCATGAGCATGAAGAACATCGGCATCATGGACGGGGACCTGCTGGCGGTGCACAAGACCCAGGAGGTGCGCAACGGTCAGGTGGTGGTGGCACGCCTCGATGAGGATGTCACCGTCAAGCGTTTCCAGCGCAAGGGCAGCCAGGTCTGGCTGTTGCCGGAAAATGAAGAGCTGCAGCCTATCGCCGTCGACCTGGCGAGCCAGCATCTCACCATAGAAGGGCTGGCTGTCGGCGTGATCCGCAACGCCGACTGGATGTGATTGAGGCCCCTCGCGGGGCCTTTTTATTCCCTGCTGTTTTTTCAATTTATTTCTTAACACTTTTTTCACACATTCTCATTTGCTGCTTTACTTAGCCTGTTGATTGGCACGCAAGACCAATCTCGGGGAAGAGACGCCCGGCAGGGCAGCGCTAAAAATGGGGGGCAGAGTGAAAAGAGTCCTGATTACTCTCTCAATCTTTCTGTGTGCCTGGAGCGGCCCATCGCTCGGCAGCAGCATGCGCTTCAACATGACGGAGGGGGTCAGCGCCGTCAGCCGCAACGTGTACGACCTGCACATGACCATACTCATCATCTGTGCCCTGATAGGCTTGCTGGTGTTTGGGGTCATGTTCTGGGCCATCTGGCATCATCGGCAGGACAAGGGGGCGCAGGCTGCCCACTTCCACGAGAGTACCCGGGTCGAGATCCTCTGGACCCTGATCCCTTTCCTCATCCTCATCGGCATGGCCGTACCCGCCACCCGCACCCTGATCGCCATGGAAGATACCAGCGATGCCGACCTGACGGTGCAGATCACCGGCTCCCAATGGAAGTGGCATTACCGCTATTTCGACGACGGTGTCGAGTATTACAGCCTGATGGCCACCCCTCAGGCACAGATAGACAACAAGCGCCGCAAGGGGGAGAACTATCTGCTCGAGGTGGATCGCCCTCTGGTGCTGCCCACCGGCAAGAAGGTGCGCTTTCTCATCACCTCCCAGGATGTGATCCACTCCTGGTGGGTGCCGGCCTTTGCGGTGAAGAAGGATGCCAACCCTGGGTTCATCAACGAGGCCTGGACTCGTATCGATCACCCAGGCCTCTATCGGGGTCAGTGTGCCGAGCTGTGCGGCAAGGGACACGGCTTCATGCCCATAGTGGTGATTGCCAAGCCGGAGGCCGAGTTCAACCAGTGGCTGAGCAAGACGCGGGACGAGCAGCTGGCGGCCAAGGAGCAAGAGCAGAAGCTGCTCTCGATGACCATGGGCCGGGATGAGCTGATGGCGCTCGGCGAGAAGGTCTATCTTGGCCACTGCGCCGCCTGTCACATGGCCAGCGGGGAAGGGGTGCCGGGCGCGTTCCCCGCTCTCAAGGGCAGCCAGATCGCGCTGGGTCCCAAGGCGGGACACCTGGATATTGTGCTCAACGGCAAGGCGGGCACGGCCATGCAGGCCTTCGCCAAGCAACTCAGCCTGCAGGAGCTGGCGGCGGTCATCACCTATGAACGCAACGCCTGGGGCAATGACAAGGGTGATGAGATGCAGGCCAAGGATGTCGATGCCTTCCTCAAGGGCAAATCCATGTAGGAGAGAGCAAGATGAGTGTCGTCACGGATCTCGATCATCAGGCAGAGCATGGCCATCAGCCCAGGGGCTTGTTGCGCTGGTTGCTGACCACCAATCACAAGGACATCGGCACCCTCTATCTCTGGTTCAGCTTCATCATGTTTCTGACCGGCGGCGCCATGGCCATGGTGATCCGTGCCGAGCTGTTCCAGCCCGGCCTGCAGTTGGTCGACCCCGGCTTCTTCAACCAGATGACCACGGTGCATGGCCTGATCATGGTGTTTGGCGCCGTCATGCCCGCCTTTACCGGACTGGCGAACTGGATGATCCCCATGATGATAGGGGCGCCAGACATGGCATTGCCGCGCATGAACAACTGGAGTTTCTGGATCTTGCCGTTCGCCTTCCTGATCCTGCTTAGCACTTTGTTCACCGAAGGGGGCGGCCCCAATTTCGGCTGGACCTTCTACGCCCCTCTCTCCACCCACTATTCCCCGGACAGCACGGCGCTGTTTGTCTTCTCCATCCATATCATGGGGATCAGCTCCATCATGGGGGCCATCAACGTCATCGTCACCATCTGCAACCTGAGGGCGCCAGGCATGACCTGGATGAAATTGCCCCTGTTTGTCTGGACCTGGCTGGTGACCGCCTTCCTGCTGATCGCCGTCATGCCGGTACTGGCGGGGGTGGTGACCATGGTGCTGACCGACAAGTATTTTGGTACCAGCTTCTTTGATGCCGCGGGGGGTGGGGATCCTGTCATGTTCCAGCATATTTTCTGGTTCTTTGGCCACCCCGAGGTCTACATCATGATCCTGCCGAGCTTTGGCATCATCTCGGCCATAGTCCCCACCTTCTCTCGCAAGCCGCTGTTCGGTTACAGCTCCATGGTCTACGCCACCGCCTCGATCGCCGGCTTGAGTTTCCTGGTATGGGCCCACCACATGTTCACCACTGGGATGCCGGTGTTTGCCGAGCTGTTTGTCATGTATTGCACCATGCTGATCTCGGTGCCTACCGGCGTGAAGGTTTTCAACTGGGTAGCCACCATGTGGCGAGGCTCCCTCAGTTTCGAGCTGCCCATGCTGTTTGCCATCGCCTTCATCGTGTTGTTCACCATGGGAGGCTTCTCCGGCCTCATGCTGGCCATCACACCGGCGGATTTTCAGTATCACGACACCTACTTCGTGGTGGCCCACTTTCATTATGTTCTGGTGACGGGAGCCGTCTTCTCCATCATGGCGGCGGCCTACTACTGGCTGCCGAAGTGGACAGGTCATATGTATGACGAACGATTGGGCCAGTGGCACTTCTGGTGCTCCGTCATCTCGGTCAACGTCTTGTTCTTCCCTATGCATTTTCTCGGCTTGGCGGGCATGCCGCGGCGGATCCCTGACTATTCCATCCAGTTCGCCGATGTGAACAGCATCGTCAGCCTGGGCGGGTTCGCGTTTGGTCTGTCCCAGCTCATCTTTCTCTACCTGGTCATCAAGTGCATTCGAGGTGGCAAGTCGGCTGCGGCCAAACCCTGGGATGGGGCCCATGGCCTGGAATGGGAAGTTCCCTCGCCAGCCCCCTATCACACCTTCACCACACCGCCAGAGGTGAAGTGACATGCACACCCGGCTCACCCTCAAACTGGTACTGGCCACCCTGCTGATGTTCGGTTTTGGCTATGCCCTGGTACCCCTGTATGACGTCCTGTGCCGCATTACGGGGATCAATGGCAAGACGGCGTCCGTGGCCGCCACGGCCGCTACGGGCGAGATAGACAGCAGCCGCACGGTGACGCTGGAGCTGGTGGCTTATCCCTTCCCCGGGTTCGAGGGCAGGTTTGCCCCCGTGGTACAGCGCATCAAGGTGCACCCGGGCGAGTTGAGCCGCACGCACTTCAATGTCGAAAACTCGGCCGACAGTGCGCGGGTGTTGCAGGCGGTGCCCTCCGTCACGCCGGGGCTCGGCGCCCGCTATCTGCACAAGACGGAGTGTTTCTGCTTCCAGCAGCAACATCTGGCGATCGGAGAGAAAGCGCAGCTGCCCTTGTACTTCTATGTCGATCAGGCGCTGCCGGCAGAGCTGCATACCCTGACCCTCTCCTACACCTTGTATGACGTGACCAGGGCGGTGGGCCAGGGTGGCCAAAATGGTTGAACCTACCCTGGGCAAGGGGAGCGAGAGTCCGGTATCGGAGGCGAGAATGGCGAACGATTCGAGATACTATGTGCCAGCGCAGAGTCCCTGGCCCATCATGGGGGCGGTTGGCCTGTTCCTGATGGCATCGGGAGCCGGCATGCTGATCAGCCATGGCAACCCCGGGGGCTGGCTCCTGCTGGCGGGAGCCCTGACCATCACGGGCATGCTGTTTGGCTGGTTCGGCCATGTCATCAACGAGTCGATGAGCGGGCTGTACAGCCCACAGATGGACAGATCTTTTCGCCAGGGGATGAGCTGGTTCATCTTCTCCGAGGTCATGTTCTTCGGCGCCTTCTTCGGGGCGCTCTTCTATGCACGTGTACTGTCAGTCCCCTGGCTGGGGGGGGAACATCTGCACCATCTGAGCACTCACCAAGTGCTCTGGCCCGACTTCCAGGCCATCTGGCCACTGGTGACCACGCCAGGGGGGACCCAGACCGAGGCCATGCCCTGGCAAGGGTTACCCCTTGTCAATACCCTGCTGCTGCTCAGCTCTTCGGTGACGCTGCAGTTCGCTCACCAGGCTCTGGAGCGGGGCCATCGCAATCGGGTCAAGCTGTTGCTTGGCTGCACAGTATTGCTCGGTCTCCTCTTCCTGTCATTGCAGGTACTTGAGTATTACCACGCTTATACCGAGATGGGGCTGACCCTCAAATCCGGCATCTATGGCAACACCTTCTTCATGCTGACCGGCTTCCACGGCATGCATGTCTTCCTGGGTTCCCTGATGCTGGCCATCATGTGGCTCAGGGTCATGAAGGGGCACTTCAATGCACATCACCACTTTGCCTTCCTGGCGAGCGCCTGGTACTGGCATTTTGTTGACGTGGTTTGGCTCTGCCTGTTTGTTTTCGTCTATATCCTTTAGAGAGTGATCAGAAAGGTGAGGGATTGAGGGTCAGCAGGCCGCTCATCATGGCCAGCAAAAGCAGTATGACCAGCAGCACGGAGAAGATCACTCTGCGCCCCAGGTAGTGGCTCGCCGGCAGGTGAGTCTGGCCCCTGACGAGTTGATACAGGGCCCTGAACAGGGAAATCAGTACCATGGCGAGCAGCAATACGATAAGGAGTTTGATGATCATGGGCGTCACTCTAAGGGTAATGCCATGATTATAGGCGGTTTTGCAGGGGCAAAAGGCAGGGGTGGCCTGCTGGTGCTGGCCTTGACCATGGGATTGCTCATGGCCTGGCTGGGCTGCTGGCAGCTGACTCGTGCAGCGCAAAAGCGCCAGCTGCTTGAGCTGAATCAGCAGCGTGGTCAGCTTGAACTGAGTCTGCAGGACCTGTTGGTCAAGGAGGACAGGTATGGCTATCAGCTCTCACTGGAAGGGGGATTCGCCCCAGGGCTTACCCTCTTCCTCGATAACCAGGTTTATCAAGGGCAGCCGGGTTACCAGGTTTTACGCCCTCTGGTTACGGCACAGGGGTTATTGTTGGTCGATCTGGGTTGGGTGCCCCAAGGAGAAGATCGTCAGGTTATACCAGCTGTTTCGCAACCGGCAGGAGAGTACCGAATTCGAGGACGGGTGGCGCGCCCCTATCATCCCCCTCTGCGTCTCGGCGGCCCAGAGGAAGAGTGGCCGACGCGAGTCCAGGCGATAGACACTCCCCGGCTGGCCGCACGGTGGCAACGGCCGGTACTCCCCTTTGTCCTGATATTGGAGGAGGGCGGCTCTTGGCCCGAGCTGGTGCGTCACAAGCCGGATAACCCCATGACCCCCGAGCGCCACATCGGCTATGCCGTGCAGTGGTTTGCCATGACCCTGACACTGGCGGGTCTCACGCTCTGGTGGTGGCGCAAGGGGGCCGCCCACGACGATGACAAGGAGGTTGAATGAAGATGATGCCGTTGCTGGGCCTGGTGCTGATCTTTCTGGCCTCTCCTGCGATCGCCTGGCTGGTGCTGAGCCAGCACTGGTTCGAAGGGGGGGTGACGGCGAAAGGGGAGTGGGTTGAGGGACAGGTTCCCCAGCAGGGTCGCTGGCATATGCTCATGCCCACGCAGGCCGTGTGTGACGACCGCTGTGAAGCCGGGCTCTTCCTGCTGCATCAGAGCTGGTTGGCGCTTGGCCAGGAGCGAGAGCGGGTGGTCCCCATGCGCCTGGGGGGCGAAAGCAGCGATCCGTTGATCCAGGCGGCGGAGAACCAGACCGGCCTGGCCCAGGGGTTCATCTATATCGCCGATCCCCAGGGACGGCTGATACTGCGCTACCCCATAGCGCTGGAGGCGGGGTCCCGCCTGTCGGCCGGGGAGGCATTGCTGGCAGACCTTCGCAAGCTGTTGAAGTTATCAAGGATCGGATAATAACAAGAGACCATCTGGCCCACTGGGCCCATGGGGGGAATATGCGCTGGATCAGTCTGTGTGCCCTGTTGCTCGCGGCGGTGGTAGTGGTGCTCGGTGCCTATACTCGGCTGACGGAAGCCGGGCTCGGCTGTCCGGACTGGCCCGGGTGTTACGGCTTTCACCTGGTGCCGAGCCAGAGCCATGAATTGATGCTGGCAGAGCGCCGCTTCCCGGATACCCCGCTGCAACCCCACCTCGCCTGGAACGAGATGATCCACCGCTATTGTGCTGGCCTGCTCGGGCTTGTCATCCTCGCTCAGGCCCTGTTCTCTCTCTACCGACGGCAGGGCCGACGGCTCGCCTGGCTGACGCTGGCACTGGTGGTGGGTCAGGGGTTACTCGGCATGCTGACGGTGACCATGAACCTGTTTCCACTGGTGGTGCTGAGCCATCTGCTGGGCGGTATGACCATATTGGCCTTGCTCTGGCTCGCCGCGCTCAGGCACTGGTCAGCGACACACGCCGCACCATCAGTGCAGGCACCCGGGCGGACGCTGCGGCTGCTGCGGGTAGGCCTGGTGGCACTGGTGATCCAGATAGCCCTTGGCGGCTGGACGTCGGCCAACTATGCGGCGCTCACCTGCCATCAGCTGCCCTGGTGCGAGGGGCCCTGGTGGCATTGGCTCGATTTCATTCGTGCGTTCGATCCCGTGCCACCCCCGAGTGACAGCTATCAGTTCGGCGTGCTGCCCTATGGGGCGCGAATGACCATACAACTGACTCACAGAAGCTGGGCCCTGGTGACGGTACTGACGTTGCTGTGGTTGGCCTGGCAGCTGGGCCGAGAGGGGTGGGCTGTGCTGGGAGGCGTGCTTGCCACCCTGGTGTTGCTGCAAGTGGTACTGGGGGTGAGCAACATAGGGCTGATGCTGCCCTTGCCCGTGGCCCTGGCTCACCATGGGGTGGCCGCCTTGCTGCTGCTCACCATGGTGACCGTCTGGTTTGTACTCGGCCGACGGTCGGCCCACACAGGGGAGCGTTGAGATGGCGCGAACGCATGCACTGCACGCCACGGCGAGATGGCGTTGGCAAGACTATCTGATGCTGACCAAGCCCAAGGTGGTCGCACTCCTGTTGCTCACCGCCCTGGTTGGCATGTACCTCACCGGCCAGCTGCCAGGTCCGGGATTGGTGTTCCTGTCCCTGACGGGTATCGGCCTGGCCGCAGGAGGGGCGGCCGCCATCAATCATGTGCTGGACAGGCACATAGACCTGCGCATGGCGCGTACCCACCACAGGCCGGTCGCCAGGGGGCGCATCGAGACCCGCCAGGCGATGACGTTTGCCCTGGCGCTCTGTGCCGGCGGCATCGCCATCCTCTGGCTGGGCGTCAATGGTCTCACCGCCTGGCTGACTGCTGCGTCCCTGATAGGTTACGCCGTCGTCTACACGGTCTGGCTCAAGCGGGCGACCCCGCAGAACATAGTGATCGGCGGGCTGGCGGGGGCCATGCCCCCTCTGCTTGGCTGGACTTCGATGACCGGGACGCTGGATCCCCACGCCCTGCTGCTGGTGGCCATCATCTTCACCTGGACCCCGCCCCACTTCTGGGCGCTGGCCATCCACAGGCGCGACGATTATGCCAGGGTCAATATTCCCATGCTGCCGGTGACCCATGGCATCGAGTTCACCAAGACCTGTGTGCTGCTCTACACCCTGCTGCTTACCCTGGTGTGCCTGCTGCCCTGGCTGGTTGGCATGGCAGGCCCGGGTTATCTGATCGGCAGCCTCTGTCTCAATCTGAGGTTTGTGCAGTGGGCCTGGCGTCTCAAGTTCTCCCCGGACGAGCAGACTGCGATACAATGCTTCAAATTTTCCATCACCCATCTGATGGTACTCTTCATCGTCCTGTTGGCGGATCACTGGATTGACTATGGCTAAGTGGCGTTTCCCTCTGTTATTGCTGGTATTTATTGCGGGTGTTTCCAGCGCCTGGTTTATCCACAAACCGGAAGAGCCTGAACAGGCCACCTATTATGCCGTTGGGCGAGATCTGGGCCCCTTCTCCCTGGTCGACGCCGATGGCCAGCCCTTCACGCCGGCGAACCTGAAGGGGCACTGGAGTTTCCTGTTCGTCGGCTACACCTTTTGCCCCGACGTCTGTCCCACTACCCTTGCCGATCTGAGGTCCGTCTATCCCGAGTTGCAGAAGCTGGATGCGCGCAGCCAGGTGGTCTTCATCTCGGCGGATCCCCAGCGGGACACACCGGAGCGCCTGAAGAGCTATGTCGCCTTCTTCCAGCCCGACTTCAAGGCGGCGACCGCGCCCCATGGCGCCCTGTTCCCCTTTGTGCGCAATCTGGGGCTCATCTACTCCATCGCCGAGCAGGGTGAGAAGGATTACCTCATCGATCACTCGGCCTCCATCGTGCTGGTCAACCCAGAAGGCCAGCTGCAAGCCATCTTCCGGCCCGAGTCGGTCCCGGGTCAGGTGCCTCATGTGGCGATGAAGGCGCTGGTATCGGATTTTGACCGTATCCTGACCCTGTCCGGCAGCTGAGCCCGTGGCGCGTTTCCCCGACTGGCTGCGGGATCCTGCCCGCCACGGCGCCGTGTTCGCCCTGGCGCTGCCCATGGTGTTTTCCAACATCACCACCCCCCTGCTCGGTCTGGTCGATACCTGGGTCATCGGCCACCTGAGCCAGGCCTGGTTTCTCGGGGGGGTCTCGGTCGGGGCGACCCTGATCAATCTCATCTTCTGGCTGCTTGGCTTCCTGCGCATGTCGACCACAGGGCTGACCGCCCAGGCCCATGGGGCGGCCTGCGGGCGGGAGATGCTAGACACCCTGATGCGTGCCATGGCGCTGGCACTGTTGCTGGGGGTGGGCATCATGCTGCTGGTGTTCCCCCTCCTGCCTCAGATCATTGGGTTGAGCGGAGGCTCGGCCGAGGTGCAGCACTATGCGGGTCAGTATGTGGCTGTGCGGATCTGGAGTGCCCCGGCGGCCCTGTGCAATCTGGTGATCATGGGCTGGTTGCTGGGCTTGCAGGATGCCCGCACGCCCATGGCGTTGCTGATCCTGACCAATCTCGTCAACATGGCCCTCGATGCTCTCTTCGTGCTGGGACTGGGCTGGGAGGTCAAAGGGGTGGCGGCGGCCTCCCTCATCGCCGATCACTGTGCGCTCGGGGTCGGCATCTGGCTGGTGAGCCGTCGTCTGCGAGCGATGGATCCGGCTGTCTGGCAGGGCGCCTTGCATCGCTTTCGGCAGTGGCCTGTCTTCCTGCGTCTGCTGGGGCTTAACCGTGACATCTTCATCCGATCCCTCTGCCTGCAGCTCTGCTTCGCCTTCATGACGTTGCAGGGGGCCAGGCTCGGCGATGTGACGGTGGCCGCCAATGCGGTCTTGCTCAATCTGCTGATGCTGATCTCGTACGGGCTGGATGGATTTGCCTATGGGGCCGAGGCCATGGTCGGGCGCGCCATAGGGCGTCGCGATCGTCAGGGGCTGCGGGAGGTGATAGTGCTCAATCTGGGCTGGGCTCTGTTGATTGCCGCCGGTTTTACCCTGGCGTTCGCCCTGGGGGGGCCAGGCCTTGTCGCCAGCATGACGGGTCTGCCCGAGGTGATCCGGGAGGCGCAACGCAATCTGCCCTGGCTGGTGGCCATGCCCTTGCTGGCGGTCTGGTGTTTCCTGTTCGATGGGGTCTTCATCGGGGCGACCCGGGCCCGCGAGATGCGCAACAGCATGCTGGTGGCGGTATTTGGTGGCTTCTTCCCGGTCTGGTGGCTGGCACAACCCCTAGGCAGTGGTGCGCTCTGGGCGGCGATGGCGGCGCTCATGGTCGGCCGGGGCCTGAGCCTGGGTCTGCTCTGCTGGCGCATGGAGCGGGATGGGCGGCTGCTCGCGTCCCGTGCCTGATCCCGCCTCATGCCGCCGATATCGAGAGGGCCCGCTTGTCAGCAAGCGGGCCCTCTGTGTTGCGGGGCTCTACTGGGCGCCTTGATAGCCGAGCTGGCGCCAGCTCTCGTAGACGAACACAGAGACGGCGTTGGCCAGGTTCATGCTGCGACTCTGGGGCAGCATGGGGATGCGCAGGCGCTGCTCGCCCGGCAGACTCTCGATGATCTCCATGGGCAGGCCACGGCTCTCGGGGCCGAACAGCAAGGCATCCCCCAGGGTGAAGTCAACGGCCGAGTGGGGCCTTGACCCCTTGGTGGTACAGGCGAATACCCGCCTGGGCGCCACGGTCGCGAGGAAGGCCTCATAGCTTGGCCAGCGCTTCACCTCGGCGAATTCGTGATAGTCGAGTCCGGCGCGTTTGACCCGCTTATCATCCCACTCGAATCCCAGAGGCTCTATCAGGTGCAGCCGATAGCCGGTGTTGGCACAGAGTCGGATGATATTGCCCGTGTTGGGGGGGATTTCCGGTTGATAGAGCACGATATCGAGCATGACAAGATCCTGATGGGGGCCGGGAGGGGCGTCAGCATACCCAGCCGCTGAGGCAATGAAAAGAGACTCATGTCAGCGGCAGCGTGATGGTGATGAGCAGGCCGTGGGGGGCATTGTGGGTGGCCGTGATATGGCCGCCATGGCGGTGCACCGCCTCGGCGGCGATGGCCAGTCCGAGGCCGGTCCCGCCGGTCTGGCTGTTGCGGGCATCGTCGACCCGGTAGAAGGGCTGGAACAGCAGCGCCAGCTGTTCGCTGGGCACCCCTGCCCCGTCATCGCGGATGCTCATGGTCCAATGCTGCGCCGTGCTGTGCCACTCCACCTCGATCAGGCTCTCGGCGTACTTGAGGGCGTTGCGCAGCGGATTCTCCAGGGCGCGCGCCAGCAGCTCGGGCCAGATCCGCAGTGAGAGGTTGGGCAGGGGGGGAACGATCAGGCGCTTGCCGCTCTGGTGGGCCTCGAACAGGGCGTCATCCAGTATGGGCTCGAGCAGCTCGGCGAGGGGGTAGTAGATGGGAGCTTCCACCCGCTGCTGTGCGCGGGAGAGGTCGAGCAGGTCGCCGATCAGCTTGTCGAGTCGCCCAATCTCGGACTCGATTCGGGCCAGTTCGTGACTGTCGCCCTGCTTGCGCCGGATCAGCGCCTGGGCCAGCTGGATGCGAGTCAAGGGGCTGCGTAACTCGTGGGAGATGTCAGATAACAGCTGTTTTTGCTTTTGTATCATCAGCTTGAGAGTTTCCACCATGTGGCTGACGTTGTCGGCCAGCTGGCCAATCTCGTCGCGCCGCTCCAGATTGGGGATCCGGGTTTCCAGCTCACCGGCGGCGATCTGGGAGACGGATTGCTGCAACTGCTGAATGGGGCGGGTCAGGCGCATGGCAAGCAACAGACACAGTGGCGTGCTGATCAACATGGCGACCAGCAGGATCAGCACGGGGTGATCCAGGATCTGGATCACCAGAAACAGGTAGGGGTTGTCGACATTGAGGCCGAAGTAGACCTGATAGCTGTGACCATTGTGCTCGAGCAGAAAGGGGCCTGTGACCGCATCGTTGTGGTCGCGCCCCATCATGGGGTTGTCCGGCTGATCCACCTCCAGCATGAACCGCATCACGAACTTGTCCGGCGGCGTGGAGGCCTGCACCTGACCCTCCTGGTCCCGCACATAGATGCTGCCCACCTGCATCAGACCGGCGGCTTGCAACGCCTGTTGCAGATCGAATGCCCGATCGGGCCTGGCACCTTGCAGCAGGGTGCGCACGTGCTGCTGCATGGAGAGCCGCTCCTTGGGGGGCAGGGGTATGGTGTTGCGTGGATCCAGGGAAGGGAGGCTGATCACCACCGCCAGGATCAGCAGCAACATGCTCCAGAACCAGAGAAAGATCTGGCCGGAGAGACCATGAAGGGGGGGGAGCCTCATGTTGCGTCCAGCCAGAGGTAGCCGCGGCCCCGCACCGTCTTGAAGCGGGGCTGGCCATCGGCTCGCTCCGGCAGCTTCTTGCGCAGGTTGCTCAGGTGCATGTCGATGGCGCGATCGAAGGGCTCGAGCTTCTTGCCGAGCACCTGTTCCGAGAGCTGCCTCTTGCTGATGATCTGCCCAGGGCTGCGCAGCAGACATTCCAGCAGGCCAAATTCGGTGGCGGTCAGCTCCAGCTGTCTGCCATCGCAGCAAGCCTGCTGCAGGCCGGGTTGCAGCTGGATATCCATGAACTGCACCTCGTCGGCGCCCATCCTCGATGGGTTGCTGCCCTGGGTGCGACGCAGTATGGCGCGGATCCTGGCGAGCAGCTCCCTGTCGTCGAACGGTTTGGCCAGGTAGTCATCGGCGCCCGCCTCCAGACCATTGACCCTGTCCTGGCTGTCGCCGCGGGCGGTCAGCATCAGTACTGGGGTATCGAGTCGCTCCCTCAGCCTGGCCAGCATGGCGAAGCCGTTGAGCCTGGGCATCATGACGTCCAGCAGGATCAGATCGAAGGCCTGCTGTTCCAGCTGGAGCAGCCCCTGTTCGCCATCATCGGCCACCGTCACCTGGAAACCTTCCAGGGTCAGGATTTCATGGAGCATCTGGGTGAGGTCCAGGTCGTCATCGACCAGCAAAATTCTGTTCATCAGTCGCCAGTTCCGATCATTTTTCGCGCCAAAGGGGGCGCTGGGTCAGGGTATAATAGATTTTTAACCGCAAGAGGAAAGCCGGTTGTGAGCCATCAACAATATTCCCGCTGGGTGACCCTGGCCAGCATGGCTGCCGTCGGTACGGCCACCCTGCTCATCACCGGCAAGCTGATCGCCTGGCTGATGACGGGCTCTTCCAGCCTGTTGGCCTCCCTGACCGACTCCTTCATGGACGTGAGTGCCTCCATCATCAACCTGCTCGCCATCCGCTATGCCATGACCCCCGCCGATGAGGAGCACAGATTCGGCCATGGCAAGGCGGAATCCCTGGCCGGCCTTATCCAGTCCGCCTTCATCGCGGGGTCGGCTCTGCTGCTGGTGATGCACGGCATCTCCTCCCTGCTCAAGGAGGATCCCATCTTGCGGCTGGAGGCGGGCATCTGGGTGAGCCTGGGCTCCATGGCACTGACCCTGCTGCTGGTGGGCTTCCAGCAATTCGTGGTGCGGCGCACCGGCAGTGTGGCCATCAAGGCGGACATGCTGCACTACCGTTCCGATCTGTTGCTCAACGGCGGTGTCCTGCTCGCCCTGGTGCTGGCGGGGCAGGGCTGGCTCTGGGCCGATGGCCTTTTTGCCGTCCTGATCGGCCTCTTCCTGCTGTGGGGCGCGCTGACCATAGGGTACGAGTCGGTACAGGCCCTGCTGGATCGCCAGTTGCCAGCGGAGGAACAAGCGAGAATAATGGCCCTTTGCTGTGGGGTCGCCGGTGTGCACGGTGTGCATGATCTGCGTACCCGCCAATCCGGGCCGACCCGTTTTGTGCAGTTACATCTGGAGCTGGATGATCAGCTCCCCCTGGTCAAGGCCCACCAGATCGCCGACGAGGCGGAACTGGCGGTGCGCCAGGCCTTTGAGCGGACGGACGTCATCATTCACATGGATCCCATCTCTGTGGTGCACAAGGAACGGCAAGGCTCCCCCATCGAACAACAGTAGGCAGTAACATGGATGATCTGGTTGCCCGTACGTGGCAAAAAATTCAGCAGGAAGCGGGCATGATGGCGACCCAGGAGCCCATGTTGGCCAGCTTCTTCCACTCCACCATTCTCAATCATGAGACGCTGCGCTCGGCCTTGAGCTTCCAGCTTGCCAACAAGCTCGACAGCGCCACCATGCCCGCCATCGCCCTGCGCGAGGTAATAGAGCAGGCCCTGCGCAGCGATCCCGATCTGCTGGCCGTGGTGGCAGCCGACATCTGTGCCGTGCAGGAGCGAGACCCCGCGGTCGAATTCTTCTCGACGCCCCTGCTCTATCTCAAGGGATTCCATGCTCTGCAAGGCTACCGGGTGGCCCACTGGTTGTGGCTGCAGGGTCGCCGCCCGCTGGCGCTCTATCTGCAAAACCAGATCTCGGTGGTGTTCGGGGTGGATGTGCATCCCGCAGCCCGCATCGGCAAAGGCATCATGTTCGACCATGCTACCGGCATAGTGGTCGGTGAGACGGCGGTGATCGAGGACGATGTCTCCATCTTGCAGAGCGTCACCCTGGGGGGGACCGGCAAGGAGGGGGGTGATCGCCATCCCAAGATCCGTGAAGGGGTGATGATCGGTGCCGGTGCCAAGGTGCTCGGCAACATAGAAGTCGGCATGGGGGCCAAGATAGGGGCGGGGAGCGTGGTGATCAACCCGGTGCCGCCCCATACCACGGTCGCCGGTGTGCCAGCCAAGATCGTCGGTCATCCCGAGTGCGACAAACCCTCGCTGGACATGGACCAGTGCCTCTGACTCTCCTGATGTAAGGCTGGACCATGGCCAAGTGGTGGTCGGGATGGCTCATCCTGGCAATGTGGCTGCTCAATCTGCTGCACCTTTACGGGGGCATTTCGCCCTGGCCCGCCGCCCTGGCGGCCTGGATGGCGTCCCTGCTGACCTGGCCCAGGATGGCGGGAGCCGCCAGGCGCCAGGCGTTGGCGCTATACGGGGCCGCCTTGATACTGCTGTTGTTTTCCTTCGTGCGCGGTGCCGAACTCACCCTGGGGGAGTGGCTGCTACCCAATATCGACATGCTGACCATGTTCGCCGCCGTGAGCACCCTCAATCTCGCGACCTCTGGGCTGCTGACCGGTACCCCTGCCTGGTCAGGACGCAAGGGGCTGTGGAGCACGATGGCGAGCCTCAACCTGCTGGGGGCCGTGATCAACCTGTCGGTGCTCTTCATCATTGGCGATCGGCTGGAGCGCAACAACAGCCTGGAACGACGCCAGGTCATGGTGCTGAGCCGCATCTTCTGCGCCGCCGCATTCTGGTCCCCCTTCTTCGTGGCCATGGCGGTGGCGCTCACCTATGCCCCCGGCATGCGGCTGGCTCCCATCTTGCCGTTCGGCATGCTCGGCGCCCTCATCGCCATGGGGGTCACCGCCTGGCAGGTCGAGCGGCTGGGGGCGATCGCCGATTTTCAGGGGTATCCGCTGCGGGTGCAGACCCTGGGACTGCCGCTGGCCCTGGTGGCGGCCGTGCTGCTGGTGAAGCAGTGGTGGCCCGCCCTCAGCATTCTGGCGGTGATCGCCCTGGTTGCTCCTCTGTTGGCGCTGATCTTCATGCCACGCCAGGGGCGTGCCCTGGCGCTCAGGCGACAGGTGGTGGAGCGCTTCCCCGCCATCGGTGGCCAGCTGGTGCTGTTTCTCGGCGCTGGACTGCTGGCGGCGGGCATCCATAGCGCCTTGTCCACCCTGGCCGTCGGCGATCACGGGTTGCCGCTGTTCCAGCACTTCGGCTGGTTCGAAGCGTCGCTGACCCTGTTGCTGATCCTGGTGGTGGCCATCTTCGGGGTGCATCCCCTGATCAGCATCTCGGGGCTGGCGCCGCTGCTCTGGCCCCTGAATCCGGATCCCAGCCTGCTCGGCCTGTGTTTCCTGCTTGGCTGGGGGCTGGCGACCGGTACCAGCCCGCTCTCCGGCTCCAACCTGGCATTGGCCGCCCGCTACAACTTGAGTGCCTCCTTGCTGCTGCGCTGGAACCTGGCCTATGGTGCCTTCATGTATCTGATGGCCTGTCTGCTGCTGGGCGGATATATCGCCTGGCAGGGATGAATCCCGGCCCATGTGAAGGAAATCGACGCAGATTTGAGCTGGGATGGCGGTGAGACCGCATTTTCCCCCGCTCCGGCTTGTTTGTGCGAAGCGGCTCAGGGTATGCTGACTCCACGCGCTGGCATTGCCCTCTGTGGGGCATCGCAATTGAACAAACAGGTACGCATCATGTCACTAGAAGTCCTTGAACAACTCGAATCCAAAGTCCAATCCGCCGTCGACAACATCTCCCTGCTGAAGATGGAGCTGGACGAACTGAAGCAGCAGAACAACCAGCTGCAAGATGAGAACCATCAGCTGCGCAACGAGCATCAAGCCTGGCAAGAGCGTCTGCGCGCCCTGCTCGGCAAGATCGATCAGATGGACGAAGCCATCTGATCCCCTGCCGTTCCTCGTCGCATGTGAGAAGGCCGCTCTATGAGCGGCCTTCTCGTTGATGGCGGGCAGGGACCTGGCTCCTTGCCTCAGCACATGGCGAGCAGCTGCTTGACCGCCTTCTCTATGCCGTCTGCCGCCTCGATGATGTTGTTGGCCAGCATATAGGCGGGGGTGGAGATGACTCTGCGCTCCTCATCCACCACGAACTCGTTGACCGGGCAGGCGAGGTGGCTGGCGCCCATGGCTTCCATGGCACTGGCCGTCCCTTCATCCCTGCCTATGGTGGCCAGGGTGCCGGCGCCATAGATGAGCGGGATCATGGCCGGCGCGATGCAGATATAGGCGGCTGGCTTGCCGGCGCGGGCAAAGCTCTGGCACGCCTTCAGCACATCGGGCTGGATCTGGCACTGGGCCCCCTTGATCGCGAAGTCACACAGGTTCTTGGCGGCACCGAAACCGCCGGGCAGCAGCAAGGCATCGAAATCGGCGGCGTCGAGCTCGGCCACATCGCGGATCTGGCCGCGGCAGATGCGGGCGGCCTCGACCAGCACGTTGCGGCTCTCCCCCTCGCTCACGTCACCGGTCAGGTGATTGATGACATGGAGTTGGGGCACATCGGGAGCGAAGCACTGGGTGGAGGCACCCTGGCGCGCCAGGGCGAGCAGGCTGATCACCGCCTCGTGGATCTCGGCGCCATCAAACACGCCACAACCACTCAAGATCACGGCCACTTTTTTCATGGGAAGACTCCTTGTTGTCGAAAATGTGAGCCAAGGTGGAAACTGGCACTTTTGTATGGTTATCGTTCGCCACCGGCTGGTCAAGTCAGGATGCTGTGCTAGGATTGTTTCGTTTTGGATCCTGCCTGACTCATCCCCTTAAAATTTTTTCCACATTTGGCCATGTCATCCTCGATACATCTTTATACGAGTGGTTGTGTGTAACTTATTAATTGTAATGGTTTTTTTGATTTGCCCTTCGTTGTTCTTCACAGGGGCGGTCAGCAACGGCCATTTTTGGTCACAGAGTTATCCACAGAATTTGTTTGGTATTCATCCAGCAACAGGTTAGGCCGGCCCCCTTGGTGCCAGGGGGTCCCTGTGGCATCCTAGCGGCTGTTCATCTCTCTGGCAGGACGACTTCATGGCCCCTAGCAATCCCCTCATTCTGGTTGACGGTTCTTCATATCTGTATCGCGCCTTCTTCGCCTCCCAGCAGGCCGACTTGCGAACCTCCACCGGATTGCCAAGCGGCGCCGTGCGGGTGATGGCCAACATGATGCGCAGCCTGCGCAAACAATACCCCGACAGCCATGTCGCCGTGGTGTTCGACGCCAAGGGCAAGACCTTCCGTGACGACATCTACCCCGAGTACAAGGCGACCCGTGCCAGCATGCCGGACGATCTGCGCAGCCAGGTTGCCCCCATTCACCAGATGATCAAGGCGATGGGCTTCCCCTTCCTGATGGTGGAAGGGGTGGAGGCCGACGACGTGATCGGTACCCTGGCCCGCCAGGCGACAGAAAAACAACTGCCGGTGCTCATCAGCACGGGGGACAAGGACATGGCCCAGCTGGTCTCCGACCATGTCACCCTGATCGATACCATGAAAGATGTGAAGACCGATCGGGACGGGGTGATCGAGAAGTTCGGCGTGCCCCCCGAACTCATCATCGACTACCTGGCCCTGATGGGGGACAAGGTGGACAATATTCCCGGCATGGCAGGGGTAGGCGAGAAGACGGCCCAGGCCCTGTTGCAGGGGATAGGCAGCATCGATCAGATCGCCGCCAACCTCGACAAGGTCGCCGCCCTCGGCTTCCGTGGCTCCAAGACGTTTGCCGACAAATTCCGCGAGCAGGAGGATCAGGTTCGCCTCTCCTATCAACTTGCGACCATCAAGACCGACGTCGAGCTGGAGCAGAGTCTGGAAGAGCTGCTGCTGGGCCCGATCGACAAGGAGTCCCTGCTGGCGGTCTACCGCGAGTACGAGCTGCGCAACCTGATCAAGGAGCTGGAAGGGGGCGATCAGAGCGGGAGTGACGGTGACGAGGAAGGCGCTGCCCCGGCTGCCGCCATCGAAACCGACTATCGCTGCATCCTGGAAGAGGCCGAGTTCGACGCCTGGCTGGCACAGTTGCAGGCGGCACCGCTGTTTGCCTTCGATACCGAGACCACCAGTCTCGACTACATGGAAGCGCGCGTCGTTGGCGTGTCGTTCGCCGTCGAGCCGGGCAAGGCGGCCTATGTGCCCTTCGGCCACGATTATCTGGGGGCACCGGCCCAGCTGAGTGAGGCGCTGGTGCTCGGCAAGCTCAAGCCGCTGCTGGAAGATCCGGCCCGCCTCAAGGTCGGCCAGAACCTCAAGTACGATCGCAACGTGCTGCAGAACCACGGCATCGACCTGCAGGGCATCGCCTTCGACACCATGCTCGAATCCTATGTGCTCAACTCCACCGCCAGCCGTCACGACATGGACTCTCTGGCCAAGAAGTATCTGGGCGTCGACACCGTCTCCTTCGAGGATATCGCCGGCAAGGGGGCCAAGCAGCTCACCTTCAACCAGATCGAGCTGGAGCAGGCCGCGCCCTATGCGGCGGAAGATGCCGACATCACCCTGCGTCTGCACCAGACCCTGTGGGGCGAGCTGAGCAAGCAGCCCGAGCTGGCCAGGGTGTTCACCGAGATCGAACTGCCCCTGCTGCCTGTGCTGGCACGGATGGAACTGCTCGGCACCACCATAGACCCCAAATTGCTGCACCAGCAGAGCCAGGAGATCGAAGTGCGTCTGGCGGAGCTGGAGCGTCAGGCCCACGAGCTGGCCGGGCAGGAGTTCAACCTCTCCTCGCCCAAGCAGCTCGGCGAGATCCTGTTCGTCAAGCTGGGGCTGCCCATCCTCAAGAAGACCCCCAAGGGCGCGCCGTCCACCGCCGAAGAGGTGCTGGCGGAATTGGCGGAGACCTATGAGCTGCCGCGCCTGCTGATGGAACACCGTGGCCTGGCCAAGCTCAAGTCCACCTACACCGACAAGCTGCCGCTGATGATCAAGCCCCAGACCGGGCGGGTACACACCTCCTACCATCAGGCGGTGGCGGCGACCGGCCGGCTCTCCTCCACCGATCCCAACCTGCAGAACATTCCGGTGCGCAACGAGCAGGGGCGCCGCATTCGTCAGGCCTTCATCCCGAGCGCCGGCTACAAGCTGGTGGCGGCGGATTACTCCCAGATCGAGCTGCGCATCATGGCGCACCTCTCCGGTGACCAGGGCTTGCTGACCGCCTTTGCCGAGGGCAAGGACATCCACAAGGCGACCGCCGCCGAGGTGTTCGGGGTGGCGCTCGATGCGGTGACCACCGACATGCGCCGCAGCGCCAAGGCGATCAACTTCGGCCTCATCTATGGCATGAGTGCCTTCGGTCTGGCCAAGCAGCTGGGGATCGGCCGTGCCGAGGCGCAGAAGTACATGGATCTCTACTTCGAGCGCTACCCGGGCGTGCTGGAATACATGGAGCGCACCCGCCAGCAGGCGGAAGCCCAGGGCTATGTCGAGACCCTGTTCGGTCGCCGCCTCTATCTGCCGGACATCAAGTCCCGCAACGCCGGTCTGCGCAAGGCGGCGGAGCGGGCGGCGATCAACGCCCCCATGCAGGGCACGGCCGCCGACATCATCAAGCGCGCCATGATCGCCGTCGATGGCTGGATCCGGGGCATTACCGATGGCTCCATCCACATGCTGATGCAGGTTCACGATGAACTGGTGTTCGAGATCCGGGAGGAGAAGCTGGAAGAGTACATCGCCCTCATCAAGGAGAAGATGTCGGCGGCGGCCGAGCTGCATGTGCCCCTGGTGGTGGAAGCCGGGACCGGTGACAACTGGGATCAGGCCCACTGAGTCTGACCACGGTGATTGGCTAGCTATATAAGCAGAGAAGCCCGGCGCATGCCGGGCTTCTTGTTTTCGTTCTCTGTCTGCCTCAAGCCTCTTGCAGATACTCATCCTTGAGCAGGACATAGTTGTCGGCCGAGGTCTTGAGAAAGGCAATCTCTGCCGGCTTGAGCGGCCGTGCCTGCTTGACCGGGTTCCCCATATAGAGGAAGCCGGATGCGAGCCGCTTGCCCGGTGGCACCAGGCTGCCGGCCCCTATCATCACATCATCCTCGACCACCACCCCATCCAGCAGTATGGCCCCCATGCCGACCAGCACCCGGTTGCCTATGGTGCAGCCATGCAACATGGCCTTGTGGCCCACGGTCACATCCTCGCCGATCAGCAGGGGGTAACCATCGGGATTGGCCTCGCTCCTGCGGCTGAGGTGCAGAATCGTGCCGTCCTGCACATTGCTGCGGGCGCCGATGCGGATATGGTTCACATCCCCCCGAGCTGCCACCAGTGGCCAGATGCTGGCATCGTCGCCGAGCACTATGTCACCCACCAGGGTGGCGCAGGGATCCACATATACATCCTTGCCCAGTTGCGGGCGTTTTCCTTTATAGGGTCTCAGTCGCAAGTCCATCTTGGCCTCCTTGATTTACGACCATTCTAGCAATCCCTACCCCTGTTCTGTGGATAAGTTTGTACAAAAGCTGTGTTTGGACATGAATAACTAGAGAAAGGCCCATTTTTGAAGATTTATTGCCATTTTTTACGAAAATGGGCTTGCCAGAAAGTTTCTGCTCCCTATAATGCGCCTCCATCGACAGGGCAAGCGGCAACGCAGACAAGCCGGTCGGTGCCTCGAAAAAGCCTTTGAAAATAGGGCTTGACTCGAGAAGGCGGTTGAGTAGAATGCCACTCCCGCAGCAGTCAAAAGCTGCGTCGCTCTTTAACAATTTGAATCAAGCAATCTGTGTGGGCACTCACAGCATCGAGCATCAAAATTAATTTTTGATTTTCAATGTCTGGTGAAGTGACCAAGACGGTTTCTTAGCAATAAGAAGTCGAACAGTTTATTTCAGCAATTCATTGAGCCGCTGAACTACCTCGGTAGCGACGCAACCAAACTTAAATTGAAGAGTTTGATCATGGCTCAGATTGAACGCTGGCGGC
>NZ_JBGXBV010000014.1:0-51350 GCF_046078285.1 Aeromonas bivalvium
CACGTTGGCGGCGTTCACGTCATCCAGGCTCACCGTGATGTTCGCGGTGGTGTCCAGCACGCTGGTGTCGTCGGTGGCGCGGGCCGGGTTGCCCGCCGCGTCGGTGACGCTGGCCTCGACGGTCAGGGTGCCATCGGCCAACCCGCTCAGGTCTGCGGTGGTGCGGTAGTTGCCATCGGCATCGGTGACGGCGGTGACGGTCACCTTGTCGCCGTTGGCATCGCTGATCACCAGGGTCACGGTGCGGTTGGCACCGACATCGGAGCTGCCGCTGATGGGGGCGTCGGCCACGTTGGCGGCGTTCACGTCATCCAGGCTCACCGTGATGTTCGCGGTGGTGTCCAGCACGCTGGTGTCGTCGGTGGCGCGGGCCGGGTTGCCCGCCGCGTCGGTGACGCTGGCCTCGACGGTCAGGTTGCCATCGGCCAGCCCGCTCAGGTCTGCGGTGGTGCGGTAGTTGCCCTCGGCATCGGTGACGGCGGTGACGGTCACCTTGTCGCCGTTGGCATCGCTGATCACCAGGGTCACGGTACGGCCCGGGCCGACATCGGAGGTGCCTGTGATGGGAGCATTGGCAACATTGCTGCCGTTCACGTCATCCAGTGTCACAGTAATGCCGGCAATGGTGTCCACGCTGCCATTGTCGGTGGCGCTGCCGGTATTGCCGGCAGGATCGGTCACGCTGGCGGTTACCTCATAGCCGCCATCGGGCAAAGGTGTCGTCACATCCACACTGAAGTTGCCATCCGGCTGCACCGTGGCCGTCAGGCTCTGCTGGTTGCCATTGGCGTCGGTCACCACCAGGGTCACAGTGCTGCCAGGCGCGGCATTGGTGCTGCCCGTGATGGTCGGGGTGCTGTCGTTGCCGTTGTCCGGGGCAGATATCGAGATAAGGGGGGCGGTCACATCCGGCAGTGACTCATCATCGCGGCCATCGAGGGGCACTCGCCGCTCGGTTGTGGTCACGGGCTCCGTCGTATCAAAGCCGCCCTTGGCCAGGGTCGCGTCCCCGCTGCGATCGACGACGATGAAACCGCCGTTGCCGCTACCACCCGCCACGCCGCCCCCTGCCGCGGGGGCACCACCGGCTGCCGACGCTTCGAATGCCTGGGTCGGGTCGATGCCATCGAGGATGGCCCTTTGCAGCGCCGCAATATCGTCTTGCCCCCCGCTTGCCGGGTCGTTCAGGGTCAGGAGTGCATTCTGCTCATCAGGGGCCATCTCCGCCATGGGGATCGGGATCTGCCGTCCATCTGCGGCCACCATGGCGCCGGTGGGCGAAATCAAGCGAGCCCCCTTGGCCACCACGTCCCCCTCGGCCAGCTGCCGCAGGCTGCCATCCTCCCCGACCAGGTAAACCGGGTTGGTCAGACGGGTCACGACTATGTCCTGTTCCAGGGTGACGATATTGGCGCTCATGTATTCTCCTGATGAGTGATCCCTGCGATGGGCGTGCAATTTTCCACCGTCCAATCTATTCGAATGAGTCACCAGTAACCAGTGAGAAATTTAGAAAGAATGGCGACTTTCCTGACAGTTTTTCACGAGGAAACAGAAGGGTTGGCACTTACTGTACTTGTTGATAAATAACTATTTATTTCAATCGTTTGATATTGGCTGGCGCCATGATGAGGCACCAGCCAGAATCAGGCCCCCACCCAGAGCAGGATGGCCAGCAGCTGTGGCGACACTATGCGCAGGAACATCACCAGGGGATAGACGGTGGCATAGGCGAGCGCGCTGGCGCCACTGCTTGGATGCATGGCATTGGCGAACGCCAGGGCGGGAGGGTCGGTCATGGAGCCGGCGAGCAGGCCGCACAGGGTCAGGTAGTTGAGCTTGCCATAATGGCGCGCCAGCACACCGACCACCAGCAGTGGGATCAGGGTCAGCGCCATCCCATACAGCACCCAGGTCGGTCCATCGCCATGGATCAGGGTATCGACGAAACCGGCCCCCGATTTGAATCCTACCACGGCCAGAAACAGGACTATTCCTATCTCCCGCAGGGCCAGGTTGGCGCTGGGCGGCATGAACCAGTACAGCTTGCCTATGCTGCCGACCCGGGCCAGGATGAGCGCCACCACCAGGGGGCCTCCCGCCAGACCCAGCTTGAGGGCCGCCGGAAACCCCGGCAGATAGAAGGGGATGGAACCGAGCAGGACGCCGAGCCCGATACCGATGAACACCGGCAGCATCTGCACCTGTTGCAGCTTCTGCTGCACGTTGCCCACCACGCTGGTGACCGCCTCGATGGCATCGAGCCGCCCCACCAGGTTGAGGATGTCCCCGAACTGCAGGCTGGTCTGGCTGGTCGGCACCAGCTCTATCCCGGCCCGGTTGAGTCGCGAGATCACCACGTCATATCGCTGTTTTATCTCCAGATCGCGGATCTTCTTGCCCAATACCTGCTCATTGGTCACCACCACCCGCTCGACTCTCAGCTCGGTACCCCGGGTCGAGAGAGAGGTGTCCACCTCCTCCCCCAGCACCAGCAGCACCTTGCGCAAGGCATGGCGCTCACCCACCAGGTGCAGCAGGTCGCCGGTTTCGATGCAGGTCTCCGGGCGCGGCACCATCAGCTCTTCGCCCCGCTTGAGGCGCGAGCAGATGACATCCGCCTCGTCGAGGCTGGGGATCTCCTTGAGCATGAGCCCGTGCATGTTCGGGTTGCGCACCGCGATGTTCATGGTCTGGAGCGTCTCGCGCACCGTGCCGGATTCTTGCTCGAATCGGGCCGCTTCCTCGTCGATCTTGATGCGAAAGAACAGGCGAACCAGCCACATGGTGAGCAAGATGCCGCAGATCCCGAACGGATAGGCGACCGCATAGCCCATCCCCATCAGCGCCGTCGAGCCAGGCTCTGCGCCCAGCTCCGCCAGGATCTGCTGCCCCGCCCCCAGGGAGGGGGTGTTGGTCACGGCGCCGGAGAAGACCCCCAGGATCACCGGCAGGGGCACATCAAACAGCTGGTGCAACACCAGGGCCACCACGCCCCCCAGCACCACCAGCAGGGCGGCGAAACCGTTGAGCTTGAGCCCTGTGCTGCGCAGGGAGGAGAAGAAGCCGGGGCCGACCTGGATGCCGATGGTATAGACAAACAGGATCAGCCCGAACTCCTGGATAAAGTGCAGGGTATGGTCGTCAAAACTCAGCTGGAACAGGCCGGCGAAGTGGCCGACCAGGATGCCGCCGAACAGCACTCCCCCTATCCCCAGCCCCACCCCCCGGACCTTCACATTGCCCAGCCAGAGTCCGAGCACCGCCACCAGCGACAACATGCTGATGGAAAGCGCGATTTCACTCATCTCAGCCATCCTTGTTTCGAATCAGACTGAGCCTAGCTTGTCAGCAAAGAGCATCGGCGACTGTGGGTCGGCGCACGATTCTGGCTTTATCCGGCGCCAGAATTACCAATTAAGGGATAGCGTTGAGGTCAAGAGAGCGCGGCCACATAGCCATAGATGGCACCAAAGTGGCAGGCACTGCCCCCCAGCACGAACAGATGCCAGATAGCATGGTTGTAGGGGATCCGCCTGTTGGCATAGAAGATGACACCCAGGCTGTAGATGAGACCGCCGAGCCCGAGCAGCGCCAGGCCGCCCGCTGCGAGACTGAGATAGAGCTGATAGACCACCAGCAGGGAGAGCCAGCCCAGCAGCAGATAGGTCACCAGAGACAAGCGTTTGAACCTGTGGATGAACACCAGCTTGAACAACACTCCCGCCAGGGCCAGGCCCCAGATCAGCGCCATCAGGCCCCTCGCCAGGGGCGTATCGAGCGCCACCAGCAGAAAAGGGGTATAGGTGCCGGCGATAAGCAGGTAGATGGCGCAGTGATCGAAGATCTTGCACCTGTGGCGCCAGGGCCCGTCTCCCATGCTGTGATAGAGGGTCGAGGCGAGAAACAGCAGGAGCAGGCTGCCGCCGTAGAGGCCGTAGCTGATCCTGGCCAGCAGGCCCTGATCCCATCCCTTGAGCAACAGGCAGATCCCGCCTACCACGGCGAGCCCCAGCCCCAGGCCATGGCTCCAGCGATTCGCCCACTCTTCACGGGGGGAATAGTCCATCGCACCCACTCTCGACACATGTGATTAGGGTGTTTACTCTAGCCAAGCCCATTTAAGAGTACAAGTGTTAGCTGAAAAAAGGGGGTGGCTGCCAGCGGCCCCCCTTTGGTGTATCCTCTGCCGCCAGCGACCCGCCCCTGGCATGGTCCTGCGTATTACCCCTGTTGATGCCGCCACTATCCCTGGCCCATGCACCCGGATGGCGTGGCCTGGCGGCCTGGTCTGGAGACCCGAATGAACTTGACCGAACTGTTTGCCAAGCCGGATCCGGCCTTCGCCGCCGCCGTCACCCGCCTGCTGGAGCGCTTTCACCGCACCGATGACAGCGAGGCCCCCTATCGGCGTGACCGCTTCTGCCAACAGCTCGACGACCCCTGCATGCCGGAGAATGGCATGGATCCCCAGGCCTACCTGACGCGGCTCGAGCAGCTGATCCCCGGTGTCTCCCACCTCGCCTCCCGCCACTACATGGGTCACATGACGGCCCCCCTGCCCGCCTTCACCGGCGAGCTGGCGCGGCTGCTGGTGATGCTCAACCAGAATCCGATGAAGATGGAGTCCTCCCGCCTGCTCAGCTTTCTCGAGCGGGAGGTGCTGGCCAAGCTGCATCGCCTCGTCTATCAGGCCCCTGATGACTTCTATCAAAGCCAGATGCATGCCAAGGATGCGGCGCTCGGGGTCATGACCAGCGGCGGCACCATCGCCAACGTCACCGCCCTCTGGCTGGCCCGCAACCATGCCGTGGGGGACAATCTGTTCCATCTGGTCGAGCAGGGTTACCGCGGCGCCGTCATCCTGGGATCGCGCCTGATGCACTACTCCTTCGACAAGGGCATGGATCTGCTGGGTCTGGGGGCCGCGAGCGTGCGCCGACTGGAGACGGATGCGGACAATCGCCTCAGTCTGCCCGCCCTGGAGGCGGCCATCGCCGAATGCCGGGCGCAGCGCATCAAGGTGATCGCCATCATAGGGGTGGCCGGCAGCACCGACTTTGGCTCGGTGGATCCCTTGCCCGAACTCGCCGCCATCGCCCGCCGGGAGGGCATCCATTTTCATGTGGACGCGGCCTGGGGTGGCCCGACCCTGTTCTCCCCCCGTTACCAGCCCCTGCTGGCCGGTATCGCCCAGGCCGACACCGTCACCCTGGATGGCCACAAGCAGTTGCTCATCCCCCTTGGCACCGGCATGCTGCTGTGCAAGCGCCCGGATCTGGTGATGGCGGTCAAGCGGGAGGCCCCCTACGCTATCCGCGCCAGCTCGTTCGATCAGGGTCGCTTCACCCTGGAGGGGACCCGACCCGCCAACGCCCTCTACCTGGATGCCGCCTTCCAGCTGCTCGGCGAGGCAGGCTACCGTACCCTCATCGAGGCCAACTATGACAAGGCCAGGCGCATGGCGGCACTGATCGATGCAGATCCCGCCTTCGAGCTGATGTCGGCCCCCGTGATGAACCTGCTCTCCTATCGCTGCCTGCCGCCCCACCTGCAGGGCCAGCCCCTGGACGAGGCAGCCAACGTCCAGATCAACGCCTTCAACGTGGCGTTGCAAAAAGCCCAGCGGGCCGAGGGACACAGCTTCGTCTCCCGCACCCAGCGCACCCTGCCTCCCTACGGCGATCAGCCCCTGGTGCTGCTGCGCGCCGTGCTGCTCAATCCCGCCATCGAGGAGTCGGACATACAGGCGCTGCTGGCGGATCAGATCCGGCTCGGCCGGACCATCGCCGCCGAGCTGTTTGCCGGGCACTGACGGAAACCCCCCCCTCGAAGAGGGACCTTGTTCATCTGCCGCGCTTTGCCGGGCAGCGAAGGGGGCGCTCATGCCCTCAGGATGGATCTTGTTCATCCGCCGCGCTTTGCCAGGCAGCGAAGGGGAGCTCACGCCCTCTGGATGGATCTTGTTCATCCGCCGCGCTTTGCCGGGCAGCGAAGGGGAACTCATGCCCTCAAGGCGGGTCTTATTCATTTGCCGTTGTTTGACGGGCGGGTACACTGGCTGAAATTTCGAGGTAGATGGATCAGCATGAAGCAATTTTTTGAGTTTATTCCCCTTATCGTTTTCTTTGCCGTCTACAAGATGGTGGACATCTATGCCGCGACCGGCGCCCTGGTGGTCGTCACCGGCCTGCAGCTGCTCTATGGCTGGCTGCGCTATCGCAAGGTGGAGAAGATGCAGCTGTTCACCTTCCTCCTGGTCGGCTTCTTCGGTGGCCTGACCGTCTTCTTCCATGATGACGCCTTCATCAAGTGGAAGGTGACCGTCATCAACGCCCTGTTTGCCCTGGCCCTGCTCGTCGCCCGCTACGGCTTTGGCAAGAACCTGATCAAGCAGATGCTCGGCAAGGAGCTGCAGGCCCCCGACGCCATCTGGGACAGGGTCAACCTGGCCTGGTCCGGCTTCTTTACCCTGTGCGGCCTGCTCAATCTCTATGTCGCCTTCACCCTTCCCCAGGAGGTGTGGGTCAATTTCAAGGTGTTCGGCCTGCTCGGCCTGACCCTGGTGTTCACCCTGCTGTCCGGCATCTATCTCTACCGCCATATGCCGGCGGAGCAGAAGGCCCAGCAGAAGAAATAACCGCAACCAGAAAAGGATGATTCCATGTGGTATCTGATCTACTCGGAAGATGTGCCCGAAAGCCTGCCCCTGCGCAAGCAGGCTCGCCCCGCCCACCTGGCGCGTCTGCAGGCGCTGCAAGATGAGGGCCGCCTGCTGACCGCCGGCCCCAACCCCGCCATCGATGCCGACGATCCGGCAGATGCAGGCTTTACCGGCTCCACCGTCATCGCCGAGTTCAACAGCCTGACCGAGGCCAGGGCCTGGGCAGATGCGGACCCTTATGTGGCTGCCGGTGTCTATGCCAAGGTCACCATCAAGCCGTTCAAGAGAGTCTTCTGAGCTCAAGGCGAGAAACAAATACAAAGGCCGGACCCATGTCCGGCCTTTTGCTGCCTGTGCCTCACCCCTTGCCGGGCCCTCAGGCTCGCGCCACGAACCAGGGATTGAGAATGTCGGCCTTGTTGTAGACGAGGGGGGTGCCATCGAGCCGGGTGACGCTGCCCCCCGCCCCTTCCAGCACTGCCTGAGCCGCCCCCGTGTCCCATTCGCAGGTCGGCGCCAGCCTGGGGTAGAGCTCGGCGTCTCCCTCGGCGATGACACAGAACTTGAGCGAACTGCCCATGGAGACCAGTTCAATCTCCCCCAGAGGGGCGAGAAAATCCAGGGTCTCCCGGGAGAGATGATTGCGACTGCCCACCACTCGCCAGGGCGTCCCTTCCCGATGGGGCCGGGTCCGGATCGCCGTCCGCTCACCCGCCGCAATGCGCCAGGCTCCCAACCCCTTGCCGCCGTACCACAGGCGGTCGAGCACGGGGGCATAGACCAGGCCCCAGACCGGCCGACCCTGTTCGATCAGCGCGATATTGACGGTGAACTCGCCATTGCGGGAGACAAACTCCTTGGTACCATCCAGAGGATCCACCAGCCAGTAACGCGGCCAGCCATGACGCGCCTGCAGCTCCGCATCGCCAGACTCTTCTGACAACACAGGGATCTCCGGGGTCAGACGAGCCAACTCTGTCACTATCACCTCATGGGCGGCCCGATCCGCCGCCGTCAAGGGACTCTCGTCGGCCTTGTACTCCACGGTAAAGGCCTGCTGGTAGACGGTCAGGATGGCATGGCCGGCGGCCCGGGCGATCGCCTCGAGCTCGGTTATCTGGGAGGGAGACATAAATAGCTTCCAAGTCAAAAAGATAGCTCAGTCTAACCGAACGGGGAGCCCGGGCTTATAGCCGTTTCTCATGAGTTATGCCCTGTCAAAAGTGTCAGCCGGACACTGTCAATTCTGACAAAGAGCAATCGCCGCCATTGAGCTAAATATCAATTCGGCGCAACCGCGTCGTCACTCAAGGAAGAGCATCCATGAACAGAACCTCGACGACTCTCGCCCTGCTGCTCGCCACCCTGCCGCTGCTCGGTCAGCCGGTCCTGGCGGCGAACAAGGTGGCCAATCCGCCGGTGGCCAGCACTCCGGCCAGCCAGTCAGGGAAGATCAACCTCAATACCGCCAGCCTGAGCGAGCTCACCAGCCTCCAGGGCATAGGCGACAAGAAGGCCCAGGCCATCATCGACTATCGGGAGAAACAGGGGAAATTCAGCTCTGTGGATCAGCTGGCCGATGTGAGCGGCATAGGCCCGGCCACCCTGGAGGCCAACCGGGATCAGCTCATCGTCAAGTAAGGGGGAGTTGGACTCAGAATGGGGCGGCCGGTGGCTGCCCCATTTTTCTTCGGGTATCATGACGGCACTTTGTCTCACCGGATATATCTCCATGAAGAAGACCCCGCTTGTTGTTCGCAAGGCCGTGCTGCCCGTAGCCGGTCTGGGTACCCGTATGCTGCCCGCCACCAAGGCCATCCCGAAAGAGATGCTGCCCGTGGTCGACAAGCCGCTGATCCAGTATGTGGTGCGCGAGGCCATCTCTGCCGGGATCAAGGAGATCATCCTGGTCACCCACTCCAGCAAGAACTCCATCGAAAACCACTTCGACAAGAGTTTCGAGCTGGAAGCGACCCTGGAGAAACGGGTCAAGCGCCAGCTGCTGGAAGAGGTGCAGCAGATCTGTCCCAAGGACGTCACCATCATGCATGTGCGCCAGGGGGAGGCGAAAGGTCTGGGCCATGCCGTGCTCTGCGCCCACCCGCTCATCGGTGACAACCCCTTCGCCGTACTGCTGCCGGACGTGCTGATCGACGAGGTGGCCAGCGATCTCAAGCGGGACAACCTGGCCGAGATGGTACACCTGTTCGAAGCGGATCAGATCAGCCAGATCATGGTCGAGGCAGTCCCCGAGAGCGAGGTCGACAAATACGGCATCGCCGACGTCAAGGGAGAGGCACTGACCGCCGGCATGTCCCTGCCGATGCAGGCCATCGTCGAGAAGCCTCCCCGGGACGAGGCCCCTTCCAACCTGGCGGTGGTCGGCCGTTACGTGCTGTCGGCCAACATCTGGCCCCTGCTGGAGAAGACCCCGGCCGGTGCCGGTGACGAGATCCAGCTGACCGATGCCATCGCCATGCTGATGGAGCGCGAGCAGGTCAATGCCTACTCCATGAAAGGCAGAAGCCACGACTGCGGCAGCAAGCTCGGTTATATGAAGGCCAACGTCGAATATGCCAGCCGCCATCGCGAGCTCGGCGATGAGTTCAAGCAGTGGCTGACCCAGTTCGTCAAACAGTTGTAAACGCTAAAAATTTAGCCATATTGCAAAATATTAAACGGGGCATCAAACGATGCCCCGCTTCCATTTCTGAAACAAAAATTCAGCTTTGAGCAAACAATTATGTCCCAAATCATGACCTTGTAATTCAATCACGCTTGTTTTATAAGGTTTAAGGCTTGTTCCGAGCCCTTGCATAAAATTCCTAAAAAAATAGAAGATACAGGTGGAAGTTCCATGAATAATCCGTCAAAAGGGACCTTTTTAGGTCACCCTAAAGGGCTCTTTTTGCTCTTTAGCACCGAACTGTGGGAGCGGTTCTCCTACTACGGCATGCGTGCCGTACTGGTGCTCTATCTCACCGACCTGACCGCCAACGGCGGCATGGGCTGGAGCCAGGCCGATGCCCTCAAGCTCTACGGCATCTACACCGGCCTGGTCTATATCACCCCCCTCATCGGCGGCTGGTTGGCCGATACCATACTCGGGCAACGTCGCGCCATCCTGATCGGTGCCATCTTGATGGCTGCGGGTCAATTCACCCTGGCCCTGCCCCATGCCATGTTCCCGGACATGGTCAACAGCGTCTTCTATGCCGGCCTCGCCCTGCTGATCGTGGGCAATGGCCTGTTCAAGCCGAACATCTCCACCATGGTGGGCGACCTCTATCAGGAAGGGGATCACCGCCGTGACGGTGCCTTCACCATCTTCTACATGGGCATCAACCTGGGTTCCCTGCTGGCCGGGGTGATCTGTGGCGCAGCCGCCACCGCCTATGGCTGGCAGGCCGCCTTCGTCGGCGCCGGCATCGGCATGCTGCTCTCCCTGGTGCTGCAGGCCACCATGGCCCAGAACTTCCTCGGCGACATTGGCCGGGTCCCCGCCGCCAAGCTCGCCGCCGCCAAGCGGGCCAAGAACCAGAAGGCCCCCCTCACCAAGCAGGAGGTGGATCGCATCAAGGTCATCCTGATCCTGGGCCTGTTCACCATCATCTTCTGGGCCGGCTTCGAGCAGGCCGGCGGCCTGATGAACCTCTACACCCAGGAGTACACCGACCGCATGATCGGCAGCTTCGAGGTGCCGACCGCCTGGTTCCAGTCCCTGAACCCCTTCTTCATCATCACCCTAGCACCCATAGTGGCGGCCATCTGGATCAAACTCGGCAAGAAAGAGCCGAACTCCCCCGTCAAGTTCGCCATGGGCCTGCTGTTCCTGGCCGTCGGCTTCCTGTTCATGATCGGCGCCGTGCTGGAGCAGGGTGGGGATCAGAGCGTCAAGACCTCCATGTTCTGGCTGGTCGGCGCCTATCTGTTCCATACCCTGGGTGAGCTCTGCCTCTCCCCCATCGGCCTCTCCATGGTCACCAAGCTGGCGCCGCTGCGCCTGGCTTCCCTGATGATGGGCGCCTGGTTCGGCTTCGTCGCCCTGGCCAACTATGCCGCCGGTTTCATCGGTTCCTTCGTCGGAGAATCCGGCGCCATCGCCATCTTCGGTGGCATCGCCGCCGCCGCCGTCATCAGCGCCCTGCTGCTGCTGACCATGGCCAACCGTCTGGTCTACTGGATGCACGGCGCCGAAGGCCCCGCCCAGGAGCCCGCCGAGCAGGCAGAGAAGCCGTTGCACTCCGCCACCGTCTGACAGTGATGCCTTGCCATCAAGAAAAGGGCGCCCCTTGGGGCGCCCTTTTCTTATATGGCCGAGTCCGCCCTCAGTGATGACGCACCTGCATATGCAGGGCGCTGCCGCTGTCGCTGCGGATCTGCAGCTCGAAGGGATCGTGCCAGCTGCGCTTGTGCAGCCGATAATGACCATCGCGCATCAGACCAAGGGGCAGACCGCCGCAGCGCATCAGCCAGTGGGGCGAAGTGATGCCGGCGTTGGCGAAGCTCAGGCCGTCAGTCTCGTCAAACAGCAGCGCCGCCATGGCGAAGGAGTGGCGCAGTCCCGACTCCATCAGCTGCCAGTTGAGATAGGCCAGCAGGCGATGGGGCTGGGCCAGCAGCTGGCTCTCTCTCTGCTGATACTGGCGATAGGGAACATTGAGCAAGGAGCGCACCAGGGCGCCGCAGAAGGCGGCATCCTCGGCCAGCACCGGCAGCTCCATCACCAGCACCAGCAGGCGGTTGTCCACTCTGAAGGTATCCGGGATGAAGAGGTTGCCCATCCCCTCAAATGTCACCTGCCAGGGGCCCCACTCCTGCAATACCGGGGTCGACAGGCTGTCGAGCAGCCGGGTCGCCGCCCAGTCATGGCGACGAAAATAGTGCAGGTGCTCTACCAGCTCCAGCTGCGAATTGGCGGCCTCCTGGGCCAGCAGACACTGATCTATGCTCCGGACCACCTGCGACCAGTCCCGGATGGGTTTGAGCAGAAAATCCCGGGCACCGGCGCGCAGGGCGCGGCCGACCACCTCCATCCTATCCTGACCCGAGATGACGATGATGGGGATCTGGGGGTAGCGCGCAGCCAGACAGGCGATCACCTCGTGACCGTCCAGGTTGGGCATGTTGAGATCGCACAGCACCAGATCCGGCTGATAGAGAGCCGCCCCCGAGAGCCCCTCGATACCGTCCTCGGCCTGGAACACACAAGCCCCTTCATTTTCTAGATAATTCACCAACATGTGGCGAAAGACGGTTTCATCTTCCACCACCAGGATCCTGAGTCCGGCTCTTAACATCTTGCAACTGCTCTTGTGGTTCATGCCGATTAGAGCCTAATCCTAGACCAGGGTCCGGTGCCGGGGGACGAGATACCCAGAAACCCGCCCATGATAATTAATCCACGGTCGTATGAGTCTCATTCGGCCAGCATGGACAGGAGCTGGGCCGCCCTCAATTGTGCCGAAGCCCACCATGGGGGATAATGCCTCCACTCACGCCAGCGAAGCAGACCATGACCCCAGCCGAATACAGCGCCCTTGCCCATCCCAGGTTGTCCCATCCGGCTCGCAGCCTCTACAGCCTGCAGCTGCGTCGCCTCGTCATGGAGCATCAGCCCCCTCGGCTCAGCTACCCCGAGCTGGGGCGTGCCCTGGCCGTGGTCGACCCCATGGATGCCAGCGGCTTCAGCTACCAGGTCAATGCCCGCCAGCTGACGGCCCTGTTTGACGAGTTGATCGAGGCGGGTCTGCTGCAGATAGAGAGCCAGGCCGAGAGTGAGCACTACCATCAGTGCAGCTTCAGCCTGCCCCTGCTGAGCCAGCGCAGCCGCAGCCCGCTGCCGGAAAGGCCATTCCAGATGCACCTGCACTGGCGACCGGATGAGGAACTGCCCGCCCTGGCCCGGCTGTGCGGCGTCATCGATGCCAGCTACAGCGAAGAGGATCTCGGCGAGTTCATCGCCTACTGGCTGGGGCGCCCCGAGGTGTTTGACTCCCAGCATCAATGGATGCTCAAGTTCATCCGGGCCCTCAAGACCCGCCGCTACGCCAGGCGTCAGCCCACCATGGTGGCAGGCTACCAGCAGATCAGCCCTGAGCCTGTCAGCACGGGCCCGAGCAAGCGCGCCCAGGAGATGATAGAGCAGGCGAAACGACTGGCCGGACAGCAGGAGAACGAAGATGATTGAGCCAGCCCATACCCGACCCCTGATAACCCCGGCCGCACCAGGAGCATAGCGAGATGACAGACAAACAGGATCCCCTGCGCCAGGAGCTGGCCGAAATCGAGGCCAAACGCCAGCGCATCGCCAAGTCGAAACAGGACAACCGCATCCATGATCCCGAACTGAGCCGTCACGTGGGCGGCCTGCTCGAGCGGATCCGCAAGCTGCAGGCCGAAACCGGCGGCGGTCAGTACGACTACGAGACCCTGCGCAAGGAGTACGACGCCAAGGCCAATGCCGAGGTGCGCCAGCTGCAGAAGGCGGCACGTCAGGAGCGGATCCAGAAGCTGATCGCCCAGGCCGACCTCAACCCGGACTGGGTATTCGAACGCATGGATGCCAGCGATCCCAGCCTGCAATACCCCATGGAGACGGCCCGCTACTTCATCAGCGGCTTCGAGCACTGGGAGAAGAGCGGTGGCGGCTGCATGCTGATCTATGGAGACTATGGCACCGGCAAGTCCACACTGGCCGGCGCCGTGGCCCATGAGCTGATCGAACAGCACCAGAAGTCGGTGATCTTCCAGCAGTGGGCCTCTGTGGTGGACAGGCTGTTTTTCAACGTCATTCAGGATCAGGAGGAGCGCAACCAGTATCGCCGCGCCCTGGAAGAGGTGGATCTGCTGATCCTCGACGAGGTCGCCGCCAACCGCGCCAAGATGGCGGAGAGCCAGTCCAGCTTCCTCGGCCACCTGCTGCGCCGGCGTCGCAACCTGTCGAAAAGCGTCATCATCATCACCAACCACAGCCCCCAGAGCCTGCATCAGGCCATCGGCGACTTCAGCTTCGAGGCGATCAAGGCGTTCAACCCGGTGGATATCCAGTTGAGCGGCCCGAGCCGTCGGCCCAACATAGGTCACTACAACGGCTGACGGGGTGGCCCGGCTCAATGCAACAAGGCGCCCGAGGGCGCCTTGTTGCATCTGGCGTGGCTCAGGACCCCGCTGGCGGCGCCCCGAGCTGGTGCTGCCGCCGCCCCAGCCAGAACCAGGCCAGGGTGCCGTAGAGGGCTGCCAGTCCCCATAGCTGCCACCAGAGTGGTGCCACCTGGGCAAAGTCGGCCCCCATCTGGTTGAGACGCAGGAAACCACCGATGGCCGGGGTGCTTGGCAGCCACTGGGCCAGCCAGTTGAGGGGGGCCGGGATCAGCTCGACGGGCCAGATGAACCCTGCCAGGAACACCAGCGGCAAGGAGGAGAGCAGCACTATCTGGCTCGGCAGATCCCGCCTGCGCAGCAGGGCCCCCAGCAATATGCCCAGCTGGGTGGTGGCGAGCACGAAGGGCAGGGTAAACAGCCAGAGCGCCCCCGGCGAGGCGGTGCGGGCTATCTGGTAGTGATCGAAGCTGAACCCGAAGAAATAGCTGATCGGCAACAGGAACAGGCCCCCCAGCACCAGGGTCCGTGCCAGCAGCAGCGCCGGTACGGGCGCCGTCTGCCAGTAACCCCGCTCTCCCCGTTCGCCGAGCTGGTTCTGGGTCGCCCCCTGCATGCCGGCCCCCATCAGCAACACCTGGTGGAGGATCAGCACGAACACGGCGGGCACCACATAGTGCACATAACCCATGGTCGGGTTGAATACCGGCACCACATTGAGCCCCACCGCGCTCCAGCCGCTGGCGGCCTGGGGCAGTGCCTCCCCCTCGACCAGCAGCCGCGCCACCTTCACCTGGGCGGCCAGGGTACCGCTCGCCTGGGCCAGCCCCTCGGCGATGGTGCCATAGACCAGGAAGTAGGAGGCATCGCCGCCATAGCTCAGGGTCACGCTCCGCCCCTGGCGCAGATCACGGTAGAAATGGCGAGGAATATGCAAAAGGCCGCTGGCCCGGCCATCGATGAGCCACTGGCGCGCCTCATCCAGGCTGCTCACCCTGGCCACCAGACGCACCTGGGGGGTGGCATCGGCCATGAACTCCAGCTGGCGGGAGAGCTGGCTGCCATCATCATTGACCACCACCACGGGCTCTTCCCGCGGCAACTGCTGCAAATAGGGCTGCGGGTAGAGGAAGGAGTAGAAAAGCACGCCGCCAAACAGAGTCAGCATGATGGCCCTGTCCGTCAGCAAGGAGCGCAACTCGAGGCGCACCAGATCCCAAAATCCCATCATGCGCTCGCCTCCTGGGCAGCCGAAGCAGATCCTCCATGGGAAGCCCCGGATCCTGCGTTGACATGGTTCGACACGGTCAGCATGGTCACTGCTCCTGCCCGCGCCCGTCGCTGGCCAGGGCCTCATGCCGATAACGATGGGCCACCCACCAGAACAGCGGCAGGAACAGCAGCAGGGGAGCGAGCTGCCCCCATGCCAGGGCCAGGGGCTGGCCGTAGTTGGCCTGCCCTATCTGCACCTCTATGTAGTGGGAGATGGGCAGCAGGCTGCGCCAGCCTTGGGCAAAACTGCCCATGGCGCTGGCCGGGAAGGTGACCCCCATGAAGGCAAACCCGGGGGCGGTCAGGGCCCCCGCGATGGAGATGGCCCGCGCCCCATCCCGCAACAGGGCATAAATACCGGCCCCGATGGCCAGGCAGGCGAGCGTGGTCAGCCCAAGCCCCAGAGTGAGGACGAGCCAGCTACCCTGCATGGGGTAACCCAGCACCACAAACAGCATCAGGCTCCAACCCAGGCCCCAGCCCCAGCCGATGATCCAATGTGGCGCCAGCTTGCGCCACATCCCGCGCCAGACCCCTTGTGCGGCCCAGCATTGGCCCAGCCTGTCAGCCCGCGCCAGGGCGCCCAGGCCGTAGAGCACCACCAATATCTGCCATACCGCGGGCAACAGGGCCCCCAGCAGGAACTGGGCATAACTGGAGTTGAGGTTGTAGAGCGCCGTGATCTGGTTGTTGATGGGCAACGCCTGACCGAGAGCCCCCGGCAGCGCCTGCCCCTCTGCCAGGGCCTGCAGCACGCCGACCTGGCCATTGAGGGTGCCGACCACCTGGGCCAGGGCCGAGTTGACCAGCTTGGCGATCAGGATGAACTGGCCGTTGTTGAACACCGTCACCTGGGGCTGGGTGCCCTCACGGGCATCCCGCTCCAGATGATGGGGGATCACTACCAGGGCGTAGATGTCACCGCCGCGCAGGGCTCTGGCCCCCTCGTCGATGGCGTCAAACTGCTGCGCTAGCTTGAGCCCGGCAGAGGCATCCAGCGAATAGGCGAGCTGGCGCGATAGCTGGCTCCTGTCCAGGTCCACCAGACCTATGCTGAGATCCCGCGCCAGGGCAGCCGAGAAGATCCAGCAGAGCATGCCCATCAGCAGCAGGGGCAGCCAGCTGACCAGGGCCCGGCCGAAGGGATCACGCCACAGTTGGCTGAGCTCCTCTCTCATCAGAGTTCGACCAGGACACTCATGCCGACCCGCAACCCTTCAACCGGTTGCAAGGGGCGCGCCTCCACCTGGAAGCTCTTCATGTCGAACCCCTGACGGGTATCGGTGGCGCGCCAGGTGGCAAAATCCCCCATCACGGCCACATGGGTCACCTTGAAGCGCACCGTCTGATCCCCCAGTCCCGGGATGCTGGCATCGAATTCGGCCCCCACCGCAAAGCGGGGCAGCAGATCTTCACGGACGTGGAACTGGGCCCAGGCATCCTCCATGTCGAGCAGGGTCACCACGGGGAACCCCTGGGGTGCCAGCTCGCCGCTGCGCAGCAGCACCTGGGCCACCTCGCCGTCATGGGGGCTGGTGATGCGGGTATCGGCCAGATAGGCCTCCACCTCTGCCACCGAGCCCGCCGCCATCTTGGCCTTCTCCCGGGCGGCGACCTTGGTCTCCTCCCGCGCCCCTTCCAGCGCCAGCTGATATTGCTGCCAGGCCATGCCTTCGCTGTACTTGGCTGCCTGCCAGGCGGTCCAGGCCTCATCACGCTTTTGCAGCGCCACGACACCGTCCCTGTGCAGGTTGGCGACCCGCTGATAGGTGGTGCCCCGCAACGTGGCGGCGACCTTGGCCTGCTGCCACTGATCCTTGGCGGCGGCGATCTGCTGGGCCCGGGCCCCCTTCTCGGCCTCCTCGGCCAGGGCACCTGCGGCCGCCTCACCGGCCTTGGCCTGACTCAGCTTGGCCTCGATCTCGGGGCTCGCCAGGGTAAACGCCAGCTGTCCCTTGGTCAGCACATCTCCCTTCTTTACCAGCACCTGGTCGATGCGGCCGGCCACCTTGGAGGAGACGGAATACTGCTGCGCCTCTATCTGTCCCTGCAACCGCACCGGCTCAGGTTGATAGGCGAGCCAGAAACGCCAGCCCAGCCAGGCGACCAGCAACACCAGGAGCAGGGGAAGCAGCAGCGGCCGACCTTGGCGCATCTGCTGGCGTAGGGGGGAGTGACTCATGCGGATTCCTCGAAGGCTGGGCCTGTGGGGCCGATACAGATGTGAGTGACGGGTCTGTGGCTGGCGTGGGTCATGAACGCACCTCGGTCGCCCGGCCAAATTGATACTGATTGAAACTGTTCATCTGGCCGGAGAGGGCCAGCAGGCGCGCCAGGGATACCACATACTGGTAGGCCGCCGCGGCGCGCTGGGTCTTGACCCCGGCCAGCTGGTTGCGAGCATCCACCACATCCAGCGAGGTGGAGAGCCCCTGGGCAAACGCCTTGTCCCGCAGGGAGACGTTCTCCTGTGCCAGCTGCTGGGTCGACGCCAGGGCCTGATACTCCTCCAGCCCTTGCGCCGCCTCGCGCCAGGTCTTCTCGACCAGCAGCTCCAGGTCTTCCCGGGTCTTGGCTTGCAGCAGGTTCACCTGCAACTCGGCGCTCTTGGCGGCCTGTACCGTCTCGGAGCGGCCATCCCGGCTAACCAGGGGCAGGCTGACACCGACGCCAACCAGCCAGTCCGGCGTCAGGCTGGAGGTGATGGAGTCATCTTCATAGAGGTTGTAGTTGCCAAACAGGAACAGCTCGGGGGCGTATTTCCCCTTCTCCAGCTTGATCAGCCCCTGGGCCTGCTCCTTCTTGGCGGCCAGCAGCTTGAGGCCGGGATGCACCGCCAGGGTCTCCTGCACGAATCCATCGAGGGCCGGTATCTGTTCGTTGATGAACAGCCGGTTGTCCGGCTCGGCCCCCTTGAGCTTGAGCATGCGGGAAAGCGCCAGCTCGGCGATTTCCAGACTGCGACGATACTTCTGGGTGTCGATACGCGCCCTGTCATAGGCGGACTGGGCCGAGAGCCGCTCGACCTTGGCTATCTGTCCCTGGGCTTCGAGTTTCTTGGCATGATCCAGGTGATGGGCCAGTCCCTGTTCTATCTCCTGCTTGGTCTGCACCACCTGGGCCGCCAGCACCACCCCGAAATAGGTCTGGGAGAGGCTCTCGAAGCTGGCCTGCTGCTTGAGCACCAGCTGCTCCTGCGCCTCGCTCACCTGGGCCTGACGGATGTCCTGGGCTGCATCGATGCGTCCCCCCACGAAGAGCGGCCACAGCATCTTGACCGAGCTGGTGACCACGTTCTGCTTGGTGAGGGGGGTGACGAAGTCGCTGGCGCCGAGCTGCAGCGCCTGCATCACGGGCCCCAGGATACGGCCGAACTCGGGGTGATTGGCGATGGGGTTGAGATCCAGCATGTCCAGCTCCACCGGCTTGTCCAGATGGGTATAGCTGGCACCAAGGTCAACCTTGGGCAGATACATGGCCTTGGCCGCCTCGCGCAATTGCTTGGCCCGCTCGACACCGGCCTGCTCCGCCGCCAAGCCCTCGTCTTGCTGCAACACCCGGCTCCAGGCCTGACTAAAGCTCAGTGGCTGCGCCTGGACCGGCGCCAGCATGAGCCATAACAGACACGACGCCAACGGGCAGGTAAAGCTTGCTCTCATACGTCCCCAATCTGTTGGTTGTGTGGTTTGTCGCGACAGTGATTCGAGTTTTTACTCAACTCGAGGCGATTATCATAACGCAAAGCCCGGGATCATGGTCAGGGCTAATCCGATTGTATCCCCCATGGCAGGGTACGGGCAGCCCCCATCACAATTTGCCCGGTTTTCAAGCACTCCTGAATTTGCAAGGGCTCGCGAGCCGTTTTTTTCAGAAAAAAATGCCTGACGCTCAAATACTAACCTTTTATCCTGACTAAAAAATGCGTAATATACGCCGCCCTAAGCCGATGGTAACCGTGGAATGCAGATAGGTCCCCACACGCTTGAAACTCCCTTGATTGTGGCCCCCATGGCCGGTGTGACAGACCGACCATTTCGTGAGCTTTGCTTGCGTCTGGGAGCTGGCATGGCCGTTTCCGAGATGCTGCTGGCCAACCCGGATGTCTGGGACACCCAGAAAACCAGGATGAGAATGGGCCACTCTGCCGAAACCGGACTGCGATCGGTCCAGATTGCCGGATCCGACCCCGAGATGATGGCGTTTGCTGCCCGCTACAACGTGGAGCAGGGCGCTCAGATCGTCGACATCAACATGGGATGTCCGGCAAAAAAAGTGAATAAGAAGCTGGCAGGTTCCGCCCTGCTGCGCCAGCCCGACCTGGTCAGATCCATCTGCCGGGCCGTGGTCGATGCAGTGGAGGTGCCTGTCACCTTGAAGATCCGCACAGGATGGGATCCGGATAACCGCAATGGCGAGGAGATCGCCCGAATCGCCGAAGATTGCGGTATCGCGGCCCTTGCCGTGCATGGTCGTACCCGCGCCTGCCTCTACAAGGGGGAAGCCGAGTACGACACTATCAGGGCGATTAAGCAGGCCGTATCGATTCCTGTTGTCGCCAATGGCGACATAGACAGCCCGGAGAAGGCCCGGTATGTCCTCGACTATACCGGTGTCGACGCCGTGATGATCGGCCGTGCTGCGCAAGGACGACCCTGGATTTTCCGGGAAATCCGTCATTTTCTTGAGACAGGAACCAAGCTGCCACCTCCCGAGAGGGATGAGGTTCGCACCCTGATGAACGAGCATGTCACCAATCTGCATCAGTTTTACGGTGCCTTTCTGGGAGCGCGCATTGCCCGTAAACACGTGGGCTGGTATCTGGATGAAGAAGAGACGGGCCGAGAATTCCGTAAGCACTTCAATGCCTTGGATTGTGCAGACGCACAGCTCGAGGCACTCGAAGCGTATTTCGATGGATTAGGTTAACGCATAACTAAAGAGCCGACCGAATATGTTCGAACAAACCCTGACTTCTGATGCATTGGTAACAACTACTCACAATCACGCTGCCGAGCCCACCCAACGCCCCCTGCGTGACTCTGTGCAACAGGCCCTGCGTAACTACCTGGCCCAGTTGAACGGTCAGGAAGTGATTGATCTGTATGATATGGTCCTCTCCGAAGTCGAAGCTCCCATGCTGGACGTGATCATGCAGTACACCCGTGGCAACCAGACTCGCGCCGCCGTGATGATGGGGATCAACCGTGGCACCCTGCGCAAGAAACTCAAGCGCTACGGCATGAACTAAGCCATAACAACTAAGCTATTGAAAACAAAAGCACTTTCATTTTAATGAAAGTGCTTTTTTAGTTTTGAACCCACATTTGAACCCACATATGTAGAGCTAGGCATCTATGTTGCCCCACCCCCCCTTTAAGGTCGTACTGATTACTGTCTTTGAGCCACAGCCTCCAGTCCTCCTGATTTTTTGGCCACTCCATAGAACAGCAGAGGGCTAAAAAGCCCTCTGCTGTTGTTTCTGTTTAGCTGTACGAGCCTCGGTTAACTCGTCATCTCATGCTCTTGCATCAAACCCGCAATGCTCCGACCCAACTCGATATCGTCATGGGGGATCAGTAAGTAACGCCATTGCTTGCCAGAATGCTGGCTTGCATAGTCGTTAGCGTACTTGCACCAGCGAACCGCAGCCCGAGCTTTCGCTTGCACATCTGGGGTTGATACCTCGGTTGCCTTTTTGGGCTCGATCAACAAACAGGCGTCTTTAGTCTCCACCACGAAATCAGGCTCATAGTTCTGCCCATTGGCATACTCGATCCGGAACTGCCCGTGGGCAGGCTTCATCCACTTAAGCACGCTTGCATCCCCTTCGAGGATCTGCGCCAGGCGCCACTCACCATCGACAGAATCAAACTTTTGGTACGGATAACAGCATTTGCTAAAGCCTGTGAACAGCATCTGGCGAACCCTACTCTTCTCTCCTGCCTGGATGGGAGAGCGGAAGTCACGAGGCTGTTCGTTATGGGCATAGTTGAAGGTGGCTGGGCGTAATACATCAAACCCTTTAGTAACGTGGCCAACGTAATCGGTTGGTGTCGTCCACATATGCTGTTTCATCTGCACCCAGATAAAGTCTGCCAGTTGCCGTCCCTGCGTTTTGAGCAGAACCTCTACCTCTTCATCATTCAGGTAGGTTTGCAAATGCGCAACCATTTGCCCTGCAAGGCGGTAAAGCAATCCCGCATGCTCGTCATAGTCAATTTCGTCATGATCGAAGAGATAATGAACCAGGTAGTTTTCCAGCCGCTCCTCTGACATGCCGCTTTGCGCCCAACTGATGGTGCTGGAGCTGTTGTCCTGCAGATTTTGCAGCAGAATCTCCTGACTACTTGGCCGCATCGCAATGCTGTCTAACCGACCCAACTCAAACTCTGCAAAACCATAGTTCACATCACGGGTCGGCAGGATCACTATCTGGGGAATGTCGATAGTGTGTTCTGCTACTTTTTCAGAAATCTGGCCAACTAACTTCGCAATACTCTTCTCATCCAACTCACGCGGAGCAATTGGAGCAGGGGAAGACATACCGGTCAGCTCTGGTTGAATGGCTGGGCTGGAGATAGGTGGTGATATCTCCTTCATTACCTGCTGAACCTTGCGGGTAACGCTTTGTAGCACTTCAGGTGTCATCAACTCTTTGCTGCTTCCAAGACGCTTGGCTTCATCGCTGATGATCCTGACAGTGATCTCGGCAACTTGCCGCTGAGCCTCAGTTGCGAGAACCGGTGGAGGATTACCCGTGTGTATACTGTTGCCCTGGTATGGTGGAGCAAAGCCCTCCTTGACTTGATGGCCCTGGCCATCAGTAGGAGTTAGTCCCAGTAGCGTATCGGCCTGCGATGGCACGATCACTTGATTGGGCTTATGTTCCGGGATCCCGTCATCGTCATCATCGGCACCGATGAAGAGTGTTTTCTTGATGATAGAGTCTTCTTGGTTGGAACGGTCAATGATCTCTTGAAACCGGTCATGGGCAATGATCGTCAAGCGATCCACTGCCTCGATCCCTGTTCGTTTCCCATAGGGCAGACGCAAGCCCCGGCCAATCGTCTGCTCGGTCAGGATCTCGGAAGCAGACGCACGCAGCGGCACGATGGTGTAGAGGTTGGTGACATCCCAGCCTTCTTTGAGCTTGTTAACGTGGATGACGATCTCGGTGTTCTTGTCATGCTCAACTGCTAACAGGCGCTGGGTGTTTTCGTCAGATTCCTGGCCTGTTTGGTTGGAATGGACGGTAATCACCTTACCCTTATAGGCACCCTGGAAAAACTCGCTGTCTTCTATACGGGCCTTGATGGCTTCGGCGTGGATGGTATCTTGCGCGACCACCAACATAAAGGGTTTAACCAGTGGCCTACCGGTATTATTGGCGTAGCTGGCCAGCTCAGTCTTGACGTATTCATGATGGTGAATACCATCTTCCAGCTTGATGGTTTCAAGCTGCAGCTCGCTGTAACTGCTGGCTTTAAAATCTTTGCGAGTCGCCACTGCCGGGGTCTTGATGTAACCATCATTAAGCGCTCGGGCAAGCGGATAGTGATAGACAATGTTCTTGAAATCCCTTGGCTTAGCCCCAGTGGTTTTCGGGGTTGCCGTCAACTCGATACCCAGCACCGGCTTGAGGTCATTGATTGCCGTTGCCCCAGAATCGGCATAGTAGCGGTGAGCCTCATCCATCAAGACCACCAAGTCAGGCAGGTCGGCCAGGTAGTTGAAGTAGGAGTCGCCAATATACTCCTGAAGGCGGCGTATTTTTGCCTGCTTGGACTTCTCTGCCCCCTTCTTGTTATCCAGGGCATTGATCTTGGAGACATTAAAAATGTTGATATGCGGCGCTGTCTCGAGTGCAAACATATCACCCGTGGCACTCATTGTTTGAACCTGATCCAGGCGAACGCCACGCCCCTCCTGATAGTCATCACCGGTGATCAATACCGGCGGAGTTTGGGCCAGTTCGGGGATACCCTGAAACACATACTTGGGTGAACCGGGCAGGAAATCCTGCTTGAGCTTTTCATAGATTGTCAGGTTCGGGGCCAAGACAAAGAAATGGTGGCTACGCCCGGTCAGATAGAGCCATGCAATCATGGCTCCCATCAGGCGGGTCTTACCAACACCGGTTGCCAGAGCAAAGCAGAGCGAAGGGAAGTCTCGCTCAAAACTCTTGAATGGCAGCTTCTCGGTTTTAAGGAGATCAATCCAGCACTGTAAATCAGGCTCTTTCTCCAGCTTCAGCTGTTCTAACAAGCGGCAGAGGATCGCGAGCGATTCACTCTGCGGCTTGCGCAGGGAGAGACGCGCTCCGATTTGTTTGGCGATAGTGGTCCCGTTGCTCATTGTCTTTCCTTATTCTTCGCTGTCGTCATCGGCCCACTCTTCGTCCTGCTCTTCCGGCAGCACATTGAGGGTGAAGCTGTAGTCGTCATGATCCCACTCGCATTTGTTTAGAATCACTTTGGGGATCTTCTTCAACGTCAAATTCGGGAAGTCGGCACCTTCCGCCATAAACGCCTTGCAGCAGATCAGCAGGGTTCGGTCACTCCCCACCTCTTCACTGATGCGCTTGAGTTGGTCATAGGCCAGCGAGCCGGTGGTCACGTAGATATGGTCGGTCTCGGTGCTGTAACCATGGTTCCAGAACTGGGTCTGGCTCGGCGCATAGGTAAAGCCCATATGCTTACACATGGCCTCGGCCAGCATCTCGGCGTTATATTCCTTGTTGATCACCCAGTTGCCCCAGTCATCCTTTTTCAGCAAAGAAGGGGCCAAGCGAAGATAACGGAAGCCACCGCCACCTTGCCAGTTAACAGCCTTGGAAATGCCTCCTTGATCCTCCCCATCAATCACCTTCTTCAGACGCGGAACGATATGGGTGTGGCAGTGTTCGCCCAGCTCAACCATGATCCAGCGACGGCCCATTTTATGAGCGACTGCGCCAGTTGTTCCTGAACCAGCAAATGAATCAAGAACAAGATCGCCTGGATTAGTTGCAATCCGAATAACACGTTGAATCAACCTTTCAGGCTTAGGTGTATCAAAAGTATCGACCCCTTGAAATATCGTTTTAATTTCCTTTTTTGCCTCTTGATTATGTCCTACTTCGGCGTTCGTCCACCATGACCAAGCGTTTTGGCCTTCTACTTCTGAAAGATACGTTTTTTTCCGTGGAACACCTTTACCGTCTTTGCCAAACCAAATCCTACCCTCTGAAATCTCCTCTTCCATACGTTTTTTTGTATAACGCCAACACAGGTCTTGAGGTAACTCGATCACTCTCCCCCCTGGTGTAGTTAGCGTGTAAAACTGACTAGCTGTAGCATGACCGGCTTGAGCAGTACAATCCGTTGAAGCCCAAGGCCCTCTAGGATCGTTATCAGGGTTTTTAAATGCGCTCCTTCTTGCCTCGCTAATATCCAACTGATTGAAAAGTTTATGGGTGTCAGGGCTTAAACCATAAACTAAAATATGATCTTGAGCGTTACCAAGACGTAGCCGATTGTCAGGAGATGTTCTCTTCTGCCATACAACATTACCAATGAAATTCCCTCTTCCGAAAACCTCATCGCAGAGAACTTTCAGGTAATGGGATTCATTGTCATCTATTGCAATCCATATTGACCCATCGGATGTCATTAGTGTCCGCAACAACTCTAGGCGATCTCTCATCAAAGAGAGCCACATTGAGTGTTCAAGACCATCATCATAATGGGTAAATGCACTACCGGTGTTATATGGTGGATCGATAAAGATACACTTCACCTTTCCTGCATATTGTTGCTCCAACGACTTAAGAGCCAACAAATTATCGCCATGAATTAACAGATTATCATTAAAAGCAGTATTGGCTGCATTGTCTCTATCTGCAGCGGTTGGTGAGAACTGATAAGAGAGGCTCTTATCTTCGAGGAAAATACGCGGCTCAAGGCGAGGACGTTTATCCTTGCCAATCCAGGTGAGTTCCAGTTTTTGCTTAGATGTTGTCATGTTTTTTTCCAGTCATTATCAGCGAGGCAGCGCCAACAGGCGATCAATCCAGTTATTAAAATGTGGGCACTGGGCACGAATGGCGTCCAGCCCAATATCTTCAGCAATCAAAGGACCATCAACGGTCTTTTTATAGCTTGGTACTAATGCCAGGATCCGTTTTGACGGTGCGGTTTGTGGGTTGTTGTTGATATGCTCCGGCGTTGCAAACTCGGCGCGGATCACGGCCATCGGTGCAAGCAGACTCTGATCATCTAGCCATTCGGCAAACTTTTCCGGCGCACTGAACAGTAAGGCCTCGAACTCATGCAGTAGCAGATTAGGAACAAAGTTGGGCTCATCGATATCCTGTTGTAGCGCCTGCTCTATCTGCAACACGCGTTGATGGGCATCCTGTGCTTGGTTATCGCTGTCAGGAAAGTCAGTGGGCAAACCGTAGTAGTCGATCAAGGTGGTAACATAAGCCCCGTGATCTTGTCGACACAAGCGGGTGACTTGATGTTTTACCTTGCCATAGCTGACAATCCCGCCCTTATGACCCGGACTGGTCTGTGCCAGGATGGGGGTGAGATAAATGCCAAGTGGAGCAAAATAGGGCACTAGCAGATCGCGTACAAATGTTTCTTCAGTCTGCCCTTCTACGAAGACCAATACTCGACTCATGATTGTGGTCTCCCACCCAACAGGTTTTTCTTCCACAAATCACCGAGACTGTAATCTTCTAACCATTCGCTTAATGAAGCAGTCTCCAAGCGTTTGAAGGTTGAGGAGCCGCCTTGTTTATCTACCACAATCAAATCCTCGGCATCGAACTGGTTAACGAGCTCGACAGACTGTGTCGAAATAATCAGCTGATGCTCATGACTTGCACTCTTTATCAATTCCGCCAATACGTTGATCGCATAAGGGTGCAACCCCAGCTCGGGTTCATCTACGATGATGGCGCTGGGCATAAACTCTTCTGGTTGTAACAACACTGTCGCCAACAGAATAAAGCGCAGCGTGCCATCCGACAGCTCACTGGCTTTGAAGGGGATATCGTGATCTTTCTCAGTCCATTCAAGCTGAATGCTGTCTTGGTTATCTGGCGTGGCGCGTAGGTAAAAGTCACCAAAATAGGGCGCAACCATGCGGATGGTACGTATTATCCGCTTGTAGTGGCTAGGGTGATTTTTTTGTACCCGGAACAAAAAGGCTGCCAGATTAGATCCATCCTCACGCAGATAATCATTATCGTTGATACGGTGGATCTGCTTGACCTTGGCACTTTCGCTGGTGTCATGGAAGTGGTAGACACGCCAGCGGCGCATAATTGGCAAGGTATATTGTTTAATACCGGTTTTATGCTGATCTGCTTGTGATTCAAAGTGCCCAGATGTAACGCCTTTATCACCGCTCATGTTCCACCATAAAGCCTCGCGTTGAAACATCATGCGGTTATCGTTGGTGGCTTCCAGTGCAAACTTGTAGCCATTGTTGCCGAAAAACAGCTCTCCTTTAAGCGTTTCACTTTGTTTGCGACCAAAATGTAACAAGGCATCAGGTCCACCCGCCTTGCCAACCAATGATTGCAAACGGTGATCAAGCAGGGTGGCAATTAATCTAAAGAATCCGATGAAGTTTGATTTACCGGCGCCATTGGCACCAATTAGTACATTCAAACTGCCCATTTTAAGGTCACAATGAGCAATCGATTTATAGCCATCAATCACTATGCGGCTCAACTGGTCACTACTGGTCACATCCTTCATGCTGCAGCCTCACATTCATTAGCTACGATCTGCCATGTTACCGCAAAGAGCTCAGTTACGCGGGTTTCGGTAGCCAGGCGTGCCTCAACCTCCTCCAACAGGCGATCCTCCTCCTGCTCAATCAGTTTCTTCTCTTCGTAATAATGCAGCATGGCGTTGTCTCGTTCTCTCTCTAACTGCTTAAGGGCTCTCTTGGCCTCCATCTTCTCCTGTAAGGAGGTCAGCTGCCGGGATGCCTTGCGTGCTTCTTTGATCTCCTGGTCCAGCTGTTTGATACGCAGGTCCAGAGCAATGCGTTTGTCTTCTGACCAGCGTTCCAGCTTATCTACTTCCTCGCCATAGTAGGTTTCGTTATCCCGTTCCACCTCACGCAGGAAATCCCCCAGCAGTGTTTGCTGCAGGTCTAACAGGGCTGATACATCGGGCTCTGGAATGACGAGTGGAGCTTGTGCTAACGGGAGTTGTAACAGCCGTTCGACCGTCTCGGCATGTAACTGCTCGCCATGATGGTTAGTGGCTAGCAGCAGCAATTGTTCACGTCGCTGCGCCTCTGACTCAATGCTCACCTTGATGACTTTGAGCAAACCGCTATTACCTATCTGCCCCTTCACATCAACCCATTGCCCTTGCTCCGGCGAGCGTTCATAAACAAACTGGAGTGCAACAGGTGGCAATTGAGCGGTCTTGGCTTGCTCGATCAATGCAGCACCCAGACCATCGTGGGGGCGGAAAAACTCACCTTCCCCAATTTCTGCATTCTGCCAGTTCAGATTGTACTTGTTCCCTAGCCAGACAAAACCATCCATAGACTCACTAAAGTCACCATTCCCCTGTAAGGTCATACGTGCCAGCAACAACATCTTTTGCTGATAAGCCGTCAATTCCGCTGTTGTCTTGCCGCGACGAAGGTTAAGGCGGCGGACGACATCTGCATCGAAGTGTTCGAAGAGTGAGCGCCGAGTGTCGCTATTTTTGGCTTCCAGATGCTCCTTGAGTTCTTCTTGCAAAGCATTAAATTCAGACTCAATTTGCGCATCACTGCGACAACGCTGGTAGATATCATGGATCCGGCGCTCAATATCGACACCGGATTCGATAGAGCCCAGCACTTCATCCGAGGCACCAAAGACGCCCTCGAAGAGTTGGAATTTCTGGCTAAGCAGTTCAAATACGCGCTCATCGGCGCGGTTACCCTTGTTGATGAAATTGACCACGACCACGTCATTTTTCTGGCCATAGCGGTGAACGCGGCCAATGCGCTGCTCTACCCGCTGTGGATTCCATGGCAAGTCGTAATTGATCAGCAAAGAGCAGAACTGCAGGTTGATACCTTCCGCACCGGCTTCGGTACAGATCATCAAGGTGGCATCATCGCGGAATTTCTCAACCAGAGCGGCTTTCATGTCTGCTGTTTTGGAGCCAGAGACACGGCTTGAACCTCGATGACGTTCAAGCCAGTCCCGATAAATCTGTTTCGACACAGAATCACTGTTACTACCATTCAGCATCACGATTTGGCCATCATAGCCCTGGGTGGCTAACATCTCTGCCAACCATGTTTGCGTCCGAACCGATTCGGTAAAAATCACCGCCTTGCGTGATCCACCTAGCTCAGCCGTTTTCTCAAATGCACGTTCGAGAACACGAACAAGCGCATCAGCTTTGGCATTGTTCGAAATACTACTGGCAAGGCCTTGAAAATCCTTAAGTAGATCAATTTCGGCCTGCAGGGCTTGCGGGTCGATCAGCTCCTCGTCACCAATCCCTTCTTCATCCTGAAGGTCAGAAAAATTCTCATAATCCTCCAAGGCATCAAGCAGGGGCAGCTTTTGTTCCAGCCGTGCAATCATGGTCTGTAAAGTACCTTGAATTGCATGTGAAGAGGACGCCAAAATTTTACGAATAACCAGCGTCACCAGATGCCTAGCGCCGCTTTTGATTGCCAGCAGATCTTCACGTTGCAGGTACTCGGATACCTGCCTGTACAATTGCTCTTCTTGCGCTGACGGTCGATAGTCTTCAGTCATGGAATAACGGCGAGTAAAGCTGATCCCGCCCTCTTCTTGGACCTGACGTCTGAGAGTGCGATTACAAACCTTGCTCAATCGAGTTCGCAGCATAGCCAATTCAACCTGCTCAAGTTGCTGCCGACCATATCGAGCCTTAAACGAAGGTAAATCGCCAAAAAAGTACGGGTCTATGACGGATACAAGCCCATACAACTCCAGCATGCTGTTCTGTAATGGGGTGGCAGAAAGCAGGACCTTTTTGATGCCCATTAAAGCGTTATCAAGCACCTTGGCTGTTTTGGCCCCATCATTTTTATAGATATTGCGCAACTTATGCGCTTCATCCATGACCACTAGATCCCAAGGAACTCGTTGGAGTTCCAATGATTTCCGAGCAGCAAACTCGTAGGAACATATACAGATTGCAGGCTGGCCAAAGGCACTTTCCATATCAAACGGATTGGCTATTCCTGCCTTTTTTGCCTCATTGAAGGACTTGGCCTCCATGATGAAAGAGGGGAGCGAAAACTTCTCTTCAAGCTCCTGGCTCCATTGTTTGCGCAAAGTGGCAGGAGCGATCAAAAGCAACTTTCGCCGACGCTCAGCCCATTTCTGCGCCAAAACCAAGCTGGCCTCGATCGTTTTCCCCAATCCAACCTCATCGGCCAGAATAACGCCATTAGACAAGGGGGATGCCAAGGCAAACATCGCCGCCTCAATCTGATGCGGGTTCATGTCCACCTTAGCCCCGGCCATCGTTTTGGTTAACGATTCTTCCGCCTTTCCCTCAAGGGTCATGTAATGGGCAAGCCAAGCCTGTTGATGTGGTGAATAGAATGTCATTCCTGATTGCCTTCTTGCTGTGCAGTTTTGCGCTTGAGGGGGTGGAAATCCTCCTCGTTATGAACTGCCAGAAAATCCCCTACAGCTTGGCGAATAAGCCATGAGATGGACACCTCATTGCTTTCAGCTATCCGTTGCAAGGACTCGAGCTGTGAATGAGATAAAGAGACGGTCGTTCTAACGGATTTCATAGCGCCTAAGTCACAGAGTGATGCGAGATGCATCACATTACATCACGGTGTCACTCTGAATGACACTCCAGATAACAACTCCATGATCTTTATCGATAAAATTGGCTGAAGTGTAGCCAATCATCATCCCGAAAGAACCCAATTGAGACACAACCAAGAGCTATGCGGAGTTGCGCCCAGGCGTTACGGGAAGGTCACGAGTTGACCTTCCCAACGATTTACAATCGTGCTGATATCAGAGTTAGCTCTGACTCATGTACAGGACCTTAAGCGGCGAGTCCATTTAAAACGCCTTCCAAGGTCCTGTTCTGTATCGACTTTCTCTGCTTGGTTCGGCAGGCGTTCTTGGCCAAATAATCGGCAGCCCATTCCAATCTTTCCCTTATTTCTGTCAGCGCCCTATGGGCCACTGCTTCCAATAGCGGTAGCCACCACGTCGCACTGTTCTTCGACGCTTTCAGCATCGATAGCGCCCCACTCATCACACTCTGCGCGACCCGTCTCTTCATCACCAGCGACAGCAGGCTCGTCCACACCAACCCCTCGGCAATCGCTTTCTCGCCCGTCACAAACCCCTTGAGCCGGTTGTGCGATTTCCACTCTTTAAATAACAACTCCACCTGCCAACGGCAGCGATACAGGCTCATCACCTGCTCTGCTGACCATGCTGCTCGCGGTAGGTTCGTCATCCACAGACAGAACCGCTTTTCCTCAGCAAACCAGCGCCGGATCAACCGGTACTCGACCTGGCCGGACTTCACCACCATATCCAGTACCTCGGCCCGACAGCGTCGCCGTCCGGCCTCTCTCAGAGATAGTCCCGCCAGCTTGGGTACTTCCCGTCCATCACCGCGCCAGGCTTGGATTATCTTGGGGTTCAGGCTTTTCGTGCCGCGCACCAGATAAAATCCGCCAGCGTCGTTCACCTGCTCAAACCAAGCCCTGTCAATGTAACCTGCGTCAGCCAGCAGCAGGCAGTTGGTCAGCGTGTGGGCTTCAGGCAGAAATTGCCGTTCCCCTGCGGTATCGGCAGACACACTCATGCACAACGGGCTCTGCTCCGACAGTGACATGGTCATATGGCACTCGATAGCTGCCGGACTGATGGTCTTGAACCGGCCGGGAAAATCAGCAGCAAGGCGCCGATGCACCGCAAAGGAGGTGCCATCGTGCAGTAACACCTGCTTGAACGCGCCGAGGGAGGCTGCTTTGAGTTGATGGTCGATACGCAAGGCGATGGCCCGCTCGACCAGGGCTTTCATAAACAGGGCAAAGCTCTCTTTGCGCAGCTGATTGTGAAACGGTTTGTAAGAAACCTGATGGGTGTTTACCAGTTGCAAGGCATTGAAATGGCGGTGTAAACCGGCAATGTCATTGACCTGGTCGCCTCCCATGGCCCGCAGCAGTGCAGGTACGAGCATGGCTGGGGTAATGGCACGCTGACGCAGACAAAACTTGCAGAGCCGAGCAATGCGCTCGAGTGCGGCGGGAGCCAAGAGTTGCTCCAGATAGTAATTAGCGTTGATAATAGTCATAGGCTTCGCGCGTGTTGATTTTGTTTGGCGATAAAATCAGATCACAAACGAAGCCTTTTTTATATCTATTTCAATTGGTTGCCGCTAAAGATCCTGTACATGAGTGAGGGTTATGGTGGCTATATGCTGGATATTGCTATTCAGATGACAGCCATATGGGGAAGATTACAGGCGCCTGAAATAACAGCAGAGTATGGAGTGACTACCACGGCTGGAGGTTGGCACGGGCTGATCCCCTCTCCCTTTGGGAGAGGGTTAGGGTGAGGGGAGCTGGCTGACCGGGTGTAGCAACCAGGCGGCATTACACCGCTGAATCTTCAGTTATTGAAATTCCACGCGATCGGCAGTTCGACGTCGAAGATAAGTGCATCCCCGTCGAGGCGAAAGGCCAGGCTGGTCTGGTGCTGGTCGTATTCGTTGATAATCAGGCAGCTCTCGGCGAAGTTGGACTCGTAGTTGATATGGGCCACTCCTTCACGGCCGTCAGCGAGTTCGATGCTGAGCACCCGCAGCGGGTTCTCCTGACTGAGGTTGACCCGGGTGTCCCCCACGTCCACCAGCCGTTCCAGCAGAGGGAAGAAATCTTGTCTGTGGGTCGTTATGGCCTGGGTGATGGCCTGCTCCAGCTCAGCCTGGGTGGCGAAGGGGCCGCCGAGTGGGTAGCGGGTCTGGATCCTTTCCTGAGTCATTGCGTTTCCTCCTGAACTGAGATGTGGCAACAGTTTGGCCGCTGCAGTGACCTGTCATGTACAGGATCTTTAGCTACAACCAATTGAAATAGATAGAAAAAAGGCTTCGTTTGTGATCTGATTTAATCGCAAAAAAAAACCGACACGCCCGAAGCCATGACTATTATCAATGCAACCCAGTACCTCAAGCAACTTCTTAGCTCTTCTGAACTCAACCGGATCGGTAAATTTACCGGTTTTTGTCAGCGACTCCGGGATATCCAGCCTGCGAGACTACTCCCGGCTCTGCTCTCAGGGCTTGGTTGCGACAAGGTGGATGGTATTGCTGGTTTGCATCGCCATTTCAATGCGTTGCAGCTCCATGATACTGACCAAATAGCGTATAAACCCTTTCACAACCAGTTACGCAAGCAGGGTTTTCCCTTGTTCATGCGCGCACTGGTTGAACGAGCCATCGCCTTACGCCTCAAGGAGTGTCTACCGGACGCCCACGGACTGGCAGGCTTTGAGCAGGTACTGCTGCAGGACGGGTCGTCATTCGCGTTACATCCGCAATTGGCAGAACATTTCCCGGGCCGATTCAATAAGCACAGCCCCGCTGCGGTAGAGTGTCATATGACCATGTCCTTGCTGGACCAGTCGCCGATATCGATGAGTATCACGGCGGATACCGAATCGGAGCGCAAGCATCTTCCGGCCGCAAATTCGTTAAATAACAAACTGTTATTGGCGGATGCCGGTTACATCAGCCGCGAGTACTTTGCTGATGTGACCAAAGCCAAAGGAAGCTATCTGGTCAGAGGGAGTCAAAATCTCAATCCCAAAGTACAGGCAGCTTACCGACAGGACGGCAGGGAAATGCCCAAGTTACTCGGAAAAAAGCTCAAGGATATCGATCGGAGAAGCTGCAGAGCCGAGGTTCTGGATCTGGATGTGAGTTCGGGAAAGTATAAATATCGACTCATAAGACGTTGGTTTGCAGAGGAAAAACGGTTCTGTATATGGATGACCAATCTTCCGCGTGAGCGATGGCCAGCCGAGAAGGTGATGGCATTGTATCGTTGCCGTTGGCAGATCGAACTGTTGTTCAAAGAGCTGAAATCATATAACCGGTTGAAGGCGTTCGCGACACGACAAAAAGCGATAGCGGAAGGCTTGATCTGGGCTAGTTTGCTGGCCTTGCTGGTCAAACGTCGGCTGGCGCTGACGCTGATTGGCAGCGCGGAGTTATCGATGCTGAAGATTGCCAAAAACAGCGCGCTTTGGTTAATGCCGATATTGGCGAGCATCATCCATGGTGCGTGGCAGGAAATAACAGAGAAGTTGGAGTGGGCAATGGTGTATTTATCCAAAAACGGCAAAAAGAGTAGGCAGAGAAAATCCAAGCAAAACAACACGTTAGACGGTATTATTAATTCGCTTGCCGCTTAAGGTTCTGTACATGAGCTCTGACTATCCCTGACATCAGGGGTCGCCTCCATGCTCTCCGCAGAGTAAATACAGATATAGACATAGCCGTGACTACCCAGGGTATCGGCTTCGCAAGTAAAGCCGCCGTGCTGGATAGTGATGCAGTGCTGGCGTTGGGCATCCAGTTCGCCGGTCAGCAGCTTGGCTTCTAGAGCTTTGATGATCTCCGGGAAAGCCTGGTCGAGCTTGGCTATTAGCACCTCACTCCAGTCACCTATCAGACTGGCCCGATCGGATAGAAAATCGAGCCGGTAGTGACTTTGTATCAGACGAGCGCCAAAGCGTGGTGAGATATCACGCGGCAGGCCCCAGCTGATGCAGGAGGCTTGTGCGGGAACTTGTAACTCTGAATTGTGGGCTGCAGGGTATGCGGAATGGCTCGTGGTCATAATTAGCGATACCTCAACTGGGTGTGGATGATAGTGCCAGGCACATTGTGGCGCTGGCGCAGTCTGGTCAGGTGCTCTGGGAGTTCGCTCAGGTTTACTAGCCTCCCTCGATAAAGCCGGGAGAGATTGACGTAGTCGGGATGGCTCACGGTGATGGTCACCTGATGCCCTGGCTGCCATCGGCTAAACAGGCGTGCTTTGGCCTCTTTGATGGCGGTGATGCCGGGAGCGGGTAACGTCTGCCGGTTTCGCAGATGCAGTTTGTTGAGCTCGGGGGCATAGCGATGCACCTCGAGCCCGGTGATAAGACGGGTCATGTCGGTTACTCCAATGATGCCAAGGGCCAGCCTGAGAGGGCTGGCCCTTTATGCTGTTTGTGGATAAGCGGGACGGTTGGGCGTCAACGGGCGCAGTCAGCCGTCTCATTGATAACCGGCTTGCAATTGAGTCTGTCCAGCAGGTGTAGCGAGCCGTACTGGGCTACCAATCGATCTATGGCCATCTGAGCGCAGGCCATTCTGCTGGGCTTATTCTCCGGTATGGCGTAACGAGCGGTCAGCCATCCGCCGAGCAGCGCGATGCGATAGCCGCTCGAGATGTGGGTGAGCGAGGTCCCAATGCCCCTCCCGTGGATCAGAAACGCCACGGCCTGCCCGCCGATGTCGATATCGATGCGCTGGCCCTTGAGCTCGAAGGTCGTGAGCTCGCCGGTTTGCGGGTGTTTGCCTGGCACCTTGATGGTGATGTGCTTGGCCATTTCACACCTCCGGCTTGCGTTCAAAGTGGTGGGTCACAGCGCCCGCCTCCGGGTCGATGCTGATAAAGGCCGGGGCTTGTGGGTGGTACTGGTATAGCCGCGCCAATTCAGAGCGAAACGCCTCAACGTTTGGCGCAATCACATGGCAGGTATCCCCTTCGGCGTAGGTATAGGTCTCCAGCTTCTCGGTGTTAATCCAGATGCCGAAATACCACGCGTCTTCTTCGGTGTCGTACTGCTGCCAGCCTTGGGCCAGTAGCATGCGGTCGTAGTAGTAGCGGTCTGCCTGATGGCACCCTCGGTCGATGCGGCAGCCCGTTACGGTGAGCTCGAACGGGATGCGCCCTACCTTGTGGGCTTTCTTGACCCGGCGCAGCAGCTTGAGCGCCTTGGCTCTGCTACGGCCATTACCGAGCGATTGCGGCTGCCTGGCCCGCAATGCCAGATGGGCCATTATCTTCGGGGCGGTGTTGTGGTTGAGCTGACCAATAGCGGCGGTTATCTGCATAGCGGCCAGGGTCTTGTAATCACGTAAGTCATGCATGGTAGGGTTTCCTTCAAATGCAAACAGCCCCTCGGTGTGAGGGGCTGTTAGAGGTCTTGTGTGTGCTGGTGGCCGTGGCTCAGGTGTGACTACTCCAATCCGGCTTGTCATTACTACCGTGGTTGACGTAGGCCCCGACTATTACCCGTTGCCACTCACCAACCGGCTGACCCGCTGCATTACAGGCGCAGCGAAAGCGGGCGAAGTTAATCTCTCGTGGCAGGTGCTCGCGCATATCGCGGGGGCTGACAAAGAGCGAGGTTTTGTGCAGCGCAGGGTTGGGGGCCACCAGCGGGCCACCAATACGCTGCCCCTCCACATCGTGGGCATAGGCAAAGCCCGGCAGCATCAATTGCTGACTGATGAGCTTGGCAAGCCCGGAGTGAGCACATATGGCCTCTGCCACGGCGGCCTGGCTAAAGCTGTCGTTAAATTCGATCATGGTATTGCTCCTGATGAAGAAGGGAGTAAGTGACGGTTCTGGCCATCACATCTCTCCCCAGGGGGCTTGCTCCCACAGTGACAGCCGGGTCAGCACGTCTTGTGCGAGAGCCTGTTGCAACTGCTGTAGCACCGTCACAAGCCGAGGTGCCTGCTCAGGGCCCCCGGTCCATTCGCTCGATTGGTACAGGGCGCAGCAGGTGAATTTGTAGAGGGCCACCAGCTCTGCATCGGTGAGCGGTGCCTGGTGATAACGGTGGGCTGGTTTAAACGGGCTCAGCTTGGTAGCGCGGTGCTGACGTGGTTCCTGACGCCCCAGCTGATAGCGATGCCAGACCGCCCGACGGTTGGCGAGCATCATCAGCCGCACCAACCGGTCTACCCGCCACGTCCAGGTACTGGTGACCTCCATTGGTGAGTTCCACCAGAGGGTGCGCAGTAGCTCCAGGGTGTAGTGCGGTGGCAGCGAGGCATTGCAAAAGCGGTGCAACTGCACGGCAAAGGTCAGGTAATCCTGGCGGTCAATCATGAAGGCAGACATGGGGATGACTCCTTGAAATGCAAAAGGCCACCTTTGGTGAGGTGACCCTGTTGAGCGCGATGGATTATCGGGATCATGCTGGTTGTGACTGATGATCCGGGTTGAGGCACAGAAGGGTTGAGTTGAATGAACTCGGTTTAGAGGTAACGGCTTTTCGTGGTACGGACGACGGCGCAGCACAAGGCGCAGACCGAGGCCCGTATCGTGCTCTTGCCAGGCGCTATCCGACAAGCATCCCCCGTTCAGCCAGCGATACCACGCCCTCAGCGCCGACAACAAGGTGGTCGAGCAACCGGACATCGACCAGGGCCAAGGCCTCTTTGAGGGCTTGGGTAAAGACCCGGTCTGAGTGGCTCGGCTCCGGGTCGCCGCTGGGGTGATTGTGGACCACGATGATGGCCCCACAGTTGAGCATCAGGGCCCGCTTGACCACTTCCCGTGGATAAATGCTGGCGCTGCCCAGGGTGCCGCGAAACAGCTCCTCAAAGGCCAGTACGCGGTGTTGGGAGTCGAGGAACAGTGCGCCAAACACTTCGTGCTCTCGCTCCTGTAGTAGGGTTTGCAGCCGTTCGGCGGCCTCCGTGGTACTGGTGATGGCGGTCCCTTTGGCCAGACGCTTGCGGGCAATTTGGTTGGCGATACGCAGCAAGTCTTGCTCGGTCACCGGCTCGGTGACGACATAAGTGCCGGGGCATTCCCCGGCTTTGAGTTTGTGGTAACGCATAGTGGTCTCCTGAAAATAAAAAACCCCGGCAGCGCGAGGCATACCGGGGCTAAATGCAGAGAGGTTGTTGGTTCATCTTGAGGGTCGTTCAGTTGGCGGTCGTGATAGCTCCTACCCTGGCTGTGGGTTCACGCTGCACCGGCCTCAGCGATTCGGGGACCAGTACGGTGAACGAAATGACCAGTGCCAGGCTTAATCGCTCTGCCAGTTCGTAAGCGGGGCCGATGGTGTCGTAATCCGCTACGCAGGTGGCCAGCGCCAACCCACTGGCCTCTAACGCCCGCAGATAGACGCTGTAGCCCTGCACGGCCAGGCCACTGTCACGCACCACCTGCGTTTCCCCCTCTCGATTAATTGCTTCAAGCTCAACGGCTATCGGTTGTTTTGGCATCTTTCGCGCCCTCTTGGGGTAAGGGGTCACTCTCCACGCAATAGCCATGATGGATACAGGTACGCTGCAGGTCGCTCAGAAAGCTCCCCAGCACGCGGGGCTGCTCAGAAAGCGGGACGGGCCCTGCCTGGCAGCGCCAGAAACAGCGGCGCTTGGGGTCAATGCAGATCTCATCCACGGGCTGACTCATGGTGCGCAAGTCCTCGGCATTGGTGAGGGAGAGCAGTTGCCACTGCACGCCAGACCAACGTAGATGCAGGGTGACGGTGCGGGCGTTTGGGCTACCAGGAGTTAGGTGCAGCAACCAGCGCTCGCCCTGGCGAGTCGGCTGCAGCTCGGCTTTGGCCGCGAGCAGTCCCAACCACTGGCGCGAGTAGTGGGACAGCGGCAGTTCGTTAGTCATCACACACCTCCTAATCCCCACTCACGATGACGGTGAAATACCCCAGCTGACCATAGGCGATAAAATTGCTCTGCCACAGGGCAAACAGTTCCCGCGCTTCCACGCTGGGCAGTGGTCCCCAGCCCTGCAGATAGTGCTCATCACAGGAGAGGTTGAAGTCGAGCTCTTTGCCGAGCTCTGCATCCTGGCCGAGCCCCTGATAACTGAAGTCGGTGATGTAATCGAAGACCCAGCCGTGCAATCCCCGAATAAGCCGCAGCTCGACAGGATGTACGCCGCCTTGCTCGGCGCTGTAACCGGGGTTACGGAAGTTGAAGGTCAGCTGGGTGCAGCGCCCCAGATCGAGATCGGTTCGTTCGGCTTCCTGACTGAGCAGAGCCAGCAGGGCGGGGGTGACGGGCAGGGCAAAGCCGTCCCGGTAGAAGGGAATAGTCATAGGTTGTGCTCCTTGTTGTGCGAGGGTAGGCAGTGGCTCAGTCGGTGAGCCAGGACCAGAGGCGGCTGACTGCGTGAACGGCTAATGCGCCGGTTGCCAGGGGGACCCAGCTTGGCGATGTCGCGAGGGTGGTCAGGGTGATAGCAGAGGTGGCGAGCGTTATGTAATCAGACGTTGTGCGCTCGCGGCTCAACACAGTCATAGCTGGGGGAATGATAGTAGTCTGTGGAGTACGAAGGGCCGCTTTCGCCACCGCCGTTGCTACCTGACTAACCTGTGTCGAGTGGTGGATACCGTGGATGCACCACATCACGAAGTGTTCACAGTTACTGAACAACACATCGTATCGATGCTCGCCCAGCCGTGTACGGGCACGTTTGAGGCTCGCTGTTCGGTCATACCGCCTGACAGGGCAAAATTTGCACCAGACCGGCTTACCATCGGAAAACGCATCCAGAGAAGTCATCACTATCTCACCGGGTATGCCGTGATTAGGCCCCTGGTAGTGGATAACGAGGTCGCCCCCGACATAGAGGCCGTGGTGGGTATAACCGAGGCGAGCGGTCACCAGATGATCGCCTGGGGTGAATCGAGACATAAACTTAACTCCTTGTGGTTAGCCATATAAACGCAACAGGGCACCTCGTGGGTGCCCTGGAGTCGGTGTGAAAAGATGTGTGAGACCCGCCCACAGCCAACTGAGTAGGGTATCGTCTTGGGGCAGAAACTCGCCCGGCTGGACAGTGCCGACCGGGCATTGCTGCTGGAGACGTTTGAGCGGCTGGTCGAGCGCCTAGCCAAATCCTGAGTTAGGGCGCACCGGGTGCCGGTGTGGCGCCTTTACCTAGTTTGTTGGTTAACGGAGATGCCCGTGCTCGCGTTCCCCGTGGCTGGGCCACTGTTTGCGGTGCTGGTTCGGCAGTCGAATGTTCCCCTTCCTCCATCTGGGGGTAAAACTCCTCAAGCAGCATTGGCACCTCTTCATCCACTTCCTCGAACTGACCATTGCGCAGTAGCGCCCGTGCGACGGCTTCCATCTCGCTAATCGTCAGCCCAGCCTCATCATCCAGCAACGCTTCCTGCCGTGCCTGACAGACTGCCTCGGTCAGGGTCAGTTCATCGCGCAGGGTCAAATCCACGTAGTAGACCGGGGTACGGTAGGACTGGGTGGTGCTCTTGGCCCGCAGCCGTAAGGTCAGCGGCAGGTAGCGGGTCAGGCCACCGCTCACCGCCTCGAAGTACTTGAGCCGTGCCGCCAGGGTACGCACCGAGTTGTAGCCGGTGGTGCGAAAGATAAAGCTGCCGAGTTCATCCCCCTGTCCCTCCACAAACAGGTTCAGTCGTCCGTACAGCTTGCAGCCCTGCTGCTGGCCGTAAGGGCAGCGCTCCGGACCGGGGCAACTGACCTCCTCCATCTCTTGTGCCCCCACCCGTTTTGCCATCTCTCCATTGCCGACACAGAGCGGTCTGCCAGTTTGGCGGTCAAAGGCGCTGTACTCTGCTCGCAGGTTCAAATCGCTGTCATTGAACAGCACCCGCACCGGAATGGCGCGGATCTTGGCCTGCTCATGCCCTTGAGCGAACTGCTGATGCAAGGGATGGAGCAACCATCCCCCCTTCTGCTGGACCTGGGTGGTGAGGGTGAAACTGTCATCCTTCTCCGGCACCCATTTCCCCTCTTTCTGTACCAGCCTACCGATACAGATCCGCCCGATCACGGGCGGGGTAATCGCTAGTCCTTTGATCATGGTGTGTGTCTCCTGGCAGTGTGAACTGCCTGAATGGTGAATCGGCGTGAGCCGGGCACCGGTTTGACGTAGTGGCTGAGCAGGTCGGGATGATCCTGACCGAGCCGGTCCAGATCGGGCGCCAGCCGATCCTTGCTGCGTTTCCAGGTGATCTTGCCGTCGGCAAAGAGTCCCGCAGTGGCCTCGCCCAACGTGGCCTGTAGCCGCTGCTTGATCTGCGATTCGCGTAGCTCCACTTCCTCCTTGTGCTCACGCAGATGCAGCAACTCCCCGAACAGCTGGTTGAACTCGGGCGAATCGGAGAGATCGACGGTTTCCCCGTCATCGCGGGGAAATAGCCAGGCTAGCGCCGAGCCTGCATCTTCCGAGCCATCGGGATCGGGTTGCTGGTCACTCGTGACCTGATGCCAGAACTGCGCTTCTCGTTCGGTGAGATCCCGGATCTTCTCCTCGTCGCGCTCGATGCGGTAAATCCGAAAATCCTGACCCCCGATGAGCACCGCCACTTCCGCCCAGGCATGACCGGTGACGGCCAGCTGATGCAGTACCTGACACTGGTAGGCGACCGGCACGCCTTCCTCCCATTGCGGCGCACTGTGATAGCTGGCGGTTTTGATTTCGAGGATGCCGGGGCCGTCGGGGTGGCCCACCACCTCCCGGTCGAGATTGGCGAGCATAAACAGATGCTCCGGGTGCTGGAGTACCGCATTGACCCGACGCACCCGATAACCAGTGCGCTTGGCGTAGACCTGTGCCAAGACCGGTTCGAGCTCGATACCCCACAACACAGCTTCTTTGTGGGAGATATCTTCCGGCTCCTTGCGCCCGGTTTTCTCCAGCCACAGCGACAGCGGGCACTTATAGGGCGAGAGGCCCACCGCCACGGCGGCATCGGACGAGCCGAGCCCCAGCTTGCGGATCGCCAACCACTGTTCGCGAGAGAGGTCGGTGGTGGAGGCTAAACGAATGGCCTGACCGTATTTGGCTTTTGCTTTCATCATTGCTCCTTGTCGGCGGCATAAACATTCCCGCCCGGATTGGCTTATACCAGTCCGGGTAAGGGGATTTTTGCTATCTGATGGAATGAAAAAGAGGCTGCAAATGCAGCCTCAGGATAGGGGTGTTGAAGAGCGATCTACATTGGTAGATGCCTGTTATCGGGTCGTCGCAACGGCGTCAGACGTTGAATCCGATGTGTCGTCCGGTTGGCAACTCGACATCCACACGCAGCTTGCCGCCCATGGCTTCGACATAGCGTTTCATGGTGGATAGCTTGATATCACTGCCACGTTGCTCCATCGCCACGACGGCAGGCTGACTGACACCGAGTGCCTTGGCCAACTCAACCTGCGACACCTCCAGCTCTTCGCGTAACGCCTGTATACGCACCTCCAGCAACAGCTCGTTAGCCATTTCCTGGATGCGTTGCCGACTCTCTTCTGAACGGGAGGCCAGCAAATCGTCTAGTGTTCTTCCCATTACTTTTCCTCCAACTCAGCCAGATGCCTGGCGTACTGTGCCTCTGCCAACGGCAGCATCTCTTTGTAAAACCGCTTCTCGTTCCCGCCCTTGTTACCAGCACATAGCACGATGGCTTGTCGCAACGGGTCAAAGGCGAAGAATGCACGTAGCGGCTCTCCCTGATGCTGCACCCTCAGCTCTTTCAAGTTTGTAAAACGCGAGCCCTTGATGGTATCGACCAAGGGGCGGCCTATCGATGGGCCACCCTGCGCCAAGGCGAGTAGTCCAGCCAAGACTTTTTCCTGCGTCGCGTCATCTTGCACATCAAACCAAACATCAAACAGCTCGGTCGTTTTTACTGTCCACATAGCGCACCAATATAATCTTTAGTTTATATCCTAGATGGATACGGCCATTACTGCAACAGCGTCAGCGCTTGGTTTAATGCCTGGGTTTTGAGCTGCGCCCCCTGACCGAACCAAGCGGAGTCGAGCCGGTGATCTTGACTGCGGGCACGGCGATGGTGATCCACGTATTCGGTCACCGCATTGACCAGCCCCCAGGCGGTATTGCGGGAGCTCGATAAATCAGACCCCATTCCGGCTCCCTGATAGAGCTCGTGCAGGCGTTGTACTGGACGGGTGAGGATGATGTTTTCGTCATCCAGCGGTTGGGCTAGCAGGTCACTAAAGAAACGCAGCGCCTCTTCAGGGGCGACCGGGCGTTGCGCTAGTGCCTTGGTTTGGGCTTTGAACTCATCCCAATGGGAGAGGCCGAGTCCCAGCGACTCTTTCACCGCAGCCGCATCGAACTGAGTAGAGTGGGGGACCTTGATGGCCCCGCTGCTATCGCGTAGGGCCATCTGCAAGGTGTTATTGCAGACCACCCGCAAGGAGGTGAACTGGGCCGTGGTGCAGAGGGTGCCATCGCAACTGGTGGCGAGCAGCAGATAGGACTTCACCACATCCCCGCCCTTGAGTTTCATGTCCTGGCCGGTACGGGCCAGCGCCCACAACTTGCGACCGCCTTTGAGCGAGCCGGCCGTTTCCAATTCAAAGCCACCGGCTTCCACCAAGTCTTGATAGAAGTGCAGCACCTCGTGGGGCTGTACCACGTTGTAGCGTTGGGAGACTACCGAGAGCGGTGTCAGGGTATCGGAGCGGTAGAGCACCTTGCTATCGCTGTAGGGGCGGATATGCAGGGCATCGGAAGCCACGTTAAACATCACATCGCTCTGCTCGATGGTCCAATCCATCCCGGCAGCTTGCAACCAGGTATCGAGCGATTGCTGTGCAGGCAATAGATTGCCGAGGCCATGCCAAGGTGTTTGGCCGGTGTAGGCCATGGTGTCGATGAAGTGAGCCATACGAAAATCTCCAATGAAAAAGGGACTGCAAAGGCAGTCCCGGAAGGTGTTCATGGCGATGATATATAACTGAGATTTTTTTGGATCGTGTTGGAAAAGTAGCTTGTTATTACGATGTTTGAATTCATCAACCAAATCGCGTTGAACTGTCAAAATGCGGACTATGCGGTAAAAGCGGAATGGCGAACGTTCTACGAAGGCAATCAGAAAAAAGCACAAATCCTACCTATGTGGTGGTGCGATGATAGGCACGAATTGGTGTACAGGACAAACCTATAGCATGCGATCTACTGCCGTCGTGATTTGAACCTCTCTCGTTCCTTCTGTCGAAAGCTCTTGATGTATTCGGCTGTGACCAGGGAGTCTGCGTCGAGCTCCGTAATGCAGTTCAGGATAGTGGCCATGGCGCTGTCAGACAGTCTGAGATTGGATGGAAGTGAGCCGCCGAGTGCGTAGTCATCCAATTTGGCTTGGAATGCGCGAAGGACGTCATACTGTGATGGCTTTCTGGATGAAGTACCAGCCTCCGTTTCCGCGTCGTGGGCGTACACCTCCGATTGCTCCGCGTCGCACGCCAGCACCTTGAGCAGGTCTTCAATGCTTGGCCAGTACTTGTAATCATATCTGTGCGCAAGGCGTAAAAATTCATCCTGGGGGTACATGGTATAGAGCGGGTTGTGCTCACCTGCACGATCAAATAGTGCTGCCAGACCGGTTTCTCTTTCACACCCGAACCCAGCTCGATTACAGATGTCCTCTCTCTCCCTCAGCAAATCAGCCAGGCGAGAGGCGAGATCCGATATGTCCTCGTTAACTTGGATGAGCCTGCTACGATCTTCCCTGGCCTTGCGCATGTCGTCTTCATCCCAGAAGGTGAATGTGCTGATCAGCGCGTCCAGAAAGCTAGCCACATACCGTTCCAGGGCGAGCAGTTCGCAGAGTTCTTCGTAGACTGGTGCCATGGTTTGGCTTTGCCGGAGCAGAACCCTGACTGTTGCGTTGATGGAGGGGTATATATTGTTCTTCTCGTTGTACTCTATTTCCTTCCTGAGAATACCTTCGCACACTTCGACGGCTTCGATTCTGCTCTTGGTCATTGGGTATGTCTCCTTCATTGAGTCCACGCCTATGGTACTGATGGCTGCGGCCATGTCGGTATCTATAAGAAAAAACATTCAGGGGGAATAGATACCAGACTGCCGCCTACTCGAATGATCACTACAGAGCCAGCATGAAGCGCTGGCCCGCGCTCCGGCGCAGAGCTGGCTGACTACCTTGAGCGGCAGTTGATCGATATCGGGGGACATGTGCGGGTCTGCGGTCCCGCTTTGCACTCTTGACCAACGGCCAAAGCAAGGCCCAAATCCGGTCAGCGAGGGGGCTGGGGTCATTCCGCTTGCAACCCTGCAATCCAAACGGCCGAAACCGGGTACAATGGGGGCCCATGTCGCCCAGGAATCACCTGATGCCTACCCTTATCCAAGGACTGGTCGCCCTGGCCACCGATCCCACCGTCAAGGCCTCCGCTTTGCTGCGTAAAGTCTTTGTTGCCACCCGCCAGCTAAGCAGCCAGAGTGGACCACCTGGATCTACCATGAGCTGATAGTGTTCGATGGCGTGGGGCATGTTGTCCCGCAGCGCGAAGCGCTGCAGGCCCTCCTGCGGTTCTCAGGTGCATGAAGGTTACGCTTATCTAGTCGCCAACATCCTGAGCAACAGGGATGACCACTTGATGGAGTCATAGACGAGTGCGGCGATAACAGGCTTGGTGCCATGCACGTCGCCCATATCGGCTCTCAGTTTTTGCATGATGTACGCCGCCTGATTCAAGGAGCCATCAAGGTTGGCCGACAGTGGTTTGTAATCGGTCTCGACCCAGCCAATGTTGGCCAGTTCGCCGATCAGACGGTCTTTCACCTGCAAGGCGTCGAGGGACTTCCTGATGCGCTCCTGAAATGACGCCTTGCCGGCATCGCCAAGGCCGTGGCGGCTATATATGTCGCTGGTCACACTGTCCAAGGCGCCACAGGCGGCCGACAATGCACCGCTCAGGTCGCCATCGCGTAGTCTGCTGGCGGCTTTCTGAAGATCTGCCTGTGCCGTCTCAGGGATGTCAGTCAGCTCCGCAATATCGAAAACCTCGATCGGGATCAACGCCGTGCCGGAAAACTTCCAGCCAACCCTGGACAGCACGCGCTCCAGTTCGTCGACCACTTCTGGCTTGCGGCGCATCATTTCTTCACAGCAGATGGAGACAAAGACGCTGCGTCGCTTGTCGTCCATTGTGCCTACCTGCTTGTCGATCTCACTCAGGAGCTGCGACTTCGATGCTCCGTTCTGCGGTTTTTGTTCAAGGTGCGCGAGCCGAGACATATCCAAGTCGCCATAGCCGACGAGTTACTTAATGTCACCGAACGTGAACTTCTCCGTCAGGGTTGAGCGGATTGGCCCCCAAGGGATGGATTGTGCCTGCATGGGTTTTCTCCTGACCGAATGGCCGCAGCTACGGCCCTGGTTGTCGCCTAAAACAAGAAAGCATGACCGGGCAAGGCAAGACACTAAGGCCAACATGCCGTTGCACCGTCCCTTGAGGATGTCTCCCGCACATAACTGCCCAGTGCGTCGTGAGCTTGCGGGATAGAATCATGCAAGCCCTACCAGCCGGTGTGTATTTCTCTGGTCAATTTCGTTATTGGATTTGAAGATCCTTACTCCACCAGTGACGAAGGTGCTAAGGAGCGGTTGAAAGACATTCAATCTACCAGAGGTGCCGAGACTAGGGTGAGGAAGTTGTGTAATGAGTTAGCCCCAACGCACATCAGCCTTCTCTCACCCGAAGCCCCGACCAGACTCTTGAGTTATTCGCACCTGTTAGTGCCCCTAGGTCTACCAATGCGACGCTGGGGTGATGGCATCTCCATTCGGCCGAAGGTTCGGCGGCCCGATGGCAAGACTGCCAATATATGCTCATCGGATTTGGTCAGATAACCGAGAGCGTCCAGTAGTAGAGCCTGTTTGTCGGTATCTGCGTAATGCACCATCCCTATCCCATCGGTCCCCCATTCCTGATACTGTACTCGCCTGCTATTGCAGTTGTAATAGTTCCCCTGTCCATCGGTGATGGCCTCCCACTGCTCCCCCAGCGCTTTGCCCAATGAGACATCCTGCTGATGCTCAGCCCCGTTGAAGATAAAGGTGAGATGGAAATGGAAACGGCGGTCGGCACCGTATTCTATCTTCCAGATATATCCCTTCAGGTGTTTGAATCGTCGCTGTATTACGTTCAAGTACTGACGTAGGTCATAGTTGGTGCTATCTACGGTTAATTGGTGATAATGGGCTTCGCGATACCCAATATCCAAGCGAATGAATAATAACTTTGCATGTTGAGCGAACAGGCTGTTGATATAGGTCGCTATGCTGCGCTGATTGCGTTTCTCAACGCGTCGAAGGTTATTGAGACGCTTACGGTGCGACTGAGTCTTGGACTCGCTTAGGAAGGCTTCCAAGGCGTTATTGATAGCATCTGCCAGTCTATGAGCAGTCTGGCTATTGAGAGAGCTCATCTTGGCGAGGTGTAGCCTTGGTACTGCTCGCATATAAGTCAGGAATAGCTCGATGGTAGGGTGGGCTGATGATATCTCGGTGTGGCAGTAGAAATAATCACACACGGTATCCAATACGTTAAAGAGGCAAGTCGATAATGGTCCATTCGAATATTCCGTATCTATATGCAACTCGCGGATAGGGGTATATGCCACGATGACGACTGGGAAAGTCGTATGCTGGAGTTTGCGTGACAGGGTCAGGATATCTAAGAGTCTAACAGTATTAAACATGATGGTCTCGCTTAGGCAGCGCTACCCCTACGCTGTGTGATAGTCACACGCGTATAGCGGGTATGGTTGCTCATAGTGGAATGTGGTTATGTATACGGGTGTAGTGGTATGCGGGTGTAGCAATAGGATACTTGGGTATCCATGGTGTTGGATGGTAATGCGTATCGTACGTAGTGTGTATGGTAATGAATGGTATTAAATAATATATAAACCTAAACTCTATACTCCTCAGAGAGGATGGCTAATAGTGAAAAACATATATAAGAAGAGATAAGTATTTCGATTGTGCTATCAGCAATAAAGTGGCTCAGATGGTAATGGGAAGTTAAGGAGCCTGATGGTGACTAAAAAGCGAATGACTCAGGACTGACTCCGAAGGATGAGCCAACGGTCAACGTCATGTTCAAACCAAGCATTGGATGATTTGCCAATTTTGAACGGTTTGGGAAAGGTGCAGTCATGGCGCGGTGACTTCGGATCGAGCCAGTCGTATATGGTTGACCGTGCCATACCAATCTTGGCGATGAGGTCTTTGGTGCGCAGGACTTTGATGGTGGTGCTCATGGTGTGCTCCTAATGACGTGGTGGGTTGTTTCATCAGAAGGACGGGCCAGTTAAAAAAAAACAGATTTCAACAGAGGCACCTTGTAAAATAGGCTTACAGAGGCAGTAATTAGCCTATATAGCAGCATCAAAACGTCAATGTATCTGTAAGCCTACACGAACTCAGATATCTGGTTGGCTTTCCGATAACAGGAGCAAGGAGGGTGGCCAGTCTTTTGGTCGAACGAGCTCGGTTCGCAAAAAAAGGGAATTGGACCTCTCTGAGGCAAGGTTGTTGTGACACCCAAGTTTTTTCATGAGCATAAAATCAGCCTGAAATCAACATGAAATAATCTATTTTTCTATCCTAAATCAACGAAAAATCGCCACTTCACATCGTAAAATCTACATAGTAATCTTCATTTCAGTGGGTAAGGTCACCCTTCCCTCACGATATGGTTCGCCCATTTAAGAGACTCTTACGGGTTAGATCGCAGGTTTGGTTGATGGTGAGGTTCAGATGGCAAAAGTGACATGGCATCCCAAAAAGGAAGAAAGAGAAATCACCTTTCTCTACCACGTTTTTTTAAATGGAGATGATCGACCGCGTAGAAGCGCGGCAATGGTAAGCATTGAAGATAAGGCAAGCAAGCTGGAATCATTTATATATAATGTCGTTGCTGATAGATACGAAAGACGAGAAAGAATGCTATTGGTAAACGAGTTAAAAAAAATAGGCTCATCTCTATATAGAAAGGATTTCGAAGAACAAAATGCAATAAAGACATTAATGTTGGATGTTTTCAACGCACATTGTTTGAGTGCGGACAGTTTTAGCTGGATTGATCCGGATAATGAGCGTCTATGCAATTTTGTTTGGTCTTATATTCTGACATCTATTTATAGGGGTGATGTCTTAGAATGTAAACAATCACTGAGCATAAAGGATGAAAAGCAGGGAACGAACGGTGAGCGACCTGAATCAGTAATAGAGCTCATTCCCCCACATAGAGAAAATGAATACGTCTACCTTGATTTTAAGTTACCACTTCACGTAACTAGTAGCCGAGAGAAGAGGGAATGCATAGTTCATTTCTTTGATTTATGGACAGCTTCTAGACGAAAAAAAGAACGACAATTGGAGTACTTTTCACATACTTGGGGCAAAATTAAAAACAAATCAAAGATGGAGGATTGGTTAATAAAGAACGAGGGGATGGCTGAATGGGCTTGGAACTATACATTCAAAACTTACCTTGCATTCACAGCACCCATTTGGCTTGATTTATCTGGGGTAAATAAAAGCAATAAAGCAAAGCAAGCTATGATTACTCTTTACGATCTGCTATCGACAGAACATCGCACCATACTAATGGCCTCGATAAGCAAGAGTGGGTCTGTGCAAAAAAATCGCATAAACTCAGAAGGTCGTAAGTCTATGAGTATTCCACTTTCCGAAGAGCGGAAAGAAATGCTAAAGAGGATTGCAAAGGATTCAAACCGCCGGATCTATCAGGTTGTAGAAGATATGATAGTTCAAGAATATCAGCGGCAATATTCACACTAAATATAGGTGGCCTAATAGGCCATCTTCTTATTTATTCACTGAAGAACTATATCTGTACACACTACACTAGCTATACAGACAGGGTAAAAAATAAATGGAGGTTACACCTAGTGTAACCTCCATAGACACAGTCTACAAATCGATCTGAAGAATAGGGCTGTTGCTCTTCTCCCCTACCCCACTTGCAGATGCACAATATTGTCTGCCGGTTTTTCTGATAGTTTCAAGATCCCTCCCCACAACTCCAGAGCCATTTTTTGCTCAGGTAACCGAACCGTATGAACATAGTGAGCCATTACACCAGGTAGAGCATGACCTAAAATTTGCTCCACGACATGAGGGGCAATCCCAGCCTCGTTTAGGCGGGTCGCCAAACTCCTTCGGAGATCGTGCCATGTCCAAGGGGTGCTATGCCCGATCCGTTTCCAAATCCCCCTTCCCCACTGGCTTACTGCTTCGGGACGTTTGAGCTCTCCCAATAGATACGGGGATGCTTGTTCTGCAGCTGCATGTAGTAGAGTCTTGATAGTGGGCAGAATAAAATCGGGTATTGGCCGCACGATCTTATTCCCTGTTTTTGAGTTGGACGCAGGAACTGTCCACGTACCTTCGACTAGATTCCATTCTTCGGGGGCTGATAGCCGAACTTCTTGAGTCCTTGCACCAAACGACAACAGAATCTTTGCCAAATTTCCGTAGTAGCAATATAGACCTAGCTTCTCAGCCCAATCCCATAGTGTTCGCAGTTCTTCTAGCGTCAGAACCCTATCTCGCTTACTCGCCTTTTGCCCAACATCAGCGACGGTCAAGTCATCCAACGCATTACTCACTGCAAACTGTCGGACACGGCAAAACTTCAGAGCATGCTTACAGTTTTGGAAACAATACCCACTAGCCACAGGTGCTACCTTCGAGTACTCGTCAAAGACGCTCAACCAGTGACGAGTATCACAGTCTGACAAGGGAAGATCTCCGATACGGGGATAGACCCACTTCGCAAATTGCTGTCGATGCTTCTCACTGTTCGACCTTTTCTTATCGGCGTGATGGCAAAGCCAATACTCGAGTGCATCTTTAACCGTAACAGGCTTAAGCCTTTCATCCTTCCCGATCCGAGTCATCAAGGCGGGATCATTGCCCTCTTCCAACCAAGCTCGACATTGCGCCGCCTTTTTCCTTGCTTCGGAAAGCGACAGCCCCCCCTCTTGGCCGGTATAGGAGCCCAGAGTTAGGTTTTTTGCCTTGCCTAAAATTCGATAGCGGTACACGAAGCTGACTTTTCCGCTATTCCTCCACAGAACAGATAGCCCATCCCTGTCTGCAACCTTTCTGGGCGTATCATCATCGTGACCACGCAGCATTGCTTTGAGTTTTGAATCTGAGATTGCCATTTTGAACCCACATTTGAACCCACACCTGTCTTATATCCCCTAAGATGACTTTAGACAAGAATGGAAGGTTAAATGATATAAATCAATTAGATATGAGCAAGTCACGGACGACATAAAACAGCATTAGACAAGTGGTGCGATAATACGGCATGAACTGATTTCAGTCACCCTGCTGCAGTGCAGACGAAGGCGTATCTCAGCGATGGGATACGCCTTTTTCTATGGCCGCTTTCCAATCGTTACTCAACGGCCAGCTTGATGCCCAGACCCACGAACAAGCCCCCCATCAGCCGATTGAGCCAACGCCCGAGCCTGGCAGGCAGACGCGCCTTGCGACTCGCATAGGCGGTCGAGAAGGCCAGCAGGTGGCACCAGATCATGCCGTTGAGGTTGAAGATGCAGCCTAGCACGATAAACGCCAGCGCCTTCTGCGGCGCATCGGGGGCAATGAACTGAGGCACAAAGGCGAGGAAGAAGAGCGCTACCTTGGGGTTAAGAACGTTGGTGAGCAGCCCCTGCCGGAATATCCGTCCATAGGAGAGCGCTGGCAGCGACAGTGCGGACTCGCTCATCCCAGGGGATGTTGCACCTTGCCTGAGCAGGGAAATTCCCAGGTAGACCAGATAAACAGCCCCGATGAGCTTGATGACGACGAACAGCTCGGCCGAAGCACTCAGCAGTGCAGACAACCCCAGGGCCGCCGCCAATACATGCACCATGGTGCCCGTTCCTATGCCCAACGCCGCTACTGAGCCCGCCCGCCAGCCTTGCGAGCCGCTGCGCAGCATGATGAGCAGGGAATCCGGCCCCGGCATCATGTTCAACAACAAGCCAGATACAACAAACAACGCCAGATCGTGTATCCCCAACATAGACAACTCCTTGTTCATGAAAGAGACAGTCTATGGATCCAGCGGGACTTGTCACTCCCGTTTCCGGCGATAGTGATTATCAACGAAGGGAATAGCGGCTAAGCCGGGAACATTCATTGAATGGTCAACGAAATGAAAAACAACCAACAATAGATCTGACAGGCAATGAAACTGATCGGGCGGGTATGGCTTTACGATTGAGGGGACTCACAAAGAGGATGCAGGCAGGATGGATGGATGGATGGATGGATGGATGGATGGATTATCGACAAGAACGTAAATGTCAGGCAATAAAAAACCCCGCTCATCGAGCGGGGTTTCTTGTATTGGGTGCCTGGCAGTGTCCTACTCTCGCATGGCGAATGCCACACTACCATCGGCGCTACCGCGTTTCACTTCTGAGTTCGGCA
>NZ_JBGXBV010000015.1:0-31782 GCF_046078285.1 Aeromonas bivalvium
ACTCAACCGCCTTCTCGAGTCAAGCCTTATTTTCAAAGGCTTTTTCGAGGCACCGACCGGCTTGTCTGCGTTGCCGCTTGCCCTGTCGATGGAGGCGCATTATAGGGAGCAGAAACTTTCTGGCAAGGGGATTTATGCAAAAAAGTACGTTTTTCTGAAGATTCAGCACCAAGTGTCGATTTATCCACCAATTATCGTAAAAAGGATACAAAAAGCCCCGCTTGGGCGGGGCTAGGGGTTTGACAGCACGCCTCAGCGCTTGTGCCAGAAATCATGGGCGAAGATACGTACCTTGTCCCAGTCGGTAAACTCGATGTCCCGGCTGGTATCCGTGCTGCCACCGGTAATCTTCATGATCAGTTGAATGATGAGAGTCTGCCACCAGTTGTACTTGGAATACTGCAGGGCACCGGCAAAGACCCCCAGATTCTTCGGCTTCCAGGGAGAGCTTTGCAGAAACTTCTTCATATAGGCATTGGTTTGCGGTGTCTGCTTTTCTGGCTTGCGGGCGGTCAGGTTGACACAGAAGAAGGCGGCATTGGCGACCTCCAGCTGTTCATGGTGAGCATGGATGAAGCTGAGCAGGCTGGGATGGAAGTGGCCGTAGCGGATAGAAGCACCGATCAAGACCTTCTTGTACTTGCTGAGGTTGCACATGGGCAGGCTGTGCAAATCATGCATGACGACCTCACATCCCGGCATTTCTTCGAGCATGACATCAATGATTTTTCGGGTTTGGCCATCCCGAGAGGAATAAAGCACCAAAATCTTATCCATACCAACCTCAACTACGCCAGAATGCAGGAGTTAACAGTACCAGAAGTGTAAAAATTTCCAATCGACCAAACAGCATGGCGATGATCATGATCCATTTGGCGGCATCCGTCGTGCTGGCGAAGTGGGGAGCCACCTCTCCCAATCCCGGCCCCAGGTTGTTGAGGGAGGCCACCACGGCAGAGAATGCCGTCAGCTCATCCATGCCAGTGGCGATCAGCCCCAGCATGCAGAGAATGAAGATGATGGCGTAAGCGGCGAAGAAACCCCATACCGCCTCTATCACCCGCTCCGACAATGCCTTGTTACCCAATTTTATCCGATAAACGGCGCGGGGATGGATGAGACGCTTGAGCTCCCGCAACCCCTGCAGATGCAGCAGCATCAGGCGCACCACCTTGATGCCGCCCCCGGTGCTGCCGGCACAACCACCCACGAAGGAGGCCAGCATCAGCAACACAGGCAGAAACAGCGGCCATTCTGAGAATCCCGTGGTGCTGTAGCCTGCGGTGGTGGCAATGGAGACGGACTGGAACAGGGCGTGGTCCAGGGTTTCTGACCAGCTCTCGTAGTTGGCGTGGTGCATCAGCATCAGGAAGCAGACCAGGGTCAGGCCGATCTGGAGACCGATGAAGACCTTGACCTCGGGATCCTTGAGATAGACATAGAGCCGCAGCGGCCTGTGGGCAAAGGCAGCGAAGTGCAGGGTAAAGTTCACCCCTGCCACCATCAGAAACAGCACAGTGATCAGATTGATGGCACTGCTGTTGAAATAACCGATGCTGGCATCATGGGTCGAGAAGCCGCCGATGGCCACGGTGGAGAAGGAGTGACAGATGGCATCGAACAGCGTCATCCCCGCCATCCAGTAAGCCAGAGCGCAGCTGAGGGTAATGAACAGGTAGATGTACCAGAGCGCCTTGGCGGTTTCGGCGATACGCGGGGTCACCTTGTTGTCCTTGACCGGCCCCGGGATCTCGGCCCGAAACAGCTGCATGCCGCCGATACCGAGAATGGGCAGGATGGCAACCGCCAATACGATGATCCCCATGCCCCCCAGCCATTGCAGCAACTGGCGATAGAACAGGAAAGCCTTGGGCAGCTCATCCAGCCCGGTCAGCACGGTCGCTCCTGTGGTGGTGAGGCCGGAAAAAGATTCGAAGAAGGCCTCGGACACGCTCATGTCCGGCACCTCCCCCAACATGAATGGCAGGGCACCGACACTGCCGAGCACGGTCCAGAACAGCACCACGATCAGGAAGCCCTCTTTCGACCTGAGCTCCTTCTTGTGGTGGCGATTGGGAAACCAGAGCAGCAGGCCGAGCAGCAGGGCGATGAAGAAGGCGCTGACGAACTCAGAACCCCCCCCGTCTCGATAACCGAAGGCAACCAGGGCCGGCAGCAGCATGGTGGAGCTGAACAGAGCCACCAGCAGGCCAACGATGCGGATAATACTCAGAATGTGCATGCAGGCCCCGTCTCCCGACAATGAAACAGCGATGGATTCTAGCCATCTATGGGCTGCAGAGATACCCGTCCGTGGGTTCTATCGGTCAAGATGCGGTTGACCTGCTGCCAATCGGCGTCGGCCCACTCCACCTCGAGTCGTACCCGCTGGCCATAATCCGACTGACGCAGTTGCCCGGCGTGGCTCAGCAGCAGGCTCTCTATCACCCCCATGTCGCCATAATCACACTCGATGAGGGAGGGGCGCCTGGCTATCTTCTGCCTGGTAGAGAGTGCCTTGAGTGCCATGCCGACTCCGCCCCCATAGGCCTTGACCAGACCACCGGTACCGAGCAGCACGCCGCCATAGTAGCGCACCCCCACGGCGGCAATCTCCCCTATCCCCGAGCCCATCAGCTGGGCCAGCATGGGTTTGCCGGCGGTGCCAGAGGGCTCGCCATCATCGCTGAAGCCATAGACCTGGCTGTCGTGAGGCGCCCCGGCCACGAAGGCCCAGCAGTGATGGCGCGCCGAGGGATGAGCCAGGCGCACTTCCTCTATCCAGGCCTTGGCCGCCGCCACGCTCGGGACATGGGCCAACAGGGTGATGAAGCGGCTCTTCTTGATCTCCTCGCTCACCTCCACACCGGCCACCGGGATCGGGTAACTCGACGCCATCAGAGGCCCGCTTGTCGGGTGAGATTCTCCACCCCATGACTGTGGAGCACTATGTTGTCCTCGATGCGGATGCCACCAAACGGTCGCAGCGCCTCCACCTTGTGCCAGTTGACCCGCTTGCCCTGCTCACCGCGGCGCAGCGGCTCCAGCAGGCTGTCAATGAAGTAGAGACCCGGCTCTATGGTGAACACCTGGCCTGGCTCCATCACCCGGGTGCAGCGCAGGTAGGGGAATTGCTCCGGCGCGGCAAGATGGGTGCCACGCTCGTCCTGCATGAAGCCGCCGGCATCGTGTACCTGCAGGCCGAGGAAGTGGCCGAGACCGTGGGGGAAGAAGACGTTGGTGACCCCGGTACCTATCATCTCGTCCACCGACATATCCACCAGCTCGACCGATTGCAGTACCCGCGCCAGCCTATGGTGCATCTGCTGGTGTAGCTCCGTATAACGGCGGCCCGGCTTGACTTCATCGATGATGGCCCGTTGCTGCTCATCCATGATGGCGATCAGATCGGCAAACTCGCCCCGGCGCCAGGCCCAGGTGCGGGTGATGTCAGAGGCATAGCCATGGAAGTCCACCCCGGCGTCGATCAGGAAGGAGTGGCGTTCGGCATCGGCCACCCGCTGATGGGAGAGCTGGGTGTAATGGAGGATGGCTGCATTGCGGTTGATGGCGACTATGTTGCCGTAGGGCGCCTCATTGGCTCCCTGCCCCACCGCCTTCATGTAGGCAAGATTGATCTCGAACTCGCTCGCCCCCGCCATGAACGACTCCTTGGCCGCGATGTGGCCACGTACCCCGAGCCGGTTCGCCTCACGCAGGCACTCCAGCTCGTAATCCGTCTTGTAGGCACGGTGATAGTGCAGGTAGTTGAGCACGGCCTCCGGGTTGGGCTGGGTCAGTCCCAGCAACTCGGCCACTTCGAGATGCCCCCCCAGATAGGCCCATCCCTGCCTGTCGGCAGGCAGATGATCCGCCACCTGCTCCGGCCGGGTCAGGAAGCGAATGTCGAAGAAGTCGACCCAGAAGGCATTGGGCAGGTCCGCCACCTTGTGCCAGAAATCCACCGGCCGGTAGAACAGCAGCACGGGCTTGTTCACGCCATCCACCAGCAACCAGCAGTGAGGATTGTCCAGCACAGGCAACCAGGCCTTGAAGTGGGGATTCACCTTGAAGGGGTAATCCTGATCATCGAGGAAGATGCGGTGGGCCTGGCCGGCATGGATGGCCAGGCCGCTGAGCCCCTGCTGTTGCAGTATGTCGCGGCTGCGGCGCTGCAGCGTCTCTATGTGCTGGGCGAAAAGTTGGCTGTAACTGCTCATGGCATCCTGCTCCGACATTGTGGTTACCCCAGCATAACATCAAGCTCTGGGGGCCTCGACCCGTCACACCGCCGCTTCGTGAGGTAAAGCACGGGTTACGGAGGGATTGTTATTAAAAACAAACCAGGCATTAACAAATAAGAAACAGTTCAATACACTGCCATCAGATATATGCAGCCAGGGATCACTCATGCACAACCGCCGTCTGTGGCAGCCGGACCAGGCCAGGATCAGCCAATCCAACCTTCATCAGTTCATGGGCGAGGTCAACCGCTTCCATGGCCTGCAACTGCAAAGCTACGCCGAGCTGTATCAGTGGTCGGTGGAGAAAACCACCCGCTTCTGGCCACTGGTCTGGCAGCACTGCGGCGTCAAGGGCGAGTTGGGGGACATAGTGGCGGAGAACCGCCAGGAGATGCAGCACGCCCGCTGGTTCCCCGACAGCCGCCTCAACTTCGCCGAGAACCTGCTGCGCCGTCAGGACGAGAGTCCCGCCATCATCTCTCGCATCGAGGATGGCGCCAGCCGCACCCTGAGCTGGCGCGAACTGGGGGAGCAGGTAGCCAGGCTGGCCCAGTGGCTGCGCAGTCAGGGCATAGGCCGCGGCGACGTGGTGGCCGCCTATCTGCCCAATATCCCCGAGACCGTGGTCGCCATGCTGGCCACCACCAGCCTGGGAGCAATCTGGACCTCCACCAGCCCGGATTTTGGCGAGGCGAGCGTGGTGGAACGTTTCGGTCAGACCCGGCCCCGGGTGCTGTTCGCGGTGGATGGCTATCGTTACGGCGGCAAGGCCATCGACATCCAGAGCAAGGTCGCCGCCGTGGTCGCCCAGATCGACAGCATAGAGCAGACTGTGATGATCCCCCTGCTGGGTCAGCCCCTGCCATTGGGGCACGACTGGCATCAGCTGCTGGCCAGCCAGCATGGCGCCCAGCTCGTCTTCGACCCCATGGCCTTCAACGACCCGCTCTACATCCTCTATTCGTCCGGCACCACCGGCAAACCCAAGTGCATCGTCCACGGCATCGGCGGCACCCTGCTGCAGCATCTGAAGGAGCATCAGCTGCACTGCGACATCAAGCCGGGGGAGCGGATCTTCTACTTCACCACCTGCGGCTGGATGATGTGGAACTGGCTGGTGAGCGCCCTCGCCTCCGGTGCCACCCTGGTGCTCTACGACGGTTCGCCTTTCTACCCGGACGGCAACGTGCTCTGGGATCTCGCCCGCGACGAGCAGGTTGCCCTGTTCGGCACCTCGGCCAAGTATCTCGATGCCCTGCACAAACAGGGCTATGCCCCCATCAACACCCACGACTTGCCTGCCCTGCGGCTCATCTGCAGCACCGGCTCCGTGCTCTCTCCCGAAGGGTTCGACTACGTCTATCAGCAGATCAAGCAGGACGTTCAGCTCAGCTCCATCTCAGGCGGCACCGACATCTGCTCCTGCTTCGTCATCGGCAACCCGCTTAGCCCCGTCTATCGCGGTGAGAGCCAGGGGCGCGGCCTTGGCCTAGCGGTACAGGTATTCAACGAGACCGGTCAACCGGTGCAGGGGGAGAAGGGCGAGCTGGTCTGCACCAAACCCTTCCCGGCCCAGCCCATCTACTTCTGGGGTGACGAGAACGGCGACAAGTATCACGCCGCCTACTTCGAGCGGTTCGACAACGTCTGGTGCCATGGCGACTGGATTGAACTGACCGACACCGGCGGCATCCTGTTCTACGGCCGCTCCGACGCCACCCTCAATCCGGGGGGCGTGCGCATCGGTACCAGCGAGATCTACCGCTATGTAGAGCAGCTCGACGAAGTGGAGGAGAGCATCGTCATCGGCCAGCAGTGGCAGCAGGACGAGCGGGTGGTGCTGTTCGTCAAGCTCAAGGCAGGCTGCAAGCTGGACGACGCGCTGCGCGAACGCATTCGTCAGCAGGTGCGCCAGCACTGCACCGCCCGCCATGTCCCTGCCCGCATCCTGCAGGTGGATGCCATTCCCCGCACCAAGTCCGGCAAGATAGTCGAGCTGGCGGTGCGGGAAGTGGTGCACAACAGACCCGTCAACAACACCCATGCCCTGGCCGATCCCGAGGTGCTGAACCAGTATCGCAACCGGCCGGAACTGGCCAGCTGATCAACGACACATGTCGCGAGCAGGCGCCACGAGGCGCCTCTCTTTTGCCCGTTTTGTGATGGAGAGCTTTTACTCAAACACTGTTAAACGAATGTTTTAAATAGGTGTTGAAATTGTCATGCTTTGGATCAATAGTGAGCCTCGCCCCCTGCTGGGGATAAAGGAGCACCACCCCCCACCATGTGGGAACAAGGAGACACTCTCATGATCTACCAAGGCGAAACCCTGACGGTCAGCTACCTCGAAGACGGCATTGCCGAGCTGAGGTTCGATGCCCCGGGTTCAGTCAACAAGCTGGATCGCGCTACCCTGCTCTCCCTGAGCGAAGCGATCGCCGCATTAAAACAAGAACGTGAACTAAAAGGTCTGATCCTCACCTCCGGCAAAGACGCCTTCATCGTCGGCGCCGACATCACCGAATTCCTGGAACTGTTCAGCCTGCCGCAGGAAGATCTGCTCGGCTGGCTGAAAAAGGCCAACGACATCTTCAGCGCCATCGAAGATCTGCCGGTGCCGACCCTGTCCGCCATCAAGGGCCACGCCCTGGGCGGCGGCTGCGAGACCATACTCTCCACCGATTTCCGGCTGGCTGACACCAGCGCCAAGATCGGCCTGCCCGAGACCAAGCTCGGCATCATGCCGGGCTTTGGCGGCACAGTCCGTCTGCCGCGCATCATCGGCGCCGACAACGCCCTGGAGTGGATCACCACCGGCAAGGATTACCGTGCCGATGACGCCCTCAAGGTGGGTGCCATCGATGCCGTGGTCGCCCCGGACGCGCTGCACAGCGCTGCGGTACAGATGATGAAAGACGCCATCGCGGGCAAGCTGGACTGGCAGAGCCGTCGCGCCGCCAAAAAAGCCCCGCTGCGCCTCTCCAAGCTGGAAGCCATGATGAGCTTCACCACCGCCGCCGGCATGGTTGCCGCTGTGGCCGGCAAGCACTATCCGGCGCCCATGACTGCGGTGAAAACCGTCGAGGCCGCCGCCGGCATGAGCCGCGACGAGGCCCTCAACGTCGAGGCGCAAGGTTTCATCAAGCTGGCGAAAACCGACGTGGCCAAGGCGCTGGTCGGCATCTTCCTCAATGATCAGCACATCAAGGCGCTGGCCAAGAAGGCCGCCAAGCAGGCGAACAAGGCCACCGGCCATGCCGCCGTGCTGGGTGCCGGCATCATGGGGGGCGGCATCGCCTACCAGTCTGCCAGCAAGGGCATCCCGGCGGTGATGAAGGACATCAACGAGAAGGCGCTGGCGCTCGGCATGAATGAGGCCACCAAGCTGCTCAATGGCCAGCTCGAGCGCGGTCGCATCGACGGCATCAAGATGGGCCAGGTGCTCTCCGCCATAACCCCGACCTTAAGCTATGACAACGTCAAGCATGTGGACGTGGTGGTCGAGGCCGTGGTCGAGAACCCGAAAGTGAAGGCGGCCGTGCTGAGTGAAGTGGAAGGCGTGATCGGTGAAGACGCCGTGCTCGCCAGCAACACCTCCACCATCCCCATCTCCCTGCTGGCCAAGGGTCTGAAGCGCCCCGAGAATTTCTGCGGCATGCACTTCTTCAACCCGGTGCACCGTATGCCACTGGTGGAGATCATCCGCGGCGAGCAGACGTCGGACGACACCATCAACCGCGTGGTGGCCTACGCCGCCGCCATGGGCAAGTCCCCTGTGGTAGTCAACGACTGCCCGGGCTTCTTCGTCAACCGCGTGCTCTTCCCCTACTTCTTCGGCTTCACCAAGCTGGTTGCCGATGGCGCCGACTTCGCCGCCGTCGACAAGGTGATGGAGAAGGAGTTCGGCTGGCCCATGGGCCCCGCCTACCTGCTGGACGTGGTCGGCATCGACACCGGCCACCATGCCGGTGATGTCATGGCCCAGGGTTTCCCGACTCGCATGAGCAAGGAGGGTCGTACCGCCATCGACGTCATGTACGAGGCGAGCCGCTTCGGTCAGAAGAATGGCAAGGGTTTCTACGCTTACGAGCAGGACAAGAAGGGCAAGCCGAAGAAGGTGGCCGACGCCGCCAGCTACGAGCTGCTGGCCCCCATCGCCAAGCCGAAACAGGAGTTCGACAAGGACGCCATCATCGCCCGCATGATGATCCCCATGATCAACGAAGTGGTGCTCTGTCTGGAAGAGGGCATAGTCGCGACGCCGGCCGAAGCCGACATCGCGCTGGTCTACGGTCTGGGCTTCCCTCCCTTCCGTGGTGGCGTGTTCCGCTATCTGGACACCATAGGTCTGGATCGCTATGTCGCCATGGCCGACCAGTATGCCGACCTGGGCCCCCTCTATCGCGTCAGCGACAAGCTGCGTGAGATGGCCGCCCAGGGCAACACCTTCTACTGATTGCCCAAAGGAGATCCATTCATGAAAGACGTAGTCATTGTCGACTGTATCCGGACCCCCATGGGCCGATCCAAGGGCGGAGCCTTTCGCAACGTGCGTGCAGAAGATCTGTCCGCACACCTGATGAAATCCATCCTGCTGCGCAACCCCAACCTCGACCCGAACGAGATCGAGGACATCTACTGGGGCTGCGTGCAGCAGACCCTGGAGCAGGGCTTCAACATCGCCCGCAACGCCGCCCTGCTGGCCGGCATCCCGAAACAGGTGGGGGCGGTTACCGTCAACCGCCTGTGCGGATCCTCCATGCAGGCGCTGCATGACGCCTCCCGTGCCATCCAGGTCGGTGACGGGGACATCTTCATCATCGGCGGCGTCGAGCACATGGGCCACGTGCCCATGAGCCACGGGGTGGACTTCCACCCCGGCATGGCGAAATCCGTGGCCAAAGCCTCCGGCATGATGGGGCTGACCGCCGAGATGCTCGGCAAGCTGCACGGCATCAGCCGTCAACAGCAGGACGAGTTTGCCGCCCGCTCCCATCGCCGCGCCCACGCCGCCACCGTGGAAGGACGCTTCGCCAGGGAGATCGTCGGGCTGGAAGGGCATGACGCCAGCGGCGCCCGCTTCTTCTACGACTATGACGAGGTGATCCGCCCCGAGACCACGGTCGATGGCTTGAGCCAGCTGCGCCCTGTGTTCGACCCGGTCAACGGCACCGTCACCGCCGGCACCTCTTCTGCCCTGTCCGATGGCGCCGCCGCCATGTTGCTGATGAGCGCGGATCGCGCCAAGGCGCTGGGCCTCACCCCTCGCGTCCGGGTGCGATCCATGGCGGTGGCCGGTTGCGATGCCGCCATCATGGGTTATGGCCCGGTACCGGCCACCCAGAAGGCGCTCAAGCGCGCCGGTCTGACCATGGCCGACATCGACCTGATCGAGCTGAACGAGGCGTTTGCCGCCCAGTCCCTGCCCTGTGCCAAGGATCTGGGGTTGCTGGAGATGATGGACGAGAAGGTGAACCTGAACGGCGGCGCCATCGCCCTGGGTCACCCCCTGGGCTGCTCCGGCGCCCGCATTTCCACCACCCTGATCAATCTGATGGAAGAGAAGGACGCCAACCTGGGTCTGGCCACCATGTGCATCGGCCTGGGTCAGGGCATCGCCACCGTGTTCGAGCGGGTGTAAGTGAATCCCCCTGACCGGTTCGCCGGTCAGGGGCGCCACCTTGGGGTGGCAACAACAGACTGAAGGTCGCCCTGCCTCCCGGCGCAGCGGCGCCATCACCCATACCGGGGTCGGCCTGCCGATCCCGCTGTCGAGTCTGTGGAGCGCACCACACGGGGTGCGTTCCTGCCGTCGGAATCTGCGCTTGGCCGCCCCGTTTGGGTCGGCCTTTTTTCGTTCAGTGCGGCAAATCGGCGGCGATACCCCCCTGACGTCACATTAGATGGGGGGTTTGCTTGCTTTTTGCCCCCCTGACAGGTTCAATCTGCACAAAAAAATGGGTGGATGCACATACATATGTCAACGAGCAAACAACTGCTGATCGTCGATGACGACCAAGAGATCCGCGAGCTGCTCAACGAATACCTGACCCGGGCCGGCTTTCAGGTACTGATGGCGGCGGAAGGAAACGAGATGCGCCAGCAGCTCGCCCAGCACAGCCCGGACCTCATCATTCTGGACATCATGATGCCCGGCGACGACGGCTTTACCCTCTGCCAGCAGATCCGTCGCGACTCCCAGGTCCCCATCATCATGCTGACCGCCGCCTCCGACGAGGCAGACAGGGTGATCGGTCTGGAGCTTGGCGCCGACGACTACATCGCCAAACCGTTCAGCCCCCGCGAGCTGCAGGCCCGCATCAAGGCGCTGCTGCGCCGCGCCGAATTCCGCCAGCCGGAGAAAGAGAAGGAGCCGAGCCGTCGGCTGCGCTTCGCCGAGTGGACCCTGGACACCCTGAGCCACCAGCTCACCCACGAAGATGGCAGCCTGCTGGATCTCTCCGGCAGCGACTTCGTGCTGCTCAACATGTTCTTGCAGCAGCCGGGCCAGGTACTGGACAGAGACACCATCTCGGACGCCACCCGCGGTCGCGAGAGCCTGCCCATGGAGCGCGGCATCGACGTGCAGATCAGCCGCCTGCGCCAGAAGCTGGGAGACAACGGCAAGAGCCCGCGCATCATCAAGACCATACGCGGCAGCGGCTACATGCTGATCGCAGAAGTGCACGAGCTGCCATGAGGATCAGGCGCACCCGCCCCGTGGGGCACTCATAATGGCCCAGATCTGGCGGATGCTGATGCCCCGCTCCCTGCTGTCGCGGATGCTGCTGCTGTTGCTGCTGGCCATCCTGCTCTCCCAGACCATTCTCACCGGCATCTGGATGCAGCAGATCCAGAAGCGGGAGCTGGAGGGCATGATCAGCACCACCCGCAACCTGGCGCTGTCGGCGGCCTCCACCGTCAACTTCTTCAAGTCCCTGCCCCTGCAATACCGCCATATCGCCCTGGATCAGCTGCGCAACATGGGGGGCAGCCGCTTCTTCGTCTCCCTGAACGAGGAGGAGATCCACATCAGCGCCATCCCGGACAGCGAGCGCAAGACCCTGGTGCTGAGCGAGGTCCAGGGGGTGCTCAGTCGCAAGCTCTCCGACGCCATGGCCATCAAGGTGGACTTCTCGCGCCCCGACGATCTCCATGTGTTCAACAACGACACCCTGCTGGCGGACCTGCCCTCCTCCTGGGCCCGCTACACCCTGTCGCTCGAGCCCATCAATCCGCCCGTGCTGGTGACCCAGATAGAGATAGAGCCGGGAGAGTGGCTCTATCTGGCCGCCCTGCTGCCCGCCCCCTACATGACCCTCGACGATACCGTGATGCCGAGCAACCAGGTGCGCTTCATCGCCCTGATGACGGTCTTCCTCTGCTTCTTCACCTTCCTGCTGGTACGCTGGCAGACCCGGCCGCTGCGCCGCCTCGCCAAGGCGGCAGTCAATCTTGGCAAGGACATAGATCAGCCGTCGCTCAAGGAAGAGGGCGCCTCGGAAATCGTGGCGGCGACCCGCGCCTTCAACATCATGCAGCAGCGCATCCGCCGCTATATCGACGACAGGGAGCGGCTGTTCAGCTCCATCTCCCACGACCTCAAGACTCCTATCACCCGGCTGCGGCTGCGGGTCGAGCTGCTGGACGACGAGGCCCAGATCGCCAAGTTCAACAAGGATCTCGACGAGCTGGAACTGATGGTGAAGGGGGCTCTGCAGACGGTGAAGGAGACTGACATCCACGAGAACATCGAGGATATCGACATCAACACCCTGCTCGAACAGATGGCCGAGGCCATGAACCTGCACGAGGAACGGCTCACCATAGAAGGGTTGTGCAAGTGGCCCTACCGCGGCAAATCCCTGGCCCTCAAGCGCTGCATCGGCAATCTGGTGGACAACGGCATCAAGTATGGCGAGCGGGTGCGCATCATCATCATGGATGACGAGGAGATGCTGATCCTCTTCATCATGGACGAGGGACCCGGCCTGCCGGAGGATCAGCTGGAGCGCATCTTCGAGCCCTATGTCCGTCTCAGTACGGATCAGGCTGGTACCGGCCTGGGTCTGGGCATAGCCCGCAATATCGCCCACGCCCACGGCGGCGATCTGGTGCTGGAAAATCGCCCCCAGGGCGGCCTGCAGGCCACTCTCTCCCTACCAAGGCAGTAATGTATGGAGTGGTTGTCTTTTTCGGTCATCACCCCGCTCTCCCTGCCCGTCGCCGCCTCCCTGCGTGTCGGAGTGCTGCACGGGTGGCGTGCGCTTGGCACCGGCCACTCTCCTTTCATCAAGGCTGTCACAGTATGAAGTTGTTCCCGTTTGCCATTGTTGCCCTGCTCTCCTTGCCCGTCGGCGCCTCCCTGCGTGCCGGGGTGCTGCACGGGTGGCGTGCGCTCGGCACCGGCCACTCTCCTTCCATCAAGGCTGTCACAGTATGAAGTTGTTCCCGTTTGCCATTGTTGCCCTGCTCTCCCTGCCCGCCGGTGCCTCCCAGGTCGAGGTGCTGCACTGGTGGACCTCAGGCGGCGAGGCCAAGGCGGTGGCCGAGCTCAAGTCCGAATGGGCGGCCCTGGGCAATCAATGGAACGACTTCGCCATCCAGGGCGGCGGCGGCAAGAGCGCCATGACGGTGCTGAAAAGCCGGGCCCTGGCGGCCAACCCACCGGAGGCGGCGCACCTCAAGGGCTATGAACTCAAGGAGTGGGCCGGGCTTGGCTTCCTGCGCGACCTCACCCCCATGGCCGAGCACCTGGGCTGGTACGCCAGACTGCCCCCCATGGTACGGGACACCCTCAGCCAGAACGGCGCCCTGATGGCGGTGCCCACCGGCATTCACAGGGTCAATTGGCTCTGGCTGAACCGCAAGGTGTTCGAGCGACTCGAGCTGACCCCTCCCACCGACTGGAACCAGTTCGTGGCGGTGGCCGAGCAGCTCAAGGCGCAGGGGGTGACCCCGCTCGCCATCGGCAACGAGGGGTGGCAACTGACGGTGCTGTTCGAGGCGGTGGCACTGGGGGAAGGCGGCGTCGACTTCTACCGCAAGGCCTTCCTCGAGCAGGATGAGGCGACCCTGACCGGCCCGGACATGGTGCGGGTGCTGTCACGCTTCCACCAGCTGCGCGCCTATGTGCCCAAGAGTTTCGTCGGTCTGAAGTGGCACCAGGCCACCAATCAGCTGGAGACAGGCGAAGCCGCCATGCAGGTGATGGGGGACTGGGTGAAAGGGGAGCTGAGCGCAGGCAACTACCGCCCGGGTGAAGATGTCGAGTGCCTGCCGAGCCCGGGCAGTGCCGGGTTGTTCAGCTACAACCTGGACTCCATCGCCATGTTCAAGCAGCGGGATCCCGCCCAGTTGCAGGCCCAGGGCGAGCTGGCCCGGCTGCTGATGACCCCGCACTTCCAGCAGGCCTTCAACCGGGTCAAGGGGTCGATCCCGGCGCTCGTCGAGCCAGACATGAAGCGCTTCGATCGCTGCGCCATCAAGTCATACCAGGATTTCAAGGCCGCGGAGCAGAGCGGTACCCTGCTGCCCAGCATGGCGGAGGGGATGGCCACCCCGACCAACACCCGCCAGGCCATCATGGATGTGCTAGGCAACTTCTTCAACGATGGCCGGGCCAGCGCCGAACTGACGGCCCACCACCTGGCGCGGGCCATTCGCTCGGCCCGCTGACCGGCGGCCAGAGACGACAGAGGCGGATGATGATCCGCCTCTGTCGCTATGGGAAGGATAAGCCGAAATCAGGAGGGGTCGTTCTCGTCCTCGTCATCCTCGTAGTAGTCGCTCAGCTCAATCCAGAGCCCCAACCCAATCATCACCATGGCGCCAAACCAGGTGCCCGTGTTTCCGATCGGGCTGCCCAGCACTATCATGGAAAACGCCAGAAACCCCATGGCCGCATAGGCCTGCAATCTGCCTTGTGACTGGATCATATTCATACCTCCTTGTTGAATATGGTGCATTTTTTATATTACTCGTCAGGTCACGGCAGCATAGAGCCGGGGCCAACTTTGGTATCATCGGCTGACATTGGCCCCACCGGTTTGATTATTTTTTAGCCTTGGGTATCATTGGCAGCGAATTAGGTTGAAGGTTGATTAGAGATGAGTGATTTATTCTGCGACGCAAACCATGAACTGGATGCAATCGGGCTCCGTTGCCCGGAACCCGTGATGATGGTGCGCAAGCGCGTTCGGACCATGGCCCAAGGGGAGACCCTGCTGGTCAGCGCCGATGACCCTTCCACCACCCGTGACATTCCCAGCTTCTGCCGCTTCATGGATCACACCCTGATCGCCAGCGAGACAGAGCAGGCCCCTTACCGCTACCTGATCCGCAAGGGTCAATAAGCCCCCCTCTCCCCAGGAGCGCACCATGACGATTACCCGAATCGGCACCACGGCCCGTTGGTCTGATGTTGTCATCCACAACGGCACCCTCTATGTGGTGGAAGTCCCCGCCAGCGAGACCGCCGACATCCACCAGCAGACCCGCGAGGTGCTGACCAGCCTGCAGCGCCTGCTGGAAGCCAACGGCTCCGGGGTCGACAAGATCCTGATGGCCAACATCTATCTCAAGGACATCGCCGATATCGCAGCCTTCAACGAACAGTGGGACGCCTGGATCCCGGCGGGCACAGCCCCCGTACGCGCCTGCGTACAGGCCCGCCTCGCCCACGAAGGCTACAAGGTGGAAGTGCAGCTGACCGCCGCCGTCTAAGCCGAGCGGGATGCCTGCCCCCTCATCCCCAGCCCTTCTCCCGCAAGGGGAGAAGGGCGCAGGCGCCATTGCTCTCAACGGCCCAAACAAAAGGCCCCACCATCGCTGGCGGGGCCTTTCTGTTGGCGTCGAACCGGACCGCTTAGGCGGTCGGGGTCAGGGTGATCGTCACCCGGCGGTTCTGGGCCTTGCCGGCGGCGGTGCTGTTGGTGGCGACCGGCTGATCCGGGCCCACACCGCTGATGGCGATGCGGCTGCCGGAAACCCCCTGGCCAATCAGCTGGGCGGCAACGGCATCGGCGCGATCGCGGGAGAGCTTCATGTTCAGCTCGCGGGAGCCTGTGCTGTCGGTGTGACCGACCACGTTCAGGCGGGTCTTGTCGAACTCGGCCACCACCATGGCCACGCCGGACAGGGTGTTGGCCCCGGCGGCTTTGAGCTGGGAACTCGAGCTGTCGAAAGTGACGTTGTTCGGCATGTTGAGGATCAGCTGGTCGCCGTTACGGGTGACGCTGACGCCGGTACCCTGCAGCTTCTCCCGCAGCTTGGCTTCCTGCACATCCATGTAGTAACCGATACCGCCACCCAGGGCAGCGCCCGCGGCCACGCCCGTCAGGATGCCCTTCTTGCGATCACCCTTGCTGGAGGAGAGCGCACCCACGGCAGCGCCGGTGGCGGCGCCGGCCAGCGCACCCCAGGCGGACTTGCCGGTCTGCTGCTCGCCCGTGTAGGGGTTGGTAGTACAGCCAGTGATGGCGACGGTCAGGGCAAGTGCAGGAACCAGTTTCTTGAAATGCATGAAAAAACCTCTGAAAAAGAACGACTCTAGCCGATGGCTGCGCATTCTAACCCAGGGGGACGCCAAGGTGTGTCGCGCGCATTTCGGATATGAGCAAGAGAGCTGGCAGCCGATGACCCTTCATCATGCCAGAGGCCTGCATGACAGATGGAGCTGGCGCGGCGCCATCACCACGGCAGAGAGGGCAATATGGGACAGCGCTTGCCTCCCCCCCCAGATGCGGGGTTGTCTCACAAGAGACCATGACCCCAGAGTGGGTGACCTTTCTCACGGAGCCATGACCATGTCGTCCCTTTCCCACCCAGCCCTGCTCATCATCGACATCCAGGTGGGCCTCCTTCACGGCCCGGAAGCCCCCCATGCCGGGGCCGAGACCCTGGCCAACATCAATCGCCTGAGCCAGGCGGCCCGCAGTGCCGCTCTCCCCGTGCTGGCGGTGCGCCACACGGGCCCGGCCGGCAGCCCCATCGCCGCCGGCAGTCCGTTCTGGCAGCTTGCGCCTGAGCTGGTCGTCGGCGAGGCCGATCGGGTGTTCGACAAGCAGCGCCCCAGCGCCTTCCATGGCACCGGCCTCGATGGCTGGCTGAAAGAGGACGGCGTGCAGACCCTGATCATCACCGGCATGAAGACCCAGTACTGCATCGACACCACCTGCCGGGCGGCGGCAGATCTCGGCTACACCGTGGTGCTGGTGAGCGATGCCCACACCTGCATGGACACGCCGCAACTGACCGCCCCCCAGATCATCGCCCATCACAACGCCACCCTGGCCGGCCCCTTCGTGCGGCTGATGAGCAGCGACGAGGTGTGCGAGGCGCTCGGCCGCACCCTTGAGCCCTGCTGATTCAGAGCAAAAAAAGAAGGGAGGCTTGAGCCTCCCTTCTTCGTTCATTCTCCTTCACGTCGCCGCTGCTTGCTGGCACTCGGCGTGGCAGGGGCAGGTCACCAGATGATCGTTCACCATGCCCACCGCCTGCATGAAGGCATAGCAGATGGTGCTGCCGACGAAGGTGAAGCCGCGCTTCTTGAGGGCCTTGGACATGGCATCCGACTCCTTTGATGTCGCCGGAATGTCGCCGTTGCCCTGACGCTGGTTGACGATGGGGGCGCCGCCCACGAAGCCCCACAGATAATCGACGAAGTCGATGCCTTCCGCCTCCAGCGCCAGATAGGCGCGGGTATTTTTGATGATCGACTGCACCTTGAGCCGGTTGCGGATGATGCCGGTATCCTGCATCAGCCGTTCCACATCCTGCTCGTCGAACTGCACGATGCGCACCGGATCAAAATCCGCATAGGCGCGATGGTAGCTCTCGGTGCGCTTGAGGATGGTGATCCACGACAGCCCCGCCTGTTGACCGTCGAGGCAGAGCTTGGCAAACAGCTCGCGGGCGTCATACACCGGCCTGCCCCACTGTTTGTCATGGTATTCGATGTATTCCGGGTCTCTGGTCACCCAGGCGCAGCGCAGTTCCATTTCCTCTCCCCTGTTTTTCATCGGCCATCAGCAGGCCGCTTGTGTCGGCGACATCATAGGGCAAGCGGCAACATAGCCCCACTAATCCCCTGTAATTTCGCCTATTATCCGACCATGCCAGACGGTATACTCCCTCGGTTCACATTCAGCAAATCTTGCTCTGATTTCATTTCGCGCGAAAAACACTATGCAAAAATTCGATGTCAAAACCTTTCAGGGCCTGATCCTGCAGTTGCAGGACTATTGGTCCCGCCAGGGCTGTACCATCATTCAGCCGCTGGATATGGAAGTGGGTGCCGGTACCTCCCACCCCATGACCTGCCTGCGCGCCCTGGGCCCGGAGCCCATCGCCTGCGCCTACGTACAACCGTCCCGCCGTCCGACTGACGGCCGCTACGGTGAGAACCCGAACCGCCTGCAGCACTACTACCAGTTCCAGGTGATCATCAAGCCTTCCCCCGACAACATTCAGGAACTCTACCTCGGCTCCCTGAAAGAGCTGGGCATGGATCCCGAGATCCACGACATCCGCTTCGTGGAAGACAACTGGGAAAACCCGACGCTGGGTGCCTGGGGTCTGGGTTGGGAAGTGTGGCTGAACGGCATGGAAGTGACCCAGTTCACCTACTTCCAGCAAGTTGGCGGCCTCGAGTGCAAGCCGGTGACCGGCGAGATCACCTACGGTCTCGAGCGTCTGGCCATGTACATCCAGGGCGTAGACAGCGTCTACGACCTGGTCTGGTCTGACGGCCCGCTGGGCAAGACCACCTACGGCGACGTGTTCCACCAGAACGAAGTGGAGCAATCCACCTACAACTTCGAACACGCCGACGTGGAGTTCCTGTTCCACTGCTTCGAGCAGTACGAGAAGGAAGCCCAGAATCTGCTGGCACTGGAAAAACCGCTGCCGCTGCCTGCCTACGAGCGCATCCTCAAAGCCGCTCACTCCTTCAACCTGCTGGATGCCCGCAAGGCCATCTCGGTCACCGAGCGTCAGCGCTACATCCTGCGCATTCGCACCCTGACCAAGGCCGTGGCAGAGGCATACTACGCCTCCCGCGAAGCGCTGGGTTTCCCCATGTGTCAGCGCACAGAGAACAAGCAAGGTTAAGGAACGGACATGGCACAACATACATTTCTGGTAGAGATCGGTACTGCTGAGCTGCCGCCCAAAGCCCTGCGCTCCCTGGCCGAAGCCTTTGCCGACAACTTCAAAGCCGAACTGACCAAGGCCGATCTGGCCTTCGGCGACGTCGAGTGGTTTGCCTCACCGCGCCGTCTGGCGCTGAAGGTGCACGAGCTGGCCGGCGAACAGCCGAGCAAGAGCGTCGAGAAGCGTGGCCCGGCCGTGGCACAGGCGTTCGATGCCGAAGGCAAGCCGACCAAGGCTGCCGAAGGCTGGGCTCGCGGCAACGGCATCACCGTTGAGCAGGCCGAGCGTCTGGTCACCGACAAGGGCGAGTGGCTGGTTCACACCGCCAAGGTCGAAGGCCGTCCGGCCAAAGAGTTGTTGGGCGAACTGGTTGCCTCCGCGCTTGCCAAGCTGCCCATCCCGAAAATGATGCGCTGGGGCGACAAGACCATCCAGTTCGTGCGTCCGGTCTTCACCGTGACCCTGCTGCTGGATGGGGATCTGGTTCCCGCTCACATTCTGGGTATCGACTCTGCCCGCACCATCCGCGGCCACCGCTTCATGGGCGAGAGCGAATTCACCATCGACAACGCCAGCCAGTACCCGCAGATCCTGCAGGAGCGCGGCATGGTGATTGCCGACTTCATGGCGCGCAAGGCCAAGATCAAGGCTGACGCCGAAGCGGCCGCAGCCGCCTTCGGTGGCGTGGCCGATCTGGACGACGCCCTGCTGGAAGAAGTGACCGCACTGGTCGAGTGGCCTGTGGTGCTGACCGCCAACTTCGAAGAGAAGTTCCTGGCCGTGCCGGCCGAGGCGCTGGTGCACACCATGAAGGGTGACCAGAAGTACTTCCCGGTCTACGACAAGAACGGCAAGCTGCTGCCGAAGTTCATCTTCGTCACCAACATCGAGTCCAAAGACCCGAGCCAGATCATCAGTGGCAACGAGAAGGTGGTTCGCCCCCGTCTCTCAGACGCCGAGTTCTTCTTCAAGACCGACCTCAAACAGACTCTGGCCTCCCGCCTGCCGCGCCTTGAAACCGTGCTGTTCCAGCAACAGCTGGGCACCGTCAAGGCCAAGGTCGAGCGCATCGAGACCGTCGCCGGCTTTATCGCCGAGCGTATTGGCGCTGATGTGGCTCAGGCCAAGCGTGCCGGTCTGCTCTCCAAGTGTGATCTGATGACCAACATGGTCGGCGAGTTCACCGACACCCAGGGTGTCATGGGGATGCACTACGCCCGTCACGATGGCGAAGACGAAGCGGTGGCCGTGGCCCTCAACGAGCAGTACATGCCGCGCTTTGCCGGTGATGCCCTGCCGTCCGGTCTGGTTGCCTGCGCCGTCGCGCTGGCCGACAAATTCGACACCCTGGCCGGTATCTTCGGCATCGGCATGCTGCCCAAAGGTGACAAGGACCCGTTCGCCCTGCGTCGCGCCGCCATCGGTGCCCTGCGCATCATGACCGAGAAGCAGCTGGACCTGGATCTGGTTGAACTGGTTGAAGAAGCGGTACGCGTCTACGGCGACAAGCTGACCAACAAAACCGTCGTCACCGACGTGGTCGACTTTATGCTGGGTCGCTTCCGCGCCGCCTATCAGGACGAAGGCATCGGTGCCGACGTGGTGCTGGCCGTACTGGCCCGCCGCCCGACCCGTCCGCTCGACTTCGATCGCCGCGTCAAGGCCGTCAGCCACTTCCGCACCCTGGATGCCGCACTGGCACTGGCTGCCGCCAACAAGCGCGTGAGCAACATTCTGGCCAAGGTCGAAGGCGAGTTGCCGACTGCCGTCAAACCGGAACTGCTGGTCGATGCCGCCGAGAAGGCGCTGGCCACCCAGGTTGCCGAACTGCAAGCCGAACTGGCCCCGCTGTTCGCCGCCGGTGACTATCAGGCTGCTCTCACCCGTCTGGCCGCCCTGCGCGAGCCGGTCGATACCTTCTTCAACGAAGTCATGGTGATGGCCGACGACGAGGCCCTCAAGGCCAACCGTCTGGCACTGCTGAACAACCTGCGCAACCTGTTCCTGCAAGTCGCGGATATCTCCCTGCTGCAGTGATTGGAGTCTGTTAGCCAGATCAAAAAACGGCGCCGTTAAGGCGCCGTTTTTATTGAGTCCTTACCAATATATTTAACATTCACTAATAAAACAGGAAGTGCGGTGGTTAATAAACAACCAATGGCTCTACCTAATAGGTCCGCCCATGCGATGTAGAGTGCCAGTTAGTTGGTCTGAGTTGGAGTCTCCATGACAACTTCCATTGACTTTTTTTGAATCACTCTCAAGGGAATAAAATTCATAAAAAATCGTTTGAGGCATCCAAGGTCAATATAATCTCTAAGGGCCTTTGTAAACTCTTGTATCTCAGAAAACTTATCTTTAAGGTGCCTATCATATTCGAGCCTTAGCCCTGTTAACTCCCACTCCTGCTCACCTTGGGAGGCTTTTCTAATCTCTATATCTAGCCTAGCTCTTTGTTCTAGCATTGACGCTAGTTGCGCATGATGTGAGTTCAATGCTGTGGTTTGCATGCGGATTAAAAAAACTCTGTAGGTCTAAATTTTGCGGGTGTATAAAGCAACGTATTTTCGTAGTCTTGCAGCAAAGCAAGACCATTCAACGTGAATTTTCCCCGAGAAGATAATCCATCAATCTCATTATCTAGAACACCTATATTAACTTGACATCGCATGATATTAGATTCAGTTAAATCATGAATTTGCATTCTGGCCGACTTGTTATAGCTTAATTTATTCAGAAAACCCGAGAGAAGCGATACAAAGATTGTAAGTAGTGCTCCGACTACTGCACCTAATAAAGCGGCGAAGATCGTGAGGTATAAGTTTGATGCTTTCAATTGCACTGATAACTCAAAAATGAATTCCCTTATAAAATCTAAAATATCCATAATTGCTACTCACATCCCTGAACAAATTTAATAAAAACACATTAACACAATTAAAAACTGTGACACCCACCTATTTTTTCCTCACCCGAGCAGCTAGTAGGCTCGATTAGCCGTCAGGCGTAATCGGACGTTCGCGTAAATCAACTCTCCCGCCATAACGACCACCAGCATTTCTCCTCCCATAAAAAGCTGGGACACCCACCCAATTCCAGCTTTGACAACTAACTCTCCCTCCACTTTCCTTAAACTGAGAGACCCGAGAGGGAAAAGCTGGGACACCAGAGGGAAAAGCTGGGACACCCACCCAACCCCAGCTTTGACAACTCACTCTCCCTCCACTTTCCTTAAACCGAGAGACCCGAGGAGAGAGCCGCCATGACCATCGCCCGTTCACGCCAGATCAGCCTCGCCGATACGCCCTATTACCACGTGGTCAGCCGCTGCGTCCGGCGCGCCTTTCTCTGCGGCCAGGATGATCACTCAGGCCAAAGCTACGAGCACAGGCGCCAATGGGTTGCCGACAAACTGGGCCAGCTGTCGCAAGTCTTTGCCATCGGCATCTGCGCCTATGCCGTGATGAGCAATCACTATCATCTGGTACTCAAGGTGCAGGCCAACATGGCCCATGAATGGAGTGAACATGAGGTGGCTGAACGTTGGTCCCGCCTGTTTCAATGGCCCTTGCTGGTGCGGCGCTGGTATCAGGGGGAGGAACTGATAGCACCCGAGCTGGACGTCGTACACCAGCTGATCGCCCAGTGGCGGGAGCGTCTCCATTCCATCAGCTGGCTGGTGCGTTTGCTGAACGAGTCGCTGGCCCGCCAGGCCAATCAGGAAGATGGCTGCAAGGGCCACTTCTGGGAAGGGCGCTTCAAAAGTCAGGCTCTGCTCACCGAGTCAGCACTGCTGGCCTGCATGGCCTATGTGGACCTCAATCCCATTCGAGCGGGCATCGCTCACACGCCAGAGGAGAGTGACTACACCAGTATCCGGCAGCGGATAGAAGCGACCACAGAAGAGGTGACACCCTCCCCATGGTTGCTTCCTTTTTCCACCAAGGGGGAGTCAGAAGCACTGCCCTACGGTTTTACCGATTATCTTGCCCTGGTGGATTGGACTGGAAGGGCCATCAGAGCCGATAAACGAGGATACATTCCAGACTCTCTTGCCCCCATCTTGCAGCGACTCGGACTCGATGAATCACGATGGCTGAAACAGGTAGCCCTGTTTCGACGCCTGGGTATCAGAGCCGTAGGAGACAAGACTGGCTGCCAGCGATATGCCGAGCATTGCGGCCAGACGCGATGCTACCAGCCCCGAATATAGCGATCATGTCGCTGATTTACCTCTGCTCACTTCGCCATAGATCCCAGGCGCCGGACCCTAACTTTCGCATGAGACCCAAAAACCCCAGGCCAAGGCACCAACCCTCCCTGCGCACCTGACCATCTGCCGATCTCGCTCTGATATCGACAGACCCATGAATGCGCCAATAACACTTCCTATTTGATGGGTGTCCCAAAACAAACACCCTTCCTATTTGATGGGTGTCCCAAAACAAACAATGCCGACCCTGGGGTCGGCATTGTGGACGAACGACACAATGAGATCAGCGCCGGGCGTCTTCCTTCAGCCACTGGGCAACCCGTTTGGCGAAATAGGTGAGTATGCCGTCGGCACCGGCTCGCTTGAAGCAGAGCAGGGACTCCATGATGGTCTCCCGCTCCTTGAGCCAGCCGTTCTGGATGGCGGCCATGTGCATGGCGTACTCGCCGCTGACCTGGTAGGCGTAAGTGGGCACCCCGAACTGATCCTTGACCCGGCGGATCACGTCCAGGTAAGGCATGCCGGGTTTGACCATGACGCTGTCGGCCCCCTCCTGGATGTCCAGGGCCACCTCGTGCAGAGCCTCGTCGCCGTTGGCCGGATCCATCTGGTAGGTGGCCTTGTTGCTCTTGCCGAGGTTGGCGGCAGAGCCGACCGCATCGCGGAAGGGGCCATAGTAGCAGGAGGCGTACTTGGCGGAGTAAGCCATGATCTGGGTGTGAACGAAGCCGTGCTCCTCCAGCGCCGCCCGAATGGCGCCGATGCGGCCGTCCATCATGTCGGAGGGTGCCACCATGTCGGCCCCCGCCCTGGCATGGGAGAGCGCCTGCTTGACCAGGATCTCGGTAGTGATGTCGTTCATCACATAACCTTCGTCATCTATGATGCCGTCCTGGCCATGGGTGGTGAAGGGATCCAGCGCCACGTCCGTGATGACCCCCAGCTCGGGGAAAGCCGCCTTGAGGGCGCGAGTGGCACGCTGGGCCAGGGCATCCGGATTGTAGGCCTCCTCGGCCAGCAGGCTCTTCTTCTCGACGGGCGTCACCGGGAACAGGGCCACGGCCGGCACACCCAGGGCCACCAACTCGGCGGCCTCGATCAGCAGCAGATCGATGGAGAGGCGGTCCACCCCCGGCATGGAGGCCACGGCTTCCCGCTGGCCCTCCCCTTCCAGCACGAAGACCGGATAGATGAGATCGTCCACCGTGAGCAGGTTCTCACGCATCAGACGACGGCTGAAATCCTGTTTACGCGCCCGGCGCAGACGGCGGCCCGGGAAGGCGCCCGGAAGAGTTGTGGCCATGAGTCACTCCTGGATTGGCAGTTGGAAGAAGGCGGCGGAGGTGGCCCGGGTATGGGCCATCAGGGCCTCGGGCGTTTCCGCGCGGCAGGCCGCCACCACCTGGGCGATGTGCGGCAAGAAGGCGGGTTCATTGCGTTTGGGGCGTGGCTTGAGATCCCGGGGCACCAGATAGGGGGCATCCGTCTCTATCATCAATCGACCGGCCGGGATGCGCGCCACCTGCTCGCGCAGCGGCTGGCCCCGTCGCTCGTCACAGATCCAGCCGGTCACGCCTATGTGCAGCCCCAGGGCCAGGCACTCGTCCAGCTCATCATCGGATCCGGTGAAACAGTGCAGCACGGCCCCCGGCAGCTTGGGGAGCCAGGGGCGCAGGATCTCGATGAAGCGGACGTGGGCGTCGCGGCAATGGAGGAAGACGGGCATCCCCAGCTCGGCCGCCAGGGCCAGCTGGGCGTCGAACACGGCATCCTGTACCGGGCGGGGCGAAAAATCGCGATTGTAGTCCAGACCACATTCGCCGATGGCCACCACTTGGGGCAGGGCCGCCAGCTCGCGCAGGGCGACCAGGCTCTGTTCGTCCACCGACTTGGCGTCATGGGGATGCACACCGGCGGTGGAGAAGCAGTAGCTGGGCCAGCGGGCAGCCAGGGCGGCACTGTCGCGGCTGCCGGCCAGGTCGGTACCTGTCAGGATCAGGGCATCGAGACCGGCTGCGCGGGCACGCGCCACCAGTTCGGCTTGTTCCCCGGCAAATTGGGGGCTGGTGAGGTTGAGACCTATGTCTATCATGGGATCGCTAAAGGTGCAGATGAAAGCCAGCAAGGGCCACTACCATACTCCCCGTGCCGGGTCATGAAAAGGGTCGGCCTGCACAAGCGGGCTCCCTCGCCCACCCTGCGCGGATGACGAGGCAAAAAAAGAGGGCCTCAGCCCTCCTCACTCTCTTCCTCCGCCAGCGGCTCCTTGCGGGTATAGAAACGCGCGAAGAAGACGCCGACCTCGAACAGCATCCACATGGGAATGGCGAGCAGGGTCTGGGAGAAGACATCCGGCGGGGTCAGCAGCATGCCGATGACGAAGACGGTCACCACCACGTAGGGGCGCTTGGCCTTGAGGCTGTCCGGGGTCGTGACGCCGGTCCAGCACAGCAGTATGGTCGCCACCGGGATCTCGAAGGCCACCCCGAACGCGAAGAAGAGGGTAAGCACGAAGTCCAGATAGTTGGCGATGTCGGTGGCGATGGTCACCCCCACCGGCGCCGTTCTGGTGAAGAAGCCGAACACCAGCGGGAACACCACATAGTAGGCGAACGCCATGCCGGCATAGAACAGCAGGGCGCTGGAGCAGACCAGCGGCATGATGAGCCGCCGCTCGTGCTTGTACAGCCCCGGGGCGATGAAGGCCCAGGCCTGGTAGAGCAGATAGGGAATGGCGATGAAGAAGGCGACCACTATGGTCAGCTTGATCGGCGTCAGGAAGGGGGTCGCCACATCGGTCGCTATCATGCTGGTGCCCGCGGGCAGCTGGCTGATCAGGGGCGCCGACACGAACTTGTAGATATCGTTCGAGAAATAGACCAGGCAGACAAACACCAGCAAGATGGCGCCGAGGGCATGGAGCAACCGGGTCCTCAGCTCCACCAGGTGGGCGATCAACGGCTGTTCGGTCTGGCTCATGACTTCACCTCCCCTTTGCGATCCGGCGAGGCCGTCGCAGCGGGCTCGGCCCGTTCGACGGGCTGCGATCTGGCCACCCCCTCCGGCAGGATACGGTTTTCCGGCTCGGGCGCCGCGTCAGGCTCATGGATCGGTGCGTCCGGGGACGAGGGCCTGGCGTAGGGATGGGTGACGGAGTCAGCCGCCGCCTTCAGCTTCTCGATGGACTCCTGCAACTCCGGGCTCAGGTTCTGCATCTGCAGTTGCTCGGCCTTCTTGAGATCGTTGTGCAGCTCCTGCAACTTGAGCTCCTGGGCCAGCTCGGACTTGACCGCATTGGCCGTGCTGCGCACCGCCCGGATCCAGCCGCTGACGGTGCGGATGGCCACGGGCAACCGCTCCGGGCCCAGCACCAGCAGGCCGACGATGCCGACCAGCACCAGTTCCCAAAAACCGATATCGAACATGGCTTAGGCCTGATCTTTGTCTTTCTGCTTGGCGCTCTCGTCCTGCTTGGTCGATTCGCTGAGCTGCTTGGGATCGAAGTCCGCATCCTTGCTGGCCGGCTTGTCCTGGGGCTCGTCGGACATGGCCTTCTTGAAGCCCTTGACCGCAGCACCCAGATCGCCGCCGATGCCGCGCAGTTTCTTGGTACCGAACAGCAACACCACGATGGCCGCGATGATCAACAATTGCCAAATACTGATTCCACCCATGATTCGTTCTCCGAGATTGCGCCAGCGGGCGCGGATTGTGATTAGTGTGAGCGGGCCTTGAGCCAACCGAGCAGCCAGCATAACCCTGTACCGGCGAGGCTGATTTGTCCCCACGCAATGTATTGTTTTTGGGTCAGCAAGAATACACCCACCAACAGCAGGCTGGCTCCAACCCCTAAGAGGTAGCGAGCCTGTCCCTGATGCCGATTATGACGGCTGAATTGGACAAACAGATGATCGAATTGACGCTGCTGGCTGCGGGCCTGACGCAGGGTCTCGTAGACCAGCTCCGGCAGTTCGGGCAGCTTCTCGGCCCAGAAGGGGGCCTTGTCGCGAATGGCATTCCATACCGCCTTGGGGCCGACCTGCTCGCCCATCCAGTGCTCGAGGAAGGGCTTGGCGGTCTGCCACAGATCGAGCTGGGGATAGAGCTGACGCCCCAGCCCCTCGACATAGAGCAGGGTCTTTTGCAGCAGCACCAGCTGGGGTTGCACCTGCATGTCGAAGCGGCGCGCCGTGTTGAACAGGTTGAGCAGCACATGGCCGAACGAGATCTCGGACAGGGGCTTCTCGAAGATGGGTTCCAGCACGGTGCGGATGGCGAACTCGAACTCGTCCACCCGGGTGTCGGCAGGCACCCAGCCCGACTCCACGTGCAACTCGGCCACCTTGCGGTAGTCGCGATTGAAGAAGGCGAGGAAGTTCTCGGCCAGGTAGCGTTTGTCTTCCCGGTTCAGGGTGCCGACGATGCCGCAGTCGATGCCGATCCAGAGCGGGTCCTCCGGGTGCTCGCGGGCCACGAAGATGTTGCCCGGGTGCATGTCGGCATGGAAGAAGCTGTCGCGAAACACCTGGGTGAAGAAGACCTCGACACCCCGCTCGGCCAGCAGCTTCATGTTGGTGCCGTTGGCTTCCAGAGCCTCGATGTCGGAGACGGGAATGCCGTAGATGCGCTCCATCACCAGCACCTGCTCGCGGCAATGCTCCGAGTAGATCTCGGGCACGTAGAGGGCGTTGGAACCGGTGAAGTTGCGGCGCAACTGGATGGCGTTGGCGGCCTCGCGCATCAGGTTCAGCTCGTCGAGTATGGTCTTGCGATACTCTTCGACCACCTCGACCGGGCGCAGCCGGGCGCTGGAGGGGATGAAGCGCGCCACCAGACGGGCCAGGGCCGTCATCAGCCGCAGATCCGCCTCTATGGTCTGCTCTATGTCCGGGCGGATCACCTTGATGACGATCTCGCGGTCATTCTCCCTGAGGCGAGCCGTGTGCACCTGGGCGATGGAGGCGGACGCCAGCGGCGTCTCGTCGAAGTCGTCGAACAGGGTCTCGATGGGGCATCCCAGGCTCTGCTCTATTTGGCGACGGGCCGCCTGACCACAGAAGGGGGGCACCCTGTCTTGCAACAGGGCCAGCTCCTCGGCGATGTCCGGCGGCAGCAGATCCCGCCGGGTCGACAGCATCTGCCCGAACTTGATGAAGATGGGGCCGAGCGCCTCGAACGCGAGGCGGATGCGCATGCCGCGGCTGCGCTGGGGCGCGCGATCCTTGAGCCAGAACAGGCTGCGGCGGGCCAGGCGGCCGGGCCAGGGTTGAAATTTGGCCGGTACCAGCTCGTCTATGCCCTGCTCGAGCAGGATGGCGACGATGCGGTAGAGGCGCTTGAACTCCTTGGGGGTCATCAGGGGATCCGTTGTTCGAGTCGGGCGAGGCGCAGCTCGGTGGCCTTGAGGCACCGGCTCAGGGCATCCACATCGTCACAGAAGCTGGCCACTTCCAGCGGGCCTGGGGCGAGACGCACCTCTTCCGTCAGGAATTCGGCCAGCTGGCGCTGGCTGCGGCACAGTTCGCGGCCGATCGCCTCCCGCGCCTTGTGGGCACCGCGAAACAGGCTGTGGGCCAGCACGTCCCCGGTGTAACGGGATAGCTGATCTTCCCAATCGATGTCGAGCTCCCCCAGCAGGGCACTGAACGCCTGCACCAGCTGGGGATCGCCGTGCAGATCCAGCTTCTCCTCGCGGATGTAGCGGGTCAGGGCGGAAGGATCCTTGAGCAGGCCGAGGGCGGTGAGGGAGAGGCTGAGCACGGCATCGGCCTCCCCTTCATACTGGGCCAGCACATCGAGGCGATGCTCCGAGAACAGGAACCAGAGCGGCTTGAGCTCTCGCAGTTCCAGCTTGAGCACCTTGCCCCTGAGCTTGAAAAGCCGCTCATGGCTGTGCTCGTCGAGGCGCAGCAGCTGATTGAAACTGGTTTCGATCACCGCCGTGACCATGGCATCCATCGGCATAATCGGCCCTTAGAACTTGTAACCGCGGTGCAGGGCGACCACACCCTGGGTGAGGTTGTAGTAATCCACCTGATCGAAGCCCGCCTCCAGCATCATGCCCTTGAGGGTTTCCTGATCCGGGTGCATGCGGATGGACTCCGCCAGATACTTGTAGCTTTCGCTGTCGCTGGCGACCACTTCACCCATCTTCGGCAACAGTTTGAAGGAGTAGAGATCGTAGAGCTTGGCGATCACCTCACTCTGGGGCTTGGAGAATTCCAGCACCAGCAGGCGACCACCCGGCTTGAGCACCCGGAACATGGAGGCCAAGGCCTTCTGCTTGTCGGTGACATTGCGCAGGCCAAAGCCGATGGTGATGACGTCGAAGTGATTGTCCGGGAAGGGCAGGGCCTCGGCATTGGCTTGCACGAAGGAGACATTGTTGGCCACCCCCAGGTTGCGCAGCTTGTCGCGGCCCACCTTGAGCATGGAGTCGTTGATGTCGGCCAGCACCACCTGACCCGTCTCGCCGACGATGCGGGAGAACTTGGCGGTGAGATCACCGGTACCGCCAGCCAGATCCAGCACCTTCTGGCCGCGGCGCACGCCGGAACAATCGATGGTGAAGCGTTTCCACAGGCGGTGAATGCCGAACGACATCAGATCGTTCATCAGATCGTACTTGGCTGCGACCGAATGGAAGACGCCGGCCACCAGGGTTTCCTTCTCGTCGGCGGCAACGGTTTTAAAGCCAAAATGCGTAGTTGTAGTCGGTTCCGACATCCCTCAAACACCCATAGAACAAACAATGGCCGCCAGTTTACCAGAGCCGCCAGCGTCCGGACACCTTAAACCCGGCTGGCAACCAACTGCATCCCCAGCACCACCATCAGCAGGCAGAGGAACAGATTCAGGCCCATGTTGAGCACCGCCTTGAACCAGGCACCATGCTGGGCCAGCACCACGGTATCCAGGGCGAAGGAGGAAAACGTGGTCAGGGCCCCCAGCAGACCCACCATCAGCAGTGGCTTCATGGGGTGCTCCATCACATGACCATTGCTGATGAGGGCGAAGGCAACTCCCATGATGAAGGAGCCGACAAGGTTGACGGTGAGGGTGCCGTAGGGAAAGTGGCGACCCAGCAGCAGGGCCATCAGTTCGCCTATTCCAAAGCGCAGGCAGGCCCCGAGGGCGCCTCCTGCGGCCACATATAGCCAAGTCTGCATGGCAAGTCTCCAAGAGTATCAGCCGACATTATGCAGAAGTTCCCCCGCCCATCACAGGGGAAGTCGGGACGGGTTCATCGCTGAAAATCGATCGGCTCGGGTCGCTCCAGCACAATCTCTGTTTGGGCGGGGTGAGTCTGGGCGACCACCTTGCCATGGCGGATCGAGTAGCGCACCGGCACCTGACGACGCACCGCATCGAAGCCACTCTCGGCCGGCAGTATGATCAGGTTGGCTGGCTTGCCCGCCTCCAGCCCATAGCGATCCTGTACATTCAGGGTGCGGGCACTGTGGCTGCTGATCAGTTTCAGGCTGTCATCGATCTGCGGGTAACCCATCAGCTGGCAGACATGCAGCCCCATATGCAGCACCTGCAACATGTTGCCTGTCCCCATGGGATACCAGGGATCGAACACGTCGTCGTGGCCGAAGCAGACGTTGATGTTCGCCTCCAGCATCTCCTTGACCCGGGTGATGCCGCGACGCTTGGGATAGGTATCAAACCGCCCCTGCAGGTGGATGTTCACCAGGGGATTGGCGACGAAGTTGATGTCCGCCATCCTCAGCAGGCGGAACAGGCGAGAGGCATAGGCCCCGTTGTAGGAGTGCATGGCGGTGGTGTGGCTGGCGGTCACCCTGTCTCCCCAGCCCCGTTCCAGGGCCAGGGTCGCCAGGGTCTCGATGAAACGGGACTGTTCGTCGTCGATCTCGTCACAATGCACGTCGATCAGGGCACCATAGCGCTCGGCCAGCTCGAACGCATAATGCAGACTCTCTATGCCGTACTCCCGGGTGAACTCGAAGTGCGGGATGGCCCCCACGACGTCGGCCCCGAGGGCCATCGCCTCTTCCATCAGTCCCTTGCCATTGGGGTAGGAGAGGATCCCCTCCTGAGGAAAAGCCACGAGTTGCAGCTCGACCCAGGGGCTCATCTCTTCGCGCAGCTCCAGCATGGCTCTGAGAGCGACCAGCCCAGGGTCTGAGACATCCACATGGCTGCGCACGAACTGGATGCCGTTGGCGATCTGCCACTTGAGGGTCTGCCTGGCACGGGATTTGACATCCTCATGGGTCAGCAGCGCCTTGCGCTCCGCCCACCGCTCTATACCTTCAAACAGGGTACCAGACAGGTTCCAGCTCGGCTCACCCGCGGTCTGGGTAGTATCGAGATGGATGTGAGGTTCGATGAAGGGGGCCATGGCCAAGCCCCCTTCACCATCGAGTTGAGGCCCATCCAGCCCGACGCCCCCCGCCGGGGCTATGCTGGTGATGAGCCCATCCTGGCAGTGGATCTGCCACCTCCCCTCCTGTCCTGCCAGTCTCACATTGGTGATCAGCATTGCGACTCTCCCACGCTTGAATGCAACCCAGGTTATTTGACAACAAGTTAACTTGGATCAAGGGATGAGAGAAGCCTTTGAGTGTGCTTCATTCGAGAACTGTTAACATGGATAACACAGACACCATCAAGGAGCTGAAGGGAAAGATGGACGAGAAGATGATAGAAATTGGCAGTATCGGCCTGTTCAATGAATACCTGCAAGGCCTGGGGATCCGCAAACCGCCCCTCGACACCATAGAACACCGTTGGGAATATCGACAGGAAGACAGGTTGACGGCCATGGTCACCAGGGCCCCCTCCGGCGAAGCCAGATTCTATTTGGATGCCAGGGCGATCTCGCTGAATTGATCGCTCGATCATCAAAATGACCAACGCAAAAAAGCCTCCCTTTTCAGGGAGGCTTTTGTTTTCATGGTGCTGATACCCAGAGTCGAACTGGGGACCTCATCCTTACCAAGGATGCGCTCTACCAACTGAGCCATATCAGCACACTAACCGGTAAAGACCGCACTGTGTGCGCTATCTAAATCTTCTGTCCAACACGACCTGACGTCGTATCGCGACCAACCACATCGCTGTGATTGCTTAATTGAAGCCTGGCAGTGTCCTACTCTCGCATGGCGAATGCCACACTACCATCGGCGCTACCGCGTTTCACTT
>NZ_JBGXBV010000016.1:0-2667 GCF_046078285.1 Aeromonas bivalvium
CGAGGCGAACCGGGAGAACTGAAACATCTAAGTACCCCGAGGAAAAGAAATCAACCGAGATTCCCTCAGTAGCGGCGAGCGAACGGGGATTAGCCCTTAAGTTTCTTGGAAGTTAGTGGAATGGTCCTGGAAAGGCCAGCGATACAGGGTGATAGCCCCGTACATGAAAACGACCTTGAAGTGAAATCGAGTAGGGCGGGACACGTGACATCCTGTCTGAATATGGGGGGACCATCCTCCAAGGCTAAATACTCCTGACTGACCGATAGTGAACCAGTACCGTGAGGGAAAGGCGAAAAGAACCCCTGTGAGGGGAGTGAAATAGAACCTGAAACCGTGTACGTACAAGCAGTGGGAGCCCTTCGGGGTGACTGCGTACCTTTTGTATAATGGGTCAGCGACTTACATTTTGTAGCGAGGTTAACCGTATAGGGGAGCCGTAGGGAAACCGAGTCTTAACTGGGCGTCTAGTTGCAAGGTGTAGACCCGAAACCGGGTGATCTAGCCATGGGCAGGTTGAAGGTTGAGTAACATCAACTGGAGGACCGAACCCACTAACGTTGCAAAGTTAGGGGATGACCTGTGGCTGGGGGTGAAAGGCCAATCAAACTCGGAGATAGCTGGTTCTCCCCGAAAGCTATTTAGGTAGCGCCTCGGACGAATACTACTGGGGGTAGAGCACTGTTTGGACTAGGGGGTCATCCCGACTTACCAACTCCATGCAAACTCCGAATACCAGTAAGTAATATCCGGGAGACACACGGCGGGTGCTAACGTCCGTCGTGAAGAGGGAAACAACCCAGACCGCCGGCTAAGGTCCCAAAGTTCTGGTTAAGTGGGAAACGATGTGGGAAGGCTCAGACAGCTAGGATGTTGGCTTAGAAGCAGCCATCATTTAAAGAAAGCGTAATAGCTCACTAGTCGAGTCGGCCTGCGCGGAAGATGTAACGGGGCTCAAACCAGGCACCGAAGCCGCGGATTCATACTTATGTATGAGTGGTAGGGGAGCGTTCTGTAAGTCTGCGAAGGTGTATCGAGAGGTATGCTGGAGATATCAGAAGTGCGAATGCTGACGTAAGTAACGATAAAGGGGGTGAAAAGCCTCCTCGCCGGAAGACCAAGGGTTCCTGTCCAACGTTAATCGGGGCAGGGTGAGTCGACCCCTAAGGTGAGGCCGAAAGGCGTAATCGATGGGAAGCAGGTTAATATTCCTGCACGACTTGTAATTGCGATGGGGGGACGGAGAAGGCTAGGTGGGCCAGGCGACGGTTGTCCTGGTGAAAGTGCGTAGGTGGTGTTTCTAGGCAAATCCGGAAACACAACACTGAGACACGAGACGAACCAACTACGGTTGGGAAGCCATTGATGCCCTGCTTCCAGGAAAAGCCTCTAAGCTTCAGATTACAAGTCATCGTACCCCAAACCGACACAGGTGGTCGGGTAGAGAATACCAAGGCGCTTGAGAGAACTCGGGTGAAGGAACTAGGCAAAATAGAACCGTAACTTCGGGAGAAGGTTCGCTCTTGACAGTGAAGTCCCTTGCGGATGGAGCAGTTGGGAGTCGCAGTGACCAGATGGCTGGGACTGTTTATCAAAAACACAGCACTCTGCAAACACGAAAGTGGACGTATAGGGTGTGACACCTGCCCGGTGCCGGAAGGTTAATTGATGGGGTTAGCGCAAGCGAAGCTCTTGATCGAAGCCCCGGTAAACGGCGGCCGTAACTATAACGGTCCTAAGGTAGCGAAATTCCTTGTCGGGTAAGTTCCGACCTGCACGAATGGTGTAACCATGGCCATGCTGTCTCCACCCGAGACTCAGTGAAATCGAATTCGCCGTGAAGATGCGGTGTACCCGCGGCTAGACGGAAAGACCCCGTGAACCTTTACTACAGCTTGGCACTGAACATTGAACCTACATGTGTAGGATAGGTGGGAGGCTTTGAAGCGATGACGCCAGTTGTCGTGGAGCCGTCCTTGAAATACCACCCTTGTATGTTTGATGTTCTAACGCAGGGCCCTGAATCGGGCTCGCGGACAGTGCCTGGTGGGTAGTTTGACTGGGGCGGTCTCCTCCCAAAGAGTAACGGAGGAGCACGAAGGTTGGCTAATCCTGGTCGGACATCAGGAGGTTAGTGCAATGGCATAAGCCAGCTTAACTGCGAGACGGACAGGTCGAGCAGGTACGAAAGTAGGTCATAGTGATCCGGTGGTTCTGAATGGAAGGGCCATCGCTCAACGGATAAAAGGTACTCCGGGGATAACAGGCTGATACCGCCCAAGAGTTCATATCGACGGCGGTGTTTGGCACCTCGATGTCGGCTCATCACATCCTGGGGCTGAAGTCGGTCCCAAGGGTATGGCTGTTCGCCATTTAAAGTGGTACGCGAGCTGGGTTCAGAACGTCGTGAGACAGTTCGGTCCCTATCTGCCGTGGGCGTTGGATGATTGAAGGGAGTTGCTCCTAGTACGAGAGGACCGGAGTGAACGAACCTCTGGTGTTCGGGTTGTCACGCCAGTGGCACTGCCCGGTAGCTAAGTTCGGAATCGATAACCGCTGAAAGCATCTAAGCGGGAAGCGAGCCCTGAGATGAGTCATCCCTGACCCCTTGAGGGTCCTAAAGGGCCGTTGGAGACCACAACGTTGATAGGTGGGGTGTGTAAGCGC
>NZ_JBGXBV010000018.1:0-1060 GCF_046078285.1 Aeromonas bivalvium
AGCTGTTGTCCTTGACGGTGACCGAGGCGGTCCCTTCAAAGTCCGGGGTCGGGGTGAAGGTGGCGCTCCAGGTCTTGCCGTCGTCGGACGTGGTCAGCCCGGTCACGGTGCCGCCCACCACGGTCAGGTCAGCCAGCTCGAAGTCTTGCACCGGCTCGCTGAAGGTGAAGGTGACGACGCTGCTCTCGTTCGCCTTGAGATCGGTGGCGACGATATCGACCAGCACGCTCGGGCCCTGGGTATCCACCGCCGCGCTGTCGCGCTCGCCGCTGCCCTGGTTGCCCGCCACATCGGTGTAGCTGTTGTCCTTGACGGTGACCGAGGCGGTGCCCTCAAAGTCCGGGGTCGGGGTGAAGGTGGCGCTCCAGGTCTTGCCGTCGTCGGACGTGGTCAGCCCGGTCACGGTGCCGCCCACCACGGTCAGGTCGTCCAGCTCGAAGTCTTGTACCGGCTCGCTGAAGGTGAAGGTGACGACGCTGCGCTCGTCCGCCTTGAGATCGGTGGCGACGATATCGACCACCACGCTCGGGCCCTGGGTATCCACGCGGTAGCCTTCACTGCCAGTCGCTGTGGAGCTGTTGCCGGCCGCATCCGTGGTGGTCACGCTGACATCAATCACCTTGTCACCATCCGCCACCAGATCCGCGCCAGGCACTGTGATGCTGAAGGTCTTGTCGGCAAGCACCTGACCGGTAAACGTCTTGCCGTTCACCGTCAGGGTGACGGTGTCGCCCACCTGCCCGTCCCCGCCTACGCGACCGGTGATCGGGATCTGCTGGCTGGCTTCGGCTGCATTGATGATGTCATCCGCCGTGATATCGACATCCAGGGTGATACGGGCATCCGGCGCCGTGGTGTCGAGCAAACTGATGTCATCACTGGCATCAGCGCGGTTGCCCGCTGCATCTGTGACGCTGGCCTCGACGGTCAGGTTGCCATCGGCCAACCCGCTCAGGTCTGCGGTGGTGCGGTAGTTGCCATCGGCATCGGTGACGGCGGTGACGGTCACCTTGTCGCCGTTGGCATCGCTGATCACCAGGGTCACGGTGCGGTTGGCACC
>NZ_JBGXBV010000019.1:0-1032 GCF_046078285.1 Aeromonas bivalvium
GGTTGCACCAGAAGTAGATAGCTTAACCTTCGGGAGGGCGTTTACCACGGTGTGATTCATGACTGGGGTGAAGTCGTAACAAGGTAACCCTAGGGGAACCTGGGGTTGGATCACCTCCTTACCTTAAGATGTCGTGTTGTTGAGTGTTCACACAGATTGCCTTGATTCAAAGTAGTTAGAGCAAAGACCTGATGCGCCAGTGATGACGTGTCAGTGCTTGTTTGGCCGAAAGGCCAGATGAGAGAAGCCCGTTCGTTGGGTTGGGATGTGAATAGCAGCGCAAGCCGCTACCCGATTCAAAGTTAGCGATAACAACGAACAGCGCTAAAGGCCGCTAGCCTCGCAGGCTCGGCGTCGCCTTTACAAAATCGCCATCACGCTTGCGTGATGAGCAGCGATTTTGTCCCCTTCGTCTAGAGGCCTAGGACACCGCCCTTTCACGGCGGTAACAGGGGTTCGAATCCCCTAGGGGACGCCACTTCTCTTCTTGCTAACAAGAATGCAGAGTTAAGAACGAAATTCTTAACTCTGTTTTCTTCGGTCGATGACCGTTGCAAACATGCTCTTTAACAATCTGGAAAGCTGATTTAAAAAGTAGTTCTCAAACATTTGTTACAAGTGCTTTGGAAACTTCTTGGCGAAAACCAAATTTTATTTGGTCACCTTCCTTCGGGAAGAAAGTTGTGCAGCAACAAGCCGTGCCGTTTCGACGACACTTCTTGGGGTTGTATGGTTAAGTGACTAAGCGTACATGGTGGATGCCTTGGCAGTCAGAGGCGATGAAGGACGTACTAACCTGCGATAAGCTGTGAGAAGTCGGTAAGAGACGCTATTACTCACAGATTTCCGAATGGGGAAACCCACTTAGCATAAGCTAGGTATCGTTGCATGAATACATAGTGCAGCGAGGCGAACCGGGAGAACTGAAACATCTAAGTACCCCGAGGAAAAGAAATCAACCGAGATTCCCTCAGTAGCGGCGAGCGAACGGGGATTAGCCCTTAAGTTTCTTGGAAGTTAGTGGAATGGTCC
>NZ_JBGXBV010000020.1:0-945 GCF_046078285.1 Aeromonas bivalvium
TGATGACATTGCCGTTGACCTGATAGCTGGTCGGCTTGCCGCCGCTGGTGAGATTATCCAGGGCGGGCTGGCTTGCCTCGAAGTTGAGCGACACCAGGCGATCGCTGCCCACATTGACCGGCAACTGACCATCCAGGGTCTGGCCAGAGGCCCCTTCCTGCAGGCTGATGCCACTGTCGATGCCGAGGTTAGGATCGGCGGCATCGGTCACATGAATGACGGTGTCGCCTTTGCTGACGGTGCCATCGCTGTCGGTCACCTGCATGCCGACACTGATATCCAGCCTGTCGTTCGCACCGTGATCCAGGTTGGTGCGGGTCACCACCTGATAATCGAAATCCACCTTGGAGTGCGCCGCGATGCTACCGGGCACATTGGGCAGGGTCACGCTCAGCACCAGGGTGCCGCTGGCGGTGACCGCCTGGAAGCCGTGACCATTGCTGCCAGGCACCTCCTGCCAGATGAGGGGCTCGCCGTTATGGGTGACGGGATTGCCATTGATGTCCATGACCTGACCGGAGAGGACCAGGCGCACATCGACGATGGGGTCCGAGTAAGCCTGCACCGTCACCTTGCCCGTGATGAGCTGATCGTCGGCGGTCGCGCCACTGGCGGCGCCATCGAAGCGCCCCTCGCTCAGGGTCACGCTGTCGATGGTCACCCCGTTGACGATCGGCCTGACGCCCTCGCTGATGGTGATGTCCAGGGTGCCCGTGGTGCTGTCGTTGCTGCCACCCCCCTTGTCGCTGTCGATGATATCGAGCTTGAGGGGCAGACTCGTCTTGCCGTCACCGCCGCTCTGGTGCACCCCCTGATAGAGGGTCACCTTGTAGTCGAACGCGTTGCTGGCGGCGTTGTCGAGCTTGCCGCTGATCTCCACCTGCAGCACCTCGACCCGCACCCCGTTCACGTCCACATAACCCTTGAGGATCTGGTTGCCCGGAA
>NZ_JBGXBV010000021.1:0-864 GCF_046078285.1 Aeromonas bivalvium
GGACAGCCTGCTCAAGGCGGGCTTCACCCTGACCGATTCTGACGGCGACACCGTCTCCTCCACCCTGACCGTCGCCATCGGCGATGGGGCCAATCCTGTCATCAGCGCCGTGACCGGCACCGAGATGACGGAGGCGAACCAGGGCGACGGCGCCCTGGTGAGCAATATGAGCTTCACCGTGAGCCACGGTGCCGATGCCTTGGCGCCCGATAGCCTCAAATTCGATCTCGCGGCCATTCAAGGCAGCCTGGATGGCAAATACAGCAGCCACGGCAGCCCGGTGACCTTCACCCTGGATGCCAACGGGGAGCTGGTGGGCACCAGCGCCGATGGTCGCGAGGTGCTGCGGGCCGAGCTGAGCCTGGTGGAAACCAACGGCGACTGGAGCGTCACGGCCAAGGTGACCCTGAGCGCCGAGCTGGATCACCAGGGCAGCGAGTCCCTCGACCTGCCGCTGACCGTGACCCTGACCGACAAGGACGGGGACAGGGTCTCGACCGACTTGCCGCTCACCATCAAGGACGGCAATGCGCCCGGCTTCGTGGCGGGCAGCGGGGTGGACTTGAGCGAGAGCCACCTCGATGGCAGCAACAGCCTGACGGAAACGGGACACTTTACCCTGGAGGCAGGGTCGGACCGGGTGAGCCAGGTCTCGTTCGCCGATCCGGCCTCCCAGCCCCCCCTGATGGCCCTGGGTCAGCAGGTGAAATACGAACTGGTGGACGGGGATCCCGCCATTCCGGGCAACCAGATCCTCAAGGGTTATGTGGACGTGAACGGGGTGCGGGTCGAGGTGCTGCAGGTGGAGATCAGCGGCAAGCTCGACAACGCCGCCAGCAACGCGTTCGACTACAAGGTGACCCT
>NZ_JBGXBV010000022.1:0-748 GCF_046078285.1 Aeromonas bivalvium
TGGTGGTCGTTACTGGGCTCGAACCAGTGACCCCCTCCTTGTAAGGGAGGTGCTCTCCCAGCTGAGCTAAACGACCTGGGAATCTGTCCATCTCGTGGATGGTGAAATGATGGTGGGTCGTGCTGGGTTCGAACCAGCGACCAATTGATTAAAAGTCAACTGCTCTACCGACTGAGCTAACGACCCATCTAAATCATTTGTCTAACGCTTGCAAAACATGGTGGTCGTTACTGGGCTCGAACCAGTGACCCCCTCCTTGTAAGGGAGGTGCTCTCCCAGCTGAGCTAAACGACCTGGGAATCTGTCCATCTCGCGGATGGTGAAATGATGGTGGGTCGTGCTGGGTTCGAACCAGCGACCAATTGATTAAAAGTCAACTGCTCTACCGACTGAGCTAACGACCCATCTAAATCATTTGTCTAACGCTTGCAAAACATGGTGGTCGTTACTGGGCTCGAACCAGTGACCCCCTCCTTGTAAGGGAGGTGCTCTCCCAGCTGAGCTAAACGACCTGGGAATCTGTCCATCTCGCGGATGGTGAAATGATGGTGGGTCGTGCTGGGTTCGAACCAGCGACCAATTGATTAAAAGTCAACTGCTCTACCGACTGAGCTAACGACCCATCTAAATCATTTGTCTAACACTTGCAAAACATGGTGGTCGTTACTGGGCTCGAACCAGTGACCCCCTCCTTGTAAGGGAGGTGCTCTCCCAGCTGAGCTAAACGACCTGGGAATCTGTCCATCTC
>NZ_JBGXBV010000023.1:0-672 GCF_046078285.1 Aeromonas bivalvium
ACCACGGTGTGATTCATGACTGGGGTGAAGTCGTAACAAGGTAACCCTAGGGGAACCTGGGGTTGGATCACCTCCTTACCTTAAGATGTCGTGTTGTTGAGTGTTCACACAGATTGCCTTGATTCAAGTTTAGAGACAGTACACGAAGTGGGTCTGTAGCTCAGGTGGTTAGAGCGCACCCCTGATAAGGGTGAGGTCGGTGGTTCGAGTCCACTCAGACCCACCACTTCGATTACGGGGCTATAGCTCAGCTGGGAGAGCGCCTGCTTTGCACGCAGGAGGTCTGCGGTTCGATCCCGCATAGCTCCACCATACTTGTACTGAATTTTGCGAGAAGCAAAAGCCATGAATTGGACAAATGTTCAGTGTATGTCTTTGACTTCTTTATGAAGTTTGCTCTTTAACAATCTGGAAAGCTGATTTAAAAAGTAGTTCTCAAACATTTGTTACAAGTGCTTTGGAAACTTCTTGGCGAAAACCAAAATTTATTTTGGTCACCTTCCTTCGGGAAGAAAGTTGTGCAGCAACAAGTATGCCGGTTTCACCGACACTTCTTGGGGTTGTATGGTTAAGTGACTAAGCGTACATGGTGGATGCCTTGGCAGTCAGAGGCGATGAAGGACGTACTAACCTGCGATAAGCTGTGAGAAGTCGGTAAGAGACGCTATTACT
>NZ_JBGXBV010000024.1:0-558 GCF_046078285.1 Aeromonas bivalvium
ACGATGCGGCGACCGGGCTGGTGAGCTACAGCTACAGCCTGCTGGACAACGAAGCGCACGCCAATGGCAATGGCAACAACAGCCTGTTTGAAGACTTCGCGGTGACCCTGGTGGACAGCGACGGCGATACCGCCAACAACACCCTGAGCGTGCAGATAGTGGACGACGTGCCGACGGCGGTGAACGACAGCAACCCGGCCACGGCGAGCGAGAACAACCTCGTCCTCAACGGCAACGTCATCAGCAATGACGTGCAGGGGGCGGATGGCGCGGCGGTGACCGCGGCCAACCTGACCGGCACCTACGGCAGCCTGGTGCTCAATGCCAATGGCACCTACAGCTACACCCTCAACCCGAACGATGCCGACTTCAAGGCGCTGACCGGGGGCGGGATGGGCAGCGAAGTGTTCACCTACACCCTGACCGACGGTGACGGCGACGTGAGCACGGCGACCCTGACCCTGACCATCAAGAACGACGATGACGGGGTGACCATCACCAACCTCATCCCGCAAGGCGAGGGTGGCGACGCCATCGTGCACGAGGACGACCTGCTGG
>NZ_JBGXBV010000025.1:0-533 GCF_046078285.1 Aeromonas bivalvium
CGGTCAGCACCAACAGCGTCAACCTGGGACTGCAGGTAGTGGGCACCGACTTTGACGGGGACAAGAGCAATCTTGGCACCCTCAACATCCAGATCACCGACGGCGTGCTGCCCCAGGTCGACCCCGTCTCCCTCACCCTGGTGGAGGACAGCGACTGGAGCGCGCCTCAGACCCTGTCCGGGGATCTCAATATCACCGCAGGGAGCGATCCCCTTGCCGGCATCAGCTTCGATGCCAGCCAGCCGGGCCTGCAGGGGCTCACCAGCGGCGGCCAGCCTGTTGTCATCAGCATCAGCGGCAACAGCATCAGCGGCGCGGTCAATGGCCAGAATGTGTTTACCCTGACGCTGGATCAGAAAGGCCACTACGTCTTCACATTGAACCAACCGCTGGATCAGGGCAGTGCGGACAGCCTGCTCAAGGCGGGCTTCACCCTGACCGATTCTGACGGCGACACCGTCTCCTCCACCCTGACCGTCGCCATCGGCGATGGGGCCAATCCTGTCATCAGCGCCGTGACCGGCACCGAGATG